>NZ_JBXHBV010000003.1:0-894948 GCF_056898615.1 Mycetocola sp. Y442
ACTCACCCGTTCGCCACTAATCACCAGAGCAAGCTCTGGATCATCGTTCGACTTGCATGTGTTAAGCACGCCGCCAGCGTTCGTCCTGAGCCAGGATCAAACTCTCCGTAAATGTTTAATTGCCAAGCCACCCGAAAGCGACCGGCACATTGTTTGCGGTAACGAACCGGAATAGGCTCGAAAAACCGCGAGTTTGAAACTGACAGAACAAATCATTACTGACTTGCTTTGTTGTTTAAATGTTTTCCAAAGGAATCCGTAACCCAACCAGAAAAGGCCGAGTCAACGGGTATTTGGCATTTGACATTGTGCACGCTGTTGAGTTCTCAAGGATCGGATGCTCCCGCTTTTCACCCTTCCGGGCTGCTCCGCAGGGCAACTTCTCTACCCTAGCACCCTTTCTCAGCAGTTCTGACAGCATCCGAAGTGATTCGGAAGGCCAAAAGCTCGAGAGAGGAGCCAGGAATCCCACTATCAAAATAGCATCCGAAATTCGGAAGATTCTGAGAGTGGGAGGTGGTCCCGCATGAGGCCGGCGAGCTAAGCTCAGCCGCACCTTTGGGGTGACGAGTAGTTACTCTACGTTGGCTTTCGTCACTCCGGCAAATTGCACGTGCACGCCGGGCGTGTCGCCTCCTGACGCGCTCGCGCATCGAGGGCAAAGCGCCGCAATCTAGGCAATCTTCGCGTCGTCGTCCTCGTCGCCCCGGAGCATCCCGACCCAGCGACCGAGATACACCGCGCCCGCCTCATCGTGAATGAGCGTCGGGTGGTGCCGGACCGGGTACGGAGTGTCCGGAACCCCATCCGCCGGCCGGACGTCAACGTGTGCGACGTCGAATCCGTGCGCATGCAACCAGTCGGCCATGGCGTAATCGGTTCGAGAATCGCCGAGTGTCCGCCACGCCCGCGGCACCGCGCCCCCATCCTCGGTGAGCAGATCCAGGAACTTCTGCGCCCCAAGGTCCTTGCCGAGGCGCACTGACTCGATATCGGTCGAGATGATCGTCGGGTCGATGCGATAGGGAACCGCACCATCTGCGTCAGGGTGCCGTTCCGTGTTCCACTCGTATCCCAGGTCGAGGCGCTCGAAGACGTGAGCGGCATCCGCGTCAAAACTCTCGCGAACCGCGGCATATTCTTCCGCCGATATGGACGTCAGCTGCTCGACGGACACCATGGCGCGTTTGGTCTCGTCGAAGTACACCACCTCCGAGTACCGTGACTCGACGAGGTCCCGGATAGCAGCGCTGTACGAATCGGGCATCGCGAGCGTGGTGTCGACGGTGATCTCGCCCATTCCCTCCGGGGTGATCCGCGTTGTCACCGCGCCCTTCTCGCACACCGCCCACACCCTGGCTGTTGCATCGAGGCCGCGGGCGAGGAGTTGAGGTACGACCTGCTCTCTAATGAACGCATCCGAGCGGCCGGTGTTGAACGCAACCGGGATGCCGGCATTGGCCAACTCCACCAGATCACCAGCGATGCTCGGAATGGCGATGCTGCGGCTCACCGGGCTCGCAATCGGTCCGTCAACATCGAGCAGGAGGCCAAGGATGGGCGCGGTATTAGTCACCCGACCATTTTACGGACGGATACTGCAGCGGGGCTGTTGTCTCCTTGAGTTCCAGCCGGCTGGTCTTTCGCTGTGTGGTTTGCCAGACGTCGCCGCAGGCGCCAGCGTGAGCACCAGCTAGGGAGCGGGCTGCAAAACCACGTTGGGCGAGATACGAACCCAGTCATCCTCAAGGGCCGAATCGGGCATGGGCGTGCGGTCGTAGCGGGCCAGCCCCAGTGGGTAGTCAATGATGACCTCGTTTTCTCCGCAACTGAATCCCTCGACGTCGGGTGCCTGAACGAGCACGCAGACCCCGTCGCGGAATAATGTCGGAGTCGACTTGGCGAGGAAGTAAGACCGCCCCTCATACTCACCGACGAAACGTACCGACTCTGGGATAACGCTGCCGTCACCAACGCCTGGGAGCAGGTCCGCATCCGTTTGCGGTTCCGCGAGCTCCGCGTAGGCCGGCTGGGCGGCCGCGCACCCTGCCATGAGCAGCACAACGGTCGTGACCGCCCCCATACGCCACAGCGCTAGACGGGTCATGGGGCTCCTTCGCGTTGAGCCGACAGTAGCGGACCCGACGGCGACGGTCTACGACTAACCCCTCGAGGAAATGACAAAGGCCCCGACACCCTCTGATTTCAGGGGATTCGGGGCCTTTGTGGTGGCGGTGACGGTGGGATTTGAACCCACGGTGCGCTTTAGACGCACACAACTTTTCGAGAGTTGCACCTTCGGCCGCTCGGACACGTCACCGCCGTCGAGTGTAGTAGATCCTGGATGCCTGCGCGAATCGGGGCCGCTGCTCCTGCCTGCCGCGATGCGGTTCTGTCCCGCGCGGGCGGGGGCACCGGTGATGTCCGACGTCGAGGTTAAGCTCTGACCATGGCTAAACCGACGTCGACATTCAAATGCACCGAGTGCGGCTGGCAATCAGCGAAGTGGGCGGGACGATGCGGCGAGTGCCAGCAGTGGGGCACCGTCGTCGACGCAACAGCCGACGCCGGACAACGCCTCACGGCCACAACCGTCTCTGCCGACCGATCTGCTCGCCCAATCACCGAGGTGACCGAGGCTGACGTCTCGCACTGGCCGACCGGGATCGATGAGTTCGACCGGGTGCTCGGCGGCGGTATCGTGCCCGGAGCCGCAATACTTCTCTCCGGCGAGCCCGGCGTCGGAAAATCCACACTCCTGCTCGAGGTCGCCGCCCGCGCTGCAAAGGCCAAGTCACGTGTGCTCTACGTCAGCGCCGAAGAGTCGGTCAACCAGGTCAAGCTGCGAGCTCGCCGCACCGGAGCACTCAGCGACAACCTGTTCCTCGCCGCCGAGACCGACCTCGGCGTTGTACTCGGCCAGATCGACGCGGTGAAGCCCGAGCTCCTCATCGTCGACTCGGTCCAGACGGTGTCGAGTTCGCTGTCCGACGGGATCGCCGGGCAGCCGAGCCAGGTGCGCGAAGTCGCCCAGACCCTGATCCGGGTTGCCAAAGAACGCGGGCTTCCCGTGCTGCTCGTCGGCCACGTCACGAAAGACGGCAGCATCGCTGGCCCCCGCCTGCTCGAACACCTCGTAGACGTCGTGTGCCAGTTCGAGGGCGACCGCCACACGTCACTTCGGTTCGTGCGCGCGCTCAAGAACCGGTTCGGCCCCACCGACGAGGTGGGCTGCTTCGAGATGACCGGCGACGGCATCGCCGAAGTACCCGATCCGAGCACGCTCTTCCTCAGCAGGGGCATCACGGTATCCGGCACCTGCGTCACCGTGTCGATGGAGGGAAAACGCGCCCTTCCGGTCGAGATTCAGGCCCTCGTCCTTGAGACCAGCGCCCCAAACCCGCGCCGAGTGACCAATGGCGTCGATTCTTCCCGCGTTGCCATGCTGCTCGCCGTGCTCGACCAGCGGGCAGGAATCCGCCTCCACGACAAAGACATCTACGTCTCGACGGTGGGCGGAGTCCGGCTCAACGAGCCCGGCGCGGATCTCGCAATCGCCATCGCGCTCGCGTCCGCTGCACTCGGCTATGCAGTCCCCCATAGCTTCGCCGCGTTCGGTGAGATTTCCCTCGCGGGTGAGGTGCGGCCGGTCAGCGCTGCGCGGCAGCGCACATCCGAGGCGACTCGCCTGGGATACCGGACGATAGTGGATGCCCGCAGCGGCAGCATCCGTGAGGCGCTTGACGTTGCAAAGAAGTCGGCGGGAACCCCGTTCGACCGTGAACTCGACGCGGTGTTTTAGGCCGCAACGGACGCTGGCGTGATTGACCGATAAAACCGCTCGCTAAAGGGCGAGGACGCGAAGAATCTCGTCGGGCGTCGCCTGCATCGGATGCGGCCCGGCAATGTCAAAGAAGACGGTTTCGATGTCCTGTCCGTGCGTCCGGAGGAAGGTGTGCAGCCAGGCGCCGTCCTGGAGGCCGACGAACGGGGGCAGCGCGGCCGGCTTGTTGGCCGCATCGCTGAAGATCAGCAGGGCGAGGCGCCCGGTTTCCGGTTGCTTGTAGGTCCACACCTCACCGGCGTCGGTCGGCTTATCGCGCTGGCCAGGCTTCACAAGGGGGACGACCATCCTGTCGTTCCTGAGTGCGAAGGCGACGGCGGCCATGTCCTGCTGTTCGAGGGCTTCCGCGAGAACCTGTGACCGGAACTCCGGCTTCTTTTTCGGCATGCCTCTATCTTCGCAGGCGCGGGTCAGCCGGTAATCATGAACTGCTTGGTCTCGGCACTCTCGAAGCCGGCGACGGAGGTTGAGAGGTGGTACGACACACCGTCAGACGGAACCGGGGGGCGCTCCCCGTCGCAGGTCGTCGTACTCGATCGGGTCCTGTCCCAGGCGATCGGGGTGCTCGACGCGACAGACTGGGCCGACTCCAGCTGAACGACAGCATCCGCTGGCTCGACCTGACAATCAGTCGAAGTCCAGTAGACGTCGGTGCCGCTGGTGATGGTGAAGACCTGCTGGCTCGTGCCCACGTTGATCGAGCAGGCGTTCTTTCCCGTGTTGGTAATCTGCAACGACAACTGGGGAAGTTCGTTCGCGCCGTAACTCCCCTTATCGGTGATGGCCTCGACGAGCACGTTCTTTTCCGAGCAGTCCGTCACTTCGCCGCTCGCCTCTTCTGTGGGAGACGGCGTGGCACTCGGTTTCGCTGATGCGGTGGCCTTCGGCGTGGTTTCGAACCCGGACGTCGACCCCGGCTTCCAGATCACAAGCACGATGATCGCAATGACGGCGAGCAAACCGGCCAGAACAAGCAGCCGTCGGCGAACGTAGACGCTTCGCTTCTCTCGTGACTCCCGGGTGGCCATGGAATCAGGATAACCAGAGGCATCCGGAGCGCACGCAAGGACGCGCGGGGGGTCGCGATTGCGGCCCCCCGCGCGTCGAAGCGGTCAAGCGCTTTTTCTACCAGCCGAGCAACCGCCCGAGCCAGCTGATGATCTTCTTGATCGCGGCGATGACCTTCTCGACTGGACTGGGTTGCGCAGGCACTTCAGTCGGGGCAACAGTGAGAGGAATGGTGACGGTTGTTCCCGACTCCGCCGCCGTGATCACCACCGATGTCGGACCCGTCCCGGCTGGCGCCGTGAAGGTCACGGTTGCCGCCCCGTCCGTCACCGGAGCTGTGGCTACCGTCGTGCCGTTGATCACGGCGGTCACGCTGGTGTTGACCGGGCTGCCAAGCGAGGTCAGGTCGAGCTTCGACAGGTTCAGGGTGACCGAGGACCCGGCGGAAACCGGTCCGGCAGGGATGCCGGTGACCTGCACTGAACGACGGTCGAAGCTCGGGGAAACCGGGCTGTTCGCCGTGAGGTACGAGATCCAGGCGTCCCGGTCCACGAGACCGGAGTCCCTCGTGTCTGTCGCGCTGGTGAAGACGTGGAAGTTGTCCCCGCCCTGGAGCAGGAAGCTGAACGAACCGATGCGGTAACTGCGGCTCTGATCGATCGGTTCGCCGTTCACCGTGATACTCGTGATGCGGTCACCCTCAGCGCGCGCGGGATCGAACGTGTACGTCACGTTGTTCGACAGCCCAAGCTGGAGATACGGCCGTGTCGGCACAGCGCCGTCGGCGGTCCGCTGCCACTGCTGTTCCAGCATGACCTTGAACTGCGCGCCGGTCAGCGACGTCGTGCCCAGGTTGTTCAGGAACGGGAGCACAGCGTTTGCTTCGGCGTACGTGATGTCTCCAGCGTCGAGGTCTGCCCGCAGGCCACCGGGATTGACGACGCCGATTTCAGCCCCGCCTCGCTCCGGCGCCGCGAGCGAATCGACGAGGGCGTCGGCCACGAAGTTGCCGAGCGTCGACTCGGATGAGCGGTCATCGCGGAGCCCGTTGCTGAACGCCGTCGTAATCGGAGCCGTCGCGGTGCCGACGACCTGCCGGCCGATGACATCCGACTCGGCAATTGCGGATCGGACGATCCTGTCGATGACGGCCACCGCTGGGTACTGCGCGATCAGCGTTGCATCGTCTGTCGTGACGCGGGCGACGTTCTGCGCCGTGTAGCTCGCCACCTCACCCGTGAGCGTGTCGACCTGGAGCGTGATCTGGCCGACGAACTCACCATAACTGCCGGTCTGCAGGATCGGCCTGGTTCCCTCGCCACCGGGAACGGGAGCGTCCCACGCGTATCGCTTGTGGGTGTGACCGGTGAAAATGGCGTCGACCTCTGCGCTCGTTTCAGTCACGATGTCGGCGAACGCTCCACCAGCGGCGATCTCCTCCTCGAGGGTCGCGCCGTCAGGCGTGCCTGCCCCCGCACCCTCGTGGTACTCCGCGACGATAACATCGGCCTCTCCGTTGGCTTCGTCTCCATCGGAAAGCTGAGCGGTGACCCGGTTCACGGCGTCGACGGGGTCACCGAATTCGAGGCCGGCGATGCCGGCGGGCAAGACGAGCGACGCGGTTTCCTCGGTGACGGCACCGATGACCCCGACGGTGACGCCGTCCACCTCGAACAGCGCGTATTCCTGGAGCGCCGGTGTCGAGGTCCCCGCGTTATAAACGTTCGCCCCCAGGTATGGGAACCTCGCGTTCTGGCCGCCGTTCATCACGCGGTCGACGAGATCGTCATAACCCTGGTCGAACTCGTGATTACCAACGGCGGCCGCCGCGAGTCCGAGCGCGTTGAGCACATCGATCGTCGGCTGGTCCCGCAGGGCGCTCGAGGCGAACAACGAGGCGCCGATATTGTCGCCGGCCGACAGGAAGAGCGTTGACTCCGGGTCGAATTGGGCCTTGAGTTGCTCGACCGTTCCAGCGAATTTCACGGTGTTGGCGTCGATCCTGCCGTGGAAGTCATTGATGTTCAGCAGGTTCACCACGCTCGTCGGGCTGAAGTCGATGCCGACGAGCATGGGGTCGTGGTCGCTCGAACGGTAGGGGTCTGGCGAGTAGAAGTTGGTCGCGTTGTAGTTGTACCGCGAATACTCGAGCGCGATTGACTCCACGGAATTGATGTTCCAGATATCGGCATCCGTCACCAGCGAGTTAGCGGCGGGTGACGCGAAGACATAGTCCAGGGAACCGATCGCCTGGCCGAAGGTGTAGGTCTGCTCACCGGTCTTCGCTCCCTGGTTGATGTAACCGGCGGCTTCGATAACGGCGATCGGGTCTTCCCCGGCGTATGAGTTGAAGTCGCCGACGAGGAAAACGTTGCTCGTGTCGAGCTCGCCCGATACCTCGTCAGCGAAGTCGACAAGGGCCGTGGCCTGGCGGGTGCGGTCGCCGTTGTACGCGCCCTGGCCTGTGTCGATGTTGTCACCGGTGGCCCCTGAGTCGCTCTTCGACTTGAAGTGGTTGGCAATCACCAGGAAGGTTTCGGCATCGTCCCCGCCGGCGGGCTTGAACGCCTGCGCATCGGGTTCGCGGGCGTTGGTAAACGCGGGCGAGTCGAGGAGGATACGAGTCTCACCGACCGTCTCGACGGATGCCGTCTGGTAGATGAATGCGGTTCGGATCACGTCTTCGTCTGCGGGCACATTGGCGGGCGACGGCACGAAGTTCCAGACGTTACTCCCGGCTGCCGCGTTGAGAGCGTCGACGAGGACGCTCAACGCGTAGTCACGGTCCTTGCCGATGGACGCGGAGTTCTCGATCTCTTCGAGCGAAACCACGTCAGCGTCGAGCGCGTTGATCGCCGACACGATCTTGGCCTGCTGGCGTTCGAGGTTCTCAGCGTCGGCCGCTCCGCGAACGCCGCAGCCAGCGGCATCCGAGTTATTCACGGTGACCGGGTTTCCGGCTCGGTCGGTGTAGAACGTGCACCCGGAGCGGTCGGCGCCCGTGGTCGCAAAGTAGTTGAGCACGTTGAACGTTCCGAGGGTGATGTCGCCGCCGACATCTTCGGGCGCGTCGGTGCGGGTCTTCTCGAAGGTCACCGGCTGGACGGTCGCAGCGTTCTCCCCGGTGAGTTGCGCGGTCGGCTGGAACGACCAGCTGTCGAACCGGTAATCGAGCACGACGGGCGAGGTGAAGGTGACCGCGGCACCGACGCGAACCGGGGAGTCGGTGGAGAGGTACGGCAGCGGGATGTTCCGGTTCGCCCCGTTATTCGCGGAGGACAGGAAGTTTGTCGTTGCACCGTCGTCGAGAAGGACGAGTTCGGTGGCGAACCGCGCCTGGGCCGCCGCATGCTCTGCGCTCCCGGGCAGACCGAGGACCGTCGGGTTGACCAGCGGCGTCGACGAAGCGGTGAGCCCGATGGTTCCGAATCCGTTCGTGTCGTAAACGTCGGTCACCGTGTAGTCCCCGGCCGGCGCGAGCAGCATCCCCTCGAATGCTTCGCGCTCGGCGGCGGTTCCCGGGTATGCCACGGCTGCGGGCACCGGTGCCGTAGCCGGATCGAGCTGTGTGAGCCCGCCGGCCTCAACGGTGAGCTGGCTGAGCCCGTTGTATTCGCCGACAACGCCGGTCACTTCCACGTGCTGTCCTGCGGATACGTCGGCGACGGTCGACGGCGAGTAGATGAAGATTCCATCGGATGCCACGTGGCCGGCGAGGTCGCCGCCTGACCCGGGCGTCTGGATGTAATAGCCGTTGAATCCACCGGTCGCGTATGCGGCGGTCACGACTCCGGTCGTCGTGACCGTTGCGCCGACCCACGGGCTCGCGTCCCCGGTGCCCTGAACCTCAGCGATGCTGAGCAGTTCCGGTTCAGTCGGATCGGTCGGATCGGTCGGATCGGTCGGGTCAGTCGGGTCAGTCGGGTCTGTGCCGTCCGCGGTGCTCTGCGGTGTGATTGTCGCCGACAGCGTGAAATCGCTGGCGTTACTGTCGGTATCAGCGAATGCCGTGCGTCCGAGCGACTTGACGTCGGTGTTCCCGGCGGGCGCGGTTGCCGCCGCCGTCTCGAACGTGTTCGAGGTGCCGTACCCGAGCAAGTCGACGACCGCGGTGTTGCCGGCGACGTTCCCGACGGGCAGCGTCACCGCCGTCGGGGTGTTTGCGAGGATGATCGTCCCGCCAGCGCCGCCCGTGTTGATGCTGCCGCTCGACGCATCAGGGGTGGGAAGCGCGGCACCATTGGCGCCGTTGCTCCCGCCCGCGACGAGGTAATACCCGCCGGCGGCGATGGTGCCACTCAGCGGAAGCACACCGCTCGGCGCCGCTGCACCGGTCGCGGATCGGTACTGCACCGACCAGCCGGTGAGATCGACGGCCGTGTCTGTCGGGTTGTGGAGCTCGATGAACTTCGTCGAATACGCTGCTCCCGCGCTGCCGCCCGAAAGGTACGCCTCGTTGATCACGACTCCGGAACCGTCGGGGGCGGCGGCTGCCGGGAGAGCCGAAAGCGGAGCTACAGCGAGCCCCAACAGCGATGCGAGGGCGGCGGCGCGCCAGCCGCGTTTGGACAGCAACATTGATCTCCCTGGGGTGTTTTCACGGTGCCGACGCGTCTCTGCGAAGCGCCTCGTTGCGCCGTTGTCAGAGCAGTGCGGCCAACTCCAACTCACGTTAGAGCGGCCCAATTAACGCGTGATCACCGGGAAAGTAAACAGTGGGTAAAAGCTAGCGGCCCAGCGGAACCCCCCGCAAGAGTTACAACGGATGAGCAGGAGCGGCCGCATCGCGTCAGAGCAGTTTCAGCATCCGACTGTTGCCGAGGGTGTTGGGCTTCACGCGGGCGAGGTCGAGGAACTCGGCAACGCCCTCGTCAGTGGAACGCACCATTTCGGAGTAAATCACCGGATCGATGATCTCTTCACCGATCTCACGGAATCCGTTCTTCGTGAAGAAGGGCACCTCGAAGGTGAGACAGAAGAGCCGCCGAAGCCCCAGCTCGCGGGCGTCTTTCTCGAGCGTCTCAAGGATCGCCCTGCCGACACCGTGGCCGAGCCACTCCCTGGCGACGGCAAGAGTGCGTATCTCACCGAGGTCCTCCCACATGACGTGCAATGCACCGCAACCGATCAGCGTGCCGTCGGGGAGCGTCGCAACGCGGAACTCCTGCACCGCCTCGTAGAACACCACTCGTTCCTTACCGAGAAGGATCCGCTCGGCAACGAGGGGCTCGATGAGCTTCTGAATCGCGGGGACGTCGGAGGTGCGTGCACGGCGAACCAGGTATTCGGATGCTCCTGGTTCGGTCATGTCTGAAAGTTTAGTGACCTGTACTGTTTTCGATATGCGCCTCGGAGTACTCGACATCGGTTCAAACACCGTCCACCTGCTCATTGTCGACGCTCACCCGGGTGCGCGGCCGGTCGCGGAGGCATCACACAAATCAGTTCTCCGCCTCATGCGCTACCTCGACACCGACGGTTCAATCACCGAGGAGGGCATCGTCGCGCTCGTCGCCGCGATCGGTGAAGCTGCGCGGATCGCCAAGGGGAGCAACCTGGACGAGGTGCTGCCGATGGCGACCTCCGCTATTCGCGAGGCGACGAATGGCCCTGAAGTCATCGAACTGATCGAACGGGAAACCGGACTGACGCTGCAGATCCTCAGCGGTGAAGAAGAGGCGAAGCTCACCTTCCTCGCCGTTCGCCGCTGGTACGGCTGGTCGGCCGGGAACATTCTGCTCTTCGATATCGGCGGTGGCTCGCTCGAGATCGCGCTCGGTGAAGACGAGGAAGCTGACGTGGCGCTCTCGCTCCCCCTGGGCGCCGGGCGAACGACCGTCGGCTTTCTCCACGACGACCCGCCGACCGAGGCCCAGCAGGACGCACTCAGGCGACACGCGCGCTCGGTGCTCTCCGAGGCTCGGACCGCGTTCAAGGGTTTGGCAAAACCGACACACGTCGTCGGTTCGTCGAAGACCATCCGTTCATTGGCGCGGCTCGCCGGCAGCGTCGTCGACGGTATCGGTGGCGATGACCGAGCGCGACTGCGGCGGAGCCAGCTCGACGACTGGGTGCCGCGGCTCGCCCGTATCCCCGCGGCGGCACGGCCCGAGCTTCCCGGCATCACCACCGATCGGACGTTCCAGATCGTGGCCGGCGGCATCGTGCTCAGCGAAGCCATGGCCACGTTCGGAGTGCGCGAGCTCGACGTGTCGCCCTGGGCAACCCGCGAGGGCGTACTGTTGCGCTACCTCGACCACCTGAACTGAACATCCGGGACCGGGACCAGGAACTGAGCCGGGACCACCTCCCGGCGGGCACGACGAAGGCCCGGAGGATTTCTCCTCCGGGCCTTTGTCGTACTACTCGTGCTTAGGCGTTACCGATCGCGAGATCGGGGGTCGCAGACCCTGTGCCGATCGAACGACCCGAGTTGACCCCTGCGCCGACGGTTTCACCGCGCGGCTTGGTGTCGAAGACGAACTCGCCGTCCGTGAAGTCCACGTGGACGTGGTCCCCGGCGTTGAGCTGTCCGTTGAGGATGCGCTCGCTCAGGCGGTCTTCCACCTCGTTCTGCATCGCGCGGCGCAGTGGCCGTGCTCCGAGAGCGGGGTCGAAGCCAACCTCGATGAGGCGTTCCTTCGCTGCGAGGGTCAGATCGATCGTCATGTCGCGGTCGAGCAGTCGCTCGCTCAGTCGCTTCGCGAACAGGTCGACGATCTGCAAAAGCTCCGGCTTCGACAGCTGCGGGAACACAATGGTGTCGTCCACGCGGTTGAGGAACTCGGGCTTGAAGTGCTTCTTGAGCTCCTCGGTGACCTTGGCCTTCATGATCTGGTAGGTGGCGACGGTGTCGCCCTCGACCTGGAATCCGACCGGTCCACCAGCGATGCCCTTCGAACCGAGGTTCGTGGTCATGATGATGACGGTGTTCTTGAAGTCGACAACGCGGCCCTGGCCATCCGTCATCCGTCCCTCTTCGAGGATCTGGAGGAGGGAGTTGAAGATGTCGGGGTGTGCCTTCTCGATCTCATCGAAGAGCACGACGCTGAACGGCTTGCGACGAACGCGCTCGGTCAGCTGACCGCCCTCTTCGAAACCGACGAATCCGGGAGGAGCACCGAACAGTCGTGAGACCGTGTGCTTCTCGCCGTACTCGCTCATGTCGAGCGAGATGATGGCGTCTTCATCGTCGAACAGGAACTCAGCGAGTGCCTTGGCGAGCTCGGTCTTTCCGACACCGGTCGGGCCGGCGAAGATGAACGAACCGGAGGGACGCTTGGGGTCCTTCAGGCCGGCGCGGGTGCGTCGGATCGTCTTCGACAGTGCCGAGATGGCTTCTTCCTGGCCGATGACGCGCTGGTGCAGCGCCTTCTCCATGAAGACCAGTCGGCTCGACTCTTCTTCGGTGAGCTTGAAGACCGGGATGCCGGTGGCCTGCGCGAGAACTTCGGCGATGAGACCCTCATCGACGGTCGCCGTCGTCTTCACGTCGCCCGAACGCCACTGCTTCTCGAGGCGGAGTCGCTCGCCGAGGAGGTTCTTCTCCTCGTCACGCAGCGATGCTGCCTTTTCGAAGTCCTGGTCTTCGATGGCCGTTTCCTTGGCTCCGCGGACGACCGAGATCTTCTCGTCGAACTCGCGCAGTTCGGGCGGGCTCGAGAGGATCGAGAGACGCAGGCGTGCGCCGGCCTCGTCGATCAGGTCGATCGCCTTGTCGGGCAGGAACCGGTCCGACACGTAGCGGTCGGCGAGGTTCGCGGCGGCAACGAGGGCACCATCGGTGATGGACACCTTGTGGTGCGCTTCGTACCTGTCGCGCAGTCCCTTGAGAATGTTGATCGTGTGCGGGAGAGACGGTTCGTTGACCTGGATCGGCTGGAACCGGCGCTCAAGCGCGGCATCCTTCTCGAAGTGCTTGCGGTACTCGTCCAGCGTTGTCGCACCGACGGTCTGCAGCTCACCACGAGCGAGGAGAGGCTTCAGGATGCTTGCAGCATCGATTGCGCCCTCAGCGGCACCCGCGCCGACGAGGGTGTGGATCTCGTCGATGAAGATGATGATGTCACCGCGGCTGCGGATCTCCTTCGTGACCTTCTTGAGGCGCTCTTCGAAGTCACCGCGGTAGCGGCTTCCGGCGATGAGCGAACCGAGGTCGAGCGAGTAGAGCTGCTTGTCTTTCAGCGTCTCGGGTACATCGCCCTTGACGATCGCCTGGGCGAGGCCCTCGACGACAGCGGTCTTTCCGACGCCGGGCTCTCCGATGAGAACCGGGTTGTTCTTCGAACGACGCGAGAGGATCTGCATGACCCGCTCGATTTCCTTCTCACGGCCGATGACCGGGTCGAGCTTGTTGTCGCGGGCAGCCTGAGTCAGGTTGCGGCCGAACTGGTCGAGGATCTGCGAGCCACCCTGCGCCGTGGTCTCCGTGGTGTTGCCACCGACGGGAGCAGCTTCCTTGCCCTGGTATCCCGAGAGCAACTGAATGACCTGCTGGCGAACACGGTTGAGGTCGGCGCCCAGCTTGACGAGGACCTGCGCGGCAACGCCCTCACCCTCGCGGATGAGGCCGAGCAGGATGTGCTCGGTTCCGATGTAGTTGTGGCCGAGCTGGAGTGCTTCGCGGAGCGAGAGCTCGAGCACCTTCTTGGCACGCGGGGTGAAGGGAATGTGGCCGGTGGGCTGCTGCTGGCCCTGACCGATGATGTCCTGGACCTGTTCACGAACGGCATCCAGCGAGATGCCGAGCGACTCGAGCGCCTTTGCTGCAACGCCCTCGCCCTCGTGGATGAGACCGAGCAGGATGTGCTCGGTTCCGATGTAGTTGTGGTTGAGCATCTTGGCCTCTTCCTGGGCCAAGACAACGACGCGACGAGCGCGGTCGGTAAATCTCTCAAACATGTTCGCTCCTTGGGCACCCGGGCAGGGTTGGGGGTGCCGTACAAAAAGAGTAACTTCCGGGGCTGAGGAAAACTCCTGTGTTCGCTCTGCGCGCACGCGCGACGCGAAGCGTCGCGAAAGGCGGCAGCCAGAATCCAAGGCATCCTCAACAACGCAACCCCGCGCCGCGCCGCGAACCAGAGAAACCCAGCGCCGTGAAAGGCGGTAGCCCAATTCCAAGGCATCCTCGCCAACGCAACCTCGCCCATCGAATCAGAGAAACCCAGCCTCGCGAAAGGCGGCAGCCAGACGGATGCCATAGCGAGCGACGAATTTGACGCTCACTCTGACGAGGTGCGCACCCTGGCACGCGCGTACGGGACTCGCATGCGGCCCGTCGAGTTCTTCAGCCACCACACTGCCGCGGTGCTCTGGGGCGCTCCGATCACCATCTCGATCCCGGCCCTGATCGACGTCGGTGTCTTCCGAGGTTCCAGCGTCCCCCGCGGCCGGGGAGTTCGTGGGCACCTCGCGGACCGGCGGACCACAACGACGAGGGTGCACGACGGGTTACGCGTGGCCACCCCGGCCTCGGTCTGGGCATCGCTCGGCACTCTGTCGGTCGACGACCTCGTCGTGATCGGAGACTATTTCTGCCGCACGTGGCGGCAGGGATTTCTACGCCCGAATGTCGGGCGCCCTCCGCTGACCACCCGCGCGAAACTTGAGACCGCGCTCGGTGCGGGTCGCCGAGTCGGGGCCACGCACCTTCGCGACGCCCTCGGGCTGATCCGCGAGGACTCCTGGTCGCCACGAGAATCCCTGTGTCGCGTCGTTCTCGTCCGCGCTGGCTTGCCGGAACCGCTCCTCAACATCGACGTGGATGGACCGCTCGGGTTCCTCGCGTGCGTCGACATGGCCTACCCGCAGTACCGCGTCGCGATCGAGTACCAGGGGCATGTACACGGTGCCAGGTACGCGAAGGACGTCGAACGCATCGAGGCGCTCCGCGCGGCCGGCTGGATCATCATCCAGGTCACATCAGCACTACTTCGCCGGCCTGAGGAGCTGGTGGCTCGGGTTCGAGCCGCCCTGATGTCTCGCGGCTGGAGGCCCTGACCCCTTCCAGTTGCGCGATTACGTCGAATACGTCGCCATTCGACGTAATCGCGCAACCGGAACGCGCTCCCGTCGATTCGGACCGGTTGACAGGCATCCGCCCGGTCGCTAGCTTAACGATAATCGTTGTTATCGATAATCGATGGAGTGCACCATGGGAACCGAAACCACCGCTCGTCCGACCCGGTCCGATCGCGTCGATCTCTGGACGGTGATCGTGGTCGGCGTGATGGTCGCCGTGTTCGCGCTGGGGAACGCCGTCGTGCAGATCGCGTCAATCGTGCCGAACACCAATGTGGAGGTTCTCGCCCCGTTCTTCGACACCGTCACCGCTCTCCCGCTCGGGCCAGACGGCGCGATGGTGGACGTTCGCGTCGACTCAGCGTGGCTGACGGTGTCTGACCTCCCGGTCATTGTGGTCGTGTCGCTCGTCGCCGCTGTCCTCGTCGACCTGGCAACGACCCTCGTCATCGTGGCCAGCGCTATGCTGCTGTGCCGAAATCTCATGAGCGGAAAGGCGTTCTCCCGCATCAACACCCGCCTCGTCACAACGGTGTCAGTCACGCTCATCGTCGGCACCACACTGGGTAACCTCTTCACGACCATGGGGACGAACGGCGCTTTCGCAACCCTCAGCCAGGGCAGCTATGACGGCGCGGTTGCGACCGGCAACGTCATTCCCTACTTTGCTGCGATCGCCCTCGCGGCTGTCGCCCTCGCGTTCAAGGCCGGCGAACGGCTGCAGCGCGAAACCGAAGGTCTCGTCTAGTGGGCGGCGCGGACGACGAGCCGACAGGCATCCACTGTCGCCTCGACGAGCTGCTCGCGGAACGCGGGATGACCCTCACCGAACTCAGCGAGCGAGTCGGCGTCAGCATCGTCAACCTCTCGGTGCTGAAAAACGATCGGGCGAGGGCGATCCGGTTCTCGACGCTGGTCGCGATTTGCGACGTCCTCGGCTGCGAGGTCGGCGACGTGCTCGTGCGCGCCTGACCGCTACTGCAGCGCCGACGTCAACCGGGCGAGGTTGTCGAGCACGGTCGAACGGAGCGGCTGCTTCATCCATTCGTCGAGCGTGAGCTCCCGGCTCTTCACCCGGTACTCGTCTTCGACCGCGCGCATGTCCCTCACGAACGTGTCGCCCCTGACCATCAGCGAGACCTCGAGGTTGAGCCCGAACGAGCGCATGTCCATATTGCTCGATCCGATGACGGCGACATCGTCATCGATGGTGAAGTGCTTCGCGTGAAGGATGTATGGGGCCGGGTACAGATAAATACGCACGCCTGCACGAAGCAGCGCTTCGTAGTACGAACGCTGTGCGTGGTAGACGAGCGCCTGATCGCCGACCTCCGACACGAACAGGTCGACAGGAACGCCGCGCTGCACCGCGGTAGTGATGGCGTAGAGCATCGCCTCGTCCGGCACGAAATACGGGCTGGTGATCACAATGCGTTTCTGGGCCGAATAGAGCAGTCCGAGGAAGAGCCGCAGGTTGTTCTCACCGTCGAACCCCGGACCGCTCGGCACCACCTGGCAGTCGAGGTGGCCGTCCTCGTTGTCAGGGTCCACGAGGTCGATCTCGCTCGAGAGCAGCTCGCCGGTTTCGCTGTACCAGTCGCTGAGGAAGATCGCCTGGATGCCGCCGACGACAGGCCCTTCGACGTAAGCAACAAGTTCCTGCCATTGCAGCCCACGACGGATGTTCCCCCGCTTGTTGTACGAGCGATCGATGACGTTCTGCGACCCGAGAAACGCGACGAGTCCGTCGACGACGAGGATCTTGCGGTGATTGCGCAGGTCAGGGCGCTGGAATTTCCAGCGCCAGGGCTGGAGCGGGAGCATCAGGTGCCAGTCGGCGCCGATCTCATCGAGGCGCTTCTTCGTCTTGAGGTAGCCCTTGGTGCGGAGGTTGGCGACGTGATCGAGCAGCACCCGCACGGTGACGCCCCGCGCCACCGCGCGCTCGAGCGCCTCGAAGAACGGCTCGGTGGTCTTGTCGCAACTGAGGATGTAAAACTCCACGTTGACCGAGACCGCGGCAGCGTCGACCGCGGCTGTCATCGCATCGAGCGTGTGGTTGTAGTCGGCGAGAAGCCTGGCTTCGTTCCCACCGAGCAGCGGCAGCGCACCGAGGTTGCGGTTCAGCTGCACGAGCGAGGAGAACCAGGCGGGCGGGTTCGGTCGCAACTCCTGCTTGGGGAGATTCTCGGCGGCGATCCTGATGAACTCGTTGATCTCGTCCTGAATATTGCGGCGGTATCGCGGGAGTTTCGGGTTTCCGATCAGGATGAACGCGATGACCCCGACGTACGGAATCAGGAAGATGGCGAGAAGCCAGGCCATCGCGGCCGACGGCCGCCGGTTCCGCGGAACAACGATGACGGCGATCACCCGGATGATGAAGTCGACGGCCCAGAATAGAATGAGCGTCCAGTTACCGGTGAAGGCTGTGGCAACCCAGGCCCAGAAGCCGGCCCAGAATGACGCAACGTCCACGAACCGCTCCTGTCATTGGGGTAGTGACAGCCAGCCTATCCGTCAGCGGCGACGGATCAGTTCGCCGCCTCGCGCGACCCACCCGTGGAGTGGGGATCCTGGGCCGGAAGGCCGAGGCGGGCGCGTTCCGTTGCTTCGACCTTCGCGTATGCGGCCCGCTCGTCACGGTCCGACCGAATGATCGCGCGCATGATGACCCAGAAAATCAGCCCGACCAGGACGGTCGGAGCGAGCGACCACAACGCGTTTAACCAGAAATTGTCCATGACAGCCTAAGAATACCCCGGTTACGGTGAACGGATGCTGTGGGCAGGCTAGGTAAGGATGCCCCAAATGCCGCTGAGCAGCAGATACAGTCCGACTCCGCCGACGATCACCCAGATCGCGATCCGGTTTCCCGACGGCTTTTTCGGGTCTCTGGGGTCCGTCACGTCCTTCGGCAGGAAGTCGTTCATCACTTCACCAGGGGGAAGAGGATGGTCTCCCGGATGCCGAGTCCGGTGAGCGCCATCAGCAGGCGGTCGATTCCCATGCCCATTCCGCCGGTCGGGGGCATGCCGTGCTCGAGGGCGCGGAGGAACTCCTCGTCAAGACGCATGGCCTCGACGTCGCCACCCGCCGCGAGGCGGGCCTGCTCGACGAAGCGCTCGCGCTGGACGACGGGGTCGACGAGCTCGGAATATCCGGTTGCCAGTTCGAAGCCGCGGATGTACAGGTCCCACTTCTCGACGACACCGGCCTTCGAGCGGTGTGCGCGAACGAGCGGGGAGGTGTCCACCGGGAAGTCCATGACGAAGGTCGGCGCAACGAGGTCGCCCTTGACGAAGTGCTCCCAGAGTTCCTCGACATACTTGCCGTGGATCGGGTGGGGAACGACGATTCCCTCACGGTCGGCGAGGGCCTTGAGTTCCTCGAGAGGCGTCTCCGGCGTGATCTCCACTCCGGCGGCCTCGCTGAGGCTCTCGAACATCGAGATCCGGGCCCAGTTCCCACCGAGGTCGTACTCGGTACCGTCGGCCCACGTCACCGTGTGCGATCCGGACACCGCGAGAGCGGCATCCTGAATCAGCGTCTGGGTCAGGTCGGCGATCGAGTTGTAGTCGCCGTATGCCTCATACGCCTCGAGCATCGCGAACTCGGGGCTGTGCGTCGAGTCGGCGCCTTCATTGCGGAAGTTGCGGTTGATCTCGTAGACCCGGTCGATGCCGCCGACGACGGCGCGCTTGAGGTAGAGCTCCGGCGCGATCCGCAGGTAGAGGTCGGTGTCGAAGGCGTTCGAGTGGGTGGTGAACGGTCGCGCCGATGCGCCGCCGTGCATGACCTGGAGCATGGGCGTCTCGATCTCGAGGAAGCCGCGCTCGGTGAAGGTGTGGCGCAGGCTCGAGACGGTCTTTGACCGCATGATGACGTTCTGGCGGGCCTGGTCGCGGGCGATGAGATCGAGGTAGCGGCTGCGTACCCTGCTCTCTTCGCTGAGTTCGTTGTGCAGGTTCGGCAGCGGAAGGATCGCCTTCGACGCGATGGTCCACTCGCGCACCATGACGGAGAGCTCGCCGCGGCGGCTGGAGATGACCTCACCCGAGACGAAGAGGTGGTCGCCGAGGTCGACGAGTTCCTTCCATTCGGCGAGCGACTCAGCGCCGACTTCAGCGAGCGATACCATGGCCTGGATCCGGCTTCCGTCGCCGGACTGGAGCGTTGCGAAACAGAGCTTGCCCGTGTTGCGAAGGAAGACGATGCGCCCGGCAATGCCGACCGTCTCCCCCGTCGTCTCGTCGGCTTCGAGGTGCCCGAACTTCGCGCGGACTTCAGGGA
Source organism: Mycetocola sp. Y442 (assembly GCF_056898615.1). Lineage (NCBI taxonomy): Bacteria > Bacillati > Actinomycetota > Actinomycetes > Micrococcales > Microbacteriaceae > Mycetocola > Mycetocola sp. Y442. The sequence continues at coordinate 19,166 of NZ_JBXHBV010000003.1, forward strand.
TGGTCGTCGTGACGGGAACGCTTACCGGGTAAGCCCCGCCAGCGGCATCCGTCGCGCTCTCGATGAGGCGTTCGCGCTTCGCCAGCCGCACGGCCTTCTGCTCGAAGATCTCCTCGGCGGTCGGTTCGGTGGCCTCGGCGGCGGTTGGGGCGTGAGTCATTCGGGACGTCTCCTTGTGGGGTCGGTTAAGTTTACGGGCACCGGCTTGCAGCAGGAATCAGGAAACGATGATGGTCCTGTTGTCGATCAGCCTGGTGGTTCCGACCCGCGCAGCGATGAGCGCTAGAACCGGGCCGGTGTAGCCCTCGTCGACGGGCGAGAACGTGGCCGGGTCGACGACGGCGAAATAGTCGAGTTCGACGAGCGGCTCACCGTCGATCACCCCGTGCGCGGCAGCGAGCACCGCATCGACTCCCTGCTGGCCAGCGGATGCCGCCGCCTCGAGCGCGCGCGACAGCGCGAGGGCCGCCTGCCGCTCGCTGTCGGACAGGAAAGCGTTCCTGCTTGAGAGGGCCAGGCCGTCTTCGGCGCGCACCGTGCTGACGCCGTGCACCTCGAGCGGGAAGTTGAGGTCCCGCACCATGCGCTTGACGAGGAACAGCTGCTGGCCGTCCTTCTCGCCGAACACCGCGACATCCGGTGACACGATGTGGAACAGCTTGGAGACCACGGTCAGTACACCGTCGAAGTGGCCCGGCCGGGTGCGTCCCTCGAGAAGGGTGCCGACATCGCCGGCGGTCACGCGCGTGCCGATGTCGCCATCCGGGTACATCTCGGCGGCAGTCGGAGCGAATACCAGGTGAACACCGACCTCGGCGAGCTTCGCCGTGTCGTGCTCGAGAGTGCGGGGGTAGGTCGAGAGGTCCTCGTTCGGCCCGAACTGCAGAGGGTTCACGAAGATCGACACGACCACGATGTCGCCGAGCGACTGCGCCTGACGGACCAGCGACAGGTGTCCGTCGTGCAGCGCGCCCATCGTGGGAACGAGAACGACCCTGGGTTTCCGGATGCCCCGGGCAACGGCCTCGCTGCGGGCCTCATCGATGCGGGTGCGGATGCTGGTAATACTGTCGGTCACTCCCCGATGGTACCCGCTGAGCCGCTACAGGCCGTCGCCGTCGAAGTACGGCGGCTCGAGGGATTCCGGCCTCGACGTCTCCCGAAGGGCGTTGTCGACCGCCGACCGCACGAGGGAAGACAGGAAGCCGCCGGGGTGATCGATGCCGATCTCCGAGAGGATGCCGGTGGCCTGCGAGACGATGGACCTGGAGAATGCCGTCGCGATCTCAATCGCCTCGGCGTATGCGGCCCTGTCCGCCTCAGCGACGATCACCGGTTCGCCACCCATCTCGACGACGAGGGCCTGGCCGATCGGCTGCACCGGCGCCGGCGCGGTCACGGCGAACCAGGTTTCGCTGAGCCGGCCGATATCGATGCTCGTCCCGGTGAAGTCCATGGCGGGGTGAATGGCAATGGGGATTGCGCCGAGCGCCTGCGCTGGCGCAAGGACGGCGGTGCCCGATCCGGGAGAGGTGTGCACGACGAGCTGGCCTGGCCGCCAGGTCGAGCTCGCGGCGAGACCCTCGACGAGCGCGGGCAGTTCGGCATCCGGCACGGCAAGAATAACCAGTTCGCTGCGCTCGACGATGTCGGGGATTTCGAGGATCGGAACCGACGGCAGGATGGCCTCGGCCCTGTCCCTGCTCTCGTCGGAGATGGCGCTGATTCCGATGATCGCGTGCCCGGCGCCGGCGAGGGCTGCGCCCAGGATCGGGCCAACATGCCCGGCCCCGATAATGCCGATGCCGAGGCGGCCTGCTCTCGCGCTCACGCGATCACCCGGTTCTCTGCCCAGCGGTGCGTGCGGTCTCGAGCGGATGCCTGGACCGCGCTGCTCGAGACGTGCTCGAACAGCCGGACCGCCTCATCGGAACCGATGGCGGGCAGCGTCGGGGTGATCGGGCCGGCGACGGTGTGCACGCGAGCCGATGCGAGCCGGAATGCCCGTTCGAGCGGGCCCTGCGACACGGCGATGCTCTGCATCCTGGCGAGCGGGAGGATGTCGAGCCTGCGCCAGATCACTCCCCGCCGGAACAGGAGCAGTCCGTCGTGCACCGCGTACCCGGTACGCCGCCACGCAAACGGATTGAGCCACCTGGCGCGACGGGGCGCGAGGGTAAAGCCCGACGTGTGCGGTGCGCGGAACGCCGCGGTCATCTCTGCGAGAGCCGCGTCGGCGTGCACGTCGTCGAGGATCAGCTCGAGAACCCGGGCGACATCGGTGAGGTTCCCAACGGGCAGGATCGTCGTGTTGCCTTTTCCGCTCATCGCGGCCTCCGCCGACAGCCCTGCCTTGTTGATCTTCACCTGCCACCAGTCGAACGGTCTCCAGAGCACCGATTGTGAGATCTCGACGGCGTGGATCCGGCCGGGTGGAAGCGTGTCGTTGCTCGTCGAGAGCAATCCGAACCCGACCCTGACGCCCGATGGTGTTTTCGCGATGCTGTACCTGAGGGATTTCATCACCGTCGACCAGTAGTAGCTGAGGAAACCGATGACGCTGGGCACGAACCAGAAGAGCGCCCAGATCTGTCCGTTCACGAGGGAGACGATCAGAACGACGGCGAGCACGACGAGGAACACCGTGCTTGCGCTCAAGACCGTCGATCCGATCAGCCTGCCGAGGGAAATTCGAACGACGGATTCCGGCGGGGCGGCATTGGGGTCCAGCTCCGGCGCGAGGAACTCGTTGACACGTTCCGTCACGAGCCGGGTGAGCGCCGGGTCGGTGGAGGCTTCGACTCCGTCCGGTCCGACTGTCGGCCTCGGCGCTACGCCTGCCTCGGCGAGCTTCACACCGCTCGCGAGGGTGAGAACGTCGCGGCGCAGGTCGTCCGCGTCACGGGAGTACAGGTACTCGAGCTTGACGCTCGCATCCTGCCCGGCAACGCTGACGTCCATCTTTGCCGCCCCGAAGATCCGGGGGAAGAACGGCCTGTTGATTCCAACGCCCTGGATCCTGTCGAGCTTCGCCTTCCGGTGGGTGCGGAACAGGATGCCGCTCCTCACCTCGACCGCCTCGTCGGTGACGCGGAACGTGTGCATCCGCCACGACAGGAAGAACCCGCCGATGATCACCAGCAGAACGACGAAGAGCCCGGCCAGAGCTATGGGCACGTACCCGTGTTCCCAGACGTAGGTGAGCGGGTCATATTCGTAGGTGCGCGAGCCGTCACCCTCGGGGCCGTCGCCCTGGCCGGGAAGGAAGATGTCGACAAGACGTTCCCGGAGGTTGGCGATGACAAAACCCGCGATCGCGATCAGCGCGATGCCGCCCTTGAGCAGCGGCGTTGCCGGGTGGAGCCTGTGCCACTCTCCGTCGGTCAGTGTGCGCGAAGAATTCTCGCGGACAGCCTGGCTCGCCGCCGCCCGCTCGCCGACGGCATCCGACTGCGCAGCATCCGACAGCTCCACCGGACCGGACTGCTGAGCCGGGCCCGCGTGCGACACAGCTGCCGGCTGCTGCGCCAGAACAGGCTCCTGCACCGGCTCCGGCTGCCCGCCCGGCGCAATTGACGGGTCGGGGATGCCGCTGGCACCGCGTTCGTCGCTCACAGCCCTGTCCGTCTGCTCTCCGCTACCGCCACCAGGTGGTCGCGCAGGCTTTCGGCTTCTTCGATGGGGAGCCCGGGAATCAGAATCGCCGTTGCGGCCGATGCGGTGACGAACTTCAGTTCGGCGAGTCCGAACGCCCGTGCGATCGGACCGCGGTTGATGTCGATGAGCTGCATCCGTCCGTACGGAACAGCGACAAGCCGCTGCCACATGATGCCACGGCGGAAGAGAAGATCGTCGTCCCGGAGCTGGTAGCCGATCGAACGGATGCGACGCGGGGCGAGTGCGCCCGAGATGAGGTCGATGGCGAGGAGGGGCCCGGCGACCCACCAGACCCAGTGCTGATCGAGAACGACGTGCATCACGACGGCAGCGGCGAGAACCACCAGGGCGGTGATGGCATACCCGAGCAGGTCAACCACGATGTACTTGGGCGAGACGCGGTGCCACTCGACGTTCGCAAGATCGAGCCGTCGGGGAGCGTCTGCGGCGGGTCCGCCACGGTACTCGGGCACCTCGACCGGCGGCTCTTCGGGTGGGTGCACGGGCGAGAACGGCTGAGCGGCGGCCGGTGCGTCATCGACCCCGTCGATGCCCGCGTGCCGGGCGTTCCTCGCCTCGTCAGCGAGCGGGAGGTGCTCCGGGTGCGTCATCGTCATCGTCCTTCGGCAGTGTGCACAGGTGTTCCGCAATCAGGCCAGCTACCGCGAGTAGCACGGCCCCAATGCATGAGCCTATCGTCAGCCACAGCGAGCCTACTCCGGGCATCACGGGTCTGGTCGTGAAATAGATCAGCGCCCCGAGCGCCACCCCGGTGAGCAGCGCGCCCACCCTCGACGAGGCGCGTGCGAGCGCGACGACCCGAAGGGACTGGAACGGATCGACCGGTGCTTTCGACCTGCCGGTGACAGCGCGGCGGATCGGCAGTGAAAAGCCGACGATGATCGCACCAACAACGACGAGGGTCAGGGGAAGGCTGATCGGCGGGATCAGAAGAGACCCGCCTGTCGACTCCGAGCCAAGCTCGAGGAGGAAACCAAGCGCGAGTCCCAGCGCCGCGAGTCCGATCAGTGGCGTTGCCTTCGTGCGCGTCATGCCGGTTCCCCTGTGCTCCGAAGCGATGAAAGCAGGGCGTCGACCCTGCCGTGGCCCGGCAGCTCTGCGTCAGGCTCGACCTCGAGCCACGGTGCAAGTACAAAGTCTCGTTCCGCCGCACGCGGGTGTGGGATCACGAGATCGGGTTCGTTCACGATGCGGGAACCGTACGTGACGATGTCGATGTCGAGCGTCCGATCTCCCCAGTGCTCTGTCCTGACTCGCCCAAGGTCATGCTCGATCGTGTGGATCGCCGTGAGGAGCTCGCGCAGACTCAGGTCGGTGGTCCCGAGGGCAACGGCATTGAGGTAGCCGGGTGCTGACCGGTCCGGTCCCCCGGGCTTCACGGCGACGGACTCCACGAACGTCGACACCGCGCGAAGCCGGATGCCAGCGGCCTCGAGTTGCTTGAGCGCGGCTCGAAGTGTCGCATCGCGGTCGCCGAGATTACTGCCGAGCGCGAGAACCACCGGGGTATCGCGCCCGCCGAGCTGGGAGTGGCGCCGCACAGGCGGGTGGATCGGCGGCTTCGGGATTGGACTCATGAGCGGCCCTCCGCGGTCAGGGCCTGGTGCGGGGCCGCTGACCTCACGATGGTCACGGCGACGTCGCCGAACGGAACAGAGATCGGAGCATCCGGCTTGTGAACCGTGACTCGCACGTCGGTTGCTGCGGGGTACGAGAGTGCGATCCCCGCGACCCGCTCTGCGACGGTCTCAATGAGGTCGACGGGGTCGGATGCCACGGCCGCAGCGACCCGCTCGGCGAGCTCGCCGTAGTGGATGGTCGCCGAGACATCGTCACTCTGTGCGGCACGACGAAGATCGATCCCCACGGTGAGGTCGATGACGAAGTCCTGGCCGCCCTCCCGCTCGAAGTCATAGACGCCGTGATGGGCGCGCACACGAATGCCCGTGAGGGTGATGGAGTCGCCGGTAGTCACCCGACAACTCTACGGGCACTCATCGGCCTCCGCGCCGGAGCCCGGAGTGCACGAAAAAGGCCCCGTCCAGGAGGACGGGGCCAGGTGCACGGGCGGTTAGCTGGACTCGCCGCGGCGGTCGACCCGCTGCACGAGCTTCCACGCGAGGGGCAGCACAGAGGCCGCGATGAGCCACTTCACGACGCCGCCGACGACGAACGGGAAGAAGCCGAGGGCGAGAAGCGTGCCGATGTCCGTCGGCAGTCCCATCGAACCGAGGATCATTCCCATGTACGGGATGCCGAACAGGAACGGAATGAGGCTCGCGCCGAGGAACGCGAAGAGGCTGAGCACGGGACGCTTGTCCCAGTTGCGCTCGGCGAGCCAGCCGACGAAGGCGGCAGCGGCGATGAACCCAATGATGAAGCCGAACGACGGCTTGGCGAGAGCGGTGATGCCGCCGGTTGCTCCGGCGAAGATCGGCAGCCCGGCGAGGCCGAACACCATGTACATCGCCATCGAGACGGCTCCACGCCACGCTCCGAGTGAGGCGCCGACGACCAGGACGCCGAGGGTCTGGCCCGACACAGGAACCGGCCACATCGGGATTTCGACCATTGCCGTAGCGCTCACGATGGCAACGCCAGCCACCATCAGGGCGATGTTGTTGACGACGCTCCGCGGCACGACGCGATCGGCCAGGGTGAGTCGAGAGTGGGAAATCGTTGCCGTCGTCATTCAAACTCCAGTTCACAGCGTTCGCGCCGCGTTCGCGGCACAGTTCAACACACTATCCGCTAATCGGCCTCGCGCGGGTTGTCGTTTCGACCCAACGGGGACCCGGAATCTGTGAAGGGTTCCTCTAACCGGCCGAACCGGAAGACATGCGCGCCCGCGCAGCCAGTGCGATCGCCGTCGCGGTCACGCTGTGCACGCGCACTCCCCAGATCCCCGCGTCGGCGAGCAGTGCGCTCACCACCGCCGTTGGCAGGTCGCGGTCGCCCATCGGGGCGCCTTCCGGAAGCAAATCGCCCAGGAACCGCTTTCGGGACGCACCGACGAGCACCGGCAGCCCGAGCGACTGCAGCTCGGAGATTCGCAACAGGATCTCCCAGTTCTGGTCGGCCGTCTTCGCGAAACCGAGACCAGGGTCGAGAATGATGCTCTCCCGCGCTACGCCCCCGGCCTCAAGGGCAGCGATCCTGGTCTCGAGCTCAGCGCGAACGTCAGCGACCACGTCGTCGTAGTGAGCGCGGGAGTTCATGTCGGCACTGTGCCCGCGCCAGTGGCTGAGAATGTACGGCGCACCGGTGTCGGCTGCGACAGCCACCATGTGGGGATCAGCGAGGCCACCGGACACGTCGTTGATGAACTCGGCCCCCGCTTGGACCGCGGCACTGGCCGTTTCGGCGTTCATGGTGTCGACAGAAACGCGGATGCCGTCGGCCGCGAGAGAGCGGACCACCGGAAGGATGCGGCGCAACTCTTCGGTCACACCGATCCGCTCCGCGCCGGGGCGGGTGGACTCCCCGCCGACGTCGACGATGTCGGCACCGTCGGCGACGAGCCGCCTGGCGTGGGTGACCGCACGCTCGTGGTCGAGGAACTGACCGCCGTCGCTGAACGAATCAGGGGTGACGTTGACGATCCCCATGACCAGCATCCGCTTGGACGTCTCGGCCCGATCAGGCATGCGGGTCCGTCGTACCGCGGCCGATCAGGGCAAACAGTTCAGCACGGCGTGCCGGCTCGGCAAGTGCACCGCGGCTTGCGACGGTCACCGTGGACGAATTCGCCTGCCGAACCCCGCGCGCAGCAACGCAACCGTGGACCGCGTCGAGCACGACGAGAACGCCACGTGCCTCAAGACCGCGCTCGAGAGCATCCGCGATCTGCTCGGTCAGGCGCTCCTGCAACTGGGGCCTCGACGCGAGGGTGTCGACCACGAGCGGCAGCCGACCAAGACCCACAACGCGATCCCCGGGCAGGTATGCGACGTGCGCCTTGCCGAGGAACGGGAGCAGGTGGTGCTCGCAGATCGAGCGGAAGGCGATGTCGCGCAGGAGCACAACCTCGCCGGTGCCGTCATCGCCGACCGGGACCGACTCGCGCAGGTGGTCGAGCGGATCCGCGCCAACCCCTGCGAAGAACTCGGAGTAGGCGTCGGCGACGCGCGCCGGCGTCCGCTCGAGCCCTGGCCGCTCCGCGTCTTCGCCGATAGCCGCGAGCAACTCGATGACAGCCGCCTCGATGCGCGGCTTATCGACCCCCGCCATCTGAGCTACGCCGTTGCTGGGCGCGGGTCGGACTGCGGGAGAGGCGTGTTGCTCGAGTCGCTCTGGACGCCGCCGTCTGTCGCGCCGGGATCGATGGGAGCCTTCGTGATCGGCACAGCGATCGGAGGACGCTCAGAGATCGGGCGCTTGGACGATGACAGCCACTGCGGGCGCGGCGGGAGCTTCTTGATGTCCTTGAAGATCTCGGCGAGCTGGTTGTGGTCCAGCGTCTCCTTCTCGAGGAGTTCAGCGGCCAGCCGGTCGAGGATGTCGCGGTTGTCGTTCAGTACCTGCCACGCTTCGTCATGGGCCTGCTCGATGAGCGCGCGGACCTCAGAGTCGACCTCTTCAGCGATCTGCTCCGAGTAGTCGCGCTGGTGGCCCATGTCGCGACCGAGGAAGACCTCACCGCTCGACTGTCCGAGCTTGATGGCTCCGACGTTGGCGCTCATGCCGTATTCGGTGACCATCTTGCGGGCAATTCCCGTGGCCTTCTCGATGTCGTTCGACGCACCGGTTGTCGGGTCGTGGAACACCATCTCCTCGGCGACACGGCCGCCCATGGCGTAGGTGAGCTGGTCGAGCAGTTCGTTTCGGGTCACCGAGTACTTGTCTTCGAGCGGGAGGACCATCGTGTAACCGAGGGCGCGGCCGCGGGGAAGGATGGTGACCTTCGTCACGGGGTCGGTGTTGCGCATCGATGCCGCAGCGAGGGCGTGTCCACCCTCGTGGTACGCGGTGATGAGCTTCTCCTGGTCGCGCATCACACGGCTGCGGCGCTGAGGCCCGGCCATGACCCGGTCGACGGCCTCGTCGAGGGCGCGGTTGTCGATGATCTGGGCGTTCGAGCGAGCGGTCAGCAGCGCGGCCTCGTTGAGGACGTTCGCGAGGTCGGCTCCGGTGAACCCGGGAGTCTTGCGGGCGAGGACTTCCAGGTCGACGTTCTCCGACATCGGCTTGCCCTTGGCGTGCACCTCGAGGATCTTCATGCGGCCCTTGAGGTCAGGAGCGTCGACGCCGATCTGGCGGTCGAACCGGCCAGGTCGAAGCAGCGCGGGGTCGAGGATGTCGGGTCGGTTCGTCGCGGCGATCATGATGACGTTCGCCTTGGGGTCGAAACCGTCCATCTCGACGAGCAACTGGTTGAGCGTCTGTTCGCGCTCGTCGTGCCCGCCACCCATTCCGGCGCCACGGTGGCGACCGACGGCGTCGATCTCGTCGACGAAGATGATCGCTGGTGCGTTCTCCTTGGCCTGCTGGAACAGGTCGCGGACACGGCTTGCACCGACACCCACGAACATCTCGACGAAGTCAGAGCCGGAGATCGAGTAGAACGGAACACCGGCCTCGCCGGCGACGGCGCGGGCCAGCAGGGTCTTACCGGTACCGGGAGGGCCGTAGAGCAGCACACCCTTGGGGATCCGGGCACCAACAGCCTGGAAGCGCGCGGGCTCCTTGAGGAAGTCCTTGATCTCCTCGAGCTCTTCGATCGCCTCGTCGCTGCCCGCGACATCGTCGAAGGTGACCTTCGGCGACTCTTTCGAGACGAGCTTCGCCTTCGACTTGCCGAACTGCATGACCTTCGACCCGCCGCCCTGCATGCTCGAGAGCATGATCCAGAAGAACACACCGATCAACAGGAGCGGGAGGAGCAGTCCGAGCGCCGACAGCCAGAAGCTGGGCTGCGGTACCTCGTCGTTGTAACCATCAGAGGGCGCCGCCTCATCAACGGCAGCGACGACATCCGCCGCTCGCGCGTTGATGTAGTAGAACTGGACCATTGTGCCGTTGTCGCCGTCGGCCTTCTCGAGGGTCAGGTCCGCGCGGTTGTCACCCTCGGTCAGCGTCGCCTCGGCGACTTTTCCGTCGGCGAGCAGCTCAAGTCCGTGCTCGGTGGTCACCTCTTTGTAGCCATTCATGTTGAGCAGGCTGGAACCGACGAAGAAGACAATGACCGCGATCAGGATGTACGGCAGCGGGCCTTTGAAGATGCGCTTGAAATTCATAGTGCGGATGAGCGGATGCCCAACACCTTTCTGAAGGTACGGCGAGACAACACGCGCCTCGTGGCCTCAAGGCTAGCGCCAGAAAGCTGGGCTACGCCTCTGTGTTCGCCGCAAGGGGAAACGCCGGGGGAAACATGCGGGTCAGGAGTAGACGTGGGGCGCGAGAATCGCCACGTCGCGCAGGTTGCGGTAGCGCTCATCGAAGTCGAGACCGTAGCCGACGACGAAGTCGTTGGGGATGTCGAATCCGACGTACTTGCAGTCGATCTCCACCTTCGCAGCCTTCGGCTTGCGGAGCAGTGCGCAGACCTCGATCGAGGCGGCGCCGCGTGAGGCGAAGTTCTCGAGCAGCCACGACAGGGTCAGTCCCGAGTCGATGATGTCTTCAACGATCAGTACATGGCGGCCGGTGAGGTCTGCATCGAGGTCCTTGCGGATCTGCACCACACCACTGGACTTCGTGCCAGCGCCGTACGACGAAACGGCCATCCAGTCGATCGACACGTGCTTCTTCATGGCGCGGGAGAGGTCTGCCATCACCATGACGGCACCTTTCAGCACGCCGACGAGGAGAAGATCCTTGCCTTCGTAATCGGAGTCGATCTGAGCCGCAAGCTCATCCAGCTTGTCGTGAATCTCTTGTTCGGTGACGAGGATGGTCGTGAGGTCGCCTGCAATATCGCTCGATTCCATGGATTTATCCTACCGCTGGCTGTCGCGCCGAAAATTCGAGCCGGCCGCCGTTCCTCGTCACTGTGAAGCCGGGAACATCGATCGGACCCTGGCCTTTCCAGTCGGTGACGAGTGCCGCGATCGCGAGCGTGTGGCTTCGCGATAGGGACTGACCGAACTCGCTCGATGCGACCATCCGGATGATCCGGTGCCGGAGTGCGGGAGGGTTCGCTGCCAGCGCGGAGACGGAAACCGCGATGCCGGCCTCAGCGGGTTCGCAGATCTCCTCGATGAACTCGTCGATCATCGCGTCGAACGCCTCGGTGTCCTCCCGGAGCTGCTCGGCTGTGCGAGCAAGCGCTTCAGCAATGCCGGGGCCAAGCTCCTTCTCGAGCACGGGCAGCACGGCCTGGCGGACCCGCACTCGCGTGTACGACGGGTCGCTGTTATGCGGATCCGTCCACGGTTCGAGTCCTTCGGCGGCACAGGCGTCGTGCGTTGCCACGCGCCGAACGCCGAGAAGCGGGCGGAGGTAGTGCCCGCTGACGGGCGCCATCCCCATGAGACTTCCCGCGCCGGAGCCGCGCGCCAGCCCGAGCAGAACGGTTTCGGCCTGGTCGTCGAGGGTGTGACCGAGAAGAAGAGCGGATGCTCCGGTGTCGGTGAGAGCAGATTCGAAGGCCGCGTAGCGGGCGGTGCGGGCCGCTGCCTCTGGCCCGCCGTGACCGTCGACGCCCACCCGGATCACCATCACCGGCTCAAGGCCGAGCGCCCGCGCCTGGTCCGCCGCGCACGCCCCAACATCCGCCGATCCATCCTGCAGACCGTGGTCGATGATCACGGCGCCCGCGCGAATGCCCTGTTTTGGCGCTTCGAAAGCCGTCGCTGCGGCAAGGGCGAGTGAGTCAGGCCCGCCGCTCAGGGCGACGAGCACCGCCTCGCCCTCACGGACGTTTCCGGCGAGCGACTGGCGCACGGCGAGGCGCACCTCGGCAACCGCTTTATCGAGCGGTTCGCGGCGGATATTGCTGTTTGTGGGCATCAAGTAACGTTATTCCAGACTTTGACACAAGGGAGAACACACTTATGGCCGATTACGACGTCGTCGTAGAAATCCCCAAGGGCAGCCGCAACAAGTACGAGGTCGACCACGAAACTGGTCGCGTCTACCTGGACCGCGTTCTGTTCACCGCATTCACCTACCCGGTCGACTACGGCTACTTCGAGAACACGCTCGGCCTCGACGGTGACCCCGTTGACGCTCTCGTGCTGCTCGAGTACCCGGTCTTCCCGGGCGTCGGCATCAAGGTCCGCCCCGTCGGCGTGCTCAACATGAGCGACGAAGCGGGCTCGGACGCCAAGGTCGTCTGCGTCCAGTACAAGGACCCGCGCTGGGCCCACATCCAGGACATCACCGATGTTCCGGAGCAGACCCGCAAGGAACTCGAGCACTTCTTCGCTCGCTACAAGGACCTCGAGCCCAACAAGTGGGTCAAGATCGAGGGCTGGGGCGACGCTGCAGAAGCTGAAGCGATCGTCGAGGCTGGCTTCGTGAAGCTCCGCGAAGAAGGCGGCCACTAGGCATCCGTTTGAACGACACAACCCCGCATCCAGATCCGGATGCGGGGTTTTGTCGTTCGAAGGCCCGGAATTCCGCGGTTTTTGCCGACGGCACTCGCTCGTTTTGCAAAAACGTGTGTGAGCACCGTATGCTTACTTCTCGGTAGTTACAGAGCCCCTCAAAGGCTCGCGGCCCCATCGTTTAGTGGCCTAGGACGCCGCCCTTTCACGGCGGTAGCACGGGTTCGAATCCCGTTGGGGTCACAATAACTACTACACTGAATACAAGTAAAAAAGTAAGGCCCTGTAGCGCAGTTGGTTAGCGTGCCGCCCTGTCACGGCGGAGGTCGCGGGTTCAAGTCCCGTCAGGGTCGCTGAAGTGAAGAGCCCTTCCGAAAGGAAGGGTTTTTCACCTTCCAGCGGCAGAAACGCCGTTGGGCTCTGTAGCTCAGTTGGTAGAGCGCACGACTGAAAATCGTGAGGTCACGGGATCGACGCCCGTCGGAGCCACTGAAATCCTCGTAAGGCTTCTACTTGCGGGGATTTCTTCATTTAACCGCGCAGGCCGCCCAGCCCGGCGCAGCCCCGGCCCCGGCCCCGGCCCTGGCGCAGCCCTCCCGCGCCGAACGCATCACTTCCGGTCGAACACACCGGTTGCGCCGGATGCTTTCGACCGCAACTGATGCTTTCGCTGAAGAGCGAGGTTGGGCTGGCCTCGTCCGCGGATCTACGCCTCTCCGCGACCTGAGATGTCGACGAGGTTCGCCTCGACGCCGGCCAGGAACTGCGCCCCCAGCGCGGTCAGCGACAGTTCCTTGAGTTTGGCGCCGGTTCGAGGTGCCGCAACCTCCGAACTGTGCAGCAGGCCGGCGTCCTGAAGCCGCTTCAGGGTCCGGTACAGGCTGCGTTCGGTAATCGACCAGCCGGTACGCGACGCAACCTGGTCCGCTATCGCGGCAATCGTCACCGGCTGAAGGTCATCCACCACGCGAAGGATCACCGGCGTCAGCATCGACTTCTTGTAGGTCTCCACCCACGATTCGACCCGGCCTTCCGCCCATTCCTGCTCTTCGGTGGGGTGCGTCACGGTCAGTCTTCCCAGCCGCGGCCGAGCACAGCGCCGGTGAGATGAAGAAACAGCCCGATTCCCCAGGCAGCGCTCATCACAAGCGTCGCGCCAAACCAGGGAGTCGCCAGAAGCTCAGTGGCCGGGGACTCGACGGAGATCGCCCGAATCACCGCGTGCACGCTGAACGACGTCGTCACAGCGAGAAAAGCGATGGTGTGAGCGATCGCGATGCCGAAGCGAATCTTCGCGAGGGTGCGGTAGTTGCGCCACATCCACGTGCCGATACCGAGGGCGACGACAGCGGTGAGGACCCCGGCGAGGGTGCCGACCTCTCCCCCGGTCAGTGCGATGAGTACCTGGATGAGCACCACTGCAACAACCAGGACGAGCAGGTATGGCAGAAGTACAGAACGGGCGTTGACGGCGGCCGGAGCGATCGATTGTGTGGTCATGAAGGCACTGCACCAATGGAACACTACCAGCGGTAGTGTTCGCCAGAAAGTCTTCACCGCGCCCGGCGAGCGCATCACTTCCGGCCCAGAGCACCAGTTTCGCGGGATGATCTCGACCGGAAATGATGCTCTCGACGTCGTCGGCAGACAGCGTGGCCAGCACGGCATCCGTATCTGAGGATTCCTCACCCCTCTATCTGGGGGGACCCGGCGCGGCTCGCGGCCGCTACTGTCAATAGTGCACCAAACATGAGGCAAGCTCGCTTTTCGGGAAGGCGAGCTTCCTCGCTGGACTTCGCGACGCCCCGGCGTCGTCAGCGTTATCCGGCGCGCCCGAACATCGGGAGTGACACCACTTCACGTGGCTCGCTCCTCTGACCCAGCCACCTCAGCGCCCCCTCAGACGGCATCCCTTTTCAGCGACCAGACGTGGCACACCATGACCGAAATCAAATCACGAATCTTCTTCCCCGGGTTCAGCCGGATCTCGACCCGACCCGCTCCGGACGCGCGCGACCACACCCTCCGCCAGGAGTCCGAGCGAGTGTGGGCCCGCAATTATCGCGTCCGGTTACGCATCACGGACTTTGCCACCATCGTCTTCGCCGTCACGGTAGCCTTCCTGCTCCGTTTCGGAATCGAGGCCATCCCGGCGAGCGCGCGAATCGAGGACGCCCAGTACATCCTGATCTCCGCCACGATCGTTGTCGCCTGGCTTGTGGCGCTCGTCGCGTTCGGTGTGCATGACTCGCGGGTCATCGGTGTCGGGGCAACCGAATACAAGCGCATCGTCAACGCCAGCGCCACCGCGTTCGGCCTCCTTGCCATCGTCTTCCTGGTCTTCAAGGTCGACATCGCCCGCGGATATTTCATGCTCGCCCTCCCCCTCGGCACGGTCAGCCTCCTCGGCGCCCACTGGCTGTGGCGGCGCTGGCTGGTTTCGCAGCGCACGCTCGACCACTACCTGTGCCGGGCCCTCGTCGTCGGGGAGCTCGACGATGTCGGCTACGTCATCCGCCAGATCCAGCAGAAATCGGGTGCCGGGTACAACGTCGTCGGCGCTGTCGTTTCAAACACGGATGCTCACACCGTGACGACGGGTCAGAAGCCTGTTCCCGTGCTCGGTACAACGGATGTTGCGCAGGTCGCCCGCAATGTCGGTGCGGACACCGTCATCATCGCCGGTCAGCCCAAAGGCGGAGCGAACTTCATCCGGAGCCTCGGCTGGCAACTTGAGGGCACGGCCACCGACCTCGTCCTGGCGTCGCAATTGACGGATGTCGCCGGGCCGCGGATTCACTTTCGCCCGGTTGAGGGGCTGCCCCTCATCCACGTAGAAATCCCACAATTCGAGGGCGGAAAGCACGTCCTCAAGCGCGCATTCGACGTCGCGGCCACGGCAGCCGGAATCGTCGCCCTCACCCCGCTCTTCGTTGCCATCGCCCTGCTCATCAAACTCGACGACGGCGGACCTGTCTTCTTCACCCAGGAACGGGTTGGCCGCGGCCAGCGCACCTTCCGGATGGTGAAGTTCCGCTCGATGGTGACCACCGCTGAGAGCGACCTCGCACAACTCGTCGACCAGAACGAGGGAAATGGCGTGCTGTTCAAGCTCAAGGACGACCCGCGCGTCACCACAATCGGCCGAGTGCTCCGGAAGTTCTCGCTCGACGAGCTGCCACAACTCTGGAATGTCCTCCTCGGCCACATGAGCCTCGTCGGGCCGCGTCCGCCGCTCCCCCGGGAGGTCGAGGCCTATGAGAGCCATGTGCACCGCCGTCTTTACATCAAGCCGGGACTCACCGGCATGTGGCAGGTGAACGGACGAAGCGACCTCAGCTGGGACGAGAGCGTCCGCCTCGATCTCTACTACGTGGAGAACTGGTCACTCACCGGCGACCTCATGATCGTCTGGCGCACCCTCAAAGTACTGCTGAAGCCGATTGGGGCGTACTGACATGACCGTTCCATTCGCCACTCACGAGGCGTCGGATCGCCCGGGGAGGCCACCGCACATCGCGGACACCGCCGACGTCGACGGCCTGGCGCGCATTGGAGACGGCACGCTCGTCTGGCACCTTGCCCAGGTACGTGAGCGCGCCAGGATCGGCGCGGGCTGCATCCTCGGCCGCGGCTCCTACATCGGTCCAGGCGTGGTTCTCGGCGACAACTGCAAGATCCAGAACTATGCCCTCGTCTATGAGCCCGCTGTTCTCGAAGACGGCGTCTTCGTCGGTCCGGCAGCCGTCTTCACCAACGACGTCTTCCCCCGCGCCATCACCGTCGACGGCAAACGCAAGGATGCAGAGGACTGGGATGCCGTCGGCGTCACAGTGCGCACCGGCGCGTCCATTGGGGCGCGTGCCGTCTGCATCGCCCCCGTGACCATCGGGGCATGGGCGCTCGTCGCCGCCGGAGCGGTGGTGACCCAGGACGTTCCGGACCACGCCCTGGTGGTTGGAGTGCCCGCTCGCCGGATCGGCTGGGTTGGCCGCGCCGGGGTGCCCCTCGAATCCATCGGAGACGGCCTGTTCCAGTGCCCATCGACGGGAGATGAATACCGCGAGCACAATGGCGTGCTCACGGCGGTCCTCCCGCAGACAGGCGGAGCGGGTCGTCTCCGATCGGCTGACGTCCCTTCCCGGGCGAAGGCCGGCGGATGACCGACCGGGCGTCTCGTCTCGCACTGACCGCGATCGTTACAGTGCTGACCCTCGCCGCTTCGATCGTTGTCTTCTCCGCCATTCTCGACACGGCACCCGCCGCCAACGTTCCAGGAACCTCGTCGCCATTGTCGACGGGTGGGGCGGATGCCGTAGCAGGAGGCACCGGTGTGGTCCCGCCCTCCGCTGCCACCGATAACCCGTCCGCCCCGTCCGGAGGGAACGGCGGGAACGGTGCCGCTCAGCCGGGTGGGGACGGCGAAACCGGACCGGTAAACGAGCGGACATCATCCGAAGTCCTGCCCGCTCCGGAGCAAACGAGCCCGCTCGGCCTCCCTGTCTCTCCCCCGCTGCCGGGACTCGTCACGGCTCCGCTGCCCGCAACGGCGAGCGCCACCGGCTCCCTCGTTGCCGGGTTCCCCTCGGCGATCATTCCAGTCGAGGAGGACACGGCCGTGCGGTCGAGCTCCGTCGCGTCCGCCGAAAACCGGCTCCAGGTGACACTCGTCGGCACAACGCCGTCGACCATGGCCGACGTCCTCGAGTTCTACCGCGTCGGTTTCGCTGCGCACCATCTTGTTGACTCCATAGCTCCCGCAACGGAGGGCTCGAGCGCTCTGCTGTTCTCCCGGGGCACGGACACGATCCTTCTCACCGTCACCCCTTCCGCATCCGGCGACACCGCGTACAGCGTCTTCGGCGCATTCACTGCGGCCTAGGGACAGAGCACAACAATGTACATTTCACTCTCCGACGCCGGACCGGCAGAACAGGCCGAGTCGTCTCCCGCACGGCGACCCACCCAGTCCGCTTCAACGCGGGTGTCGTCCGTGGTGATCGCACTCGGCATAGTGAGCATGTTCACCGACATCTCGACCGAATCGGTGTCAGCGATACTTCCCCTGTACATCACGGGCGTCATCGGACTGTCGACGGTCGCATACGGCGTCATCGACGGCCTCTACCAGGGCATCAGTGCCGTGGTCAGGATCGCCGGCGGGTATGCAGCGGACACGGGTGACCAGCCCAAATGGGTTGCCTTCTTCGGCTACGGCATCTCCGCCGTCGCCCGGGTGGGCCTGCTGTTCGCGAGTGGCTTCGCGGCACTCAGCGCTGTTATCGCTCTCGACCGGCTGGGCAAGGGAGTACGAACCGCCCCGCGCGATGCCCTCATCACGGCATCCTCAGACCCCGGCACCCTCGCTCGGTCGTTCGGCGTACATCGCGCGCTCGACACGGTCGGCGCTGCTCTCGGCCCGCTTCTGGCCTTCGCGATCCTGTTTTTCATTCCGGATGGCTACAGCACAATTTTCGTTGTTTCCCTCGCCTTCGCGATCATCGGCGTCGTCATCCTCGGCATCCTCGTGCCGAACAAGCGTCCGCGGGCGGAGCGCGCCACAACCGGGGCTGTACCCGCGGCGCGGTTCCGCTGGCGTGACCTCAACGACTCACGGCTTCGTCGCCTGCTGCTCACGGCGGGCCTGCTCGGTCTCGTCACCGTCGGCGACGGGTTCATCTATCTGGTCCTGCAGAGCAAGAGCGGGTTCGCCACCGAGTACTTTCCGCTGCTCTACGTCGGCACGAACGTCGCGTTCCTAGCCCTCGCCATCCCACTGGGCCGATTCGCTGACCGATTCGGCCGGGCACGCGTCTTTATCCTCGGCCACGTCGCCTTGCTCGCTGCTTACGTGTGCGCCGCGGTTCCTGCCACCGGCTGGCAGCTCACCATCACCTGCCTGGTCCTGCTCGGGGCGTTCTACGCGGCGAGCGACGGCATCCTCGCGGCGCTGGCCGCCCAGACCACACCGGTCGACACCCTCGCCAGCGGCATCGCCGCGGCGCAGACCGCAGTCGCGCTGTCCCGGCTCCTCGCTTCCGTCGGCTTCGGATTGCTCTGGTATTCGCTCGGACGGGACGGTGCCATGTTCGTCGCCGCCACCGCCCTCGCCGTCGTCATCCCGGTGACCATCGTCCTCCTCCGCGATGCGCTCAGGACGGTGAGGCCGGCATGACCATCTCACGGACCAAATGGCTCTCGCTCCTGCTCATTTCCGCCCTCGTCCTCGGCGCAGCGATTGCCTACGGTACTTCGGCGTACTCCAGGTACCAGGCGCGGGCAGCGGGGCCAAGTGAAGTACGTACGACGTCGCTCAGCACGGATGCCGCTCTGCCACGGATCGTGTTCAGGAACACCGCAGAGGGCCATGGCTACGGGAAGGTGGCCACGGTCCCGCTTCAGACCCCGTCCGCGGACCGGGCTCTCAGTGACACCGCCTGCGACCGGGTCTATGCCGCTGCCGGTGTGCTGTCCTGCCTGCGCATTCAGCGGGGCATCCCAACGACCTTCTCAGCCACCGTCTTCGACCTCGCTGGCACGGAGGTGGCATCGTGGCCGCTTCCCGGCATCCCGAGTCGCACACGACTGTCTGGTGACGGCTCCCTCGTCTCCACGACCTCTTTTGTGACGGGACATTCCTACGCAACCGTGGGCTTCTCCACGGAGACGGTCGTCTCGCGAGTCGGCGGCGAGAGCTACGGCAACCTCGAAGACTTCGCCCTGTTCATCGACGGTGAGCGCCTCACGGCGGCAGACCGGAACATCTGGGGCGTCACCTTCGCCGCAGACGACACGACCTTCTACGCGACGGCGGCGTCGGGCGGCCAGACCTGGCTGGTGCACGGAGACCTGCTCGAGCGCACGCTCACGGCGGTCGCGAGCAATGCCGAGTGCCCGTCACTCTCGCCCGACGGGAGTCGCGTCGCTTACAAGAAGAATTCCGGAACTCCGGAAGCCCCGCACTGGGGAATCGCAGTACTGACCCTGACAACCGAGGAGGAAGTTGTGCTTCCAGAATCAAAAAATGTCGACGACCAGGTGGAGTGGCTCGACGACTCGACGCTCCTGTACGGCCTGGCTCGCGAGGACGCGATCGGCGACAGCGACGTATGGGCAATCGACAGCGAGGGAGCGACGGCGCCGTCGCTGTTCATCGAGCACGCCTGGTCACCATCGGTGGTGACGAAATGACGCTCGTTCCTGAACGCCGGATCACCCTCGGTGGAGTTCCTGTCGATGTGAGGGGGTTCGACGAAGCTGTCGACCTCATCGCGTCCCGTCCACTGGCCCACGAAACGACGCCGCTCGCCGTGGCATCCATCAATCTCGACCACATCCACCACTTCGGCACCGGGTCCAAATGGGGAACCAGGCTCATCGCGCCCACACGACCGCCCACCCACCCCCCGGTGGAATGGCTCAATCTCATCGACGGCGCACCGGTCGCCGTGCGGGCCCGCCAGCTCGTCGGCGAGGATTGCCCACGGCTCGCTGGGAGCGATCTCATAACTCCGCTCCTTGACCGCGCCGAGCAAACCGGTGCGTCCGTGGGCTTTCTCGGCGGCTCGCCCGAAACGCAGGAGCTGCTGAGCAGCTACCTCCGATTGACCCGACCGTCACTGCAGATCTCCGGATTCTGGTCGCCAGCGCGTGAAGAGCTGTCAGATCCGGATGCCTGTGGCCGCATCAGTCAGGAAATCAGCGATGCAAAGACCGACATTCTCATTGTCGGGCTCGGCAAACCGCGACAGGAATTGTGGATCGCGGAGTACGGCCCCGCGACGCATGCAACGGTGCTCCTCGCCTTTGGCGCCGTTGTGGACTTCCTCGCCGGACGGGTACGGCGAGCGCCGAAGTGGGTGTCATCGGCGGGACTCGAATGGGCATGGCGCCTCGTACTCGAACCACGCCGTCTCGGGCGACGTTATCTCGTCGAGGGGCCGACCGCGCTGCTCAGGATCATGGCATCCGGGGCCGCACCGGGTCTTCCGGTGAGAGCGGATACCGCCGTGCCGCCGCCGGGCGGTGAGACATGACGCTCACCAACGGCGTGACTCCGCTCGGTTCGACGGCAGACGCAACGTTCGCGGGCCCCGGCACGCGGGCCGACGTCGCCGTCGTCATCGTGACCTACAACAGCGCCGCTGACATCGACCGCCTGATTTCGAGCCTGCGCCACGAAGCAGAGCACTCGCGTCTCAGGGTCATCGTTGCCGACAATCATTCCGTCGACGGCACGCTCGAGATTGTGGCGCGTCATCCGGACGTGATCGCGTTTCGAACGGCGGGCAACGTCGGATACGCGGCGGGCATCAACGCCGCCCGCGAGCACGTGGGAGACGCGGAAGCGATTCTGGTGCTCAACCCCGACCTCGAGGTTGAGCCCGGTGCCATCCGGACACTGCTCGCCCGCGTCGAGTACTCGGCCGCCGGTGTCGTCGTGCCGCGCATTCTCGAGGACTCCCGCGTGACCTACGAATCATTGCGCCGGGAACCGACACTGTCCCGGGCGATCGGTGACGCCCTCTTCGGCAGCCGGTGGGCCACTCGACCCGGCTGGCTCTCGGAGATGGTCTATGGCCCTGCGCCGTATCGCCGGGCTCACACGGTGGAGTGGGCAACCGGCGCAGCGCTTCTCATCCGGGGCGACGTCGCCAACCTCGTCGGTGGCTGGGATGAACGGTTCTTCCTTTACTCGGAGGAGGTCGACTACTTCCGGCGAGTCCGCGACGCGGGTGAAGTGGTCTGGTTCGAACCGGACGCCGTCGTCCGGCACAGCCAGGGAGGGTCAGGGACCTCGTCAGACCTCGTGGCACTCATGACCGTCAACCGCGTCCGGTACGTCGAGAAAGGGCACGGACCCGGATATGCGGGTGCGTACCGCCTCGCAGTCGTCCTGCACGAACTGCTGCGCTTCTCACAGCCGGACCACCGTCGATCGCTGCGCTTTGTGATTCGCAGGAAATCGTGGCAGTCCCTTCCCCGCGCGACAGGAGCATCCGAGTAATGGTTCTCACCGAATTCCCGTCTGGCGCGATCCTTATCCCCGCTCACAACGAGGCCTCGGTGATCGACCGCACACTTCGGCACCTCGCGCCCATTGCCGAGTTCGACAACGTCGAAATCTGTGTGATCTGCAACGGGTGCACCGACGATACGGCCGAGCGTGCTCGCAAGCACACGGGGGTACACGTTCTCGAAATTTCCGAAGCATCGAAGACGGCGGCGCTCAACGCCGGCGACGCCTGGGTCACCCGATGGCCACGGCTGTACCTTGACGCCGACATCGAAATCGAGCCGGATGCCGTCGCGCGGGTATTCCGCACGCTCACCGGTTCGGTACCCGCTGCCCGACCGATCTACCGTTACGACACCAGCGGAGCATCCGCGCTCGTCCGCGCCTACTATCGAGCGCGCAGACGGATGCCGTCGACGCGGTTCGCGTTGTGGGGCGCCGGGGTCTACGCGCTCAGCGAGTCCGGGCATGAACGTTTCGAGTCATTTCCCGCTGTGACCGCGGACGACCTCTACGTCGATCGCCTGTTCGCGCCGGAAGAGAAACACATAGTGACGACCGTCCCCGTGCGCGTTCGAACCCCGCGGACGACAGCGGCACTGCTCTCGATCCTGCGCCGCAACCAGCGGGGGGTCTCGGAGTTCAGCGGCACGTCTCCGTCAACGAGCCTCAAGGAACTCGTCCTCAGCATCCGCGGGATCGCGAGCGCCCTCGACGCGCTTGCCTATACCCTTCTCGCCGTGGTTTCGCGCTTTCCGCCGCCATGGTCAGGTCGCGGCGGCCCGCCCCGCGCCTGGGAACGGGACAGCACGAGTCGACAGTCGCCATGAGGTACACGCCTTCTCAACCTGAGAATATGTCGACAAAGCCCCCCGTATGGGGGACTATCGAGTGGAGGGAACCCGAATATCTCTTTCGCACGCACCAATTCAGAAGGTCGGATCATGTCTTTATTTCATCGCGCCCGCCAGCCCGAAAAGCGCCGCGCCACCAGCCGATTCCGAGTGACAATCTCATCGGTGGTCGCCGTGCTTCTGGCTCTGGGCTCCTTCCAGGCGGCATACGCGGCGAGCCAGACGGCCCTGGATCCGGCCGTGTCCCCACGCACCATGACTGACCCCGATACCGCCCCCGTCGAGCTTGGAATGAAATTCAGCAGCACAACAGACGGCTCGGTGGACAGCATCCGATTCTACAAATCACCGCTGAACACGGGCGTGCACACCGGCTCGCTGTGGACAGGGGAAGGCGTGCTGCTGGCGCAAACGACATTTGCGAGCGAGTCGACATCGGGGTGGCAAACCGCGACCCTGGCGTCACCGGTGAAGATCCGAGCCAATGAACCATACGTGGTCTCGTACCACGCGCCCGGCGGACACTATTCGGTCACGATCGGCGATTTCGACTCTCCGACGACCCGGGGAGATCTCGCGCTTCCCGCCGGTGCCGGCGTCTACAGTTACGGCGAGTCAGCATTTCCCACGGACAGCTGGGAAAACTCCAACTACTTCGTCGACGTCAGCTTCACACCGTCGCTCGCTTCACAGCCCCAACCGAGCGAACCAGCGACGCCACCGATCGTGACGCCACCGGCAGAGCCGGGCGACCCGACAACGTCCGTCGGCACACTGCGCCAGGTCGACGGCGGCCCGGACTACTTCGACCAGTTCTCCAACTCCCTGCCGACCGACGCGAGCTTCTTCCCGGTCGGCGTGTGGTACGAGAGCATCCTGACTCGTCGCGATGTCCAGCGTGATCGAGACGCCGGGCTCAACCTGTATGTCGAGCTGACGTCAAATTCAGACACGTCCTTGCTGGGTCCGACCGGCCCATACGCCATTACCGGCAATGACATGCCAGGCACGGCCGGGCGGCTCACGACCGATGAAGCGGATATGTGGGGCGGTCCGGGAAGCGCCGCGTGGACCGGAAACGACCCGGGGCAGGGACCGATCTGCTCTCCGGCTGGCGCACAGTGCGGTTACACCATCATGGACACTCTCCGCAGGCAGATCGGTCCGGGCATCCTGGCCTACACGAACTACGGAAAGGGTGTGACTTTTTGGCAGACAGACGACGAAGCAGCTCGATTTGTGAACGACTATCAGGATGTGGTTTCGGTCGACAACTACTGGTTCACTGACCCGAATATCTGCGGCCCGTCCGAGGGCGGCCAAATGGTCGGCGGCCGGTCATTGACCCAGGCCGAATGCCGCCTGGCGAGCAATTACGGGTGGACTGTCGACCGCGTGCGTTCGCTGGTCGAGCCGACGGGGAGCAAGCCCGTGTGGGCTTTTGTTGAAGTCGGCCACCCGTTTAGTGAAAGTTACGCGCCAACGATCACCGGGCCCCAAATCCGCGCGGCCGTCTGGAGCAGCATCATCCATGGCGCTCGTGGCGTTGTGTACTTCAATCACAATTTCGGGGGAAGCTGCCTGTCACAACATGTACTCCGAGACGATTGTGGCTCAGCGGTACGACCGACGGTCACCGCGGTAAACGCCCAGATCGCGAGCCTGGCACCGGTGCTGAATGCACCCTTCCTTGACGGCGTCACCACCTCCGCCGGGGGCGTAGACCACATGACCAAGGTGCACGACGGTCGCGTGTATGTCTTCGCCGGATCGACGCAGCAGGAGGCACAAACGGTGACCATCACGAATGCCTGCGTGGGTACTGGCCCCCTGACGGTGATTGGCGAAGACCGCATTGTGTCCGCAATCAACGGCGCATTCAGCGACGGCTTTGAAGACGGAAACGCGGTCCACATTTACAGTGCCCCGGCAGATCCACGGTGCCTCGAGTGAGTCTGCCTCAGCCGCGCGCAGGAGAAGCGCGTCGGCGTACGTCGCCGCCGCTCTTGCTCCGCTTCGCGGCATTCAGCATCTTCTTCTTCCCCGCGAGCATGATCCTCGAGCCGTTGGGGGCGGCGGGTACAGTTCCGCTGCTTCTCGCCCTGACCCTGTTCGCGCTGTGGTTGGCGTCATGGCTGTTCGGCCTTCATGACCCAGTCGTCTTTCGCCACCCCGGGCGCATCGGGCTCGCACTGCTGATCCTGGGCACCTGCGCGTCGTATGTCGCGCTTTATGCGGGCTGGGTGGGCGAGAGCACCATCGCCGGTCGGGCGTCGGCCGACCGGTGGCTCCTGTTGCTCTTCGCGAGCGCCGGCCTGATCCTGGTCATCACAGAAACCGTTCGCACGATCGACGACGCACTCGTTGTGGTCAGAGCTCTTCTCGCCGGCGGAACGTTCTGCTGCCTCGTGGCGGTGACCCAGTTTTATCTGCACATCAATCCTGTGGAGTGGATTCAGCAAGCCATGCCAGGGTTCGTGTACAACGGCGGTGACACGACCTTCCAAGTGCGTGGTGCCCTGATCAGGGTCGCGGGCACGACCTTTACGCCGATCGAACTGGGCGTCGTCTGCTCGATGCTTCTCCCGATCTCCATTTGGAGGGGGCTACACGATCCGAAGGGCAAGAAGATCGTCCATTGGGCAGGAACCCTCCTGCTTGTTTTCGCCGTTGCGACGACAATCTCCCGCTCAGGTGTCCTCGGAGCGGTTGTGGGCATCCTGACCTTTCTCCCCTTTCTGCCCCGGGCCGCACGGCAGTGGGCACTGGTGCTCTCGCCAGCGGCCATCGTCGGCCTTTTTCTCGGAGTACCTGGGCTCGTCAGCACGCTCACCGGCGCCCTCACCGCAGACGCAAGCGACCCCTCAATCAGCACCAGGACCAACAACTACCCCCGAGTAGCGGAGATGGTGGAGGCCCATCCACTCGTCGGCACCGGCCCTGGGACTTACCTGCCGACAAACGCTCTGCAGATTCTCGACAACCAGTATCTGACCACCCTGGTATCGATGGGGCTTGTCGGACTGGCATGCCTGATCGCCTATCTGACCATCCCAGCCTTCGCCACCCTGGCCGCGGCCAGACGGGCGCAGAGTTCCGAGCTTCGCACCCTCGCCGGGGCCGTTGCCGCGGGCGGGATGGTCGCCGCCGCGTGCTCCGCGACCTTCGATTCCCTGTCATTTCCCGTCTTCGCGCTCCTCTACCCCGTGTTTGTGGGTCTAGGCGGTGCCATTTGGATCATGGTAAAAAAGGAGTATTCCTCAGATTTGGTAACGGCGAGGCCGACCGTCGCTGGAACGTCCACGCGATCCGGAGAACATGATGGAGGCACCCTGTGGACCCGATGAGTGTCTTGAAGACGGTGTGGCGACACAAAGCGTATGTCCTCCCGGTATTGCTCCTCACCCTCCTTGCAGCAGGCTACGTATTCCAGTTCGGCCCGCGGTCCTACGAAGCCAACATGAGCTTCGCAATGGTCAATCCCCGGGTACCAACGGAAACGGAACTCCTCGAGCACCCTGAGCTCGCCGAGCTGAACTCCGACAATCCATACCTGCGCTCGTCCGACCCTGCGCTCATCTCGGACGTCCTGATCACTCGGTTAGGCGACAGGTCGATGATGGAGTCTCTGGAGGACGCGGGCCTCAGCCCTGACTACACGGTGGCCCGCAGCGCAAATGGAAACGGGTTCGTCATCGATATAGTGGGGGTTTCAACGGCGCCCGAAGACGCCGTCGCGACCACGCGGGCGTTGGGCGATGTGCTGGTCAGCGAGTTACGCGCGATACAGACCGTCAATGGGGCGGATGAAACCTACCTCTTCACGGCTCTGGCAATATCGTCGCCAGACCGGGCGGAGGAGCAGTTCTCCAGCCGCCTCCGGTCGGTCATCCTGGTAGCACTCGGCGGCGGCGTGCTCCTGTTCGGAGCCATTTCTCTCGCCCGTTCGCTCGAAATGAGCGGCAGCCGGCCCGCGCCGGGCTCACCGGCCCCTGGCCCAGGCACAGGCGGGCCAGGCGGCAGTGGCGGCACAGGCGGCACTGTTTCCCCGAACCAAATTCCCTACAGGGCGAGGAAAGTGACGAGCGTCCGTCAACCCTCAGAGCCAGACCGCGCCCGCCCGGGTGTTTCCCACCCTGTCGCTTCCACGAAAAGCCACTGACCCCTTCTGGTTGTCAACCGGCCGCCGGCGCCTCAAAGTCTCTGAACGCAGCGCGCCGAACCTCCAACGCGGTACCCGACTTTGCCGAAATCATGACCGCTATATCCGACGGTCGGGTATGTGCAAGCAAATCACCCAACTCTTCTTGGGTCAGCGGTGTCTCTTCGTAATGGTTGACACACCTCATGTCGCCCGTCGACGGACGCAGGCGGTCGCGATCGAAAATCTCATCCACGTACACCCCGTAGAGGATCATTTCGGAGAAGTGGAGTTCCCGCGCAACGGCCGTTTGCCACTGACGGCCAGTAGTAGCCTCGATCCGCCGGAGCATGGACCGCACGATCCTGGGACTCCATGCACAAGGACAGCAGATGTAATCGGGGAGCGGGCCAGGTGGAGTCGCTGAGAGCCCGAGCAGCCGACGAGCGGCGTCATGCCACAGACGATGGCGTGGCAGGGTCCCGTCGATACCCTGTGGCACGCGAAACAAGGCAACAGTACCGTCGGCGCCAAAGGTCTCACCGGTGATCGGACGGATGAGCACCAGGTCGGAGTCGATCAGCAGAACGACGTCGGTCGTCATCGAGGCTGCGATCGCCAGTTTGAGAATCTGCTGGGTGATCCACCCTCTCACAGGCGGATAGGGTCGGCGGAAATTGATCCAGATATTCGCCCGAGGCACCTTGAGGAAGTTTCTCGGCAGATACGCATCTGCTGGCTCGATGACGGTCCGGCGGCTCGCGAGGCCCCGAAACGTCCCGAGGTCCTTCTGCGGAACAATCACGTGATGAACGACCGTGTCGCCGGTATTCCGTAACACACTGGCGACGAGATCAACACAGAGCTCCTTGTCCGGGCGGTAGCTCGGTGTGACAACACTGAGTGACAGGCCCTGGCTCTCACCAGCGGGAAGCGGCCCGGTCACGACAGGTTCCTCTCTCGGGCAAGGTTCCCGCCGTCCCCGCTTGGAGACGGGGAAACCTGTTGGTCCACGAGTTGGAGGAATTGTTTGGCGCGCGCATCCCAGCTGTGCAGTCTGGCAAAGTCCTGGCGCGCCAGGGCCGCGGCGGTATCCTCCGGCTGCTGGAGCGCGGTCTCTACCGCACGCGCGAAGTCGGAAGGCTCGGAACAGAGGGTGATATGAGGGGTGTTCAGCCAACGGGAAGACGGCAGATCGGTTGAAACCACCGGAATTCCCGCTGCGAGATACTCAAGAGTTTTCAGCGGGAAGCTTGCGCGGTTGAAGGCCGAATTCACATAGGGCGTCAGCCCGAGGGCGAGCCGCGACAGGTGCTCCTGCACCTCGCCGCCCGGTACAGCACCGGCCCACTCGACATTGGGTGAGGCCAGGAAGCGGTCCAGCCGCCGCTCAAAGCCGGCGCTTCCGTGCGATCGCGGCCCGATCACGCGGATTGCTACCCCGGTATCCCGCACAGCTTCGAGGACCCCGAGGTCAAGCCGCTCATTGAGCTGTCCAACGAGCCCCACAACGCGATCTCGCACGGCTGGCCGGTAATCGCTGACAGGGAGCGGACTCCCGTTGGGGAGAACAACCGATTCACCCCGATGGTCGACAAGAAGCGATAACTGCTCAAGAAGTTGCGGCGAGACGGCCGCAACAAAGTCCGCTCTCTGGAGATTTTTCGTGAGGATTCTCTTCACCGACGCTCGGGATAGGCCCATGAGCCGAGCCCCTGCTAACCAGTCGTCCGTAACATAGAGCACTCTGATCCCGCCGATGCCCTCGGGAAAGCGAGCCAGAGGGAACGCCACAACCGTTGCAACGACGTGAGCGCTCCTCGCGGCCACAAGCTTCCGGATCTGGTCGCTGAGAAGCCACGACGTTGCGCTTCGGATTACAGGCCTGGTCACGCCCGGCAGGGTCGTGATCGTCAGGCGGGTCACGCCGGGCAGCACGTCTCGCGCCATGAGCCTGGGCTGAGCTCCGCCTAACGGATTCCATCCGACCGGAGGGTCCACCCAGATCACGTGAACAGAGTCAGCGATGGCAAGTACCATTCGCTGGTCTGTTCCGGGAACGTCGTCCCAGTTCGTACCGGAAATCCAGACCACCGTTGCTTCCGCGCTCATCGCACCGCTCCTGTCCATCGCGCGCTATCCAGGGGTGAGGCCCCCGCCACCGGCGCTGAGTTGAAATCGTCACTTTTGAGGGTGCCTTTTACGCGGTCGGCCACCCTGCCCAGTTCGTATCCCGCGAACGCCCGGATGGCACGGACATCGTCACCGACCCGACGGATCCGCCGCGCCGTCGACACCTCGTCATAGATCTCCAGTTGACGGCGCGCCGCCCCCTCGAGTGAGAACCTCTCTCCCACGGTCTGGAGGCCGAATAGTCCGAGCTCGCGTCGCAATACTTCGTCGCTGAGCAGGTCTCGAAGGATTGATGCCAGCACTTCGGACCCCCGGAGGGCGTCCTGTCCGATCCCATACCAACCGCGCCAGAGGAACTGCGAAAGCGACGACGGCGTCAACAATTCCCAGTATCCCCGCTCCCCTTGAACCACCAACGGCTTTCCGAAAGCGAGGGATCGAAGCGCGGAACCTCCCATACCGAGCGCGATGTCGGCCACCGCATACGCGGCGCGCGGGTCGTCAAGCTGCCCGGTAACGACGACCGTTCCACTGCCCCTCGCGCCATTCACCTGTGCTGCCTCGCGCTCCACACGGGCTCTCGCTGGTCCGTCGCCGACGATAAGGAGGCAGACCGGAAGGTTCACCGATAACTCCCCAATGGCGGCGATGGCGGCAAGCACCCCTTCCAGCTTCAACTCGTCGGCCAGGCGCGTAACGAGCGAAACAACCAACCTGCCGGGGGCAAGCCCCCATGTCGTCCTGAACTGTTCCTGGCCGAAGTCGCCGTCCGGTCGATTCTGTTCCAGATCCACCGGGGGCTCGATGAGCGCAACGGATTCCCGCCCGAAGCCTCGTTCAGCGTGGGCAATTTGATCGGTACCGACGATCAACGGCATGTATTTCGGAATGAACGGCGCAACCGACATGGACATCACCGTCGCTACCGCCGACCCTCTCCCAGCGGACCGAATCGCTGCGAGGCCCTCGAGCGCTGGCGGCCATTCGTACCCGTGGACGATGTCCACAGCGCGGCCCCTCACCAATTTGGAGAGTGCGAGCACGACGTTGGGAGAAGGCCTTCGGTGAGGCCTCGGTGACTCGATGAATTCGAGACCGTTGCGGTCAATTTGCTGCACGAGAGGCCCGGGACGGCCGAACACAACCACGTCATGCCCCAGGCGCTGGACCGCCCCGGCTATCTCGATCGCATTGATCTGGCTTCCGCCGATCCCCAGGTCATGGGGGTAAACGAGAACTCTCACTTCGCCATCTCCTCGTCCGACGTCGGACTACCTGCCCCGCTGCGCCCTGCGCTACCCGCACGACCGATAGCTCGCAATATCTGAAGGTCTGCGCGGCGCCGATACACCATCGCCAATGAAACCGCTCCGGCCAGCGTCAGTCCCGACATAAGAGCAACGAGTGGGCTCTCGATTCGGGAGGAGAGAAACCAGACAGCGACGCCGACCAGGGCCGCGAGGCTGATCGGCATCCAGACGGCACCCAGCAACCGACGAACCGCGATACCACTGCGCGAGAGGCGCCACGCGTAAAGCGGCAGAATCAGGATGAGTGATGTGATTGCCTGCGCTGCCGCCAACCCCGCCAAACCGTTCGTGAGTGCACCAGCGGTCAAAGCCGGAATCAAAACCACCAGACTGCCGACCTGCACGGAGAAGACCGTGCCCGACTTCCCCTTAACCACGAGGTAGTCGTATGCCAGCTCGCAAAACACCCTGCAGGTAGCACCAAGGACGAGCCAGGAGAGCGCGCTCGCTGCCGGGATCCACTCGCTCCCGTAGACAAAGCTGACCAGTGGTACGGCCGCCCCGGCGATGAACGCGATGAGAGGAAGGATCGCAGCGGCAACGATGCCAACGAGTGACACCAACGCTCCCTGCATTTCTGTCTCCCGGTGTTGCAGCGAAGAGAATGCCGCAGGGGCGACCCGCCGCAGCGGCTGCGACACGATACTGACCGGCCAGTTCGACAGGTTGAAGGCCAGGACGTAGAACCCCAGGTAGACGCCCCCGAGGACGCTCCCAACGATCAACTGATCGGCGTAGCCGACCACGAAAACGATGATGCTCGTGCCGGCGAGCGGCAACCCGAAACGCAGCAAAGGCCCGACGACTGCCCGGTCGAGTCCGAAGCGGTACGGCATCGGCGAAACGACCAAAAATAGCACTGCCGCGATGACGCTGCCCACAAGTCGCCCTATTGCCAGCGACATGGCGCCCATACCCGCGAGCGCGAGAACGACCGAAAGCACCGACCCTCCCCAGACGTTGATCTGATCGATGATCATGCGGGGCTTTTCCCTGAATTCACGCTGGAGAAGCGCGGCAGGTGACGCCACTATGCCGTTGACGAGAACACTGATTATCAGGACGCGTACCACGTCCGTGGCCTCAGGATCTCCCATAGCAGCGGTGAAAACGGGAGCGGCCGCAAAGGCTGCGGCGCAGAAGACCGCGCTGCCCAACACAGAGATCGTGTTAACGGTTGGCACGATCCTCTTCGGATCGTCTGGCCATCGCACGATCGCCAGGCTGACCCCCAACTCATTGAAGCTGAGGACCGCCATCAGCGCGATGAGAGCGACGGCAAAGGTGCCGAAGGATTCGGGGCCAAGCACGCGAGCGAGAACAATACCGATCCCCAGGGTTGCAACCCTGGACACCAGCGTATTTGCCAGGCTCCAGGCGAATGCACTCGAAGCGCCCTGCTGGGCGCGACGGCCGGCGGGATCGCTCCGGGAAGACCTGGTCACGGCTGCAACGCATTCACCAGATGGCGCACCACGTAGCGCTGCTGCTCACGAGTGATGTGCGGGTAGATAGGGAGGGAGAGCATCGTTTCGGCTGCGGCTTCCGTCACGGGAAAGGCGCCGGCACTGTAGCCGAGGTGTTTGAAAGCGCGAGTCCTGTGCACAGGCACCGGGTAGTGGACTCCCACCCCGACGCCGGCTTCTCCGAGCACTCGCATGATCCGATCGCGCTCCGCTACCCGAATGACGTAAAGATGCCACGCGTCGACGTTCCCGGCAGAAGTCTGGGGCAATGTAACCGGGTCGACATCGGCAAGCAATTCGGCGTAGTAGGCAGCCGCCGTTCGACGAGCCTCGTTCCACCCTTCGAGACGGCGTAGCTTGGCGTTCAGGACGACGGCCTGGACCGTGTCGAGGCGCGAGTTCATTCCGATAACGTCGTGTTGGTATTTGACGGCGCTTCCATGGGCGCCGAGGAGTCGGACGTGCGCCGCAACCTGGTCACTGCTCGTCGTCACAGCGCCGGCGTCGCCTGCTGCTCCCAGGTTCTTGCCCGGGTAGAAGCTGGTACCTGCCGCCACACCCAGCGAGCCGGCCGCCTTGCCGTGCCTGGTTGCGCCCTGCGACTGCGCCGCATCTTCCACGATCACAGCGCCGCTCGCGAGCGCGATCGGCGTCAGGAGTTCGACCGGGGCGACCTGCCCGAAAAGATGCACGGGAACGATCGCCTGCGTCAGGTCGGTCACGGCCTCCGCGACACGACTCGGGTCGATGAGCAGATGCGTCTGGTCGACATCGACAAGAACCGGTCGCGCACCGATCCGTGAGACGGCTTCGGCTGTCGCGATGAATGTATTCGCCGGCAGAATCACCTCTCCGCCCGGCGTGACCCCGGAAGCCCGGAGCGCAAGCTCGAGAGCGTCCGTGCCGTTGGCAACCCCGACGCAATGGACGGTGCCAACCAGCCGGGCATACGCCTTCTCGAATTCGCCTACTTGCGGACCACCGATGAACGCGGTGTTGTCAAACACTTCCCTCAAACCCGCGTTGATCTCTTCACTCACTTCCGCCTGCTGCGCGCCCAGGTCCACGAGAGGGATCCTCTGGAGAACGTTCATGATGACCTTTCGGTTGTTGGTGCCGCACCAGCCGCTGGCGGGATTGGAGTGATGATCTCAGGCGGTGCACCAAGAGCCCTGGCCGGTATTCCGGCCCACGTTTCTCCGTCAGGAAGGTGTTGGAGCAGAACTGCTCCCATCCCGAGCACGGCGTATTGACCGACGTTCAGGCGCTGTCTCACCGAGGCGTTCATGCCGATGTAGGCGCCTCGTCCGATTCGTACGTCGCCGCCAAACGTCGCTCCCGCCGCTATGGTTCCGAAGTCCTCCACCGTGTCGCCGTGGGTCAGGGTGACGTTCGGCATAACGACGACGTGACTGCCGATCGAGACATCGGCGGTGAGAACGGCGTGTGCCAGCACTATTGATCCGGGCCCCACGGTGGCGCCGCCGTTGTTGCTCACGCTCGGATCCACGAGCGTTGTGTACGCATCTCGCTCAA
Source organism: Mycetocola sp. Y442 (assembly GCF_056898615.1). Lineage (NCBI taxonomy): Bacteria > Bacillati > Actinomycetota > Actinomycetes > Micrococcales > Microbacteriaceae > Mycetocola > Mycetocola sp. Y442. The sequence goes on from NZ_JBXHBV010000003.1 coordinate 51,789, forward strand.
CCCCGAGCAGTGCAAGTCGGTCGACAATCGCTTCCCTGACAGCTCCAGCGCCAACGCAAACGAGGAGCTTGGTGTCGATGTAGTCAACGGCTCGTTCAATGGCACCGAGAACGGGCAGTCCGGCGAAGGACTCGCCCATATCCGCCCAGCCGTCGTCGAGTATCCCGAACACCGTGTGGGATGAGCCAGCCCGTGCCAACGCGAGCGCTTCGCGAGCTAGCCCGCTGGCCCCGATCAACAGAGTTTTCTCCATCCGTCACCTCCTCGCGTCAACGTGACCTCGATCGGCCATCCGGTGACCTGCCGGTTCCTTGATCGCGTCGACCACCCGCCCGATTTCGTCCGGGGTGATCTGGTGGAACACCGGCAGAATCAGGGTCGTGTCCGTGAGCAGTTCCGTCACAGAAAGGTCAGCTGAGCCGGTATCCCGACCTCGGTAGGCGGGCTGGCGGTGAGACGCCATAATGCCGCGGCGGGCAGAGATGTCAGCAGCGGCGAGGTGCTCCAGGAGCCCGTCCCTGGTCAGGGGATAGCCGGAACCAACTTCCAGCCACAGGGATTGGAAGTTGCTCGTTCCCCACGGAGGGTCGGTTACGACCCGGATTCCGTCGACATCGGCGAGGGTCTCAGCATAAGTTGCCGCCACCTCCCGTCGTCGCACGACGATCTCGGCCAGTCGACCGAGCTGAACGATACCGACAGCTGCCTGAAGATCGGTCATGCGGTAGTTGAAGCCGATCTCGCTGTACTCCTCGGGCGGAGCAAGCACGCTCGAGTGACGCGCGGTGGCAGACACACTCATCGAGTGCTCCCGAAGTCGCCGCGCTCGATCGGCCCAGGCCTCCCTGTTTGTCGTGAGCATCCCGCCCTCACCCGTCGTGAGAAGTTTGCGGGGATGGAACGACCAGGCCGCGATATCAGCCCCCGCCCCGACCGGGGCACCCCGATAGGTCGATCCCGCGCCGCAAGCGGCGTCCTCGATAACACGAATGCCGCGCTCATCGCAGAGAGCACGGATGGGATCGAGGTCAGCGGGGACGCCGCCCTGATCGACGACGATAACAGCGGTTGTCCGTTCGGTGAGGGCTTCGGCAATCGTGGTTGCTGTCACGTTTCCGGTGTCTCTGTCGACATCGGCGAAGACCGGTCGCGCGCCGACGTATGTCGGCGCATTCGCCGTCGCGATGAACGAGAACGACGGCACGACAACGTCGTCACCGGCACGGACGCCTGCAACCACCAGGGCAAGGTGCAGCGCAGTCGTGCAATTGGACGTTGCGACCGCGAAGGACGCGTCCATGGCATCCGCGAAAAGCGTTTCGAAACGCGCGACCTGCGGCCCCTGAGCGACCCAGCCGGACTCGAGAACCGCGGTGACCGCCGCGATCTCTTCCGCGCCGAGCCAGGGCTTCATCACGTTGATGCGCGTCATGCCGGTACCGCTGACTGCGTCGTTGAGATCTCGTCGCGCAGCGGCTGCCACCACGCGACGAGCTGACGGAGACCGTCCTCGAGCGGAACTGTGGCGTCGAACCCCAGGTCCCGGCTGGCGGCCGACGTGTCTGCGAGGCGGCGGGCCACGCCATTAACGGCGCGTTCAGGGCCATGTTCGACCTCGAGGTCAGAGTCCATCGCCCGCAACAGCGTTTCGGCGAGATCGAGAAGACTCGTCTCGGTTCCACTCGCAATGTTGTAGACGCCATCGGTGATCCCCGACGCTGCGGCGAGCAGGTTTGCCCTGGCGATGTCGGTAGTGAAGACGAAGTCCATGGTCTGCCGACCATCGCCGAAGATCAGCGGCGGCTTGCCGTCGGCGATCCGCTCCATCCAGCGCACAAGCACTTCGGTGTACACACCGTGCACATCCATGCGAGGTCCGTAAACGTTGAAGTAACGCAGGAGGGTGAAGTCGAGTCCGTACATTGCACGGAAACTCCGCAGCATCCCTTCGTTGAACGACTTGGCCGCTCCATAGAACGTGTCGTTGTTGTGGTGGTGGTGGCGTTCCGTGGTGGGGAACTGCTCGGCCATGCCATAGACGGAAGCGCTCGACGCCGCGATGACCTTATCGACGGATGCCTCTACCGCTGCTTCGAGAACGTTGAAGGTACCGTCGACGAGCACCTCGAGCGCCAGTCGCGGGTCTTCGGCGCACTGTGTGATGCGGATCGCCGCCTGGTGAAAGACCAGATCTTTGCCACGCGTGACGTCGTGGACCAGGTCACGGTCGCGAATGTCACCCTCGACGAGGGTGACCCGTCCGGACTGAATGGCACCGTCGAGATTCGCCCTGCGCCCTCGAACCAGGTTGTCGAGCACATCGACATGATCCACCCCGGCCTCGAGAAGCTGATCTACGATGGTCGACCCAATCGTGCCTGCTCCGCCGGTGACCAGAACCTGTGCTCCGTGCAGTTCGCTCATCGCGCCGTCTCCATCTGTTCGCCTCGTATAGGGATTACCGCGGCTCCGGATTGGGCCAGGCTTCGAGTTGCCGCTTCGAGCACCGAGAGAACCCGAAGCCCGGCTTCTCCGTCAGTGCGGGAGGGGCGGCCGGACCGGATGCTGGAAGCGAACTCCGCCGCCATGGTCGAGAGCGCTTCTCGCTCGGGAAGGGCGGGAGACCAGGTGTCACCGAGTCGGTAAGAAATGTTCGCGTCCCTCTCGTCGGTGCGCCCGGCAGATTGCTTACCGAGATCGACGCCACGGTCGTAAACGCTGAGCCGCTGTTGCGGATTGAGGTCGTCCCAGACGAGCGTGCGCTTGCTTCCGCCGATCACCATCTGACGGATCTTGGTTGGACTCAGCCAGTTCACGTGCACGTGGGCGATCGCGCCGCTTTCCAGCGGGAGCGTGAGGTAACCGATGCAGGATCTCCCTGCCCCGAGCGGGTCTGCTCCCTGCGCAGCCACCGCCGTTGGCCTGAGGCCGCCGGGAAGGACAAAATCGAGGATGGAAAGGTCATGCGGGGCGAGGTCCCAGAACACGTCGACATCGGGTTGGATCAGGCCAAGGTTGATGCGTACCGAGTCAATGAAGAGGATTTCGCCAAGTTCTCCATCGGCAATCAGGTCTCGGATTTTGAGGACCGCCGGCGTATAGCAATAGGTGTGGTCGGCCATGAGGATGAGGCCGCGGGTGGCCGCTTCGAGGACCATCGCCTGGCCATTACCGCCGGAATCTGCGAGCGGCTTTTCCACGACAACGTGTTTGCCAGCGGCGAGCGCCTGCATGGCAATCGGATAATGCGTTCGCGCCGGAGTGGCGATCGCGATCGCGTCGATAATGTCGGATTCCAGCAGTTCGGTCAGGGACGTGACCACTGACACCTGGCCAGACTGCTCGGCTAGCCGACTGGCCCGCTCCCGGTCCAGGTCACAGATCGCGACGAGCTCCCACTCGGGGCTTGCCGAGAAATTGCGCGCGAGGTTCGGACCCCAGTAGCCAGCGCCGACAACGGCGATCCGGAGTTTCTCCTGTGACATGTGTTCCCCTTCGGGGTGGTGTGGTTTGTGGGTCGGGCCGTGGGCGGAGAGAGCGGTCATGGTGAGGCCCTGAACATCGCGTCGACCCAGAAGTTGTGCTTGATCGGCGCGGTCGGTGCTTCCGTGGAGTAGGAGTATCTGCCGCCGTTCCACACGCTTGTCAGTGGGCCGTTGACCACTTCGCTCTGGAGCCCGTTCGGTGTCACGGAGTATCGACCGTGAGGGGCGAGATAACTGACGGTGTACACGGTTCCCGCCTGCACTGGGACAGGAACGTCGAACACGGCGAATTGCCAACCGCTCGCACTCTCCTGAGTAAAAGTGGTACTCGCGAGCTTGTTCCCGGTGGGACCCCACAGGGCGCCTGTGTGTTCGCCGGTATCGAGAGTGCCCTTATAGAAGCGCACTCCCAGGATTTCGCCGTCGACCGCCGAGGTGAACGACATTCCGACCTGGACCGGGTCAAAATCCTCCCAGTTGGTCGCTGCGGGTTCGCTGTCTGGATGGAAGAGGGAGGTGACTCCCGGCTGGGTAAGCGGGTCCACCGCGGGCTCGGCCGGTGGTGAGGGAGTGGGTGTCGGTGTGGGTGTCGGTGTGGGCGTCGGTGTCGGTGTCGGTGTCGGTGTCGGTGTCGGTGTCGGCGTCGGTGTCGGCGTCGGTGTCGGCGTCGGTGTCGGCGTCGGCGTAGGTGTCGGCGTCGGCGTAGGTGTCGGCGTCGGCGTAGGGGTCGGTGTGGGAGTCGGAGTCGCGGCCAGGGCCGTGAACTCCAGATCCACGAAATAGTTCGTGGCGTTGAAAGAATGGATCGGGAACCCTCCGGCGCTGCCATAGAGGAATCGGCCGGCGACCCCGGTCAGCGGTCCGGATGTGCGCGGAGTCTGGAAATAGGCGCCCGTGTACGAGTAGTGCCCCGTGGGTGCGAGGTACGAGACGACGTATTCCTGCCCGGCGGTCAACGGGACGGGCGCCGGCAAGGACGCGGTCTGCCAGCCTGTGCTTGACTCGGCCTGGAATGTCACTGTTGCGAGTCGTTCACCGGCCGAGTTCCATAGTGATCCAGTGTGAGTGCCGCCGTTTCCCTGGCCTTTGAAGAAACGGATCGCGGTCACCGAGCCCGCTTCACTGGCAGTGAACACCATGCCAAGCTCGACGGGCGATGAATCGTCGGTGGCCGACACAACGACCGGTGTCTCATTCCCGAGGAGCGTGTATCTGGCACTGGTTGCGCCGTCTTCCGCCGTGTGGAAAGTCCACAGGTGATTCGCCAGGGCGATCCCTCCGGTCGAGCGGATCCCTGAGACCTCGACATCGAGATCCTGGTCAGCGGGCAGATCATCGTCCGGAGTGAAGACGATGGTCTTGCGGTTGACACTGACCGAAGCCACTCCACTGATCTCATGCTCGCCAGCCGACACCGTCATGTCGAATCCGTCGCTGATCGCCGTGGAGAAAGTGATGGAGATGCTGGTGTCTCTGGCGACATCGACAGCTCGATCTGCGGGGAGTGTGCTCTGGACAACCAGCGGATCCGGTGTTGTCTCGAAAACCACGTCCACTGAATACGAGGTTGACGTTGCCCGATCGGGAAATGCACTGGTATAGCTGTACAACCCTGAGCTGGCCGAGGTTCGAAGCGGCCCGTTGGCAAACCCTGCTCCGTACGCTCCCGCGGTGGCGGAATAGCGCCCCGAGGGTGCCAGGTAGGACGCCACGTATTCGGTTCCAGGGGTAATCGATACCGGCTGGGCGAAATATGCCGTCTGCCAGCCCGATGAGCTCTCTTCGCTAAAGATCGCTGTCGCGAGCGAGTCGCCCCCCGCGGACCACAGGGAACCAACATGCATCCCGGTATTCCCCGTCGCCTTGTAGAAACGAATTCCCCGGATAATTCCCGGCGCGGTCGCGGAGAAGCGCACGCCGAGGGTCACCGAATCCGGGTCGCCCACCTCGATGATCCCTGGCAGCTCGCTGTCGTTGTACAGGCTGCACGGGCATATCCCCGGCTCCGCGTTGGGTTTCGCTGTGCTGAACGACCAATCGCCACCTGAGACTGGCTCTGCGCCCGCTACACCCCAGACCTTCAGGGAAACGGAATACGTAGCGGAATTGGCGAGGGGAATGGCCGGGGTGAACGTTGCGGTGCGCGTGTCCGGGTTGTACGCGGTGCCGCCGCTCAGCTGGGCGCCCAGGCTGTCCGTCACGGATATGTCGACGGACTCCGCGGCCACGTCCTTCGACAGCACCGCGCGGATGGGCGTTGTCGTTGACACGCTTGACGATCCGGGGTGGGGCGATTGCTGCATCGCTACGAGTGGCGATGTGTCAACCGTGTCGAAGACCACATCAACGAAGTAATTTCCTCGACCAAAGCTTCTCGTTGGATACGTTCCCTCGGTGCTGTGCACTCCCGCAGCGGATGATCCATATCCCCCGTTGACCTTCAGCGGATGGCGGTCGATCGTGGCGTAGTCGCCAAAGTTTGACTCCGCGGCATAGTGCCCGTTCGGTGCAAAATACGACACCACGTATGTTCGGCCCGCCGTTACCGGAACGGCGCTGGCGAAAGTAGCCAGTTGCCAGCCGGACGGACTCTCGTCCGAGAACGTTGTTGACGCGAGCCGAACGCCGTCGTCCCGCCAGAGCGATCCCGTGTGAGTACCGGTATTTGCGCTGCTCTTGTAGAAACGAACGCCGGTTACGAACCCGCCAACTGCCGGCGTGAAGCGCAGCCCGAGTTCTACCGCGGATGAATCGCCCGAGTCGGCCGTGGCAGGGGTTGTGTCGCCGAAGAACGAATATGGGCCGGTGACCTGAATAGTGTGCGACGCTGGTGAACTCGGGTAATTGGCACTGTCGTCGATCGCCCGCACCAGGGTCGGCGTCGCAGCCATGCCCTTCTGCACGTAGCGATATGACCACTCGCTGGTACCTGTCGCGGGATGCCAGGTGGCCCCCTGGTCGGTCGACACTTCGACCCCGGCGACCTCGCCGCCCACGTCTGCAGCTGTGCCTGTCACTTCGACAATCGATCCGCTGTAGACGGTCGCGCCGGGCGAAGGGCTGGTGATAACCACCGTAGGAGCCGTCGTGTCCGCGCTCGCTGTCGCTCGTACAAGCGCCGGATCAAGGGAGGCCGGCTGCGCTCCCATGTCTGCGAGTAGATTCACCTGCGCCTGCTGCATCCGGGGATCGGCAGATGCGCCGTCTCCGTCGTGCTCATCGTCCAGGCCCCACGCCCACTGCACGCTGCCAGCCGAGAATACGAGTGCACCGCTCGGCGCGCGGTACAGGGTGAGGTGATGCTTCGTCGTGCCGGCCTTCACCGTGTTGCCGTAATCCTGAAGATATTCGGGAACGTCGCCTGTCGTCGTTGACAGGCGCACGAGACCGGCTGGGCGGAAGCCGTTGTCCACGTCTTCGTTCGACTCGTAGCCGACAGTGTGCGGGGCCAGTGACGCCGTCGAGCCCGGGGGCAGATTCGCCAGACTTGTGTTCCGCCAGAGACGCAACTTACCTTCGCGTGAGGAAACTGAGACCGGCAGGTCGGAATAGTTCACCTGATAGAGGGTGCCGATCAGTTTGTTCTCGGGCTGGCCTGCACCCGAAGACGCCGGCGCATATCGAGGGTCGCGCCAGGTCCCGGTCCACTCGTCTTTGGGGTCGATCTTCTGGTAGCTCCACGTCTCCTTGTAACTCACGAGCGTGCGGTATGCGGTGGCACCAGCGTCTGCGGACGGTTCGTAGCGTGTGCGCCAGTATCCTTCGTTGCCCGCGAGGAACTGAAGGTTCACACCGGCGTCGCGGGCGGCCTCGATGTTCGCTTTCTGCGCGCCCGACCAGTATTCGTCGTGGCCGACCGAGAGGAAGACGCGGTGGTTGGTGAGGAGGGAGCCGTAACGGTCCGTGTCGATACCACTGAAGTAGCTGACGTCGTACCCGTTCTTCTCCATGAATCGAACCTGTGCGTATTCGCTTGAGAAATAGAAGTCACGGCCTGCCATGTCCGCGCGGGTGTTGAACGGCCGGTTATAACTGACCTTGAACGCCCGCCCGTTGTTGGCGCCCTGATAAAAGTCACTGCCGCCATAGGTGTTGTACGCGTGCCACGTAGGGTCAGACGTTTGGAAAAGCACGTCGGAGGAGCTGTCCTCGTCTCTGACGATGAAGATGATGTGGCTTGAGCCGCCGGTATCGACTCGGGTCAGGAGTGCAATGTAAACGCCGGATACTGCGTCGGGTGGCACGTCCCACGATGCGGACACGTCCCACGTACCGCAGTCGTAGAGCTCCGTCGCTTCGTCAGTGATGCACTCGTCCTGGTCCTCTGCACGGTTAGGGGCAAGAATTGCGCGCTCAATGAAGCGAGCGCCGAGACCCTGGTAATAACCCGTGCGGTAGACGTCGACCGTGTAATCGAGAACCTCAGAATCAATCTTGAAGTCGACGCGAGTGCCCACATTAACGCTGATATCCGTGGCGAATCCCTGGATGCTCGCGTCTCCCGCACGATCGATGTCCCAGATGTCCGGGGCCGTGCCCGGCTTTGAGTTCTCGCACACAATGGGATTCGAACCGGGAGCGCAGGGCTCTGCGGCGTGTGCGGCCCCGGCACTGAGCGGAACGGCCAGGGTGGCGAGAATGGTAAAGACCGCTGCGAGCGCGACCGACCTGTTCGAGTCGAAAACGCTTAGCCGGGAAGCCGGCTTGCTCGGACGGGGCACTTCAGCACTCTTCTCACCGAAAACAGGCCGCGAAAGTCACCACCGCCTGTCCGTGGGCAAGGGAGGAGGAAGGACGGCTCAGCGTGGCCGTAGAACACCGAACGTGATGGAACTTCACGTTCTGTCCTGAAAGAGTAACCCGGAGCAGGTGGCGAGCGATCCCCCCTCTTCGGGTGAGAAAAGCTCAGTTTATGGGGCAGGGTGGTGAGACGAGACCATCCCGGTGCAGGGGATCACCGCGTGCACCGGTCCCGAAACTCGAGCTTCCTGACCAATCTAGAGCTGGGAGCCGTCCACCGCGAAGGTATCGCAGGCGCCGGGTCCGCCCTCGCGACCGGCGTTGAACCAGCGCTGGCGCTGTTCGCTCGACCCGTGGGTCCACGCTTCGGAGTTCACGCCCTGGCCTGAGCCCGCCTGGATGCGGTCGTCACCGACCGCGGCGGCGGCATCAAGTGCGTCGGCGATCTGCGCCGCTGTCGGCCGCTCGAGGAATGTCACGCCGTTCTTATCTTCGGTCTCGCTCGCCCCGGCTACCCAGGCGCCCGCAAAGCAATCGGCCTGGAGCTCGATGCGCACGGAATCGGAGTCGGGACCGGTTCCCGTGCGGTCGGCGGACTCCATGATTCCCGAGATCGCCTGAATGTGGTGCCCCCACTCGTGTGCCGCAATGTACAACTGGGCGAGCGGACCGCCCGTCGTGTCGAACGGCGGCTGGCGCAACTGCGCGAAGAATGAGGTGTCGACGAAAATCGTCTCGTCGCCGGGGCAGTAGAACGGCCCGGTCGAACTGGATGCCGCTCCGCACGCGGTGGTCGTCGATGACTCGAAGAGGTCGAAGCCTGGCGTCCGGTACGCGCCGCTTGCGACGGTGCTGTAGTTGTCAATCCAGAAGTCATCGATCGACGACCCCGCCCCTGCCATGAGGCACTCGATGTTCTCATTGGCGTCCTCGCCCGTCTTGCACTGTTCGCTGAGGGACGTGGCCGATGGCGCCGAACCGCCGGCTTCTCCGCCTCCCCCGATGAACCCGCTCAGGTCGATCCCGGTGAACTGGGCGATGAGGAAGACCGCCACGACAGCGAGTCCACCACCGCCGACGCCGATCGCTGTTCCACGACCGCGCTTGCGTACATTGCTGCCGGAGATGTCAGAGTCTGGATTGAAGGTCACCGGGATAACTTACCCGCACCCGATCGCACCCGCAGAACCGCTTGCGCGGCACGAGCGTCATCGCTAGGAGGCGAACCGATCGGTCGCTTCGATGAGGGCATCCAGGATTCCTGGCTCGTCGAAGGCGTGACCGGCATCCGGAATCATCTTCAGCTCGGCGTGCGGCATCCCTTCGGCGAGCGCCCACGCCGTCATCGGCGGCGTGCACATGTCGTATCGACCCTGCACGATGACGGTGGGGATGCCGGCGAGCTTCGGAGCATCCCGAATTAACTGGCCTTCCTCCCACCAGCCGCCGTTCATGAAGTAGTGGTTCTCGATGCGGGCGAACGCAACGGCGTAGGCGGGTTCGGTGAAGCGCGCAACGGTCGCCTCGTTGGGGAGAAGGGTGATGGTCGACGACTCCCAGCGCGACCAGGCAACCGCCGCCGGCTCGTGCACGGCCGGGTCCGGGTCGTTGAGGAGCGTTGAATACGCTCGGATGAGATTTCGGCGCTGGTCGACCGGCACCGGTTCGAGAAAACCCTGCCACAGGTCAGGAAAGACTGCGGATGCGCCGCCCTCGTAGAACCAGTCGAGTTCGACCTGGCGCAGGGTGAAGATGCCGCGGAGGACGAGCTCGGACACCCGATCGGTGTGGGTCTGGGCGTACGCGAGGGCGAGCGAACTGCCCCACGACCCGCCGAAGACCTGCCAGGTGTCCACACCGAGGTGTTCACGCAGCTTCTCGATGTCGCCGACCAGGTGCCAGGTGGTGTTGGACTCGAGGTCCGCCTCCGGCGCGCTCGCGTGCGGCGTGCTCTTGCCGCAGCCGCGCTGGTCGAAGAGAACTATGCGGTACCTTTCCGGGTCGAAGACGCGCCGCTGGCTCGGGGTCGTTCCACCGCCGGGCCCGCCGTGCAGGAAGACGACGGGTTTACCGTCCGGGTTTCCGCTCGTCTCCCAGTAGATCAGCTGGCCGTCACCCACGTCGAGGTGCCCTGTGTCATACGGTTCAATCTCCGGATACATCTCGCGCATACCTCGACAGTATCCCTGTCTGCGCGGTGCGACAGGGGGTCCAGCACCTTCTCTCGAAGCCGCATCGCGGCATCCGCCAGAGAACCTGTGGCACAGAACGCGAGCTGGTGCAAGGTCTCGAACTTCTGTGGCCTCGAACCGCCGGCTGGGCGTAGCGTGGCCGCATGGACAATCGCTATCTCGGCAATTCAGGCCTGAAAATCTCCGAAATCATCTACGGCAACTGGCTGACCCACGGGTCACAGGTTGAGAACGACACAGCGAAACAGTGCGTCGCCGCAGCTCTCGAGAGCGGCATCACGACGTTCGACACGGCCGACGCCTACGCGAACACCGCGGCGGAAACCGTGCTCGGCGAGGCGCTCGCCTCCGAACGGCGTGAGTCGCTCGAAATCTTCACGAAGGTGTACTGGCCGACCGGACCAAAGGGACCCAACGACTCCGGTCTCAGCCGCAAGCACATTATGGAGTCGATCCACGGGTCGCTGACCCGGCTCGGCACCGACTACGTCGACCTCTACCAGGCGCACAGGTACGACCACCACACTCCCCTCGAAGAGACGATGCAGGCCTTCGCCGACATCGTCCGCGAGGGAAAGGCGCTGTACATCGGCGTCTCGGAGTGGGACGCAGACCAGCTGCGCCGTGGCTCTGCGCTCGCGAAGGAGCTCGGCTTCCAGCTCATCTCGAACCAGCCCCAGTACTCGATGCTGTGGCGGGTCATCGAGGAAGAGGTCGTGCCGGCCTCCCGCGAGCTCGGCATCTCGCAGATCGTCTGGTCCCCCGTTGCCCAGGGCATCCTTTCGGGCAAGTACCTGCCGGGCCAGCCGCTCCCGGAGGGCTCCCGCGCGACAGACGCGAAGGGCGGCGCCGACTCGGTGAAGGTGTTCCTCCGCGACGAGGTGCTCACCGCCGTGCAGAACCTCAAGCCCATTGCCGAGGAGCACGGCCTGAGCCTGGCGCAGCTTGCCGTCGCCTGGGTACTGGCTAACGACAACGTGGCCGGCGCCATCATCGGCGCTTCCCGCCCCGAGCAGGTGCGCGAGAACGTCAAGGCGTCCGGCGTCAGCCTCTCGAAGGAGAGCCTCGCGAGCATCGACGAGGTCCTCGGGTCTCTGCCCGAGACCGACCCAGCGAAGACGAAGTCGCCTGAGGAGCGTCCGTCCTGACCGACGGCGCCACCGCTACGACTTCTACGACTGCTACGACTGCTACGACTGCTACGACTGCTACGACTTTTACGATCAGGGAGAAAACAATGAGCCGAATCGTCATCATCGGAGGACACGGCAAGATCAGCCGCATCCTCACCTCACAGCTCGTCGAGAACGGCGACGAGGTCGTCAGCGTCTTCCGCAACGCTGACCACTCGTCTGAAATCAGTGCTCTCGGTGCAGAGCCGGTCGTCTGCGACATCGAGACGGCGAGCGTCGACGACCTCGTCCCGATCCTCGATGGGGCGGATGCTGTCGTGTTCGCCGCGGGCGCCGGCCCCAATTCCGGCGCCAAACGCAAGCACACCGTCGACTATGAGGGCTCGGTGAAGTCGGCGCAGGCTGCCGAGCGCGCCGGGGTCACGCGGTTCGTTCAGGTCTCCGCGATGGGAATCGACGGCGAGGTCGACACCAGCGACGACGTCTGGGCCGCTTACGTAGCCGCCAAGCGCAACGCGGACATCGAGCTGAAGAAGACGTCGCTCAACTGGACGATCCTCCGGCCAGGTGCGCTCACTGACGATGAGCCGACCGGCCTCGTCACCCTCGCGACCGAGACCGAGCGGGGCTCGATCCCCCGCGCGGATGTCGCGTCGCTGATCACCGCAGCGCTGACCTTCCCCGAGACGGCCGGCTTCACCTGGGAAGCAATCTCGGGTGAGACCCCAATCCCAGCGGCGATTGCTGCCGCGGTCGCCGCGGGCTAGCTCGACCGCTCCAGATCCATGCGGGCGCTGCAGATACTTCTGCAGCGCCCGCATGTTTGTGCAGCGCCCGAGATGACGGCGGGGCGGATGCCGTCCCGCCGCCGGGCGCGGAGGTTCAGTGAGCCCGCTACCGGTCTGACGCGACGTAGGCCATGATCCCGTCCAGCACGCGGGCAAGCCCAAACTCGAACGCCAGCTGCGGGTCGCTCGCCGCCTGGTACACCTCTCCGACGGCCTGCCCGACCCGGCCAGCGAGCGGGTACCTCGACCCGTCCATGACCTTCTCGAGCACCGGCGCGTTGGCCGCCCACCACTCGGCGTCGCTCACACCCGACCGCTGCTGGGTCTGATCCATGTCGCGGGCCATCCGGGCAGCGCTCAGCACGAACCCGGCAATCAGGGTGACCACCTGGTCCATGTCGATGTCACTGAGACCGATTCCCTCCACGGCGGAGAGCTCCCACTCGTAGCGGTCGGAGATGTGCGGCCCGAGCGCTGGCCGCGACGTATCGACCGACAACAGCCACGGATGTCTCCGACACTCAGCCCACAGGTGCCGCGCAACGGTATCCAGCCGGGAGCGCAGGTCGCCCTCCAGCGGCGGGTGTGGAACTTCGCCGGTGACCTGGTCGACCATGAGCCCGATCAGGTCCTCCCGCCCTGGCACATAGGTGTACAGGCTCATCACGCCCATGCCCATGCGCTCGGCGACCTTGCGCATCGAGAACGCTTCGAGCCCCTCCTCGTCAGCGAGGGCGATGCCGTTCGCGACGACGGCGTCCACCGTCGTCTTCTGCTTCGGCCCGCGAGCGCCGGATTGTTCGCCGAGGGTGTGGCGCCAGAGCAGCGCCAGCGTGCGATCCGGGTCTGTGTGCCCTGGGTCATCGTTCGCGGTCATGCCCCTAGTGTACTTACTCCGTATGGTGTACGCTCGGTTTCCTCATTAACTCCGTACGGCATACGACAAGGAGTATTGTGAACCTTCCAGCCTCCTCCCGGCCCGGCTCCCCTCCCGCCCGATCCCCGCAGGCACCTTCCCTCAGCGCCACCCGGCTGCGCAAACGCTATGGTGCCGTTCACGCGCTCGACGACTTCGACCTCACCATCCCGGCGGGCAGGATCCACGGCCTGCTCGGGCCGAACGGTGCGGGCAAGAGCACGGCCGTTCGCGCACTCGCAACCCTCATTGACCTGGACTCGGGCGAGGCGACCGTCGCCGGGTACGACCTGCGCTCCCAGCCGGCCGGTGTCCGGGCGAGCATCGGCCTCGTCGGGCAGAGCCCCGCTGTCGACGAGATCCTCGGCGGCAGGCAGAACCTCATCATGTTCGGCCGGCTCTTCGGCCTGGGCAAGCGCAGCGCGGGGGTCCGCGCCGACGAACTGCTCGCGGCCTTCGACCTCAGCGAGGCAGCCACCCGGCCGGTGTCCGGGTACTCGGGCGGCATGCGGCGACGCCTCGACATCGCCGCGAGCCTCATCCTCTCCCCCGCGGTCCTCTTCCTCGACGAACCGACGACGGGACTCGACCCGCGCGGACGCAACGAGGTCTGGCGCACCATCCGCCGAATCGCCCGCGCGGGCACAACAGTCCTCCTCACCACCCAGTACCTCGACGAGGCCGACCAACTCGCAGACACGATCTCCGTCATGAACGCGGGTCACGTCATCCGCTCGGGAACCCCGGACGAACTCAAGAAGCAACTGGGCGCCGATCGCATCGTCGTCACCGTTGCGGATGCCGCTGACCTCGCGGCAGCGGCGGATGCCATCCGGAGCGGCGGCGAGGCCACCCTCGACGAGGCGGCGCGCACCCTGACGGCAGAGGCGCGGTCGGGCACTGCGGCGCTCATGGCAACGGTGCGTGCTCTCGACGCCGCCGGCATCCAGCCGGTCGACCTCGTGCTCCGCCGACCCACCCTCGACGAGGTGTTCCTCGCACTCACCGCACAGGAGAACCCATCATGACCACGCTCACCCACTCCCCGGCGCCGCACGCGCCGGCATCCCGCTCGTCGGTTCCTCGCTCGTCGGCCCTGCGCAACGGCTGGATCCTCACCCAGCGCGAGCTGCTGCACTGGGTGAGGCAGCCCGCCCTGCCGATCTTCGGGCTGCTGTTCTCGATCATGCTGCTCCTCATGTTCGGGTTCCTCTTCGGCGGCGCGATCGAGGTCCCCGGCGGCGGCGACTACATCAACTTCCTGCTCCCCGGCATGTTCACGCTGACCATGCTGTTCGGACTCGAAGGCACGATGCTGGCGATGTCGACGGATGCCGCCAAGGGCATCACCGATCGCTTCCGGTCGATGCCGATCCACAGTTCGGCGGTGGCGCTCGGGCGCAGCGGAGCGGACATGGCGTCGTCCATCCTGAACCTCGCCGTGCTTCTTGGTGGAGGGCTGCTGATCGGGTGGCGCATCACCACCGACATCGGTTCAGCCTTAGTCGCCGTCCTGCTCCTGTTGTGGCTCAGGTTCGCCCTGCTCTGGATCGGCATTTTTCTCGGGCTGGTCTTTCGCGGACCCGGTGCGACCATGGCGGTTCAGGTCCTGATCTGGCCGATCGGTTTTCTGTCCAATGTCTTCGTTGCACCCGAGACGATGCCGGGCTGGCTCGGCGCCGTCGCCGAGTGGAACCCGATCTCAGCCACGGCCACAGCCACGCGCCAGCTGTTCGGCAATCCGACCGGCATCACGTCGGGCTGGCTGCCGGATGCCGCGCTCGGCATGGCGCTCGGCTGGCCGCTCCTGATCACGCTCGTGTTTCTGCCGCTGTCGGCGAGGGCGTACCGCCGTTTGCGCCGGTAGCGACGACGCCCGTCGACAGCTCCCGCCCACAACGAAGCCGCCCTCCCCGGTCGGGAAGGGCGGCTTCGAGTGCGACTACTTCTTCTTGGCCTTCAGCGACTTCTCCTGCACGGGTGCGGTGCCCGAGGCGCGAAGATCAGCGAAGTAGGCTGCGGCTTCGTCCTGGCGCTCGGCTTCGATGCCGGAGGCTACCGGCGCCCGGAGGTGCTCCTGGGTGTACCCGAACGCCTCGACCAGGTCGAGGGCGTGCGGACGGAGGCGCGCGAGCAGCCTGTCGATGTACGCCGTGACGGCACCGGCGCGCTGGCCGGACAGCCTGCCGTTGATCAGGTACCAGGAGAGGTTCTTCTCGATCAGCCCGAGTCCGAACAGGTCCCTGAGCCAGGTCAGCACCTTCTTCGTCCCCGGGTCGGTGACGTCGGCGAGTGCCTCGGTGAATGCTTCCCACTGGAGCAGCTCGGTGTGCGCGCGAGCCGCTTCGATGAGCTGGTTCTGGTTGGCGTTGAAGAGCGCAGCGGCATCCGTTGCGCTCAGCTTGCTCGCTGCCCGCAACCGACCGGCGATCCCGGCAACCATTCCCTCGACACGGGCCGTGAGCAGCTCGCGCTGTGTTGCCTCGTTCTGCAGGTGCCCGACGGACCGTGCCGTCGACCCGAAGTCGGCAACGGTCTGCGCGAGAGAGCGAAGTCCGGTGCCGTGAACGACCTTTCCGCGAGCCTGTTCCGCCGCGAATCGGGCGAGCGTCGCCGCGTCAGCGCCCTTGAACCGCTTGGCGTAGTCGCCGAGGAGCCGCTTGCCGACGAGCTGAAGCAGCACGTTGTTGTCGCCCTCGAACGTGACATAGACGTCGAGGTCGGCGCGCAGGCTCGTCAACCGGTTCCCCACCATGAAGCCGGCGCCACCGCACGCTTCGCGCGCTTCCTGGAGGGTGTCGAGTGCGTGCCAGGTCGACAGCGACTTGAGGCCGGCCGCGAGCGTCTCGAGGTCCTGCCGATCGTCTTCGGTGTCGGACTTGCCACTGAAGACACCGTCGAACTTCACGAGCAGCGTGTCGTGGGCGAAGATCTCCGCGTAGGTTGTGGCGAGCTTCGGCAGCAGCCGTCGCTGGTGACGCTGGTAGTCGAGGATGACCTCTTCCTGCGTGTCGCTGGCCGCGTTGAACTGACGCCGCTGACTTCCGTAGGTGATCGCGATCTGCAGGGCGACAGCGGATGCCGCGACAGCGGCTCCGTCAAGCGACACACGCCCCTGCACGAGGGTGCCGAGCATCGTGAAGAACCGGCGACCCGGGCTCGAGATGGGCGACGAGTACGTGCCGTCCTCGGCGACGTCGCCGTATCGGTTGAGCAGGTTCGTGCGAGGGATCCGGACGTGCGTGAAGTGGAGCTTGCCGTTGTCGATGCCGTTGAGCCCGCCCTTGATTCCGTCGTCTTCACCGCCGATTCCGGGGAGGAAGTTGCCCTCGTCGTCACGGAGAGGAACCCAGAAGCAGTGAACGCCGTGGTTGACACCGTTGGTGATGAGCTGGGCGAAGAGCGTTGCAGCCTTCCCGTGCACCGCCGCGTTGCCGAGGTAGTCCTTCCAGGCCGCACGGAACGGCGTGTGGATGTCGAACTCCTGCGTCTCTGGGTCATAGGTGGCCGTCGTCGCGATTGAGGCGACGTCGGAGCCATGGCCGACCTCTGTCATCGCAAACGCACCGGGGATGTCGAGGCTCATGATGCCTGGCAGCCACTTCGCGTGGTGCTCGGGAGATCCGAGGTGCATGACGGCCGATCCGAAGAGGCCCCACTGCACACCGGACTTGATCTGCAGCGACGGGTCGGCGGTGACGAGTTCCTCGAACCCGGCGATGTTTCCACCGTGGTCGTCTTTGCCGCCGAGCGCGACGGGGAAGGCGCGGTGCACCTGGCCGTTCTCGACGAGGAGCTTGAGCTGGCCGAAGACACGCTCGCGGTGCTCGTCGACGCTCTGACCCTCGATGCGGTGGAACTCCTCGCGCGCGGCGAGTGCCCTGGCATTCAGCCGCTGCTCCGGCCAGGTACCGAGCAACCGGTGTGCGAGGTCAGGCACGTTCACCCTGGATCCGTCCGGGCCACCCGCGGGAAGGTCAGCGAGCACGTCGTCGCGGGTAATCTCATCGGGGCGGATGGTGGTGTCAGCCATGGGAAGGTCCTTGTCTTTCGGCACTGAAGTACGTCTGAATAAAACCTACGAGCGGCACCTGCCGATACGAAAAATGCCGTTCCACCGCTACAACTGGAGAGAACAGGCCCCACACTCGCGCTGTGGAAACCTACAGTCAGGGGGGTGATTCCTCATTCAGACCCCACAAGGTGCAGCGCGAGATTCCGTCGAGCGATCGAAGACGTGCCCTTCGCGCGGATACAGCGTATGGTCAAGAGACACAGCCGACGCGGCTGGCAGGTCGAAGGAGCACTCATGCCAAGCAAATCACCCCAGAAAAACTCCGCCAAGAAAGAACCAGCGAAGTCACTGAAGGAGAAGCGCGCCGACAAGTCGGCGAAGCGCGAAGACAAGGCTCGCAAGGGCTAAGCAGCCCGAATACTCTTTCTCACTCAAGCGCTGTGCCCCCGGGCACGGCGCTTGAGTGCGTTAACGGCCGTGAGCCGAGGAGTGGCGAGCTACGGAGCAGACAGCTCGTGCGGCTCGGCGGGTTCACGGCCCGCAACGACGTCGAGCAACGGCTGCCCGTATGTCGCCCGCTTCTTCTCGCCGATACCGGTGATCGTCGCAAGCGCATCGAAGGAATCGGGCCGCGCGGCGGCGATGGCGCGCAGCGTTGCATCGCCGAAGACGATGTACGCGGGCACACCCTGCTGCTTCGCCGTCGCCGCGCGCCACGCGCGGAGCGCCTCGAAGAGCTCGACATCCTGGGGGGCGAGGCCGGATGCCGCCTGTCGGCGCGCCTTGCTGGCGGACGCTCGCCGCTCCGGCTCGGTGCGCATGGGCACCTGCTGGGTGCCGTAGAGCACCGATGCGCTGTCGTCGGTGAGACCGAGGGTGCCGTATTCACCGCGCGTTGCGAGCAGGCGCTTGGCCAGGAGCTGCCGGATGACGCCACGCCACTGCTGCTCGCTGAGGTCCTGCCCGATTCCCCACGTCGCTATCGACTCGTGTTTCCACTGAGTGGTGCGCGGTGTGGTCTTTCCGCGGAGGATGTCGATGAGGTGGCCGGCACCGAACTCCTGGTTCCGCTCGCGCTTGAGCCGGACGATCGTGGAGAGCAGCTTCTGTGCCGGGATCGTTCCGTCCCAGACCTGGGGCGGATCCAGGCAGGTGTCGCAGTTGCCGCATGGCTCTGACGGCTGGCCGAAATAGCTCAGCAGGTTGGTTCGGCGGCACTCGACCGTTTCGCACAGTGCGAGCATCGCGTCGAGGTGTGCGGACATGCGCCTGCGGTGGGCGAGGTCGCCGGGTGACTCGTCGATCATGCGGCGTTGCTGCACCACGTCCTGCAGCCCGTAAGCGAGCCATGCGATCGAGGGTTCTCCGTCACGGCCGGCGCGACCGGTCTCCTGGTAGTACCCCTCGACGCTCTTCGGCAGGTCGATGTGGGCGACGAACCTCACGTCGGGCTTGTCGATGCCCATTCCGAAAGCGATGGTCGCGACGATGACGATGCCGTCCTCGCGGAGGAACCTGGCCTGCGTTTTCTGGCGAACCGATGCATCGAGGCCTGCGTGGTACGGCAGGGCGTGAATGCCGTGTGCCTGCAGGTGGGCCGCGGTCTTCTCCACAGTGTTGCGGCTGAGCGCGTAAACGATGCCGGCCTCGCCCGCTCCTTCTTTGGAGATGAAATCGACGAGCTGCTTGCGCGGCTCGTTCTTCGGCACGATGCGGTACTGGATGTTGGGCCGGTCGAAGCTCGCGACGAAGTGCGCGGCGTTCTGCAGGTGCAGGCGTTCGGTGATTTCGCGGTGCGTGGCATCCGTCGCCGTTGCGGTGAGTGCGATCCGCGGCACGTCGGGCCAGCGCTCGGCCAGCTCGCCGAGGGCGAGATAGTCGGGGCGGAAGTCGTGCCCCCACTGCGATACACAGTGGGCTTCGTCGATGGCGAAGAGCGCGATCTTTCCGTTCGCGAGGAACCGCTTGGTGGCCTCCGAGCTCAGTCGCTCGGGGGCGACGTAGAGCAGATCGAGTTGCCCGGCGAGGTACGCCTGCTCGACGCGATCACGCTCGACCGGGTCCTGGGTCGAATTGAGAAAGGCTGCCCGGACGCCGACGGCCAGAAGTGCGTCGACCTGGTCCTGCATGAGGGCGATGAGCGGCGACACGACGATACCAGTGCCGTCGCGCACGAGTGAGGGCACCTGGTAGCAGAGGCTTTTGCCGCCGCCGGTGGGCATGAGCACCACGGCGTCACCGCCGGCGATGACCTGGTCGACGATCGCCTGCTGCTCACCCCGGAACGAGTCGAAGCCGAAGACCGAGTGCAGCACGTCGGCTGCGGTGGGGGCCCTTGACGCTTCTGGCAGCACGTTTGTCACCTCGCAAACGATAGCCGCTGCCGCCGACAACGGTTAATCGCGGGAGGTGTCCCACGGCTGGCGCACCGCCACCGCTGCAGTCCCATGCGGGCGCTACAGATACTTCTGCAGCGCCCGCATGCATGTGCAGCGCTCGGTAATCGCGGGGGGGGTCCCGCGGCTGGCGCACCGCCACCGCTGCAGTCCCATGCGAGCGCTACAGATACTTCTGCAGCGCCCGCATGCATGTGCAGCGCTCGGCGCCGGGCGCGTCGAGCGCTGGGCCCTCGCTAGCGCGGGTCCCGTGGCGAAGAAGCGTCACCGGCGTCAGTTTCGCCAGCCTCGTCGGCACCGGGGCCGGCGGGCGGACCCTTCTTTCGCCGCACCAGGACGACGGCAACCACTGCCGCGATCACGAGAACGGCGAGCGCCCCGCCGATCCAGAGGAAGTCGTTCGGCGCGGCGGTCGTGTCTTCAGACTCGATCGGACCCGACGGGGAGGCGGTGTCTGTTGCCTGGGTGGTGAACCTCGGCTCCGGGGAGGCCGATTCAACCGGCGCCTGGGCCTGCCCGCACACCGGCACGGCTGGCACTCCCGCCGCGAGCTCCTGGCCGGATGCCGGCTGCCAGGTGAACGTGAATTCTCCCGAGATCGGATGCCCGTCAGCGGACACCACCTGCCAGAGGACCGTGTAGTCGCCCGGCTGGCCGAGCTGCACCGGGGTATTGAGCGTGCTGCCCGAAACGGTCATGCAACCGTCACCGTAGTAGAGGGTCTCCGCACCAGGGCCGCGAACCTGGATGGCATTCGACGTGCCGCCCGCCTCGAGGATGGCGTCGTTGGTGGTGACCGAGAATGTACCCGGCTGCTCCGTCACGACGGAATCGGCAGCGGGTGTCGAGGAGACCAGCGCGTTGTGCGCTTGCGCGGGCGCCCCGGCGAGGCCGAGGCCGGCAACCGCGAGCAGCCCGGCGAGTGTCGAGAGTCCAAGAAGGCGGCGAATACGCATCTGCCCAACCTTCCATACTCTGGGCGCGGGTTGCCCCTGCGCGTGGGCCAGCTGTGTGCCTGGGTGGACTGTGTGAGTTCGATTCATGAGTTCCGAAATTCGTTGGGGTGCGACCGGCGCGCAAAGCGGCGGTCGGCGAAAGAAAATGGTCTGCTGTGTGCCGAACGGATGCTCCCCGTCGGGGAGGGCAAGTCCCCTCCGTTGTCAGGCGAACGAGCGGGTCCGGCGAACGGGTGCGGGAGGCCCGCGATGGCGCATGGCTGAGAGCAGCACGCGCTGACGGGCAACGAGCACGGGCAACCAGTCGGCCGCGGTGCGAACCCCGCTGCCGCCAATAGGGACGACACGGGCGATGATGAGCGCCCGAACGCCCATCCGGAGGGTCTCGGACAGAGCGACGAGCACTCGCTCGCCGCGAACCAGGGCCACAATCGTGACACCGGCGGCGAGCGCGTGACCGAGCCACATGGCCGCGGCGGGCGTCGCGTGGGCGTGGGTCACGGCATCCGTCGACAGCAGAACCATTCCGGGGTGGTGCCCCGCGCTGGACGCTGTGCCCGTTGTCGTTGTGCCCGTCGTGGCTGTGCCCGTCGTCGCTGGCGCGAGCGCGAAGAGGAGGTGGTAGCCCAGCTGGCTGAGCACGACCGAAACCGCGAGACGCCAGTGCGAAAGCGCTCGACCGGCGAGGGTGATGCACACGAATACGGCGAGGACGGATGCCACGGCGAGCGCGAAGATGCCGGGAGCAGCGTCGCCGGAAATCGTGTGGGAGAGCGCGGCGGCGAAGGTGGCCAGTGCGGCCGCGAGAAGGCCGCGGAGCACGCGGGTCCGCCGAGCGCGCATGATCGTCCTTCCCGCGGGAGTGTGGGCTGACTGGCCCTCCCTCCACTGTACGTTGCCCGCCGGGCACGGGGCTCCCGGACCGCGGCGAGCGCCCGGCGGTAGCGGGTCAACTACGCTTTCGTCATGCTCACCGCGGTCATCGGCCTGTTCGGCGCTCTCGTCTATGGCGCGGCCGACTTCCTCGGCGGCCTCGCGTCGAAGCGAATCAGCCCGCTCAGGGTCACAGCGCTCGCGGCGGTGTCCGGTCTTGTCGTTCTCCTCGCCGTCCTGCCTCTCGGCTTCGGGCGCTGGTCGGCGGAAGCCGTGCTGTGGGGAGGGCTGTCCGGCGTGACCGGCGCCATCGCCATCTCGCTGCTCTACGCCTGCCTCGCGATCGGACCGATGTCGATCCTGTCACCGCTCACCGCCGTCGTGTCGGCGATAGTGCCGATGACCTGGGGCCTGGCCACCGGCGACGAGTTCGGCGTCCTCGGATTCTTTGCCCTCGGACTCGCGCTCGTCGCCGTCATCCTGGTCGGTTTCGTTCCCGAAAAGGGCGCGGTGCGACCGAGCATCCGTGGTGTGCTGATGGCGATCGGCTCCGGCGCGATGATCGGCGCGTTCATCATCCTCATCGACCAGACGCCCGAGGATTCCGGGATCGTTCCACTCGTGATGAACCGAGCCGTGAACGCCGCGTTGATGTTCACCGCCGTGTTTCTGGTCTGGCTGCGTACCAGGAACCCCGGTCGCGGTCGGCGCCCCTCCGCACCAGCGCGGACCGGGTGGCGCCAGGGCCTGGGCCTCGCCATCGCGTGTGGCATCGTCGACGCGCTCGCCAATACGCTGCTGCTCATCGGCATCCGGATCGGTGATCTCTCGGTGATGAGCGTGCTCACGGCGATGTACCCCGCAGGCACCATCCTTCTTGCCTCCGTGGTGCTCAGGGAACGGATCGCCCCCGTGCAGTGGCTCGGACTCGTGCTCGCGCTCGTCGCAGCAGGAATGCTCGCTCTCGCCTGACCGGGACCGTGGCCGTTCGGCTCGGCCGCGCCGTGACCGGGCGCGCCGTGACCGGACCCGACAGGACCGGATGAGGGAATCCGCTCGCGCCTCGACGACGACAGGAATAGGTTGGAATGAACCCTTCCGTCGTTCGTGAGAAAGCAGGAACCTGTGGCTGATGATGCCGACCAGACCACCAGCGTCACGAGGAACGACGACGAGTCGAGGTATGAGATCCGGGTCGATGGCTCGCTGGCCGGATTCGTCGCATTCCGCCAGAACCCCGGCCGACTGGCCTTCACTCACACACTCATACAGCCAGAGTTCGAGGGGATGGGCCTTGGCTCCACCCTCGTGCGGAGCGCCCTTGAGGACGCCTCCACTCGCGGCGAGACGATCGTCCCCTTCTGCCCGTTCGTTCAGTCCTGGCTGAAGCGTCATCCCGAGTTCGAGGGCACCGTCGACTGGGAACCAGTCCAGCAATGACGCGACTCGACCAGCCGGTGAGCGAGTCGCTCAGCTCGCGCCCCGGTGCGACGGGGCAGACGACGCGCCGGCTCGAGTCTCGCGAGGTCCCGCTCGGAGGCATCCGTGGGATCGTCGTGCACCGGTCGCTCCCCCAGCGCGCGCTGCCCATGGTCGGCGCGTGGTGCTTCCTCGACAGGTTCGACGACGAAGAGGTCGGGATGAAGGTGCTGCCGCACCCGCACACCGGACTGCAGACGGTGACCTGGCCCGTCGAAGGCAGCATCCGACACCGTGACAGCGTCGGCAGCGATGTCGCCGTCGAGCCGGGCGAACTCAACATCATGACGAGCGGGTACGGCATCTCCCACTCCGAGTTCTCGCTCGGCCCCGTCGGCAGCCCGCTTCGGGGCCTCCAGTTGTGGGTGGCGCTCCCCCGCGACGTCGCCGACATCGATCCGTTCTTCGAGCGCCATACCGAGCTTCCGGTTTACCGCGCGGACGGCCTCACCGCGAGCGTCCTCGTTGGCAGGCTCGGCGACGTCGTCTCTGAAGCGACCGTATTCACACCACTGGTCGGGGCGGATGCCGTGATCGACGCTGGTGCGCGCGTCACGCTCCCGCTCGAAGGGCACTACGAGTACGCGGTTATGGTGCTCTCGGGCACTCTCGAGGTGGCCGGAGAATCGCTCACGCGCGGGCCGCTCCTCTACCTCGGCACGGAGCGTGAATCGCTCGACATCGCCAGCCCGGACGGATGCCGGTTCGTCCTGCTCGGAGGCCTGCCATTCGCGGAGGAACTCATCATGTGGTGGAACTTCGTGGCACGGAGCCACGAGGAGATCGTGAGCGCGCGGGACGCGTGGGAATCGCGCAGCATCCGTTTTGGTTCGGTTGAGGGCCACGGTGGTGAGCGGATCCCGGCACCGCCGTTGCCCGGGGTGCGATTGACGCCGCGTCGCCGACAATCCTGAGCGCGACTCCCAGACGACACGCACTAAACTTAGGGTTACCTCACCCCTGAACCAGCTCACCCGAAACCGAGATCGACATGCGAAACGCGAGCACCCGCCTCCTGCTCACCTGCGCAGCCATCGGCGTCGCCGGTGGCCTGGTTTTTGTGGTCAGCGGCTATCTCAACGGGCTTATGTCTGCGACTATCCCGGTTCTCTACGGTTCGCTTGTCGGCGTGTACTTCCTCCCCGGCGTTGTCGCACAGTCGCTCCTTCGACGCGGCGGAGTCGCGCTGCTCACCGGTCTCTTCGCCGGGCTCATTGCCGCGGCCTTCAGCCCCCAGTGGTTCCTTCGCTACCTCGGCGCCGGCCTTGCGATCGGGCTGCTGCAGGAGCTGCCATTCCTCGTCAGCCGCTACCGGTACTGGCGGGCCTGGGTCTTCTACCTCGCTGCGGCGATCGCCGGGATCATCTTCGGCGCCGGGGTCTATCTGGCCATCGGCGCCGAACAGTTCAGCGCGGGCCTCAGTGTCGTGTACTTCGGCCTGTTCGCCGTGAGCCCGATTATCTTCACCTGGCTCGGGCGGGTCATCGCCAGCCGAATCGACAAGACCGGGGTGGCGCGGGGGCTGCAGCGTGAGGTCGACCGCAGGCCACACGTCCCGGATTCGGCCAACGCACCAGTGGCCTCCGCGTGACCAGCTGAATGCCGGATCACACCGCCGCGCTGCGGCTCGACGATGTGCGGATCCGCTATGACGGGAGCGCAGACCACACCCCGAACGGTGTGAGCTTCGACGTTCGCACGGGAGAAGTCGTCCTGCTCCTCGGCCCGTCGGGTTGCGGCAAGTCGACACTCGCCCTGTCACTCAACGGCCTCGTCCCGCACGCGGTCGCCGCTACGCTCTCAGGGACCGTCACGGTGCACGGCATCCGAACGGCGGATGCCACGGTGTCGCGGTTGTCGCAGGACGTCGCGATGGTCTTCCAGGACCCCGATTCGCAGCTCGTCACCGGCACGGTGTTCGACGAGGTCTGCTTTGGGCCGGAAAACCTCCTTCTCCCCGTCGCCGAGGTGCTCGAGCGAGCCGAACGCGCACTGAATGCCGTCGGGCTGTGGGAGAGGCGTCTCGACAACCCCGACCTGTTGTCGGGCGGCGGCAAGCAACGACTCGCCATCGCCTGCGCCCTCGCGATGGACACCGGGGTACTCGTACTCGACGAGCCGACCGCCAACCTGGACCCGACCGGAATTGCCGATGTCTACGCGGTTCTCCGCGATATCGCTGCGGCGGGGACCCACGCGGTTGTCCTCATCGAGCACAACCTCGACGCGGCCATGGACCTCGTCGACCGGGTCATCGTCCTCGACGGCACCGGGAAAATCGCGTTCCAGGGCGACCCGAGAACCGTGCTCGCCGGGGCCGCGGACCAGGTCGCGAAACTCGGGGTCTGGCTGCCCGTCGCCACCCTCGCCGCGTTGCGGTTGAGGAGCGCCGGAGTGGTACTCGATCCACTCCCGCTCACACCGGCCGAGCTGACGGCCGCGCTCAACGGCATCCGTTCTCTTCCCCCTCTCGCGGAACGCACGCCTGAGCCGGCCGTCGTTCCGAGGGACGCGGCCGTGAGCGTTCGCGGTCTCACCGTGACCCGCGGCCGCACCCCGATCATCCGTGACGTGTCGCTCGAGATCGGCCGGGGTGATTTCGTCACGGTGATCGGCGCCAACGGAGCGGGCAAGACCACGCTCGTGCAGGCTCTTGCCGGAGTCGTTCCGCCGCCGAAAGGGCGGGTTCGCGTCGGCGATCTTGATCCGGCGACGAGTGATGCGCGGATGCTGGCGGACCACGTCGGGTTCGTCTTCCAGAACCCCGAGCACCAGTTCATCGAGAACACGGTGTTTGACGAACTCGCCCACGGGCTGCGGGTGCGCCGCGGACGTTCGGGCGGCGGGCTGAACGCGGATGAGATCGAGGCGCGAGTCACAGCGATGCTCGAGCGGTTCGGTCTGGAAAAGCACCGCGACGCCCACCCGTTCCTTCTCTCCGGCGGGCAGAAGCGCAGGCTCTCGGTCGGCACGGCGCTCATCACCGGCGCCCCGGTTCTCGTCCTCGACGAGCCGACGTTTGGCCAGGATCGCCAGCGGGCGAACGAGTTGCTCACCCTGCTTCGGGACCTGCACCGCTCGGGGACGACGGTGATCACCGTGACCCACGACCTCCAGCTGGTTGCGGAGTATGCGAGCCACGTGGCTGTGATGCACGACGGGCGGCTGCTGGCGTTCGGGCCGGCCGCTGAGATCCTGGGTGACGGCGAACTGCTCTCGAGGGCCGGGCTCATTCTTCCCCCACTCGCGCGGGCGATGCGGGGCGTGACGCGGCATCCGTCGTGGATGCCACTCTCGCGGGTCGCTGACCTGCCGGGCAGCCTCCCGTGACGGCGGCGCTCGACCCGTACTCCGTACGGCGAGGGGTGACGGGTCGTCACTTTCTGCACAGGCTCAACCCGCTGGCGAAGATCGCGGGGCCATTGCCGTTCATGGTCTACCTGCTGTTCGTGCGCGACATTGCGACTCCGCTCGTCTTTATCCTGCTTGCGCTTCTGCTCATCACCGTCGGGGCAAAACTCAGTGCCCGGCTCGCGGTTGCGCTCTGGCTCGGCCTGCCGGCGATTGTCGCGGTGCTGTCGCTCAGTTTTGGGCTGTGGACGGATGCCGCACGCGTCGACGACACGCCGCTCCTGTTCCAGCTCGGCGAGTACCGCTTCTATCTCGGGGCCTGGCTGATCGGGCTGGCCACGGCACTCCGACTCGGGGCGCTGCTGTCACTCGCGCTGATCGCCGGGCTCACGATGACCGGTCCCGACCTGGTTCGGGCGCTGGTCCAGCAGCTGCACGTGCCCTATCGCATCGGCTACACGGCACTCGCCGCCTATCGGTTCGTGCCCCGGTTCCGGCTGGAACTCGAGCAGATCAGACGGGCGCACCGCGTTCGGGGAGTGTCAGGCGGCAGGGGGCCGCTCGCCGGCATCCGTCGTGGTCTCGGCTACATCGTGCCGCTGCTCGTCGGGGCCATCCGTCACGCTGAACGGGTTGCCCTCGCCATGGACGCGCGGGCATTCGGTGCGCACGAGTCGCGGACGGAGCGGTACCTCGTGCCGTTCCGGGCCCGGGACTGGGCGTTCGTCGTGCTGTTCTGGGCGGTTGGCGCGGGCCTCCTTGTCGTGGCCGCGGCTCTGCTCTAGCGCACCTCTGCACCGAGCGCTGCACGTCCATGCTCACGCTGCAGAAGCTTCTGTAGCGCGGGCATGGATCTGCAGCGGTCGGCGCACATAGAACGCGCTCGCGCACTTTCACTCCACAGATAGCCCGCTATTCTCGAATCCATGTTCTAATGGAGTGCATGAGGTGGGATGGTCAGCAGCTCGGCACCGAGGAGCCCTCGGCGCTCCCGGGCCTCGCCAAGCTCAACAACCTCGTGCGCAGCGTGCAGACGCCTGAGTTCGCCGGAGTGACGTTCCACGAGGTGCTCGCGAAGTCAGCACTGAACAAGATCCCGCGGCAGTCGCAGATGCCGTTCGGCTGGACCATCAACCCCTACCGTGGCTGCAGTCATGCGTGCGTCTATTGCCTCGACCCCGACACCCTCATTCTGATGGGTGACGGCCGGCAGAAGCCGTTGCGGCTCGTGCAGGTCGGGGACGAGGTCATGGGAACCGAGACTCGCGGTTCCTACCGCCACTACGTGAAGACTCCGGTTCTCGCGGCCTGGGGCACTGTGAAGCGACCGTTCCGCATCACCCTCGCCGACGGAACCGAACTCATCGCCAGCGGCGACCACCGTTTCCTCACGGAGCGCGGCTGGAAGTACGTGCAGCGGGCGACCGACGGCAGTCAGCGGCCTACCCTTGCTGTTGAAGAGTCGCTTCTCGGCTTTGGGCTGAGCCTCCCCGCGCAGGACAGAGCATCATCGATCGTGGGCAACGTCGTCGAGGGAAGTGACCGCCTTCAGATCGTCTCCATCGAGGATCTCGGCTCTGAGATCAACATGATCGACATCACAACGGGAACCGGTGACTTCGTCGCGAACGGGGTCATCAGCCACAACTGCTTCGCCCGCCCCACCCACAGCTACCTCGACTTCAACGCCGGCGACGACTTCGACAACCAGGTCGTCGTGAAGATCAACGTCGCAGACGTGCTCGCGAAGGAGGTCGCCAAGCCGAGCTGGGGCAAGTACCCCGTCGCGCTCGGCACCAACACCGACCCGTACCAGCGCGCAGAGGGCAAGTACTCGCTCATGCCGGGCATCATCACCGCTCTGGCGAACTCCGGCACACCACTGTCGATCCTCACCAAGGGCACGCTGCTCCGCCGCGATATCCCGCTGCTCGCCGAGGTCGCCCAGACCGTGCCCGTCGACCTCGCGATGTCGATCGCTATCTACGACGACGAGCTGCAGAAGTCGATCGAGCCGGGCACTCCGTCGGCAAAGGCGCGACTCGCCACCGTCACCGCGGTACGCAACGCAGGGCTCGACTGCAGCGTGTTCCTGATGCCGATCCTGCCGTACCTCACCGACACGAAGGCCCACCTCGACGAGGCACTGCGGCAGGTGAAGGCGGCGGGAGGAACGAGCGTGCTCTTCACCTCGCTGTACCTCAAACCGGGAGTGAAGCCGTGGTTCATGCACTGGCTCGAGCGGCAGCATCCCGAACTCGTCACGAAGTACACAGCGCTCTACGCCCGCGGGCAGTACGCGCCGAAGGAGTACCGCACCTGGCTCGCCGCACGCATTTCGCCGCTGATCCGCGCCCACGGACTCGAACGGGGCCGCGAAGACCCGGCGACGGGCGGCATCCGATCGAAAGCGCTCGGGATGTTGCGAAACGACGCCGGAGAGCGGCCCGCGTTCACGAGCGATGACGGATCGACAGGCGCGCGCATCCTGCCGTCGACCGAACAGCCGATGCTGTTCTGAGAGGTCACGATGACGAGCGGCTGCCTGTCGTCACGCCTCTGAAACGGAGGTGGGCAAGGCTCGAAGAGGGACTGGCTGTACGCGGGTCCGCAACGGGTCTCTGCGGCCGGCCTCAGTCTGCAATGAGTCGCTTACCGAGCACCGTCACATCGTCGGCGGCATAGCCGAGGTTGTCATAGAAGGCGAGCACGTCGGTGTTGGTCGACCGCACCATGAGCATGATCTTGGGGCAGCCGCGATCGGCGAGAAGCCGTTCCGCCTCGGCCATGAGCGCGCGACCGGAACCGCGACCGCGCTGCGACGGATCGACGGCCAGGTACGAGACCCACCCCCGGTGACCGTCGAAGCCCACCATCGCTGTCGCCGTCACCGTGGCATCCGTCTCACCCACGAGAAACAGCTCGGGCTGCGTCGTGAGCTTGCGCTCGATGTCGCGGTGGGGATCGTTCCACGGGCGGGTCAGCCCGGAGGCATGCCAGAGCGCAACGACCGCCTCGGTGTCGTCGACCTCGGTATCGGCACGGAAGGGGCGAATGTGCATCCACTCATTCTGCCGGGTACACGAAAACACCCGTTCCGGTCGAAAACACACGTGCGAACGGGTGGTCTCGACCGGAACGGGTGTTCTGGCGGCTCAGCTGTTAGGCGGTGAGCTTCTTGTTGGTCATGCGACCGGCGAGCTCCTCGATGATCTCGTCACCGGGGCGAGCCTGAACGTAGTCAGCCTCGATCTCGGCGCGACCGAGCAGGTCGGTCATGCGACGCTGGCGCGCCTTCGGGATGATCGTGACGACGGTACCGACCTTGCCGGCGCGGCCCGTACGGCCCGAGCGGTGGAGGTACGTCTTGTACTCGTCGGGCGCGTCGGCCTGGATGACGAGGGTGATGTCGTCAACGTGGATGCCACGCGCGGCGACGTCGGTTGCAACGAGCACGTTCACTCGCCCGGAGGTGAGCTGCGCGAGGTTGCGGGTACGACGGGCCTGGTTCAGGTCGCCGTGGAGGGACACCGCACGGATGCCTGCATCCTCCAGCTGGTCAGCGAGGCGCTCGGCGTATGCACGGGTGCGCGAGAAGATCAGTGTCTTCTCGTTGCGGTTCGCGAGTTCCTCGATGATGCGGTCCTTGTCGCGGTGCTCGACCACGAGAACGCGGTGGTCGATCGTTGCGGAGGCCTGGTCTTCACCGGCGACCTCGTGCACGGCGGGGGACGGCAGGAACTCCTTGACGAGTGAAGCAACACCCTTGTCGAGGGTTGCCGAGAAGAGCAGCTTCTGGCCACCGTTTGCCGTGCGGCGCAGGATGCGCTGCACAGGCTCGAGGAAGCCGAGGTCGCACATGTGGTCGGCCTCGTCGAGGACCGTGATGGTCACTTCGGAGAGGTCGAGGCGTCCCTGCTCGATGAGGTCTTCGATCCGGCCTGGGGTGCCGACGATGATGTCGACGCCGCGCTGGAGAGCGCCAACCTGGCGACCCTGCGGCACTCCGCCGTAGATCTGCGTGGTGAAGAGGCCGACGCTGCGGGCGATCGGCTGCACTGTGCGGTCGATCTGCAGCGCGAGTTCACGGGTCGGTGCGAGGATCAGCGCGCGGGGCTTGCGACCCATGGCACGCTTCTTGCCCCCGCCGTTTTCCATGAGCTTCTCGACGAGCGGTGCGCCGAAGGCGATGGTTTTGCCTGATCCGGTGCGACCGCGGCCGAGGACATCCTTGCCGGCGATGACGTCGGGGATGGTTGCTGCCTGGATCGGGAACGGGCTCGGTGCGCCGAGTTCAGCGAGAGCGGCGACGATGTTGCCACCGAGGCCAAGGTCGGTGAACGAAATGCCCTCGACGTCAACGGCCAGCGTGGCCTGTGCCTCGAGGCGCTCGAGCACGACGTCGTCTTCGGGGGTGAAGTTTCCCTTGGCGTCGCGGTTCGGGTAGAAGTTCTTGTCTGCTCCGGCGTCGCGGGGACGGTCGAAGTTGTTGTCGCGGCGGGGTGCGCGGTCGTCGCGGCCCGCAGAGATGCGACGCGTCGACGGACGCTCGATGCGCTCGCCACGCGTGAACGGGCGGTCGTTGTTGTACGCGGGGCGCTCAGAGCGGTCGCTACGGGGAGCGCGGTCTTCGCGGTTGTATGACGGACGCTCCGTGCGGTTCTCGCCACGGTTGTACGCGGGGCGCTCGGTGCGGTTCTCACCACGGTTGTACGCCGGACGCTCGGTGCGGTTCTCACCACGGTTGTACGCGGGACGCTCACCATTGCTGCGCGGGGCGCGGTCGTTGTACGACGGACGCTCGGCGCGGTCACCGCGAGGTGCACGGTCATCACGGTTGTACGCGGGACGCTCGGTCCGGTTCTCACCACGGTTGTAAGCGGGACGCTCCGTGCGGTTCTCGCCACGGTAGTACGCGGGACGCTCACCATTGCTGCGGGGCGCGCGGTCGTCGCGGCCGTAGGAGGGACGCTCGGTCCGGTTCTCGCCACGGTTGTACGCGGGGCGCTCGGTGCGGTTCTCACCACGGTTGTACGCGGGACGCTCCCCGTTGCCGCGCGGGGCGCGGTCGTCACGGCCGTACGAGGGACGCTCGCTGCGGTCGCCGCGGGGTGCACGGTCATCGCGGGGAGCACGGTCGTCGCGGCCGTAGGCCGGGCGCTCGGTGCGGTTCTCACCGCGGTTGTACGCGGGACGCTCGCCGCGCTGCGGCTGGGCGCCACCGTCGTAACGGTCGTCGCGGGGAGCGCGCTGTTCGCGCGGCTCGTCGGAGTGACGACGCTGGGCGCGCTCGTCGGCGTTCCAGCGAGCCTTCTTCGGTGCGTCGGATTCTGCGGCGCGGTATCCGCGGTGTCCCGGGCTCCTGCTGCCAGCTGTGGTTCCTGCCGGGCCGCCGCTCTTACGGGCGTAGCTCGGGTCGAAGTTGCGGGCGGGGCGGCCGCCAGCGGGTTTATTGTTCTTGGGCATAGTACTTTCCGGGTTTTAGTTCATGCATGAATCGAGAAGCGCACAGCAGAGCTGCGGCATTCATATACCCGGGCAGTCGATGGCCGGGACCGTTTCACATCAAAGTGAATACAAGTCGCGTTTTCGCGATGTATAACCGGCCCACCAGACTTACAAACCCTTCCGCGGTACATCCACGGTGTCCAGAGCCGACTTGGCTACATTACGGCACAAAGGCGGAATTGTCACGTACTTTTCTCTATTTCGCAATGACTTTGCGGCAATTCCCCAGATAAACACCGAACGCGGTACTCTCGAGTTACACCAGCCTAACCGGGCGGGTTCAACGGGACTCCGGCAACGGAGATCCATCGGACAAATGGAGGTGGAGCCTTGAGCTTCCTGGCATTTCTTCTTCTCGGTCTGATTGCTGGCGCAATCGCAAAGGCCATTCTTCCTGGCAGACAGGGCGGCGGCTGGCTCATCACACTGCTTCTCGGTGTCGTGGGCGCACTTCTGGGCGGCTGGCTCGGTGGCCTGCTGTTCGGCATCGACATGAACGAGTTCTGGAGCATCTCGACCTGGCTCACCGCCATCGTCGGCTCCATCGTCGTGCTCCTGATCTACGGCCTCGTCACGCGCAACTCGCGCAGCGGCAGCCGGGCCTAACGGTCCACGAACCAAACGAATGCCTCCTTGCCTCGCGGCGGGGAGGCATTCGTCGTTTCCGACCTCCGTCTTTCGTGTGAATGCCGGGCTCCAGCTTGAGGTCGGCCGACAGGTTCGGAAGGGTGGGACACTCCTCACCGCCGATCGCAAAGGACGCTCATGCTCACCCTCACCGATAACGCAAGCACCATCGTTAAGACCATCACGCTCCAGAGCGCGGGGACCGAGGATGCCGGCCTTCGGATCACCAGCCCGGAACCGTCGTCGACCGACCTTTCCGTCGCGGTCGCCACGGCACCTGAACCGACGGATGCCGTCGTCGAGTCGAGCGGCGCCCGCATCTTTGTCGACGAGAACGCTGCGGTGATGCTCGACGACAAGATTCTTGACGCTGAGGTCGACGAGGCCGGTGCCGTGCGCTTCGCCATCGGCACCCAGGCCTGACCTCCGCGCACCACGGTTTGTCGAGATAACGCCCTCCCGGATCTCCTCCGCTGGGGTGACCTCACCCAATACCTGAGGAGGATGCCGCGACCGTCAGGCCTTCGTAGCCTCGGAAACGGTGCCGCACTTCTGCGACGCCGTGATCGAAACGGACCGTCATGGACTTCCTCTCCGACGCCCTTCTCTCGACGGCCACCTCACCGTGGGTCTATGCGGTCGTCTTCGCCGTCGTCGTCATCGACGGGTTCTTCCCACCGGTTCCGAGTGAAACCGTGGTTGTAGCCGCCGCCGCGATCGGCGTCTCAGCCGGAGCACCGAACCCGATCCTGATCATCCTCGTGGCCGCAGTCGGGGCGTCACTCGGCGACAACATCGCCTACCTGCTGGGACGAATCATCGGAACCACCCGATTCGCGTGGATGCGGCATCCGCGAACCGTCCGCGCCTTCGACTGGGCCGCTCACGGCATCCGTTCCCGACCGGCAGCGCTGATCCTGACCGCGCGGTACGTCCCCATCGGCAGGATCGCCGTGAACATGACAGCGGGAGCCACCGGGTTCCCCCACCGGCGGTTCTGGCCGCTCACGGTTCTCGCCGGCGTGTCATGGGCGGCGTACTCGGTTCTCATCGGCCTGCTCGCGGGGCACTGGGTGAAGGACCAGCCACTCCTCGGCGCGGTGGCGGGAATCGTGATCGCCATCGCACTCGGATTTGTCATCGACCGGGTATCGAGCGCGGTGACGCGGCGGCGGACCGCAGCGCACCAGAGCGCTGCAACCGTCGGCGTCCTGACTCGGTGACGTTGCCCTTCGGCGTTTAGCTGACGGATGCCGCCTTCGCCGGTTCCGCCTGCTCGGTCGCCGCTTCCGCACGCTCGATCTCGCGCTCGGTCTCCGCCCGCCGATCGAGACGCCGCTCACGTGCACCCTCGACCAGGTTGTAGAGCGTCGGCAGCACGATGAGCGTCAGGAGCGTCGACGAGACGAGACCACCGATCACGACGATTGCGAGCGGCTGCGAGATGAAGCCGCCCTCGCCGGTGAGCCCGAGCGCCATGGGCACCAGGGCAAAGATCGTCGCGAGTGCCGTCATGAGGATCGGGCGGAGCCTCCGCGACGAACCGTGACGCACCGCATCGGTCACCGCCATGCCGCGCGACCTGTACTGGTTGACGAGGTCGACGAGCACGATCGCGTTGGTCACGACGATACCGATGAGCATCAGCACACCGATGAGCGAGGCGACACCGAGCGGAACACCGGTGATGACCTGCAGGCCGATGGCACCCGTCGCCGCGAACGGCACAGACACGAGCAGAAGCAGCGGCTGGCGAAGCGACCGGAAGGTGGCCACCATGACGATGTACACGATGAGGATCGCGGCGAGCATGGCAAGCCCCAGCTGCTGGAAGGCGTTGCCCTGGTCAGCGGTCACACCGCCGAGCGTCGCGGTCGTACCCGCGGGCAGGTCAATCTCGTCGAGCGCGGTTGACACCTCGGCACTCGCCGTACCGATGTTGTCACTCGCCGGAGTGATGGCGACGGTGGCCGAACGCTGTCCCCGCACCGAGGTGATCGTCGACGGGCCGTCGACCTCCTCGACGGTCGCGAGGGTGTCGAGCGGCACCGGTCCGAGAAGGGTGGGAACCTCGAGCGCTGACAACTCACCGATGGTCGCTGGCGGGCTGTCGGTCGCGATGTAGATGCTGACGGTGGTCTCGTCGAGCACGATCGAACCAGCGGATGTCGGTTGCATCGCCTGCGAGATGTAGCCGCCGAGCGCAACCTCGCTGTAGCCGGCCGCAGCGGCGTCGAGCCTGTTGACCTTCACCTCGATGTACGGCCTGGATGCGCTGAGGTTGTTGGTGACCTGGCGCATTCCCTCGAGGTCCTTGGCCGCGTCGGTGACGGCATCCGTCGCCTCCCGCAGTGTCTCCTGGTCAGGCGCCGTGATGTCGACTTCGATGTCACTCGACGCACCGAAACCACCGGCGGAGCTGAGCTCGATCTCGCCGGCGTCAGCGATGTCCTGGAGCTCGGAGCGCACGGTGGACTGGAGCGCTTCCTGGTCGGCGTCTTCATCCGTCGTCACCGAGTAGGTGATGCTGCCTTCGCCGCCGCCGCCGAACGCGGAGAGAAGTCCACCGGACGAACCGATCGAGACCTGAACCGTGTCGATTCCCTCGATGCCGCGCAGGGCATCTTCGACCTTGGACGCCGCAGCATCCTGTGCATCGAGGCTTGAGCCAACGGGGAGCTTCTGCGAAACGCTCAGCGTGTTCTGCCCCGAGTCGCCCAGGAAGTTGGTCTTCATGAACGGCACCAGGGCCAGGGTGCCACCGAGCACGAGCACCGAAAGCAGCAGTGTGACGACCGAGTGCTTGAGCGTCCAGTTGATGATCGGCAGGTATCCCTTTTGCAGAAGGGTCGGGTGCTCGAGTTCGTCTTCGTCTTCCACGCCGGTCTTGCGACCACGGCGGGTGGCCACCGCGACGGCGGCAGCGGAGGCATAGACGGCGGGCTCGGCCTCGCGGTGCCCCTGCTGCTGTGCCTGCTGCTCGCCCGAGGCATCGCTCGGAACCGCGCTCTGAGTGTGTGCGGTCTCGCGAGCGGTGACGACCTCGGATGCCGTCGCGTCTGACCCGGCAGCGTGCGGGGTGACGGCGCCATCGGTGACGGCATCGGCGGTGACGACGTGCGCCGCCCCCGGCTCAACGGCCTTCTGGTCATTTGTCGCCGTGGCTGCCGTGACTGACGTGGTCGCCGAATTGGCGGCCTTCGCCGGTTTCCGCTCCTTCGCGCGGAGGAACCAGTACGCGAGCACCGGCACGATGGTCAGCGAGACGAAGAGCGACGCGACGAGGGCGATCGTGACGGTGAGCGCGAACGGGCGGAAGAGCTCACCCGTCATGTCGCCGACGAACGCGAGCGGCAGGAACACCGCGACAGTGGTGATCGTCGACGCGGTGATGGCGCCGGCAACCTCGCGCACCGCGGTGACGATCGACAGGGCACGGCCGTCAGCCGTTCGGTCGCGCGCGGCGGCCATGTGCCGCTTGATGTTCTCGATCACGACGATCGAGTCATCGACGACGCGTCCGATCGCGATCGTGAGCGCACCGAGGGTGAGGATGTTGAGGGTGTATCCCGTCGCCTGCAGGCCGATGAAGGTGATGAGCACTGACGTCGGGATGGAGATGGCCGTGACCAGGGTCGCCCGCACATCGAGCAGGAAGACCAGGATGATCAGAACGGCGAAGACCAGTCCGAGCAGGCCCTCTGTCGCGAGCGACTCAATGGACTGCTCGATGTACGGCGCCTGGTCGAAGACGATGTCGAGCTGAACGTCGGAACCGAGCGCTTCCTCGAGGTCGGGAATCAGTGCGCGAACGCCCTTGGACACATCAACGGTGTTGGCGGCGGGAAGCTTGGTCACGGCGATGGTGAGCGCCGGCTTGCCGTCGACACGGGAGATGCTCGTCACCGGGTTGTCGGTGAGTGATACCGACGCGACGTCGCCGATGGTGAGCACGGCCGAACCCGGTGCCCCGGGCGCATCCCTGACCAGCGGCAGTCCGGCAAGCTCCTCGACGGAGCCGAGTTTTGAGCCGGTCTGGACGGAGAACGTACTTCCGTCTTCGATGATGTCACCGGCCGGGATGAGCACACCGTACTGTTCGAGGGTGTCGCTGATCGCGGTCCGCTGCACGCCCTCCTGTGCCAGCCGGACGGCATCCGTCACGATGGTGACCCGCTTGCCGACCTCACCGATGAGAGCCGCTTCGCGCACACCCTCGATATCTTCGATGTCGGGCACGGCCGTTGCGTTCAGGCTGTCCGCGAGCGCGTCGGTGTTCTCGCCGGTTGCACTGGCAGCGATCTGAATCACCGGAAGGTCGTCGAGTCCGCCGGAGAGGACCTCGGGTTCAACGTCTTCGGGGAGTGTCGACTTGATCCGGTTGATCGCCTGGTTGATCTTCTGCTCGGCGGTGGCGAGGTCGGTGCCGTAGGTGAAAGTCGCGGAGATGAGACCGAGGTTGGTCGATGAGGTTGTGCTCGTCGACTCGATACCGGCAACGCCCTGGATGGCGGTTTCAATCGGAGTGGAGACGTCGTCGTTGACCACCTCGGGCGACGCGCCAGGGTAGCTGGCAACGATGGCGAGCTGTGGGAAGCTCACGCTCGGAGCGAGTTCCTGCTTGAGGCTCGACAGGGCAATCCCGCCGAAGACCGCGGCGACGATGGTGACGAGTGCGATGAGCGCACGGTTCTTCATGCTTAGAACGGCAAGGACGTGCACGGGTCTCCTGAGGGCGATGCGGTGACTGCCGCGAGCGCGGCGGGAGAAACGACGCGTGGCCGCTCTACACAGCAAATTCTGTCACAGCGCCCGTGCAGGAACTGCACGTACGACAAATGCTCAGCGTTCCGTTATCGCCCGGGTCATGGCGTAATTCCGCGGGCGAGATCCACTCGGTCGATCACACCACCTCGGCGAGGAGCGCCGACTCGGGAACAGGCGCGCGGAGGATCGACTGCCACGCCGTTGCGAGGGCGTCGATTGCCCGCTCGGTGTCGTCCACCCCGTAGGTGATCGGGATGCGGATGAACCGCTCGAAGGCGCCGTCGATGCCGAACCGTGGCCCTGACGCGATCAGCAGACCCTGGTTGCGTGCGGCGAGCGCGAGTTGTGAACTGACGGGCACTCCGAGGTTGACCCAGGCCGACAGCCCGCCGTTGACGTGCGGCACGTCCCAGTACGGGTAGCGATCGCCGAGCAGGTCCTCGAGGCGATCACGCGTTGCCCGAAGCTGTGAGCGTCGCGTCTCGAGGATGGAGGTCATGTCTGGCAGCAGTTCGAGCACGGTGAGCTGCTCGAGAATCGGAGTGCCGAGGTCGCCGATCGACCGGGCGGCCACAAGTTTGCGAATGACGCCCCGGTCGGCGCGGATCCAGCCAAGACGGATGCCGCCCCACACGGTCTTTCCCACCGAACCGACCGTGATGATTTTGGCTCCGGCGTCATCGGACGCCGCGAACGGAGGGAAAGAACCCGGCCTGTCGATATCGAGTTCGCGCGTCGTTTCATCGATGAGCAGCACTGTCCCCTGCCGGGCGGCAGCACGACACACGCGGCGGCGGGTCTCCAGCGGCATGCTCGCGCCGGTCGGATTGTGAAAGTCAGGCATGAGGTAGGCAAGGGTCGGCGACGAGTTGTCGAGCGCGTCCTCGAGGTCGTCGGCGTCCCAGCCGTCCTCGGCGGTTACCGGGATCGGCACCAGGCGTGCCCCGGCTGAGCGGAGCGCGTCGTGGGCGTGCGGATAGGTGGGGTGTTCGATGAGCGCCCGATCCCCGCGCGACAGGTGGGTCCTCGCGATCAGTCCAATCGCGTGCTGCGCGCCGAGGGTGACCATGATCTCGTCCGGCGAGGTGGGTAACCCCGCTTCGATGAACCGGTCCGCGATCGCCGCGCGTAACTCGGGCAGGCCGATCGTGTCGTAGTCGAAATCGTCGAGGTAGCGCGGCAGCCGGGCGGCCGCGCGCACGGCAGCTCCTGTCATCGCTCCGATGGCGGGCAGCGCCGCCTTGCTGAAGTCGAGGTAGCCCGATCGGCGGGCCGTCACGGGTCCCGGCCGAACCCCGGGAAGCTGGGCGACGCTCCCCGACCCGCGGACGCTCTCGAGGAATCCGTTGTCCCTGAGCTCACGGTAGGCGGCGGTCACCGTGGTACGGCTGACGTCGAGGCGCTCGGCCAGGTCCCGCTCCGCCGGCAATCGGGTGTCGGCGGGAATGCGGCCATCGAGGATCAGCAGGCGGACCCGGTCGGCGAGGCTCCGGTAGGCCGCGTCCCCACTGCGCCAGGGGCCAAGCAAGGAGGAGAGCGCGCGGGCCGTGATGTGGACATCAACCATGGGGCCACTATAGAGAGATTGGCCTCTTGCCAGAAGGCCAATTGTGAAATTGGATTGAAACCATGACCCGCCGCATCCTCCAGCTCCTCATTGGCCTCTTCCTCTACGGGATTGCCATCGCGCTCATTGTGCGTGCGGGGATCGGTGTTTCGCCGTGGGATGTCCTGACCCAGGGCGTCTCGCTCAAGACCGGCTGGGGTTTCGGACTGATCACGATCCTGATCGGTGCACTCCTTCTTCTGCTCTGGATACCGCTGCGGCAAAAGCCGGGGATCGGCACCGTCCTCAACGTGCTCCTCGTCGGACTCGCCGCGGATCTCGGCCTCTGGCTGATCCCCGAGGACCTGGTGCTCTGGGCCCGGATCCTGCTCTTCTCCGCCGGACTTTTCACGCTCGCTCTCGCCACGGGACTCTACCTCGGCGCCCGGTTCGGCGCCGGCCCGCGCGACGGCCTGATGACCGGTGTGCACGAACTCACCGGGTGGCCGATCTGGGTCGGCCGCAGCGGCATCGAACTCACCGTGCTCGGCATCGGCTGGCTCCTCGGCGGCAACGTCGGCATCGGCACCCTGCTCTTCGCCGTGCTCATCGGCCCGCTCTGCGGCATCACGATCCCGTGGTTCCGGATCGAACTGCCGCGCGATCAGGCATCGGACAACCGCCTGTCGGGCTCGGCCGAACCGAGCGCACCCCTGATCGACTCCCCCGCGAGCTGACCAGCCGCCCCCCTGACGCTGCCGTGCACCTACCGTGCGCGCGGCATCCGCTCGCCTCAATCACGACGAGCGGATGCCGCTGGCACAGGTTCACCAGGCCGTTACAGGTTGCGGTCCGCGTAGAGCGCGAGGGCGTCGCGCACGAATTCAGCGCCCCTGGTGCCGCCGTAATTGGCGGCGAAGCGCTCGTCGGCGACATACATCTCGCCGAGCCCCGTGACGTACTCCTTGATCGCCCCCGGGGCACCCGGGATCGATGTGAGCCACTCGACGTGGCGCCGGGCCAGCTCCTGCGCTTCGCGGCCGTCGGGAGCAACCCCCGATTCGGCCGCCGCGGTCCAGTCCGAGCCGAGCGCTGCTGAGCGCCCCTGCCACTCGGTCTTCTCCGCATCGCTCAGCGACCTCCACCAGGAGTCGCCTGCCGCATAGGACTCCGTGCCCCAGCGTTCCTCGACCTCTTCCTTGTATTGCGTGTGGTCGAACCCGTCAAACATGTTCTCTGCCATCAGGTGTTCACCCCTTTCCAGTTTCCGTATGGTGTCTTCGACCGACGCGACCTGCAGCTCGAGTCGGTCCTGTTCTTTTCGCAGCCACGCGAGGTGACCGCGGAGGGCGCCAGTGGCATCCGTCGCCTGTGCAAGCACCTCGCCGATGGCGGGCAGTCCGAGCCCGAGATCGCGAAGAAGCAGGATGCGCTGCAGGCGCACGAGTGCCGCTTCGTCGTAGTACCGGTATCCGTTGTCGCCGATCCTGGTCGGGGTCAGCAGCCCGATATCGTCGTAGTGACGAAGCGCCCGCGAGGTCGTGCCCGCGTGGCGTGAGATCTCCTGAATCGACCACTCCATGACCGCTGCTCCTTCTCTGTCCTGTTCGAGGCCACACTAGAGGTTGACGCTGCGTCAAGGTCAAGCGGGATCCCGGATCGGTTTTGCGGATGCCGCGCGGCAAGCGGAGAATCGCAGGATACGTTCTGATCGATTGGACCCCACATGGACACCATCACCGTCTCCGAACTCGCCGCGCTCGATGGCGCCACAGTCATCGATGTGCGCGAGCCAGACGAATTCCAGCAGGTGCGCGCGGCTGGCGCCATCAACATCCCGATGAGCCAGATCATCGACAGGATCGACGAACTCCCCGAAGACGACACTCTCTACCTCATCTGCGCCCTCGGCGGGCGGAGCGCGAAGGTCGCCGAATACCTGGAAAGTCGCGACTACGCCGTCGTCAACGTCGAGGGCGGGACCCACGCCTGGACCGACGCCGGCCTGCCGGTCGAACAGGGTTGATCCGGCTCCTCAGCTGAATCCTGAGTATTGCTCGAGGCCTCTTGCCCTCCGCGAAAACGCGATATATCGTGTTCGGAACGAGATATATCTCGTCTTCCACAGACGGCGACCCCTGATGGTCGGCAGGAGAAGGATCAACAATGTCACTCGAAAAATGGATAGTGCTCCCCGGGGAATCCCGGGTCATCGACGTGGAGCTTGTGCGCAAGCTCAAGGTCGGCATGATCGGCGGCCAGATCGACATTCTCGGCCACGATGAGCCCGGCGCCCGCGTCGAGGTGCACAGCGTTTCCGGCAAAGAGCTCAAGGTCTCAATCGACGGCGACGTGCTCGAAATCGACCACCCTCAACTCGGCTGGGACAACTTCCTCGAGGTCTTCAAATCGTTCGGCTCGAACTCCGCGAAGGCGCAGATCAGCGTGCTCGTGCCTCGGAAGATCGCGCTGACGTTCGGCATGGTGTCGGCGGGAGCGTTGATCTCCGGCCTGACGACCAGTGCGCGCCTCTCCACGGTCAGCGGGGAACTTCAGATCGAGTCGGTCACGGGCGACCTCGACCTCAACAGTGTGTCCGGTGAGATCAGCGTGCAGTCCCACGTCGGCGCGATCAACGCGCACAGCATCTCGGGCGACATCACTGTGGCGGGCGAGATCAGCCGGTTCACGAGCGACACCGTGTCGGGAAACGTCTTCATCGACGCCTTCGGCCGGTGCGACCGGATCTCGACGAACGCCGTCTCCGGCAGCCTCACCGCACGGCTCCCCGCGCACACAGGCACGAAATATGTCGTCAATACGGTCTCTGGCACCCTCCAGCTCGACAACTCAGTGATTCGGGGCACGCGCGGTCGCGGGTTCTCAAGCACGACAGAGGGAGACGGCAACTTCTACACCGACGTGCTCGCCAATTCCGTTTCCGGCAGCGTCTCCGTTGTACGCAGGAGCGACGCGGAAGACGGTCAGACACCCCAGTCGGGCGCCTCGACAGGTGCCTCGACGGGTGCCTCGACTGAACCGGAAAGCGATGACGATGCCTTCATAAGTGGTGGCCACGCATGAGCCCGGTGTTCGGCCACGGCAGCTTGCGCCTCTACCTGCTGAGCCTCCTGGCCGAGGGCCCCAAGCACGGCTATGAGCTGATCCAGGCACTCTCGGAACGGTTCGGTGGCACCTACTCACCGAGCGCCGGCACGATTTATCCCCGGCTCGCGAAGCTCGAAGAAGAAGGGCTCGTCACCAAGTCGAGCGACGGCCGCAAGACCGTTTACTCGATCACGGACGCAGGCCGCCACGAACTCGAGAACCGTCGCGTCGACCTCGACGCAATCGAACTCGAGCTGACGGATTCGGTCCGCCGCCTGGCCGACGAGGTTCGTACCGGTGTGACGCACGCGATGCGCACCCTCAAAGCGGATCTGGCATCCGCCGCCCAACAGGCCAAGCAGTCGGCAACGAGTGCGCCGTCCGTCTCCACCGACGACGCGGCACCGCGCACGGCGAGTCGCATCGCTCTTCACGACGCCGACACCGTGCTCGCCGACTTCCGTCAGGCCATCCGGTCGGAGTTGCGCGGGCATGTCAGCGCCGGGGGCGACGTGACCGACGACGTCGTGCGGCAGTTGAAAGACGAGCTGGACCGCGTGCGCGCCACGGTGAGGGAATCACTCGGCGGACTTAAGAGCTGATGCCCCGCCGCCAGGGAGCCGGTGACCCACTCATCGAGATGCGTCACCGGTTCCTGATCGTGCGCTGAACGCTTCAGCGCCGTCACCTTCCCGCTCTTGACTCTGGGTGGCGAAGGAGTATGTTCGCGCTCGTGACTATTCCGGGTAAGAAACCTGGGTCTGACAGCCGACAGGTCAAACGCATCCTCATCGGCGAGCCTCTCCCCACAGCACACCTGGACGGACAGTTGCTGCCCAAGCGACTTGCCCTGCCCATTTTTGCCAGCGACGCGCTGTCGTCGGTGGCATACGCCCCTCAGGAACTCCTGATGATCCTGACACTCGGCGGACTCGCGTTCCTGAGCTTCGCGCCCTGGGTGGCGGCGTGCGTCATCGTGTTGCTGCTCGTCGTCGTCGCCAGCTATCGGCAGCTCATCAAGGCCTATCCGTCCGGCGGCGGTGACTACGAAGTCGCGCACAAGAATCTCGGTGAGAAAGCCGGACTCGTTGTCGCCGCGGCTCTTCTTGTTGACTATGTGCTCACCGTGGCGGTGTCCGTGGCATCCGGCGTCGACAACATCATCTCCGCCCTCCCCGTGTTCAATCCATGGCGGGTCGAGCTGGCCGTCGGATTTGTGGTGCTCCTGATGGCGGCGAACCTTCGCGGCGTCAGGGAGTCGTCCAAGGCGTTTGCCGCACCCACCTACCTGTTCATCGCCAGCGTGTTCGTCATGATCGTTGTTGGCCTCATGCGAACGGCCGTCGGCGATGCGCCGGTGGCGGAGAGCGCTGCTTTTACGGTCGAAGGCGAGAGCCTCACCCAGGCAGCCTTCGTTCTGCTCCTCCTCCGAGCCTTCTCAAGCGGGTGCAGTGCACTCACCGGCGTCGAAGCGGTGTCGAACGGCGTGCCGGCGTTCCGCCGCCCGAAGGTGAAGAACGCCCAGGCGACTCTCGTACTGATGGGCGGAACAGCCATTGTTCTGTTCGCCGGGCTGACCGCCGTCGCACTCATCGCGCAGGTGCACTACGCCGAGGATCCTTGTCACCTCATCGGGTTCGCGAACTGCGAAACGGCACCGCAACCGAGCCTGATGGCCCAGGTGGCCGCGGCGGTCTTTGGGGCGAACAGCATCCTGTTCTACCTGATCCAGGCGGCAACCGCGTGCGTTCTGCTCCTCGCCGCCAATACCGCGTTCAACGGATTCCCCCTCCTCGGAGCCGTGCTCGCCCGCGACTCCTATGCCCCGAAGTCGCTCAACACCCGCGGGGACCGGCTCGTCTTCTCCAACGGAATGATCGTGCTCGGGCTC
Organism: Mycetocola sp. Y442; assembly: GCF_056898615.1. Taxonomy (NCBI): domain Bacteria; kingdom Bacillati; phylum Actinomycetota; class Actinomycetes; order Micrococcales; family Microbacteriaceae; genus Mycetocola; species Mycetocola sp. Y442. Next base: position 95,560 of record NZ_JBXHBV010000003.1, read on the forward strand.
GCGGCCTGCGCGATTCTGGTCGTCTACCAGGCCAACCTCACTCTGCTGATCCAGCTGTACATCATCGGGGTCTTTGTGTCATTCACGCTTGGCCAAACCGGAATGGTGCGGCATTGGGTGCGGCTGCTTCGGACAGGCGCGACGAATCGGGGCGAGATCATGCGCGCGCTGGCGATCAATGCCGGCGGCGCGTTGCTCACTGCGGTCGTGCTGATCGTCGTGACCATTACCAAATTCACCCACGGTGCCTGGCTCGTCTTTCTGCTGATCCCCGTGCTGTACACGCTCATGCTCGGGGTGAACCGCTACTATCGCGACGTCGAGCAGGAGATAACCGTCGACGACACCACGACATTTGGGGCTGCCGGCGACCTCGCCGTGGTGCTGATCAACAAGATGCAAAAACCGGCACTCAAGGCCCTCGACTACGCGATCGCGGCGCGTCACCAATCCATCGTCGCCGTGCACATCGCCGTCGACGACGAAACCACGCAGGAGCTCGAGCGACAGTGGGCAGAGCACGACATCCGCGTTCTGCTCGTGGTGCTCGAATCGCCGTATCGCGAGGTTGCCACTCCCCTCATCGATTACATTGCAAGGTACAGGGAGAAATGCGGGCCAACGGTCGTCACCGTGTATATGCCGCAGTACATCGTCGGTCATTGGTGGGAGAGCCTGCTTCACAACCGACGCGCCAACCGAATGCGACAGCAACTCATGCTCGTCCACGGCGTCACCATCGCCCTGGTGCCATGGCTGCTCGATTCTTCCGAGCTCATCTACGGGCGTCGGTCGCGGCCGCTCCCCGGACAGGCGCGCCGCGGCGAGCCCGTTCGACCGGTGACCCGAGTACCGCTGCGCCCGCCGCGCCGGTAGGCCCGCTCCTGGCGAAGAATCCGCGCCGCCAACGTCGCGGCTGACGACGATCGACTGCCCGCAGCTTTGTGCCAGACAACGGCGGGTAGCCAAGGTCCGCCATGCTAAGATCGAATTTAGTCTTTATCGTTCCCTGGTTGGCTAAATCACAGGGCGGATCTCCACCGCCTCGCTACTAATTCGTAAGGGGGTCTCGCATGGGGCGTGGCCGTCAAAAGGCAAAGCACACGAAGATCGCACGTGAGCTGAAGTCGTTTAGTCCCGACGTGAACTACGACGCTCTTGAGCGCGAGCTCACGGGGCACTCCGACGACGAGTCGTACGCAGGCGAGGCAGCGAAGTGGGCGGAATACGCCGACGACTACAAGGCAGCGGACGAACCCAAGCGCGCGTAACCGCCGCAGAGTTCGGTGTCGCATTAATTCTGCGCCGCATTAGTTCTGCGCCGCATAGATCGGTGTCGCCGAGATCGTCATTGACCAGGCGTCTGCACGCAGCCCGTTGCGCGAACTGATTTGCGCGCGTTCCACCATGCCCAGAAGCGCGACAACTGGCGCTTGACGAATGCCGCGAGCCGCCTGGCCCACGCGAACTCGGTTCCGAGTATGGCGAGCCCGAGAAAGACAACGAGCCAGCCAGGCCCCGGCAGGGGAACGAGCATGAGGCCGACGACGGCAATCAGTCCGCCGAGAATACCCACGCACGTGCGGTAAGCGTGTCGGAGCCTCGGTCGATCGTCGATCCACGCTCGCGCGCGGCGGAGCATCCGCCGAACAGGCCGGTCTGGGCTTTCGCCGGCGGCGATGTCACGGGCGAACTCGTCCTCTGAAACCATCCCCACACGCTATATCGCGAGTCTGTGATTCCGCTACGAACCGGGGCGCACCGGGATCGATGGCCAGTCCTGGCCCACGGTTGGCTACTGGTTGTCAGCAGACTCGAGTCGCTGGGTGACCTCGGAGAGCACCCGCTCAACCACCTCAGCGTCGGAGGGCGAGAGCGCCTCCATCGACTCGACCACCGAGAGGTGGAAGTTGCCGTATGACCCCTCGATGTTCTTCGCCCCTGCGGCGGTCGGCTGCAGGATCCAGGCGCGTCGATCGGTCTTGTGGGCGAGACGGTCGAGGTGCCCGAGTTCCACGAGGTGGTCCACGATCTTCGTCACTGCGGCACTCGAGAGACCGAGCATGACTATGAGGTCCTTTGGACCCATCTCACGACCCTCGCGTTGCGCCTGAAGCAGGTATCGCATCGCGTGGAATTCGTTCTTGCTGAGCCCGGAGGCCTTGCGCACACGCTCGATGCTTATTTCTTCAGCGCGGTGGAGACGGAGTACCGCCTGGACCGCACCGAGAGCGGTTGCGCGGTGCGGTTCGCGGGCGTAGAGGTGCTCGGCTTCGTGTCGAACGACGTTGAGGGGCATGCCACTCGCGTCCTTTCTGGGGGGTCAGAACCGGAAAGAACCGGCCATCATCGCCCGAGCCAGTCAATTCAAGGCCGGTCGCGTTGCTCCACGAGGAGAGACGCGAGGTGAGCCTCCAGTTTACGCTGCGCAGTCGGCAGGTCGGAGAAGTCCCCGATATAACGGGCGAAGGTGTCGCGAACGAAGTAGTGCTCGCCCTGCTTGTCGATCGTCCCACCGAAGTAGCCGAGGTAGGACGCTGCCCAGAAATCGGTGTCGGCGAGGCGCCACTCGGCGGTGGCGTGCGCTTCGGGTTCCTCCGTCGCCGCCCACGTCATTGGGGCGGAAGGGGAACTCTCCAGGAGTGTCATGCGTTTGTGTGCTTTCGTCGTGCGTGTGTTGTGAGTGGCGCGGATGCTGCAGCCTAGTTCCAGCCGGAACCGAGGACCATCATGATGGTCACGCTGACCACCGAGAGAAGACCCGTTGCGCTTGCCAGCGTCATCAGAACCTGGTCGCGAGCGGCCTCGCGGACCTCGGTAAAAGGGCTGTGCAGCCGACCGGTGTTTCGGTGTGTAATGCTCATGTGCTCTCTCCCGTCGTTAGAAAAACTCTCTCACGAAGTAAGAGTTTTACGGAAGAACATTGTCGGCTCTTGACATTGTTTACGCCATGTGCGAGTTAATCACAGACCGCCGAACGGCAGTCACCCAGCGACGCAGCCCGTCAGATCGGGCTAGGAGAGCTGGTTGCGCTCGACCCACTCGAGGTACTCGGGGGTGACGGTACCCGTGACGTACTCCCCCGTGAAGCAGCTCATCTCAAGCTCGGTGACATTCGAGCCCTGGATGATGGCATCCTTCATGTCAGCCACCTCCTGGTAGATCAGGTGGTCGGCACCCAGCTCTCGGGCGATCTCCGGGATCTTGCGGTTGTGGGCGATGAGCTCGGAGCGGGACGGCATGTTGATGCCGTAGACGTGCGGGTATCGAACCGGCGGGGCCGCTGAGGTGAAGGTGACCTTGTTGGCGCCGGCTGCCCGTGCCATGTCGACGATTTCCTTCGACGTTGTTCCCCGCACGATCGAGTCGTCGACGATGAGGATGTTCTTCCCCTTGAACTCCATCGACATCGCGTTGAGCTTCTGGCGGACACTCTTCTTGCGCTGTGCCTGACCCGGCATGATGAACGTGCGGCCGACGTACCGGTTCTTGTAGAAGCCCTCGCGGTACTCGATGCCGAGTTTCTGGGCAACCTGCATCGCAGCGGGGCGCGACGAGTCGGGGATGGGCATCACGACGTCGATGTCTCCCATCGGCGCGTACTCGGCGATGGTCGTCGCCAGGCGGTCACCGAGCCGCAGCCGGGCCTCGTAGACGGAGATTCCGTTCATGACCGAGTCCGGACGAGCCAGGTAGACATACTCGAAACTGCATGGGACGAGTCGCGGGTTCTTCGCGCACTGCCGCGAGTACATCTCCCCGGACGTCGTGATGAAGATCGCCTCGCCCGGCGCGACCTCGCGCACGACCTCATAACCGGCGCTCTCGAGCACGAGCGACTCGCTCGTGACGATCCACTCGTCCCCAACGAGCCCGGCGGAGCGCCGGCCGAGAATGAGCGGGCGGATGCCATACGGGTCACGGAATGCAAGAAGGCCGTGTCCCGCAATCATGGCGATTGCTGCATACGACCCCTCTACCCGCTCGTGTACCTGCGACACCGCGGTGAAAACCTGGTCAGGGTCGAGTTCAAGACCGGTGATCTGCGACTGAAGTTCGGTGGCGAGGACGTTGAGCAGCATCTCGGTGTCGCTCGTCGAGTTCACATGGCGGCGATCGATGTGGAACAGGTCATCGGCGAGTTCGCGGGTGTTCGTGAGGTTGCCGTTGTGCACGAGGATGATGCCGTACGGCGCGTTGACGTAGAACGGCTGGGCCTCCTGCTCGTTGTCCGCGATGCCCTTCGTGGCGTATCGAACGTGGCCGAGGCCCATCTTGCCGAGGAGGGACCTCATGTCGCGAGTGCGGAACGCTTCGCGCACCTGCCCCTTGGCCTTGTGCATGTGGAAGGTCGGGCCGTCGGCCGTTGCGATGCCGGTCGAGTCCTGCCCGCGATGCTGCAGCAGCAGCAGAGCGTCGTAAACCTGCTGATTGACCGGCTCAGGGGAAACGATGCCGACGATGCCGCACATACCTAGCGGGCTCCTTGCGTTGCGGTGGTCTTGGGGGTGTTAGTGCGAGTAGCTTCCGACGAGTCGGACGGCACCGCCGTCGACGCCCTTGGCGCCCTGTTCAAACCCGCTGAAGTCCCGTGCTCCCGTGTGCACGGTTCCGGCCTGCCAGGCCGGGATGCCGCCAGCGGCGAGATCCGCGATGACCGCGTTGACGGCATCCGCCTTGACGATCGCGAAGAATCCAATGCCCAGATTCCATGTTCCCTCTGCGCTCTCGAGGGACGAACCGGCCATGTCGCTGAGCGTCCGGAAAACGGGGGCGGGCGACCACGTGCTTCGGTCGACCTCGGCCCAGCTGCCGGCGGGGAGCACGCGCGCGAGGTTGGCGGCGATGCCACCGCCCGTGACGTGCGAGAGGGAGTGGATGGCGCCCGGGTGGCGGGCGATCAGGTCGAGGAGCGGCGTGGTGTACAGGCGGGTCGGCTCGAGGAGCACTTCGCCGACGAGACCGCCGAGTTCGGATGATGTGTCGGTGAACGCGACGCCGCGCTGGGCGAGAATGTGCCGCACGAGCGAGAATCCGTTGGAGTGGAGCCCCGACGACTCGAGGGCGATCACAGCGTCGCCGTCTTCGACGCGGTGTGCGCCGAGCAGGGCGTCGGCCTCGATCACGCCGGTGGCAGCTCCCGCGACGTCATAGTCGTCTGGGCCGAGCAGGCCGGGGTGTTCTGCCGTCTCTCCGCCGACGAGTGCGGTTCCGGTTGCGGAGCAGGCGCGGGCGATGCCAGCAACGATGTCGGCGATGCGCTCGGGCACGACCTTGCCGCACGCGATGTAGTCGGTCATGAAGAGCGGCTTCGCTCCGACGACGACGATGTCATCGACCACCATGCCGACGAGGTCCTGGCCGATGGTGTCGTGCTTGTCGATCGCCTGGGCGATCGCGACCTTGGTACCGACGCCGTCGGTGGACGTCGCCAGCAGCGGCCGGGTGTATGACGTGAGGAACGACACGTCGTAGAGTCCGGCGAACCCGCCGAACCCGCCGAGAACTTCGGGGCCGTGCGTGGCGGAGACCGCCTGCTTCATCAGCGAGACGGCGAGATCTCCCGCCGCGGTATCGACGCCGGCTGCACGATAGCTCGTTGAGCCGTCGTGGATCGTGGAGTTCATGCTCACGCGTTGCCCTAGCTGGTGGGGGGAAGTTGCGGGGGATGGTGCTCGGTTGACGCGTCGGAAACCGGCTTTTCGGCATCCGTCCGAGCATCGATTTCCTCAGCTCGGGCCACGTGCACCTCTACCCTATCGGCTCGTACGCTGTGCACCTTCCGCCCGACGAGCCGCTCGAGCAGGATCGCGAGCAGACCGAAGAGACCGACGCCGACGGCCACTCCGATGAGGAGGAGGAAGCCGAAGACCTGGAGGCGACCGAAGTCGGGGTTCTCGGGGAAGGCGAGCGTGAGCACGAACGCGGCAATGGCTCCGAGGAGCGCGCCGAGCAACATGAAGTTGGCGTATCGCGGTGAACGTCGGACCTGCACTGTCGCCGGCTCTTCGGAGAAGCGTTCGGGGGCAGCGGGCCGCTCTGGCTCAGAATTCATGCTCCTATTCTCGCCCATCAAGCTGTGCCACCGCCCGGCAAACCGGATTGAACGCCGCCGCGCCGGGTGCGGGCCGGACCGCTAGCCTGATGGCATGACTGATCAGAAGACGAAGACCGGGTTCGTGTCGGGATTCGCCATGGGCATCCGTCTGCTTGGGCGAGGGTTTCGCCTGTGGGCCACCTCACCGCGGCTGATGCTGATCGGGGCGATTCCCGGGCTGATCACGCTCGTCCTGATCGTCGCCGCCGCGGTGGCGCTCGCGCTCAACCTCGAGAACATCGCAACCTTCGTCACGCCGTTCGCCGAGAACTGGGACGAGGTGTACCGCACGGGGATTCGCATCCTTGTGATGGCTGCGCTCGTCGGTGCTGGACTGATGATCTTCGTCTACAGCTATGCCGCCATCACCCTGCTGATCGGCCAGCCCTTCTTCGAGAGAATTTCCGAGCGCGTTGAACAGTCGCTCGGGGGCGTTCCGCACGAGGTCGAGGCTCCGATTCTCGCGTCGATTGCGCGGGGCATCGGCGAATCGATCCGGGTTCTCGCGGTCACCATTGGCATCGGTATCGGATTGTTCCTGCTCGGCTTCGTTCCCGTGATCGGCACGCTGCTCGCGTGGCTGCTCGGCGCGGTTACCGGTGGCTGGTTTCTCGCGCTCGAATTGTCGACCGTGGCGTTCGAGCGGCGTGGACTCGCGCTCGCCCAGCGCCGGGCCGCCCTCCGCGCGCAGCGTTCGACGACGCTCGGCTTCGGTGTCGCCGTCTTCCTGCTCTTCCTCGTTCCGTTCGGCGCGCTCGTCACCATGCCGGCTGCGGCTGCGGGGGCGACGCTCCTGGCGCGCCGGTCGCTCGGCGAGCCCGACGCCCTCCCCGGGCGCTGAGCGCGGCTCGCTTTCGTCGGGTGGACGCGCGCTAACGGAGAGCCCGAGCCCGACGCGCTTCGTCGAGCGCGCCACATCCATGCTCGCGCTGCAGAAGTATGTGCAGCGCGGGCATGTACCTGTAGCGCTCGGCGAGCCGGGCGCGCGCGAGCGAGCGTCGGGCGTGAGCGGGCACGAGCGGGCGGGCACGCGGGCACGCGGGCGTGAGCGGGCGGGCCCGCGCTAACGGAGAGCACGAGCCCCCCGCACTTCGTCGAGCGCGCCACATCCATGCTTGCGCTGCAGAAGTATGTGCAGCGCGGGCATGCACCTGCAGCGCTCGGCGAGCGAGGGCGCGAGCGCGCGGGCGCTACCTCGGCAGGCGCAGCACCGGTATGTGGCCCGTGAGGTCGGCACGCTGCCCAGAGGCGAGCACCGCTCCGGATGCCGCCGCTTCAGCCCACGACAATCGTCCCGTCGCGAGGTCCAGCCAGGTGTCCGCACCCATCTCGATGACATTCGGCGGGGTACCACGGGTGTGCCGCGGCCCCTCGATGCACTGGACGGCCCCGAACGGCGGCACACGGACCTCGAGGGTATTGCCCTCCGAGTGTTCCGCGAGCAGCTGAAGCGTGTAGCGCACCGCGGTGGCGATGTCGTCGCGGAGGGCTGCCTCGCGGACCGCCCTGTCGACGGCCTCACGCCCGATATCGTCAGCAATCCGTGCACGTGCCATGCGCTCTAGGCTAGTACGCGTGAAGATACTTGTCCTCGGTTCCGGCGCCCGCGAGCACGCCATCATCCTGTCCCTCGTCGGGGAGGATGCCGCACACAGCATCATCGCCGCCCCGGGAAACGCGGGCATCGCCGGCACTGTGCCCACCGTCGACCTCGATCCGAACGACCCGGTCGCCGTCACGAACTTCGCGATCGCCGAGGCCATCGAGCTCGTCATCATCGGGCCGGAAGCACCGCTCGTCGCCGGCGTCGCCGATGAGCTTCGCGAACAGGGCATCCCGGTCTTCGGGCCGGGCAGGGCCGCCGCCCAGCTCGAGGGCTCCAAGACCTTCGCCAAACGCATCATGGACATCGCCGGCGTTCCGACGGGCCGCGCCAGCCGTGCAGCGACGATCGCCGAAGCCGAAGCCGCCATCGACACGTTCGGCGCACCCTACGTCGTGAAGGCCGACGGCCTCGCCGCCGGCAAGGGAGTGCTCGTCACCACCGACCGGGATGCCGCGCTCGCGCACGCACGCACCTACCTCGAGCTCGGCAGCGTGCTCGTCGAGGAGTTCCTCGACGGCCAGGAGGTGTCGCTCTTCTTCGTGAGCGACGGGCACACGGTCGTGCCGCTCTCCCCCGCCCAGGACTACAAGCGACTCGGCAACAACGACGAAGGCCCGAACACCGGCGGAATGGGCGCATACTCGCCGCTCCCCTGGCTCGACGAGTCGTTCGGCAGCGAGAGCGCGTTCGTCGCTGAAGTACTCGAGACGATCGCCGTCCCCGTGGTGAGGCAGCTCGCCGAGGAGCAGACCCCGTTCATCGGGCTGTTGTACGCGGGCCTCATCCTCACCTCGAAACGCGACAGCGACAGCGACTCCGACCGGGGCATCCGGGTGATCGAGTTCAACGCCAGGTTCGGCGACCCCGAAACCCAGGTGGTGCTGCCCCGCCTCGAGTCACCGCTGTCTGAGCTGCTGTACGCAGCCGCAACCGGAACACTCAGCACCATCGATCCATCGACGTTCGCGCCGGCATCCGCCGTCACCGTCGTCCTCGCGAGCGAGAACTATCCGGCATCGCCCGTCACCGGCCTGCCGATTTCAGGACTTGAGCAGGCGGATGCCGTCCCCGGCGTTCACATCGCACACGCCGCAACCGCGAGACGGGGCGCCGACCTCGTGTCGACGGGCGGTCGGGTGCTCAGCGTTGTTGCGCTCGGTGACGACTTCACCGAGGCGCGCGCTCGCGCATACGACGCGCTCGGCCACCTCCGGCTTGAGGGCGCACAGTTCCGGACGGATATCGCCGCCAGGGTCGCCGACTGAATCGGCTGCCCCACCTGACCCGCCTGCGCTACTCGAGCCAGGTGATCTCGTCGCCGACCTCGTTGGCGTAAGCGATCGCGGGAGTGAACACTTCCGGGCTCTCGAAGACCAGCTCGCCCGTTGTGCACTCGTCGCGATCGAGGGTGACCTTCGTGAGCTGGTCATCACTGTCGATGAGCCGGCCCTCCTGCCCATCCTTATTCACCATCACGAAGTCTTCGGGCGAAACGGTGCGCTGGGTCTCCGGAGGCAGATCATCCGCATCGGTGTCGCCACCCGCGCAGAATTCGATGGTCGCACTGACGATGTACTCCGTCTGATCGGCGCCAGGAAAGACCACGTCGAAGTCGCGCGCGGTGATCTCGGTCTCATTCGCGAGACGCACCGTGTCGCCGAACGTCGCCTCCTTCGTGACGGCGGGGCCATCGAAAACACCACGGAGGACAATAAACGCGGTGACGAGCGCAGCAGCGGTCAGCAGTCCAAGGACTCGTGGGAGCCAGTGTCTCGGAGGTTTACTCGATGCAGGCCTGGGGCGTCGACCCGATCGCGCACCTGCCGCCGCTGCCGTGGCTGGCGTGGATAGGCTGCCCGGAACGGATGGAACGGATGGAACGGCTGAACCGGATGGACCGGCTGAAACGGATGGACCGCCGGACCAGGATGACCCACCTGAGGCCGCTCTGCCGCCGAGGGCAGAAAGCCCTCCTGGCGCCCATCCGCCACCCGGCGCGGACGATCCGCCGGGGGCCGATCCTCCACCCGGCGCTGGCGGCGGATCGTCCGGCAACCGAACCGCGCTGAGGAACGAGAGCTGCACTACCCCGGCCAGGTGGTAGCCGACGATCTGCATGAGCTGGTCGGCGTCAGGGAACTGGGCAGGTGCAAACGAGACCGTCGCCATCGACTCATCGATGACGGTGAGTGTGCCTGCCCCGTCATTCACGACAGCGAGGAGTCGAGCCGCGTCGACGCCCTCCCACTGAGTCGCCGGGCCCGGCATGTTCTCGGGTCGCCGCGCTGGGAGAAGGATGCTGTTCGGCGTGACCGCGACGGTGGTGACGGGCGTCCCGTTCGCACCGCTGCTGCGGAACTCGTGCGCGCCGTCCAGCTGAGGCTCCCAGAAGCCGACGAGCGGCTCGAGGTCTCCGGGAATCGAGCCGAGGTTGAGCCTCGAACCCGTGTCGAGTTCGGCGGGACTGAGGCCGAGCGCAAGGTGGATGGTCTCGGCGGCGCAGGCGATGGCATGCCGGATGTCGGCGCTCGTTGCCTGGAGCACCGGATCGAGGCCGAAGACCCGGCGTTCCCGCTCGAGGCGGGGCGACGGCTGGCGGCTCACTTCGGCGGCTGCGATGTCCAACCAGGGATCAGGCACCATGCCGAGGTTTCGGCTGAACTCGCCGAGAAGCATCCGCCTGGTCGCCTCGTCCGGAACCCGGTCTGCCAGGAGGAAGACGCAGTAGTTCGCGCCGAGGCCGACAACAATCCCGCGGATCGTCAGGCCTGCGCTGCTGTTCGCAGGCATGGCCTGCAGCTGTGCCCTGAGCACATCTGCAGCCGCAGCGCCAGCGGGAGTGCGAGGCACCAGGGCGGAGCACAGGACGTCCTCGTCGGGACGCGGCAGAAGTCCTGCCCGGTTGTTCGCGAGCACGGTCGGGTCAATGCCCGGGGTCAGGTCCGGCTGCGCCGTACCATCGGCCCACGTCACCGGCGCGAAGACTGGCAGGTCCTCCCGAACGGGGAACCCCATGCCCACGAGGGATTCATCGGTCGTAAAGAACACCGCGGGTACGTTCCCCGCTGACGGATCGAGTCGAGCCAGAAGTGCGCTCGCGCGCTCGTGGACGTCGGGAGCGGTGAGTTGCCAGCGCGAGAGCACTGCGGCGTTGCGGCCGGTTCGAACCAGCAGGTCAGCGGGCCAGACAGGCTGCTCGGGACGCACAGGGAAAACATCGTCGGAAATCGCGTCGGCGGAGAGCGTCGGCAACCTCCGCCAGGCGGCTGTGACACCCTCGAGACTTCCACGGATGGCGATGGTGGCGGTGTCCGAGCGGAGATCGACGAGCCCCTCGGGCACATAGGTCCTGCCGTCGCCCAGCTCGACCGGACGGGTCAGTTCCGCCTTGAGGGCGGCGAGCGCGATCGACAGTGACCCGGCCGCGTCGAGCGGCTCGTTGAGCGTTCCGATTCCGAAAGTGGCACCGACCATGGTCAGCGAGTCCTCCGGGTCGATCAGCTGCCAGTTGTGTCCCGTCCACGCCGTCGACATTCCGCTCCCACATCTCGCTCGCTGGCTCGCCACCTCACGAGCAATTCGACGCCAATAGTATCGCCAGCCCAGCCCGCCTCCCGCCACGAGATCGATCTGCCAAATATGGCTCCGTAGAACGGCGGATGCCGCCCGTCGCGCGCCCTTTGTGGCAAACGGAGGTCGAGCTCGGGATCGAACCCCGCGATAATGGGTCCGTGAGCGAATCGACTGACCTGGCCGGCTGGAAACACGTCTACTCCGGCAAGGTCCGTGACCTCTACGAACGCGCCGACGGCACGGCATCCGACTCTCTCCTCGTGGTCGCGAGCGATCGGGTCAGCGCCTTCGACCACGTGCTCTCCCCCGGCATCCCCGGCAAGGGTGAACTCCTCACCACACTGAGCCTGTGGTGGTTCGACCAGCTGAGCGTGCCCAACCACCTCCTGCCCGACCACGAACTGACCCACGACGGCGGTGTCGCCGAGATCATCCCCCGTGAGGTCGCCGGTCGCGCAATGCTCGTGAAGAAACTCGACATGTTCCCCGTCGAATGCGTCGTCCGCGGCTACCTCACCGGCTCCGGCTGGAAGGAGTACGTCGCGTCACAGAGCGTGTGCGGCATCCCGTTGCCCGCCGGCCTGTCCAACGGCGACCGCCTGTCCGAGCCCCTCTATACCCCCGCGTACAAGGCGCCGATGGGCGAGCACGACGAGAACATCTCGTTCGAGCAGAGCGTCGAGCTCGTTGGTGAAACGGATGCCACGGCACTACGTGATCTGTCCCTCGCGATCTACGCCGAGGCATCCGCTCTCGCCGAAAAACGCGGTGTGATCCTCGCTGACACCAAATTCGAGTTCGGTCGCGACCACGCGACGGGCCTCATCACCCTCGGCGACGAGGTGCTCACCTCCGATTCGTCGAGGTACTGGGATGCCGCGGTGTACGCGACGGCGGACACACCGGAAGCCCGCATGGCCAGCTTCGACAAGCAGATCGTGCGCGACTGGCTCGCCGCGAATTGGGACCAGACCGGAACGCCACCGGAGCTGCCACAGGCCATAGTCGAGAAAACGGCAGACCGCTACCGGGAATTGCTCCTTCGCCTCACCGCGTAGAGTGCGAAGGGTGGCTGATACCTCCAAAACCGATGCACACGGTGAACGCGTTAAATGGCAGAGTTTCTGGGTCTGCGCGGGGGTTGCCTGCCTGACGATCCTCGACCTGTCGAAGGTCAACGTCGGCCTGCCGTCGATTGAAGAATCGCTCGGCGGGGGTGCGACGGAACTGCAGCTCATCGTTGCCGGCTACGCACTCGCCTTTGGACTCGCGCTCGTGCCGTCCGGCCGGTTGGGTGACCTCAAGTCGCGCCGCAACATGTTCCTCATCGGGCTGACCTCGTTCATGCTCGCGAGCCTGCTGTGCGCGCTCGCGCCGAGCATCGAGATCCTCGTCCTCGGTCGCATCCTGCAGGGGGTCGCGGCAGGAATCCAGATGCCGCAGGTGCTCGGACTGATCCAGCAACTGTTCCAGGGTGCCGAACGCGGGAGGGCTTTCGGCCTGTTCGGCGCGACGATCGGCTTGTCAACGGCCTTCGGTCCGACCGTCGGTGGGCTGCTCATCGGGATCGGCGGGTTGGAGAACGGCTGGCGGCTCCTGTTCTGGATGAACATCCCGCTCAGCCTCCTCGCGATCTGGTTCGCCTGGCGGCTCCTGCCCAAACGGCAAATTCACGAGGGTGGGGCATCGAGCCTCGACGTCACCGGCATCCTGTTGCTCGGGCTCGCGACCTTCAGCCTGATGCTGCCGTTCGTCCTGACAACAGGCGGCCCGGATGACGACCCGCGCCGCTGGCTCTGGCTCATCGGGTTCGTGGTTGCCGGTGCCGCGTTCGTCTGGTGGGAGCGCCGCTACCTCCGCATCGGCAAGTCACCCGTGGTGCACTTCGGGTTGCTTCGCCTCGCGTCGTACCGCAACGGCATCCTCATCGCGACCGCATATTTCGCGGCGATCCCCGCCATGTTCCTCATCGTCACCCTGTTCCTGCAGCAGGGCCTCGGGCTCGAGGCTGTTTTCGCGGGAATGGTCTCGATTCCGTTTGCCCTCGCCTCAGCGGTGACGTCGTGGCTCGGCGGGCGTCTCGTCAACACACAGGGCAGGAAGATCGTCGTGGTCGGCGTCGCGCTCGCGGCAACAGGCATCGGCGCCACCCTGCCGATCGTCGCCTTCACACCCGAAGAGTTGACGCCCTGGCTCCTCGCCGCCGTGCTCACCATCGCCGGAGCGGGTGGTGGCTTCGTCATCTCCCCGAACCAGACGCTCACGCTCCAGGAGGTTCCGGTCACCCAGGGCGGTGTCGCCGGTTCGGTGGCGCAGGTGGGTCAACGCGTCGGAACGGCGATCGGAGTCGCCGTCGCATCGAGCACGTTCTTCGCGACGCTGTACGCCGAGCAGGGACTCGAGACGACAGAGGCGATCTATCGGGATGCCTACGGCCGCGGAACGCTCATCATTGTCGGGTTGCTCGTGGTTGCGCTCGTGCTCAGCCTGCTCGACCTGCGCAAGCGCACCGTCGCGGCCGCCTGAGTACGCTCGAGCCGATCCATGCAGCACACCGAGCCCGTCCTCACCATTGCGCGGCGCGACTACTCGCACCCCGATGTTCGCCGACTCATCGACCAGCTTCAGGACTTGTACGTCAGCATCTATGGCGGATCTGACGAGAGCCCCGTCGACGAAGCCGACTTCCAGCCTCCGCGCGGAGCCTTCGCCGTCGGCTATGTCGATGGCGAACCGGTCGCGATGGGTGCCTGGCGAAGCGTCGAAAGCGGCAGAGGAGAGCTCAAACGGATGTTCGTCGACGAGCGGGCCAGGGGCCGCGGCTACTCCCGCGCCATCCTGTCCTGGCTCGAAAACTCAGCGCGCGAGCACGGGGTGACATTCATGATCCTCGAAACCAACCTCAACCATCCGACGGCAATCGCGTTGTACCGTTCGGCCGGGTATCAGGGCATCCCGAACTACGGCCACTATGCCAACAACCCAAGGACAGTGTCGCTCGGCCGGGAGCTTGTGCCGACATCCTGAGGTTTGCGGAATGTTGTCGCTACAACTAACGTTGCACCCATCATGAACGCATTCCCCTCCCCAGACAAGCTCGCCGCCGATACCGCGATGGGCCCCGTCACCCTGCTGGTTGCCGACCTCGATGCGATGACGACCTACTACACGGATGCCGTCACCCTGCGGATCCTGTCGGCCACCGACCGAACAGTGACGCTCGGTCGCGGCGGCGTGCCAACGGTGATCCTCGAACACGCTCCAGAGCTCACCCACGCCGCCGCCGGCTCGGCCGGACTGTTTCACACGGCGATCCTCTTCGAGTCGAAAGCAGCTCTCGCAGCTGCACTGTATTCGGTCGCGCGCAAGGCACCAGGAACCTTCACCGGAAGCGCCGACCACCTCGTGAGCATCGCCTTCTACTTCACCGACCCAGAGGGCAACGGCGTCGAACTGTACTGGGACCGCGACCGCACCGAGTGGAGCTGGGTGCACGGCTCCGTTGAGATGGCGACGCTCTACGTCGACCCGAACGAGTTCCTCTCCGAGCACCTCACCCTCGAGGGACAGTCAACACCGGGCGATGAGTCGATCTTCGGCAGCACCCAGGTCGGGCACGTCCACCTCTCCGTCGGCGATGTCGCCACCGCACGTCAGTTCTACGTCGACACCCTGGGCTTCGACGCAACGACCTCACTCGGAAACCAGGCGCTCTTCGTTTCCGCCGGCGGGTACCACCACCACATGGCCATGAACGTCTGGAATTCCCGAGGCGCCGGCCCGCGGATGCCGGCACTCGGCCTTGGCCGCATCGACATCCGGGTACCGGAGGCAGATTCGCTCGGCGAACTCACCGAGCGGCTCACGCACCACAAGGTTCAGGTGCGCGACGATGGCAGGACCGTGAGCTTTGACGACCCGTGGGCGAACCTCATCCGGGTCGAGATCTCCGCTTCCTGAGCGGGCCTGCCAGAACCCTTTCCGGGTCGCAAGGCCCGGGTGTCCGGCTATGGAAGTTGATAGCCTCGTGCGACTGAGCAAGGGGAATTTGATGCCACTCGATCCGTACTTCCAGAAGCTGTACCTGGAGCGACGCCGCGACATGGTCGCCGAAACGCGCGGCATCGTCACCGGTTTCCTCACGAGCGCCCTGTCGAAAGTGGTCCCCTGGCGACGGTTCGCCGCGTTCAGGGCCCTTCGTGAATCGCCGGCGGGCACCGTCGGCACGAAAGCCGCTGGGACCGCGGTCGCCGGCCGGGAGGCATCACACGACAAGACGGCCGCGGCGGCGAAATCGGTCTCCCGCGCCCCCAAGCCCGTCCTCACGCCCGCCGAGGTCGCGAAACGCAAGACACCGGCATGGAAGCGCCGGAATGCCCAGAAGTGGGACACCAAACTCTTCGGACGGGTCGGGATCGAACCCCCGGACGTCGACATCACCGACTATCTGGTCGATGTCACCGGTTTCCCGACGGTTCGCGTCCGGGTCTACCGCCCCCTCGGGACGTCACCGACGGATGGAACTGCGCTCCCCGCCGTGCTCGCGTTTTTCGGCGGATCGTTCCAGCTCGGCAGCGTCGAGGACACGAGCGTCGACGCGGCGTTCCGCTCGAGGACCGCTGATGCCGGCGTCATCCACGTCGCCGTCGACTACGCGCTCGCGCCGGAACATCGCTACCCGACGCAGGTCGAACAGGGCTACGCGGCCCTTCGCTGGCTGATCGACAAGGCCGACGAACTGGGCATCGACCCGGACCGGCTCGCCCTCAACGGCACCTCGTCCGGCGGAAACATCGCTGCGAGCGTCGCCCTGCTCAACCGCGACAGGCTCGGACATCCCCTCCGGCTTCAGGTGCTCGAGGTGCCGGTGACCGACCTCACCGGCAAGAGCATCGACATGGCTCCGATCCGCGAGATGCGCATCCCGAGCTTCCTGGCCAGGCGCGAGCTCGTCCAGGTCGCTGAGGCCTACCTCGGCGACCGGTCGCGAGCGAGCGAGCCATATGCCTCACCGGCACGAGCGCTCACCCACCGCGGCCTTCCGCCGGCGGTCATCCTCACGGCCGAGTACGACGCGCTGCGCCTGGACGGCGAGGGATACGCGACGATCCTGCGCGCATCGGGCGTCGCCGCGAGCGCCGTTCGCTATCAGGGCGCCACCCACGAGGCAGCGATGTACCGGAAGGTCGTTCCCCTCGCCCGTCGGTGGCACACCGATGTCGTCGCAGCACTTCGCACGCTCCACGAGCCGGCCGAGTCGATCACGGTCTGACGTCCGCACGCTCCACGCGACCGCGCGCTCCTGACGCCTGACTGCCGAGCCGCGGCTCAGGCCGAACGGATCGCTCCGCGTTCCCGGGCGGATGCCACGGCGGCGGTTCGCGAGGAGACCTGCAGCTTGGTGAAGATGTGCACGAGGTGGCTCTTCACCGTCGCCTCGGAGAGGAAGAGCCGCCTGGCAATGTCGCGATTGGACATGCCGTCGGCGACGAGGGTGAGCACCTCGGTTTCGCGCGCGCTCAGCGCATCATCCGGAGCATTCTGGCGGGCCTCAAGCCGACCGGCGACGGTGGGAGCGAGTGCGCTCTCGCCCCGCGCTGCAGCACGCACCGCCGCAATCAGTTCCTCGGGCGGCGCGTCCTTGAGCAGGTAGCCGGCGGCTCCCGCTTCGACAGCACCGAGGATGTCGGCATCCGTGTCGTAATTGGTGAGAACGAGCACGTGCGGAGCACCGGGACGTTCGCGGATGCGCCTCGTCGCGTCTGCCCCCTGCATGCCGCCGCCGAACTGCAGGTCCATGAGCACGATGTCGACGCCGGCGTAACTCCGCGCGACAGCTTCCTCCCCGGATGCCGCCTCGCCGACAACAATCAAGTCGGGCTCGGTCGCGAAGAGCGCACCGAGACCGGCGCGCACAACGGGATGATCGTCGGCAATGAGGAGGCGGATCATGTGCTGACCTTCGGCTGCGTCTCGGATCGGATGGCGGAACTCGACTGCAGGATGGGCAGGGTCACGGCGAGCGCTGTCCCCTCCCCCGGCCTCGATTCGATGCTGAGCACTCCGCCGAGGGCGTCGACGCGCTGGCGGATGGCGGTGAGCCCAAAGGTGCCATCGGCTCGAGCGGCTGACGCTGCGAGTTCGGGGTCGAATCCCCTGCCGTCATCGACGACGTCGAGGGAGACGCCGTCTGACTGATAGGTGAGGGTGAGGTCGGCGCGCGTTGCCCGAGCGTGCCTCGCCACGTTGGCGATGGCCCCCTGGGCGATCCGCAGCAGGGTGGCGTCGACGGTCATGGGAAGAGGAACGGGATCGCCCTCGACGGAGAAGTTCACGGTCGTGCCTGCTCCGCCGGCACGGAGGGTCTGCTCGGTGGACGCTGCCAGGCGTTTGAGCGCGGCGGGAAGGGTCCGGTCATCGAGCGCCGGCGGTGTCAGTTCGCGGATGATGCGCCGGGTGTCGACGAGTGAATCGGCCGCGGTTTCCCGGGCCAATTGCAGTTGCTTGAGGCCAGGCCGTTCGGTGTCGAGTCGTTCCGCAGCGTGCAGGAGCAGCTGAATGCTCGACAGCGACTGCGCCACTGTGTCGTGGATCTCGCGGGCCAGTCGTTCGCGCTCGGCCAGCATCCCCGCCGACCGCTCGGCGATGGCGAGCTCACCGCGGGTCTCGAGCAGTTCGGTGATGAGCTGCTGGCGTTCCTCTGCCTCGCGATACAGCGCCCGATAGCCGAATCCGATGGCGAGGGCGACACCGGCACCGATGAGCGGCCCGATCACGCCGCCAACCGAAACCCCCGAATCAAGGCCGATGGCCAGGATGGTGACCCCCGTCGTCGCCGCGACGACGGGTACCGCAACCTTCGGTGGAAGCACCTGCAGGTAGAGGAAGAAGAGCGGGAAGACGATGAAGGCGGCATCGGGTGTGATGGAGAGAAGTGCGGCCCACACTCCCGTGAGCAGGGCGATCCACAGCACCGGAACCCAGCGGGACGATGCGACGAACTCGGG
Organism: Mycetocola sp. Y442; assembly: GCF_056898615.1. NCBI lineage: Bacteria > Bacillati > Actinomycetota > Actinomycetes > Micrococcales > Microbacteriaceae > Mycetocola > Mycetocola sp. Y442. The sequence goes on from NZ_JBXHBV010000003.1 coordinate 113,843, forward strand.
CTTGAGGTGGGCGACGAGCGCACCGCCGAGGTAGATCGCGAGCATGAGGACCGCGAGGCCGTGGATGAGCCCGGCGATGGGCGAGTCGGTGATCACCGACCGAACGATGACGACGACGATGAGTGCGATCAGCAGCGAATGCAGCGACCATCGCAATACGGCGAACACCGGGGTGAGGGCGGAGTGATTCATCGTCTCTCTTTCGTTCGAAATCCTACTTCGACCACCTGTTAAGGGCATCATTCGAAAGTTCGAGGTGCCGATAGGATGAAAGCTCGCCCACCTCTGACAGCCGGGAGACATCCGTGCCCACAATCGTCGTTGAAGTTATGCCGAAGGCCGAACTGCTTGACCCGCAGGGTAAGGCCGTCGCGGGAGCGCTCGCCCGTCTCGGCAAGACCGAGTTCAGCGGGGTTCGCATCGGCAAGCGATTCGAGCTCACCGTCGATGGTCCGGTGACGGATGCCGTCCGCGCGGACGTCGAGAAGATCGCTGACGAGATCCTGTCAAACGCGGTCATCGAAGACGTCGTCGCCATCACCTACCCCGAGGCGGAGTAGCCATGCGCATCGGCGTCATCACCTTTCCCGGGTCGCTCGACGAGCGTGACGCTCAGCGCGCGATCCGCATCGCCGGTGCTGAGCCGGTAGCGCTCTGGCACGGCGAACACGACCTCCACGGCGTCGATGCCCTCGTTCTTCCCGGCGGATTCAGCTACGGGGACTACCTGCGCGCCGGTGCGATCGCATCCGTCTCTCCGATCATGGCCGAGGTCATCGACGCGGCGAACTCCGGAATGCCCGTGCTGGGAATCTGCAACGGATTCCAGATGCTCACCGAAGCACACCTGCTGCCCGGCGGACTCATCCGCAACGATCACGGACTGTTCATCCGCCGCGACCAGGCTCTGCGCGTGGAAAACACCGACACCGCGTGGTCGACGGGCTTCGAGCCGAACGACGAGATCGTCATCCCGCTGAAGAACGGCGAGGGCGGATTCATCGCCTCCGAAGACGAACTCGATCGGCTCGAGGGTGAAGGACGCGTCGTCTTCCGCTACCTCGGCGTCAACCCCAACGGTTCGCTGCGCGACATCGCCGGCATCACCAACGAGCGCGGCAACGTCGTCGGTCTCATGCCGCACCCCGAGCACGCCGTTGAACCCGGCTTCGGTCCCGACATGACGGATGCCATGCGTTCGGGCGTCGACGGACTCACCCTGTTCACGAGCGCGATCCAGGCGCTGCAGGCGGTCTAACCCCTCCGGTCCAGCCGCTCGATTTACCAAGAAAGGCTCCCTGCCCGCGGATTTTCCCGCGGCAGGGAGCCTTTTCTGGCAAACGGTCCGTTACGCGTGCACGACCGGTTGCTGCAACTCGGTCACCCACTCCTCCTGCGGCAGCGGCTCAGACACGAGGTACACCTCGCGGCACATCCCCACCGGCGTGTAGCCGTTCGCCTCGATCCAGCCGAACAGTGCTTCCCAGACGTCACCGATGGTTGCCATCACCCCGTGATGAACCCAGGTGGCGGCGAGGTCGGTACCCGGAACTTCGGTGACCGTATACCCCGGCGCGGATACCGTGGCGGCGGGAACCGGGAACGCCGCGTACGCACGCGCGCCGGCCCCGTCGGTGTCAGGGTCGAGTTCCTCGTACATCGCGAGGGCTTCTTCGCCTGGCGTGACCCCCGCGGACGTGAGGTCCTCGAACAGCCTGTCGAACAACGGCCCGATCACCGGGCTCATGTCCTCAGGTCCGAGACCGGGCGCCGTCGCACTGACCTGAGCGACGACCTGGGGGGACAGCGGCTTGAGTTCCGGAGACAGGACGGTCATGAACGGCTCTCTTTCGATAGCGAACGTTTGCCTGATCATCCGCTTCGCCCCTCTGACGGTCAAGGGGCGACCGCCGAGTTCTGCCCGGCGCCTAGGTGACGTCCCGCTTCCACGACACGAAGTACCCGACCACCGTAAGCACGAGGGCGAGGGCGGCGAGCAGCAGCCCGCCCTGCCACCACTCGAGGGCCTGCCCCGTCACTCCCATGTTGAAGAAGCTCGGCGCACCGATGAGGGCATCGCTTGCCGCCCCCGGGAGGAACTTGCCGACAGCCGCTGCCCAGTCCGCGAACATGACGATGGCGCGGAGGGTCGGTTCGACCAGCTGGGTGAATACGAGAATGACGACGATCGCGGCCAGCTGGTTGGGGATGAGCGCACCAAGACCGACTCCGATGACCGCCCACAGGCCGAGGGCGAGCACGCCGCGAGCCATGAGTGCCCAGGTGTCGCTGTCGCCCAATTGGGTGTCCATACCGAACAGCGCGAGGATCGCCGCCCCGGCACCGACGGAGGCCAGCACACCGATCACGCCGTAGACCAACCCGAAGAGCAGCAGGGCAACACTCTTGGCGCCGAGCACAATCCCACGCTTCGGTGTCGCCAGGAACGTGGGGGTGAGCATCTGGTGCCGGTACTCACCGGTGACGGCGAGCGCACCGAGCAGCACCGGGAAGACGTAGCCGAACGTCGAGACCGAACCGTAGAGCATCGGTGCGAGCACATCGGTCGGTGGCGCCGCGGATGCCTCGACTCCCGACGCGCGTGAGACAAACCCGAACACGGCGCCAAGCCCGCCAGACACGGTGCCGATGTACAGGAACAGGATGATGGCGAGAATCCACCAGATCCGGGTGGTGAGCAGCTTGGTGATCTCGGCGCGGAGGGCCGGCAGGAACATGTTCACAGCGATCCCCCCTCTCCGACGAGCGCGAGGAATGAGTCCTCGAGTCCCGACTTTTGTCGATGCAGCGAACTCACCTCCACTCCGGCCAGGAAGGCGATATGGCCGACCTCCCCGGGCTCGAGGCCGGAAACGAGCACACCGGCCCGTGCGATGTCGAACGTGGCGGATGCCGCGGCGAGCGCAGCCGTCAACGCCTCCCGGTTCGGAGAATCAACGATCACCTTCGTCGCGGCCCCTTCGATCTCGAGGCTGGACAGCGGGCCACGGTGCACGAGGGCGCCCTTGGCGATGATGACGACCTCGTCGACCGATTGCTGCACCTCGCTGAGCAGGTGCGACGAAACGAGAACGGTGCGCCCCTCGGCGGCGAGGGTGCGGAGGAAGCCGCGGATCCACTTGATGCCCTCGGGGTCGAGGCCGTTGATCGGCTCGTCGAGGACAAGAACGCCCGGGTCACCGAGAAGCGCGAAGGCCAAACCGAGCCGCTGCCGCATTCCGAGCGAGTACCCGCCGACCCTGCGTGTCGCGTACTCCGCAAGACCGACGGTCTCGAGTGCGATGTCGACACGTTTCGGGTCGATCCGGCCAGCTTGGGCGTAGACCCGCAGGTGATCACGCGCTGACCGTCCGGGGTGGAAACTCGCGGCTTCCAGTGCCGCACCAACGGTGGTCAGCGGTGAGGGCAGGTCGGGGTACCGAACCCCACCGATCGTCGCGGTCCCGGACGTCGGGGAAACGAGACCGAGCAGCATCCGGAGTGACGTGGTCTTGCCTGCGCCGTTTGGCCCGAGGAATCCGGTGACCCGGCCGGGTTCAACGGTGAAGGTCAGGTCGGAAACAGCGGCGACAGGTCCGAACCTCTTGGTGAGGCCGGCGAATTCGATGGGTACTCCCGTTGGCATTCTGCTCCTGAAGTAGAGGGGCGGGGTTCCCCCTACTCTGGCAGTTGCGCTCGAGCGGGCATATCCCCCGTGCGGTGGAGATGTCGACGGATGCTCTCGCGCAGGTTATTCGGACGGCGTGCGGCGGCCTACAGACGACGTGCATTCAGGTTTGCCCTGACAGGATGGAGGCGTCCCTCATCACCCGGTCACCGGCATCCGTTTCGTGACGCTGCGTGTGCCGCCAACTCCTGGAGTGTTTCTGTGTCTCCCCGCCTGTTCTACCGCACCCTCGCGTTCGCCGAAGCGGTGACCTGGACCCTGCTCATTCTCGGCCTGCTCATGAAGTACGTGTGGGTGCCCGGTGAGCTTGGCGATCTCGGCGTTCGGGTCGGAGGAACGATCCACGGGTTCGTGTTCCTCGCCTACGCGATGACGGCCGTCCTCGTCGGGTTGAACCAGCGCTGGAGCATGGGACTGATCGCCCTCGGCGTGATCACCGCCGTCGTTCCGTACGCGACGATCCCGTTCGACCTGTGGGCCGACCGCACAGGAAAGCTCAACGGCTCATGGCGCCGCACCGAGACCGACCATCCCGGCGACAAGACCTGGGTCGACCGCCTGCTGCGCTGGTTCCTCAACCACCCGGTCATCCTCATCGTGCTGTTCGTCGTTGCGCTCGTCGTGATCTTCGCCACCCTGCTCGTGGTCGGCCCTCCCGGCGGAGATCGCTAGTCGCGAAACGACCGGGCTGGAGGCATCCGGTCGCCCGATAGAATGGCCCCATCCGGCATCCCTCGATCTAGGAGCCTCCCCTCGTGAGCATCCCCGCAACGTCTGTCGCCGACACTGTCTCGAACGCAATAGCCACTCCCGAGAAAGAGCAGCCGTACGCGGCTCTCGGGCTCAAGCCTGATGAGTACGAGAAGATCAAGGAGATCCTCGGCCGTCGTCCGACGTCGGGTGAGCTCGCGATGTACTCCGTGATGTGGAGCGAGCACTGCTCGTACAAGTCGAGCAAGATCTACCTGAAGCAGTTCGGTCAGAAGGTCACCCCAGCCATGAAGAAGAACCTCATGGTCGGTATGGGCGAGAACGCCGGTGTCGTTGACGTCGGCGAGGGCTGGGCCGTCACCTTCAAAGTCGAGAGCCACAACCACCCCAGTTACATCGAGCCGTTCCAGGGTGCTGCGACGGGTGTCGGCGGTATCGTCCGCGACATCATCTCGATGGGCGCACGTCCCGTCGCCATCATGGACCAGCTGCGGTTCGGTGCGATCGACGACCCGGACACCGCGCGTGTCGTTCACGGTGTCACGAGTGGCATCTCGTTCTACGGCAACTGCCTCGGCCTACCGAACATCGGTGGCGAGACCTACTTCGACAAGGTGTACCAGGGCAACCCGCTCGTCAACGCGCTCTCGGTCGGCGTGCTCCGCCACGAAGACCTGCACCTCGCCAACGCCTCGGGTGTCGGCAACAAGATCGTTCTGTTCGGCGCCCGCACCGGTGGCGACGGCATCGGCGGTGCGTCGATCCTCGCGTCTGACTCGTTCGACGCCGCTGGCCCGACCAAGCGGCCTGCCGTCCAGGTCGGCGACCCCTTCGCCGAGAAGGTGCTCATCGAGTGCTGCCTCGAGCTCTACAAGGAGAAGCTCGTCGAGGGCATCCAGGACCTCGGCGCCGCCGGTATTTCCTGCGCGACCAGCGAGCTCGCCGCGAACGGCGACGGTGGCATGTTCATCGAGCTGTCGCACACGCTCCTCCGCGATCCGTCGCTCACGCCGGAGGAAATCCTCATGTCGGAGTCGCAGGAACGCATGATGGCCGTCGTCGAGCCCGACAAGCTCGAGGGCTTCCTCGCGGTCACCGCGAAGTGGGATGTCGAAACTTCCGTCATGGGCGAGGTCACCGACACCGGACGGCTCATCATCAACTGGCACGGCGAGGAGATCGTCAACGTCGACCCGTCGACCGTTGCCGTCGATGGACCCGTGTACGAGCGCCCCGTTGCGTACCCGGCCTGGCTCGACGCGCTGCAGGCGGATACGGCATCCGCTCTGGAACGTCCGACGGATGCCGAGACGCTGCGTTCGCAGTTCTTCGCGCTGCTCGGTTCGGCGAACCTCGCCGACAAGAGCTGGATCACCAACCAGTACGACTACTACGTGATGGGCAACACCGCGCTGGCGTTCCCCGACGATGCCGGGATGATCCGGGTCGATGAGGAGTCCGGCCTCGGTTTCGCGATCGCGACGGATGCCAACGGTCGCTACTGCCAGCTTGACCCGTCGCTCGGTGCGAAGCTCGCTCTCGCCGAGGCGTACCGCAACGTTGCCTGCACCGGTGCGGTGCCCGCTGCGGTCACCGACTGCCTCAACTTCGGCTCGCCGGAGAACCCCGAGGTGATGTGGCAGTTCTCGCAGGCCGTTGAAGGCCTGTCGGATGGCTGCCTCGCGCTCGAGGTGCCCGTCACCGGTGGAAACGTGTCGTTCTACAACCAGACCGGCGACACCCCGATCTTCCCGACGCCCGTCGTCGGCGTGCTCGGCGTGATCGACGACGTCGCACGGCGCGTGCCGAGCGGCTGGCAGGACGAGGGCGACAACATCTACCTGCTCGGCATCACCCGCGAGGAGCTCTCGGGCTCGGCGTGGGCCGGAACGATCCACGACCACCTCGGCGGACTTCCGCCCGAGGTCGACTTCGACCGCGAGAAGGACCTCGCCGCCCTGCTGCACGCCGGCGCCCAGTCGTCGATCATCGCATCGGCGCACGACCTCTCCGACGGTGGCCTCGCCCAGGCACTCGCCGAGAGCGTGCTGCGCTTCGGCGTCGGAGCGCGCGTCTGGCTCAGCGAGATCGTCGAGCGCGACGGCGTCGACGTAGCGACCGCACTGTTCTCCGAGTCGACCGGGCGTGTGCTCGTGTCGGTTCCGCGCGAGGACGACGTCAAGTTCCGCGGACTCTGCGAGGGGCGCGACTACCCGGTCCTGCGCATCGGCGTGACCGACAAGGCGTCACCGGCACTCGAGATCCAGGACCTCTTCACCGCAACGGTCGATGAGCTGCGTTCGGTGCACACGGCCACACTTCCGGCGGCGTTCGGCCCGACGGTCGGCTAGCGCCCACTCGCTTTACCGAAAATGGCTCCCTGAGGCCCGGTATTTCCGGGCAGGGGGCCATTTTCGTGTACCGGGCGTGCGGTCGCGTCCACTGGTCGGTCACAAATGCTCGCTGTCGGTGTGCATTCCTCCGCGCTCGGACAGAAACGGTCGCGATTCCCGAGAAACTCCAGCCGATTTTGGCCGAGCACGAACCCTTCAGCCATTTCTGGCCGAGCAACCGCGGCTGGTACGGATGCTGCGCTACAGCGCGCGCGTCAGCGACTGGATCAGCGGCGGGAGCGTGCCGAGCACGATCGGCGACCTCGCCATGTTGAGGTCGCTGCTTCCCTCGAGGATCGACTCCTGCATCGCTGCTTCGTAAACGTTGAGAATGAGCCGCGTCACATCCACGGGATCGATGATGAACTCGAGTCCGACCGATCGAACGGCATCGTCGAGCCTCGCGGCGAGCTGCGACTGGAAGTTGCGCTGGAACTCGAGGTACGACGAGGCGACGCTCGAGTCCCGCATGGCGAGCAGCCGGAACTCCGACTGAACGAGGCACCACCGACGGTCATCGCCCTGCAGCTCGAGGAACTGCATCACGATCTGGCTGAGCGTACCCTCGGTCACCGCAGCCGCGACATCGACGCCAGGCAGAATCGAGTCGACGCCCTCCTGCAAGCGCTCGAACCTCAGCCGGTTCTCCCGCTCGGCGAGTGCGAAGAAGAGTTCTTCCTTCGACTCGAAGTTCGAGTAGAAGGCACCTCGAGTGAAATTCGCGCGCTCGGTGATCATTTCAACTGATGCCGCGTGAATCCCGGTCTCGGCGAACACCTCGTATGCGGCGTCGATCAAACGATCCCGGGTTTTGCGACGGCGCGTGGATTCGCCCTGCGCTTCCGATTGTTCGACTGAAAGAGACACCCTGACACCTTACTGAGAGAGTTTTGCGATACACCAGTGTATCGGATACATTCGTGTATTGAATACGCCGGTGTATCTCACGCGTAACCCCACACACACCCCGCCCTCCTAGGAGACTCGTGTCCTCACTGCTCTACTCACTTGGTCGCTGGGCGTTTCGCGCGCGCGGCATCGTCGTCGGCGCCTGGATCCTCATCCTTGCCCTCGTCGGCGGTGGCGCTCTCCTGTTCAACCAGGGACTCGACAACTCGATCTCCATCCCCGGCACCGAGTCGCAGCGTGCGCTCGACTCACTGTCGACGACGTTCCCGCAGGTGAGTGGCGCGTCAGCACAGCTCGCGATTGTGGCGCCGGAGGGCGAGAAGGTCACCGACGAGGCCGTCGCAACGGCCATCACCGACGGCGTCGACGCGCTCAACGACATCGAGGGCGTCGAGAGCGCCGTCTCGCCGTTCGACGAGAACATCGACGGCGCGGTCAGCGACGACGAGCGCGCGGCACTCATCAGCATCCAGCTCGACGGCCCGCAGTACGAGGTCACCGAGGCAACCAAAGACGCCCTGATTGCAGAAGCGGATGCCATCGCTGACGCACTTCCGGACGGTTCGGAATCCGCGCTCGGCGGCCAGCTGTTCAGCACGAGCTTCCCGGTCCTCACGGCGACCGAACTCATCGGTGTCGGCGTTGCACTGGTGGTGCTCCTCCTCACGCTCGGCTCCTTCCTCGCGGCAGGGATGCCACTGCTGACCGCCCTGCTCGGCGTCGGCATTTCTGTTGCCCTCATCTTCGTCGCAACGGCGTTCGGTTCGATCACGTCGACGACGCCCATGCTCTCGCTCATGCTCGGCCTCGCGGTCGGCATCGACTACGCGCTCTTCATCATCTCGAGATACCAGGAGCAACTCAGGGACGGCCTCGATACCGAGGAGTCTGCCGCCCGAAGCGTCGCGACGGCGGGCAGCGCTGTCATCTTCGCGGGGCTCACGGTCATCATCGCGCTCGTCGGCCTTGGCGTTGCCGGCATCCCGTTCCTCACGATCATGGGTATCTCCGCTGCGGCCGGTGTCGCCGTCGCCGTGCTCATCTCCCTCACCCTGATCCCCGCGCTCCTGGGCTTCGCCGGTGAGCGGCTGCGCCCGAAGCCGGCCAAGCCGACGCGGAAGGCGCGCCGCGCCCACGCTGCAGCGCACGCGGAGGCCACTGCCGCCCACGCTGAGGGACGTTCCGGCGCACACGTCGATGTCGCAGACGCTGGCGAGCTCCCGGCATCCGCCCACCGCCCCAACCGTTTCTTCTCGGGCTGGGTGAAGACGGCGACGCGATTCCCGATCGTCACGATCCTCGCCGTCGTCGCCGTGCTCGGCCTCGCCTCCGCGCCAGCTCTCGGCCTGCGCCTCGCGCTGCCGGATGCCGGTGGCCTGCCCGAGGGTGACCCGGCTCGCGTCACCTACGACATCGTCTCCGACCACTTCGGTGAGGGCTTCAACGGCCCGCTCATCGTTACGGGCAGCATCGTCACATCGAACGACCCGCTTGGCCTCATGGACGACCTCAAGAGCGAGATCGAAAAGCTCGACGGCGTGGAAGCTGTTCCCCTGGCGACGCCGAACGAGACGGCTGACACCGGCATCGTGCAGGTCATTCCGACCGGCGGTCCCGACTCTCCGGAGACCAAGGCGCTCGTCGCCGAGATCCGTGACATGCACGAATACTTCCTCGAGGAGTATGACGTCGACCTCTCGGTCACGGGCTTCACTGCCGTCGGCATCGACGTGTCGGACAAGCTCGGTGCTGCGCTGCTGCCGTTCGGTGTCGTCGTTGTCGGCCTGTCACTCATCCTGCTCACGATGGTGTTCCGCTCGATCTGGGTGCCGATCAAGGCGACGCTTGGCTACCTGCTCAGCGTCTGCGCGTCATTCGGTGTCGTCGCCCTGGTGTTCGAGTACGGATGGTTCGCCGAGGCGCTCCACATCCAGCCGGGCAGCCCCGTGATCAGCTTCATGCCGATCATCCTGATGGGCGTACTGTTCGGTCTGGCCATGGACTACGAGGTATTCCTCGTCGCCCGCATGCGCGAGGACTACGTCCACTCGGGCAAGGCGCGTGAATCGGTCACGACAGGGTTCATCGGCTCAGCGAAGGTCGTCACGGCGGCCGCGATCATCATGTTCGCCGTGTTCGCTGCCTTCGTCCCAGAGGGTGACACCAACATCAAGCCCATCGCGCTTGGCCTCGCCGTCGGCGTCTTCGTCGACGCGTTCATCGTGCGGATGACGCTCGTCCCCGCCGTGCTCGCCCTGCTCGGCGAGAAGGCGTGGTGGATCCCGAAGTGGCTCGACCGCGTGCTGCCGTCGTTCGACGTCGAGGGTGAGGGTGTCGCGAAGGAGATCGAGTTGCGCACCTGGCCGAGCCCCGAGTCGACGGATGTCGCAACCGCTGAGGGCCTGTCCCTCGACGCCGGCACGACCACCCTGTTCGAGAACGTCTCGTTCTCGGTGCCGGAGGACGGCACACTCGTGGTCTCCTCCACTCGCGATGCCAGCGTCACCGCGCTGCTCCTCACCCTGTCGGGACGCATGGCGGCAGACTCGGGCGTCCTCAAGGTCGCCGGGTACGTTGCCGGCGTGCGGGCGGCGTCCATTCGATCGCGCGTCGCATTCGTCTCGCTCGGCGATGCAACCGATCCGGTCCGCGACCTCACCGATGCGCTCGGCGAGAACCCGCGCCTGGTCGTGATCGACGGCATTGACCAGGTGACGGATGCCGTTGCGCGCCGAAACATCTACGACGCTCTCGTCTCCGCCCAGGGCGCGGCGGCGAAGAACGAGACCACTCTCGCGGTTGCCGTCGGCACCGCATTCCCCGAGGCGCTGGCAGATGCCGTTCCCGGTGTCGGGACAGCCGTCCGGGTCGACTTGACACACTCAGAACTCACGCACGAAGCAGAGGTATCCGCATGAGCACCCCACTCGCACGTTTCACGGCCTCACGGGCCACAGGTCGCATCACCTGGCGCTCGGTCCTCGGCATCCTCCTCGTCCCGCTCGTGGTTGCGGGAGTGCTCGTCTGGGCGTTCTGGAACCCCCAGGAGCGACTCGACACGGTGACCGCTGCCATCGTCAACCTCGACGAGCCAGTCGAACTCGACGGCCAGACCGTGCCGCTCGGCCGGCAGCTCGCCGCCGGACTCGTCGGCGGAGGCTCGAGCGACTCATCGGCAAGCGCCGCGGGTGCCGACCTTGAAGACACCAACTACAACTGGGTTCTCACCGACGAGAAGGACGCCGAGGACGGGCTGAAGTCGGGCCGGTTCACGGCTGTCGTCACGATTCCCGAGGACTTCTCCGCGGCGGCTACCTCGTTCTCCGGCGATGCTGCTGAGGCCGAGAAGGCCACCATCGACGTTGAGACGAGCGACAAGAGCCGCCTCGTGGATGACGCCATCAGCTCTGTCATCACCACGACGGCCGCGAGCGTCGTGGGCAACGAACTGACGACCAGCTACCTCGAGAACATCTACATCGGGTTCAACACGCTCGGCGACCAGCTGGGAACCGCTGCCGATGGCGCCAAGGAGCTGGCCACCGGCGCAACTTCGCTCGCCGATGGTGCGGCCCAGCTCGCGGGGGGAACCACCGAGTTCTCCGGCGGAGTGTCGAGCCTGTCCACGGGAATCAACGAGTACACCGATGGGGTGTCGCAGCTGTCGAGCGGACTCGCGACGCTGCAGCAGCAGACCAGCGCGCTTCCGGGCGCGACGAGCCAGCTCGCCACCGGCGCGAACGGTGTCGCTGACGGCATCGACGCGTTCATCGCCGGCATGGGTCAGCAGGGGCAGGCGCTCGCTGCGCTTTCCAGCCAGTGCGCGTCGGCGGCCCTTCCGATGCCCGACGGTTCAGAGAATCCTTTCTGCACTAACCTCGCCGCCCTCGCGGCTGGCTCCACGGACCCGGCCGCCGCTGCACAGACGGCGCAGCTCCAGACCGGCGCTCGCGAACTGGCGAATGGCGCCACTCAGCTCTCCAGCAACATGCCAGCCCTCGTCTCGGGAATCGGCACGATCGCATCCGGTGCCAGCGAACTCGCCGCGGGTGGAACCACCCTCAACGCCGGCGCACTCGAACTCGCTACCGGTGCAGCAGACCTCGCGACCGGTGCCACCGGGGTATCCGACGGCGCTGCCGGCCTGGCCGGCGGTGTCGACTCCCTGGCGTCGGGGCTTGCCGAGGCGACGGATGCCATCCCGAGCTACACCGAGACCGAGCGCGAGACGCTCGCCGATGTCGTCGCGACTCCGATCGTCGCTGAAGGCGAGGGCGACGGTCTCTCCTTCGGCACGAGCGGTGTTCCGTTCTTCGCGGCTCTTGCCCTGTGGCTCGGAGCGTTCGCGAGCTTCCTGGTGCTGCGCGCTGTTCCGCAGCGCGTACTCGGATCGACCCGCCCGTCGGCACTCCTCGCGTTCAAGGCGTGGCTGCCCGGAGCGATCGTCGGTGCTGTGCAGGGCCTGCTCGTTGCTGCGATCCTCCAGCCGTTGATGGAGCTGGATGCCGCCGGCTGGTTCGGCTTCGCGGCCATCGCTGCCCTCGCCGGTATCGCGTTCGCGTCGACGAACCAGGCCCTCAACGCCGTGTTCGGCGGGGCCGGACGGTTTGTCTCGATGATCGTTGCGCTCGTCCTGATCGCCACGAGCATCATCGCGACGGCACCGGCGGCGCTCGATTCGGCGGTCGGCTTCATGCCGCTGCAGCCGGCGCTGAACGCGTTCCAGTCCGTCGTGGCGGGTGGCGGTGGCCTCCCGGCCGCGATCACCGGTCTCGTCCTGTGGACGCTCGCCGCCTTCGCCGCCACCACCCTGGCCGTGGTCAAGTCGCGGTCGGTGACCGCGAGGCAGCTGGTGCCGCGCCTGGCCTAACAGAGGCGCAACGTCGGCCCGGCGGCACCCCCGCCGGGCCGACGCACTCAGCACAGGAGATCGCACGGTTTTCAGGACAGCATCAGCACAATCGTCCTGACAACCGTGCGATTTCCTGTTAAACCGCTGTCGTGAGCGGATGCCGTGGGGCGGAGCTATGAAGCGGATGCCGTGGGCGGTTGCCGGTTACCGGCCCGCCACCACGGTCCCCTGGTGAAACCGCATCACCGGTGCGCCGGTCGAGGTGTCCCACAGCGACGAGTGGCGGCTGTCGCGCTCGTCCCCTCGAATCAGATAGGTGACGAGGGTGAGCCCGTCGGCCAGGTTCGTGAACTGCCAGTCGTCGACGGCCGGGACCTCGCTCGAATCCTCGCTGACGAGCGCGCCGAGGATCTCCTCGCGGGTCCACCGTCGACCGGAACGGCCGATCTCAACGAACTCCGGATGCAGCAGTGCGCGCAGTCGATCGGCGTCGCCGCGCACCGCGGGTGACAAAAGAGCGAGTTCGGCGTCACGAATCGCTGAGTAGGTGTCCACGGCACCAGTGTGCCAGTGCTGACGCGATCGGGCGCGCACGACAGCGCGCTACAGCAGCGGCATCCCCGTGGCGACCTCGGCCTCGGCCCAGATGGCTGAAGCGATGCGCGGGTTCGTCGTCACCTTCGCCGGTCGCGCCACAACCGGCTCGCCCCTGACGAGGAACCGCGGTGCATAGAACGAGCCGCCAACGGCATCAGGATCGATCGCGGCCCGAACGATCGGCCACGCACCGGCTTCCTTGCTCTGAGTGAACGGCGTCTGCAGCGTATCGACAAAGCGATCGAATCGAGCCGGCTCGTTCACACCGGGGACCGTCCTCGTGCGACCGGAGATCGAATAACCGGGGTGAGCGACGAGCGAGCGGGTGCTGCTTCCTCGCGCGGTCAGCCGCCGGTCGAGCTCGAAGGCAAACGAGGTGAGCATGATCTTCGACGTGGCGTACGCGGTCCAGCCGGAATAGCGCCGCTCGAGCTGCAGGTCGTCCGTGTCGAGCCGAACGAGCAGGGTCGCGAGGCTCCCGAGCGAGACCACGCGCGAGGCCGCTGTCCGTTCGAGGGCGGGCAGAGCCGCGGCGGTGAGCGCGAACGCCCCGAAGAAGTTCGTCCCTGTGACGAGTTCGAGTCCGTCCACGGTCTGCTCGCGGTGCCGCGGGGCATGGATGACCCCAGCGTTGTTCACGAGCACATCGAGGCGCGGCAACTCCGCGAGCCGGGCGCCGGCATCGCGCACACTCGACAGGTCAGCGACGTCGATGGGCACAACCGTGAGGTCCGCGGCTGGCACGTGTGCGCGAATTGCCCGCACCGCGGCATCCGCTCGCTCAGCGTTTCGAGTGAGGAGAAGAACGGATGCTCCGGCACCGGCCAGCTGATACGCGGTCCAGAACCCGATGCCCGCGTTTGCACCACTAACGGCGACGACCTTGCCCGTTGAGTCCGGCAGGTCGGCGGGGTTCCAGGTCATCGCTCCCCGTTCGCGATCTGCTCGTGGTGGTGGATGACCTCGGCGACGACGAAGTTGAACCACTTTTCGGCGAAGGCCGGGTCGAGCTGCGCGTCTTCGGCGAGGGCACGGAGCCGCGTGATCTGGCGCTTCTCCCGTTCGGGATCCGCGGCGGGAAGGTCGTGCTCGGCCTTGAGCCTGCCGACCTGCTGGGTGGCTTTAAAGCGTTCGGCGAGCATGTGGATCAGAGCGGCATCGATGTTGTCGATGGTGGATCTCAAACTGAGGAGCTCTGCTGTTGCGTCGGTGTCGGCCATGAACTCAATCTATCGTGCAGCCCGGCAGCGCCTGTCTCGCCGGCCCGCCCAGCGGCCCGCCCGCAATGCTGCCCCCGCAGCGCTGCCCCTCAGTACCACCCCGCAATCCTGCCCCCGCAGTGCTGCCCCGCGCCGAACCCGAACGGCGCGAGGCAACACCGGTCTTAGAGCCGCTCGGGCTGGCTGAGCACCCTGGTGAGCACCGGGCTGGTGGCCTTGAGCGAGAGCCAGACCAGCAGCACGCCACCGATGAGGCAGCCGGCGATGACGAGGAGCGACGCCGGTGCGATCACAATGGTGATCCCGACGAGCGGCAGAACGAGCACAGCGCCAATGAGCGCTGACCCGAAGGCGACGAACCGCAGCGGACCCATGATCGTGCGAGACCTGGAACTCTCGATCACCTCGCGCGGCATCCCGAGCCGGTCAAGGCTGACGTAGAGGTCGCGGCGGTCGAGGACATTCGCTGCCTGGTTCACCCCGACCGAACAGGCCACCATGAGGAAGCTCATGACGACGGTGATGATGATGCCGGTGCGCACGTCGGCGAGCAGAAGCCTCGTGGCGTCGTCGTAATCACCAGTGAGCGTATTCACGAAGGCGATCCCGGTGCCAGCGACGACGGCGATGAAACTCGTCATCGCAACGCCTGACACCTGCCTCCACGCGGCCTTGGGAGATTCCAGGATGCCACGGGCCGCAATCAGCTGCGCAGCCGTCTTCGCACGACGGAGTGACAGCTTCGCGGCGATCCCCAGCGCCCACGGGCCGATGAGGTTCAGCACGCCGATCCCGATCCCGATGCCGGTACCGAGGACGAGAATGGTGAGCGCCATATCGGCGATTCCCGCCATCGAACTCAACAGCAGATAGGCGACGAGGATCGCGACGACACCGATGACGAGGCGCATCCAGTGCATCTTCGGAGCGGACTGGCGGGTGCGGACGCCGAGTGGCGAGATCGTCACCTGGCGGAGTCCGATCGCCGCGCTGATCGCAGCGAGCGCAGCGATGGCGACGACGACGAGTGCGAGAATCCCTGGGCCAACCCAGAGTTCCCCAGCGCCGATGGCAGCGCCACCGAACGGGATGAGGCCCACGAAGGGCATCGCGACCAGGTAGAGCACGATACCTGCAAGAGAACCGAGCACGGCGATCGCCGTTGACTCGAGGACGGTCATCTGCGTCACGACACCCGGCGTCGCGCCGAGCAGTCGCAGCGTGGCAAGACGGTCATCCCGTCGCCGGGCGGACAGCCTCGCCGCGGCGCCGCCGAGGGAGGCAAGCGGCACGAGGAGCAGAACCAGGGCGAGCACACTGAGCATCTGGTAAATGGGCGCGTCGGCGTTGTCCTCGAGAGTCCAGCGCCAGAACATGAGTCCTCCGCCGAGCACAATCAGTACGAGGGCCGTCGTGACCGCGAAAGCGATTCCGGGCAAGAGGAGCACCGCGGTGCTCTGTGCGCTCGGTCGTGCGAGCAGCCAGGTCAGGCGGGCGATCGGCGCACGCCCGGAAGGGCGAGGGGCGGATGCCGTCTGCGGCGAGAACGCGGCGGTTGCGGTCATGCTGACACCCCGGTGGTTCCGGTCGTCGAGCCAGCGGCGCCAGCGCCAGGCGCACCGGCGGTGACCCCGGTCGCGTCCGGGAGTACCCGGCCGTCGCGGACCCGGACGATCCGGGAGCAGCGGGCGGCAACCGTCTGATCGTGCGTGACGACGACGAGGGCGTGACCCTGCCCAACTGTAGATCCGAGCAGGGCGCTCATCACGTCATCGCTCGTTGCCGAATCGAGCGCCCCGGTGGGTTCGTCGGCGAACACGACGGTCGCACCGGTGACCTGGGCGCGGGCGATGGCGACGCGCTGTGCCTGCCCACCGGAGAGTTCGCCGATTCGGCGCGTTTCCAGGCCGGCGAGGCCGAGGGCTCCGAGCCAGTGCTGAGCGCGCCCCTCAGCTTCACGCCGGGGGTACCCGGCGAGCATGAGCGGAAGAGCCGTGTTCTCGATGGCGGTGAGTTCCGGAATCAGGAGCCCCTGCTGGAAGACGAAACCGAAAGCCTCGCGACGCAGCTTCGAGCGGTCGCGCTCATTCATCGCTGTGACGTCGACGGCTCCACCCGCCGACTGGAATTCGACGCGACCGGAGTCCGGGGAGGTGATTCCCGCGAGGGTGTGCAGAAGGGTGGTCTTGCCTGACCCTGATGCGCCCATGATGGCCACGGATTCCCCGGCCCTGATCTGGATGTCCACTCCGGCGAGGGCTGTGCTCGGACCGTAGGTCTTCACGAGCGCTGAACCGGACAGGATGGCCGGGGCGGAGAACGAGGTGATCGGAGGTGTTGCGTACTGGTGAGACGGGCGCTGGTTAGTCGGGTACTGGGGCGTCGAAAAAGTCATGATTCCAGACTCGCCGCCAGCCGGCATCCGCACATCGTGCCCGAGGTTGACGCGGGGTCATCCTCGAGGGTGACCCTGGGTCAGGCGGGCCGCCTGGGCAACCGGATTCGCTTCTGGGTCAGCAGGATGCCGACGAAGACGATGACAGCACCGAGCGGCTCGTTGAAGCCGAGGGTCTCGGAGAGCAGGAGAACCCCGAGGATCACTCCGGCGACAGGGGTGATGTATGTGACGCTCGAGGTGGCCGTCGGCCCCCACGCCGCGAGGACGTTCATGTTCCAGATGTAGACGATCCCGGTTCCGAAGGCGCCGAGAGCGACGAGGCTGAGCACGACCCAGATGTCGAGCTCGACGCTTTGCCAGGCGATGACGGGGGTGAGCAGGAGCATGATCACCCCGGCGATGCCGATGTACATGAACGCCGCGGTGATCGACGGCACCCGATAGGGAGCGAGGAACTTCTTGAGGTAGCCAAAGCTGAAGCCGTAGGAGGCGACAGCGCCGATGCACGCGAGCTGGCCCTGCCAGTTGCCGATCAGGGCACCGGCCTGCCACGGTGCGACGATGATGATCACACCGAGGATGCCGATGCCAACACCGAGCACCTGGCCGGCGCTGAGCTTCTCGACCCGGAAGAGGAGCGTCGCCATGAGCGCCGTCATGATCGGGGTGACGGCGTTGAGAATCGACGCGAGGCTCGACGAGATGTACTGCTCGCTCCACGCAAAGAGCGTGTACGGGATGACGCAGTAGGTGATGGCGATCACCGTGAAGTGCAGCCAGATCTTGGGGTTGCGCGGAAGCCTCGCGCGGGTCGCGAGCGCAATGATGCCGAGGGTGATGGCGCCGAGCAGGATCCGGGTCCACGCGACCTGGCCGAAGGACACCCCGGTCAGCGCAACCTTCATGAAGAGGAAACTTGCGCCCCAGACCAGTCCCATGCCGATGAACTGGAGGGTGATCCGGCTCGATGGTGCGCTGGCGGAGGACGGGTCTCCGAGATTCTGAACGGAGAGAGAAGTTGCAGTGCGAGACACCTCAACAATCTACTCGCGGGGCGGATCGGCAACTGGCGGAAATTAGCCATCGAACCACGAGATCCTGCCCACCGAGGGAGCACGACCTGGCCGACGCCAATGGTCAGTGACGCCATCGGTCAGCGCAGGGCTACCGTCAGCCCAAGGGCATCCGTCAGCCCAGGGCCACCGGGCCGTCGAAGGCAGCGAGCCTCGTTTCCAGACCGGCACGCACATCGGGCCACTCCTCGACGATCACTGAGAAGAGCGCTGTGGTCCGCCAGCTGCCGTCCGCGCGACGTTTATCGCGGCGGATGAGGCCCTCGAACGTGGCGCCGATTTTGGCGATTGCTGCGCGGGAACGTTCGTTGCGCTCATCCGCCTGGATCGTGACCCGGCCGAATCCGTTATCGAACGCGAGGCCGAGCAACAGCAGCTTGGCTTCGGGGTTCACCGCGGTTCCCCAGACCCGTGGGTCGTATGCCGTCCAGCCGATTTGGGTGTGTTCACTCGCCTCGTTGAAATCGCCGAGGGTCGACGTGCCAACGATGACGCCGTCGGACTCACCGCCGACGAGCCGGATCGTGAACGACTGGTTGCCCCCGACAGCGAAGTACGACTCGGCGAAGCTCCGGAAGGCGGCGAAGTCTTCCGGCAGTCCGTGGGGCCCGCCGCCATACCCGCCGGCGAAGACCTCCGGGTGTGCGATCGCCGAGAACAGGCCGGGATAGTCGTCTGGGGTTATCGGATCGAGTCGGATGAACCGCCCGATGACTGGCGCGGGGTCCGGGATGCGTGCGGTCACCGAATCAGCATAGGGCTCGTTATGCCTTCACCAGGCAGGTCGGCGAGCCCGCTTCGATCGAGCCGATCCGCTTTGACGGGATGCCGCGGGCGTCGAGGAGGAACGTCGCGATCTCGTTTGACTTCTGGTTGGCGACGTGGAGGAAGCGGCCAGACTCGGCGTGGTGTCTCGGCCAGTCTCCGCCGGAGTCGACATCCGAAATCGCGCGCACGGTTGAACCGTCGCCGCCGATGGAAAGGGTCGATACCCGGTTGGTGCCGCGAATCGAGACGTGCAGTTGTTCCCGTGATGCGGCAACGCTGATCTCCGAGGCGTTGTCGCCGTCTTCGAGAGAGTCTGCTGTTGCCCGCACGGAGGACACGACCCGCCAGGCACCGTCGTCACCGCGTCCGAGGGTGAAGACCTCGTTGGAGTACTCGGTGATGACGTGAACGTGTCCTGACGGGTGAAACACGAGGTGCCTCGGGCCGACACCGAACGGCAGGACAACCTCCTGGCTCAGGATCGGGCGGGCGCCGGAGCGACGCCAGATCCTCACCGTGTCGTGGCCGAGGTCCGTCGTTGCGAAGCGGCCATCCGGCAGCACCAGCGACGCGTGTGCGCGGGACGGGCGATCCACGGCGGCGTCATCAACCGCCTTTCGGAGTGCGAGCTCCGCGAAGGGATCATCGCCGAAGTCGGTGTTCTCCAGTTCGGCCGCACGGGCGGCGAGCGGATCTCCGTACGGGTCGTTGGATGCGGGAGCGACGACACCCTCACCGGCGAGCGCACCGCTGGCAGCGAGCGGGAAGAGCAGCACACGGCCGTCGCCGTAACAACTGGCGATGAGGGTCGAACCGTCGGGCGTCACGGTGAGCTGGCACACCGAGTCCCCCGCTTCGAGGGGTCGGCCGAGCGGGACGAGTCCTGCCTCACCGCGTCTGGCAAGCGCTTCGACCTGGCCGGAGCCCTCGAGCGCCGCGTAGATCACGGGCAGTGTCGGGTGGTTCGCGAGGAATGATGGCGACTCGACCTGCGAGTGCGACACCGGCTTGAGCGTGCCCGTTTCTTCCTGGCGCAGTGCGCTGATTCCGTCGCCGGAGCCGCCGGCATCCGCTGTATATGAACCGAGCCAGAAGAGCGGGGTGGGGTCGTCGAGCTGAGCCATGTCTTTCAGTCTGGCAGCAGTTCGTGCGAGCATGAACCATGGCTACGGCGGAGAAGTTTTCGAGGGCGGCTGATGCGTTTGTCGACGTGGTGCGCGGCATCAAGATCGACCAGTGGGAGACGCTCGGACTTGGCGTCTGGAGCGTCCGATCGCTTGTCGGGCATGCGGCTCGGGCACTCATCACTGTGGGTGATTATCTCGAGCTCGACCCGGCGACGCAGGTCGACATGGAGACAGCTGGCGACTACTACGGGCAGATCTACCTCGTCTATACGAACCCCGAGGCGATCGCGCAGCGTGGCGTGCAGGCAGGGATAGCACTCGGAGATCACCCGATCGACCGGATCGAGGCACTCACGAAGCGCGCACTCGACCTGATTTCGGTGCAGGATGCCGGTCGGCTGGTGTCGCTCGGCGGCATGGGCATTCCGTTGGATGAGTACCTCAAGACGCGGGTGTTCGAGCTGGTCGTTCACTCCATCGACATTGCGCGGGCAACGGGCCAGGTTGCGCACTTCGCTCCTGACCTGATCGAGGAGTCGGCGTCTCTCGCGGCGGGGATCGCGGCGAGGAAGGGCGACGGCGAACTGGTGCTGATGGCGCTGACCGGTCGGGAGCCACTGCCCGAGCGGTTCAGTGTGGTGTGAAACGACCCGGTTCTTTTCCGCGAGCGCCGTGCGGGGTATCGTCGAACGATGAGTTTCATCGAAGCTCGCGAGCTTCGGAAGACGTACTCCCCCAAGGGCGCCAACCCGGTCCACGCACTGGACGGGCTGGATCTCTCTGTGCCCCAGGGCACGATCACCGCGATTCTCGGCCCGAATGGTGCAGGGAAGACGACCGCGGTGAAGGTGCTCACAACGCTTATCGTTCCCGACAGCGGTTCAGTGACCATCGGCGGCATCGATGTTGTTGCACGGCCGGAGGCCATCCGTCCGATCATCGGTGTCTCGGGCCAGTACGCCGCGGTCGACGAAAACCTGACGGGGTTCGAGAACCTCGACATGGTTGGCCGGCTCTATCACCTCGGCGCGAAGGCGTCGCGTGCGCGTGCTCGGGAACTGATCGCACTGTTCGAGCTGTCCGAGGCGCAGAACCGACCGGTGAAGGGATTCTCCGGAGGGATGCGCCGCCGGATCGACCTTGCCGGTGCGCTAGTGACGAGACCGAGTGTGCTGTTCCTTGACGAACCGACCACCGGTCTCGACCCGCGCAGTCGGCTGGGAATGTGGGACATCATCAGGTCGCTCGTCGACGGGGGTACGACGGTACTTCTCACCACCCAGTACCTCGAGGAAGCCGACCAGCTTGCTGACGACATCAGTGTGATCGACACGGGCAAGGTGATCGCGAAGGGAACGGCCGATGAGCTCAAGGCGTCTGTCGGCGGACAGCGGGTGGAGCTGAACCTCGTGACAGCGGACGACGTCGTTGACGCCGTTGAGGTTCTGCGTCGCTTCGGCACAGTGGAACCAGCGATATCGAACGACTCCCGCACGGTTACCGTGAGTGTCGAGAGTGGGCCTGAGGCCTTGCAGCTCGTCCTCGGTGAGCTCAACGTCAGAAATGTCGCACTCTTCGACGCGGGGATGCGACGACCGACGCTCGACGATGTCTTCCTCCGGCTCACGGGTCACATTGCCACAGCAGAGCTCGACGAGGAAAACGACGAACCGGATGCCGGCACTCGGAAGAGGACGTCGGCGTGACCGAAACGCGCACCCCCGGGATAGACATTCCGCATCAGCCGGGAGCGATCGTCGGCTGGCTCAATGACGGCTGGATCACGACGAGGCGCAACCTCATCAAGATCAAGCGGGTGCCGGACATCCTCGTCTTCACGACCCTGCAGCCGATCATGTTCGTCCTTCTCTTCACCTACGTGTACGCGGGAGTGATCGAGATCCCCGGCAGCACATACGCCGACTTCATCATGGCCGGTATCTTTGCGCAGACCGTTGTTTTCGGGTCGACATACTCCGGTTCGGCGATGGCACAGGACTTGAAGGACGGCATCATCGACAGGTTCCGCACCCTGCCGATGAGTCCGTCGGCGGTGCTCGTCGGACGGACGAACGGGGACCTGCTGATCAACACACTCTCGATGGTCGTGATGATGGCGACAGGCTTCATTGTCGGCTGGCGTATCCACTCGAGCTTCCTCGAGGCTGTTGCGGCTGTCGCACTCCTTCTCCTCTTTGCCTATGCGCTGTCCTGGGTGATGGCGTATCTCGGGATGACCGTGCGGAGCCCGGAGGTAATCAACAATGTGTCGTTCCTCGTCCTGTTCCCGCTCACCTTCATCTCAAACGCTTTCGTTCCCGCCGAGACTCTGCCCGGTCCGCTCAGGACGTTCGCGGAATGGAATCCGGTGACATCCCTGGTGCAGGCCGCGCGGGAGCTGTTCGGCAATGTCCCACCGAGCACTCCTGTCGGTGACAGCTGGGTGCAGCAGAACCCTGCGGTTGCGGTTCTGATCGGCGTTGCCGTGATTCTTCTTATCTTTGTGCCGCTCAGCGTACGGCGATTCTCACGGGTCACCTCACGGTGAGATCAGGACCCCCGTGCGGGGGTGTTACGCAAATCTTGATCAAGCTCCGCAATCTTGCAGAAAACCTGACGGTTGGCATCCGTCAATCCTGATCCGGGCCGGTCAGACTCAATCCAGTGGCCACCCGAGGCCACGACCCCGGACGGTTCCCCTGACCGTCCGAGGGCAGATGCCCGGTTGAGTAGAGAGTGGGGCACGGTGACGTTTTCCCCGGACGACCAGCACCTCATCCTCGCCGGGCATCTGCCTGTTTTCGACGACAAACCCCTCAACGATCTGCTCGAGGCTCTCGAGAATGACACCGATGCGGTAGCACGGTTCGTTGAGGCGTTCGTGGACCAGTGGCCTGACAGGGTGACGCGGATTGCCGATCGTCTGCGCGCCGCGGACAGCGGGGGCGCGCTGACGGCCATTCTCAGCGTCAAAGTGTCGAGCGGGATGATCGGCGCGACCCGCCTGGCGTCGTTCTCAACCGGACTGGAGAATGCGGTGCGCAGCGCAGACTTCGCTGCCGCCCTCAGGGGTCTTCCCATGCTTCGGGAAATCGGGGAAGCCACCCTGCTCGCGCTCCCCGTGCGGTGGTCAATCTCCGACGTCGCTGTCGCGTCCTGAGCCTCTTCGTGCCGCATCGAGCGCATCGAGCCGCATCGAGCCGCCAGCGAAGTAGGCAGCTTCAGCGAGTGCAGATCAGGCTGGGAACTCGGGTTCGCGGGCCGGAGGCAGTCGGTATCCCACTCCACGCACGGTCTCGACCCAGCGGGGGCGCTTGGGGTCATCGGACAGTTTGCGACGCAGGTTTGCGAAGTGAACCTCGATCGCTCGCTCCTCCGACTCACTGACGAAGTCGTTCGCGACATATTCCTCATCGCGGAGTTCGCGAACGAGATCCGCCTTTGAGCGCACCCGGCGCTTACTGCTCAGCAGCGACCGGAGCAGGTCGAACTCTGTCCGCGTCAGGTCGAGCTCGGAATCGTTGAGCTCGACGGTGCGGGTGTCTGCGTTGAGCGTGATCCCGTTGTGGCGGAACACCAGTTCGCCAGCGTCGTCGTCAGCAGGATTGCCGAGTGTCACCGGGTTCGCTTCGCGCACCGATATCGGCGCTGTCGAGGAGGAGTCGCGCGTCTGTCCTGACGCCGGCCCTGTCTGGCCCGGCACCTGGGTGGCTGACTGTCCGATCGGCTGCGTTTCAGGAATCGGTGAAGGCGCACCCGCCTGGCCCGCGGCATCCGTTTGATCTGACGAAGCCGAGCTGCGGGGGCGGCGCATCATCGCGCCGATGCGCGCTCGCAGTTCGCGTGGCCGGAACGGTTTGACGACGTAATCGTCGGCGCCGGACTCGAGGCCGAAGAGCAGGTCCGCTTCGTCGCCCTGTGCGGTGATCATGACGATGTAGCAGTCGCTGAACAGCCGGATACGGCGTGCGACCTCGAGCCCGTCGATATCGATGAGTCCGATGTCCAGGGTTACAACGCTGGGCGACAGTGTGCGGACGAGTTCGACGCCTTCGGCCCCGTCTGCGGTCGACGAAACATCGAACCCGGCTTGGCGAAGCACAGTTTCGATGAGGCCACGAATGTCGCCATCGTCTTCGATCACAACGGCGGTGCGGCTAGTACGTTCAGACATTTTTCCGCTATTCCCAGACCGGCACACCAACTGGCAAGGGAGCTAGCTGCCTTGATGTGGAGCGTGACC
This sequence comes from Mycetocola sp. Y442, assembly GCF_056898615.1. NCBI lineage: Bacteria > Bacillati > Actinomycetota > Actinomycetes > Micrococcales > Microbacteriaceae > Mycetocola > Mycetocola sp. Y442. The sequence continues at coordinate 137,822 of NZ_JBXHBV010000003.1, forward strand.
CCCTGTCACGCTCCCTAAACCTTAGTGGGACTGGGAGGGTGTGGAAGTTTTTCGCTTACCCCCCAGAAAGAGGAGTCCGATTGTGGTAACGATCGCGGCGACGATCAGAAGGTCGCGGGCAGACGTTCCCGTGCTCGGAAGATTCGGGATGAGGGAGGCGAGGGGGTCGTCAGTCGCGGGTTGCGTCGGTGTGGACTCCGGCAGATCTGCTGCTGTAACAATGAGTGACAGGTCGATGCTCTGTTGCTGGGTGGCATTGCCCGAGGAGAAAGGCAACTCGAAGGTCACCTCGATGGGGACCGAGGATGCCGCGCTGCGTCCCAGGTCGAAGACGGCAGCACCCGTCATCAGAGCGGATGCCGTCGACGAGAGTTCGATTCCTTTGGTGCGGATGCTGATCAGCACGTCTTCTTCAACGGCGGCGGCTGTCGTGCGTGCGGCATCCGACCAGCTACCGAGGGTGATGAGAAGGTTTGAGTCGCCCTCGCCGGTTCGGTGAGCGATGACTGTCGTACTTACTTTGTCGCCCGGGACCATCACCCAGTCGCTGAACAGTGTGCCGACCGGGCTGCCGTCGATGCGGGTGAGGTGAAGCGCGCGGTCGTCACCTTCAGCGTGTGCGACTGTGGGAGCAGCAGCGAGACCGAGGATGCTGACCGTTGCGATCGCGATGAGGGCTGCGGCGATGCGGGCGAAGCAGTGGCGGGTCAGAAGATGTCTGGTCATTTGACGAACACCTCGACTGCGAGATTCTGAGGAGGGAGAGTGCCCCACCACTCGAGAACGACGTACTGGACGGCGTTTCCAGTGGTGTCACGGAGGACCCGCTGGGGGTCGCCCGCCGCAACCGTCGGCAGGGTGGTCGGGGTTGCGAGCGGGGCAGCACTCGGTGTGGTCACCGGAGTGATGCGGAAGTTCTGGTATCTCGTAACCAACGTGTCACGCGGACAGGACGTGCCGTCAACGTCCACCGTCTTCCAGCCCCACCACGGGAATTCCAGAACATCGCACTGCGCCTGCTGCTTGGTCGTAGTGGGCCAGGTTCCACCCGGTGCGTAGTACTTTTCGCCGAGGTAGGTGACCGAGTTTCCCGAGATCGCGTTGAGTGAGCCCAGGGAATCGTCCATCGAGAAGGCCTCGGTGCCGACAACACCGTTTCCACGCGCGACTGTGCACTCCTCGACGTCTCCCCGCGAGGGAACAACACACACGGGATCTGCTGCGGCGCGTGCGCCGTTCTTGGTACGAGCTTCGTCGAGAAGCCACGAATAGCGCATTGTGGTCGGATTCGGGTTTCCCCGTGTGGCTCCCGTAGCTCCGCGATGCAGGTCGCGAAGCTCCGGTCCAACGCCTGTGGCGTTGGCGGCGGGGTTCAACCGTGCCGATGCAAAGGATCCGAGGACCGGGGCCTTACCGCTCTTCCAGTTCAGCCCTTCGCCGTTGGGGTAGTTGCCGCGCCAGGCTGTGGCCTTGACGTTGAGCCCGTTCATCGAGGTCTGCCCACAGCCCCACAATCGCACACCGAGCTGATCGGCCACAGCGCCAGTAGCCGGCGGACCCGCGACGACGTTACCGGCGATCGGCTCCACAGGCTGGAAACTGCCGTCGTTGGCAACGGGAATGACCGCGATATGCGTGGTGCTGGTGGCTGACAGGGCGAACGAATCAAATGTCGTCGCGTCGTTCAGGCTGTACACGTTCTTGTACTGGGATGCTCCCGGCACAGCACACCAGTCACCCGCGGTGGTCGTGGCTGAGGTGGCAGCTTTGTTGCTCGTGAGGTTGGCACCGGTGGTCGCTGCGGGCAGTCCCACGGCCAGAAGGCCAACGATGACGGCGAGAGCAGCGGCAGTTCTGGACCTGGTGCTCTTGGTGGGCTTGCTGTTTGGGTGACGAGTCATGGAGTTGCTGTTCCGTGTCATGGTTGCCTCGCCACCTGAGTGAGCGTGGCATTGACGGTGAAGGCCGGAATGCCGGTGAGGCGAATTCCCTTCAGGTTCCACGCTGCGGCGTCACACGACGCACCTGAGCAGGGAATCGAGAGCGTCATGGCGAAGGTGCAGGTGGCGCCTTTTGCGAGCGATGTGGTGGTTCTGATGTTCGCCTGGACCGTCTCACCAACCGTGGTGACGGCATCCGCTTGACAACCGGCACTTGGGACTATCGAGTACTGAAGTCCATTAGCTTCGAGGGCCTTGAGGGTGTTGTTTTTCGTCGCCGAGATCGTTCCACTGAGCGCGGCCGGGGTGGCCGACGTGGCCGAGTTGGTGACGGTGAAGGTGATTTTCTGACCACGGACGCCTGGGACGATTCCGCCAGTGCCCCGCGGCGACAAATTGGCCGGCTGGGCCGAGATCGCGACAGTTTCCCAGCTGGAGGAAAGCACATCAACGGTGAGGCTTCCACCCGTTGCATCGGCGATGACACTGGACGTGGAGTCGTTGAGCGACGCTGTTGTCACCGGTCCACCGATGAGGGCTGCCGCCGCCACCAACGCAAGTGCCGCTCCGATGAGCGGCCTCTTGTGATTTCGGCGTTCGGCCGTTGTGTGGATTACCACGTGATCTAACCCGCAACCTGCGTCAGGGAGTATGTGGCTGACAGCTTGACCTGTCCGCCCATGGTGTCGTTGTATTGACCGGGGGTTCCCCACGGGAAAGCGATCTCGACGACGACGGGGAGTACCTTCTTGCCGTTGACGACCTTGGCCTGCTGGTCGAGCGTCGTGGGGGTCAGGGTGACCGACTGTCCGCCGGTCGGTTCTGCAACCAGTGGAAGCTTGCTGGTGGCTGCGCCGACACCAGTAACCGTCTTGGTGAGGGCATTCTTCAGAAGGACGTCGGCGGGCTTTGCTGTTGAGACAGCCTCCACGTTCGGGACGAGCGTGAACGTGGCCTTCATGTTGTCGCCGACGAGTGCCACGGGAACATTCACCGTGGCGATTAGGACGTCGCCGGGAACGATCGATCCGCCGGCGTACTTGACCGGGGTACCGATGTTGGTCTTGCCGTCGGTGCGCTGCACGATCTTGGCGTCGATGTCGCCGAGACCGATGGTACCGAGGTCGAGCTGACCCGACTGGATTTCATGGGCGACGCTGGTTTCGCTGTCAGACCAGAAAGCGAGGGTGTTGGCGCCACCGAGAAGGAGGGTGGAACCGAGGACCGCAGCGATGGAAGCTCCGATGAGAGTGCGAGTCGACTTCTTCATGGGGTTCCTTTCGTGCGGTGGTGAAGTGAGTGGGGGTGCTGGTCGAGCGGGTCGAGCGGGTGTTCAGTGCGGATATATGGGCCCTGCCATGTCGTGAACACGACAGGGCCCGTGGGATCAGCTTCGGGGCTGATCCCGCCTCCGCTGCAGGTGAAGCTACTTACTTAGCCGGTGTGGCCGGGGCGGCAGCGGTTGCCGCCTGCTGCACGAGCTCGTAGTCGACGGTGAAGTCGAGTGTCTGCAGCTGTGCGACCTGCCCGGCGGTGAGGGAGTCGAAGGTGACCGTGATGGTCACGGGAACCGTACCGTCCATCGCGCCGATGATCCTGGTTGAGCCTGCCTCGTCGTCGCCGACCTGAGTGACCTCAGCGTCGAGTGCGGCGAGGAGCTCAGCGACGGAAGCCGCGCTGGTGCCCGCCTGAGCAACGAGTTCGGGGTCGGAGACCGTGAGAACCGCTTCGATGTTCTGGCCGGTGAGGGTAACCGGTACCTCCATCACCGTGGTGAGGACGTCACCGGGAACGATTGAACCCGTGAGAGGAGCGGCGGCGCGGGTTCCGTTGGTGACTGTCCACGCCTGGCTGTCAGCGGTGATCGCGCCGAGGTCGAGCGAGCCAGAGGAGATGGTCTGCTTGGCGCTGGTCGCGCTGTCGTTCCAGTAAGCCAGGGTGCCAGCTCCACCGAGGAGGAGGACCGCACCGACTGTTGCGGCGACTGCGGCTGTCGTTGTCTTCTTCATATTGAACTTCTTCATGGTGTGCTTCTTTCTCTGGGCCTGGCAGCGGAGGAGCTACCGGAGTCTGTGGGTGTTTTCCGCTTTCGCTTCCAACAAGATCGATATTTCCCGTCCTCGATCAAGAACAACCCAGCCGGATCCGCAAGGTTCCGACAGTTCTTCGACAAACACACAAGGTTTGCGCAAGATTTGCCACATACCGCGGATGAGAGCGTGATCACGCCATCTTTCGGATTGCTTGAGGAAGGGGTTCCATCTCGCTTCAAGTCGAACAAATCAGGTGCGACCGTCGCCGATCAGACTTCCTCCGAGAAGCTGAGGGACGGGCCCGGCCAGCTCGTCTGGATCGAACACACTTTCGTTTTTATTAGACCTACTCTTACCTTTGAGTCGAAGTGATGTCAGTGGTGTGGTGTTGACTTGTGGTATGGAAAACAACGACAGAGCCGTCGATCCTCCGGGCGACGAGAATCACGATCCACCCGATAGCGGTGCGGATGCCGCTTCGCGCGGGCCGCAGTCCGAGCAGAGACTCGCGCCTGGCTCAGAGCCGAAGTCGGAGCCTGAGCCCAATGGGGAGTCCGAGTCTCGGCCCGATCCCGACGCCCTTGTGCCAGTTCCTGATCCCGACGCGGAACCGGAGTCGGAACCCGATCCCGACGCGGAACCGGAGTCGGGGTCTACCAGCCCAGAGCGCAATACCGTCGCTGCGCCCGAGCCCGAGCGACAATTCGGACCCGAGTCCGACCCAGCGCCCGATGCGGATGCCGGTGCGGGCGTAGAGCCCGATGTCGATTCCGATTCGGAATCTCAGCCCGAGGCTGAGCCTGAGCCGACGTTGGTTGCGCGGATTGCTGACACGTGCACGGCGCTGGTTGAGGCGGTAGGGCAGGTGGAGCGGTTGGAGGCCCGTCAGGCGGCGTGGAAGGCGGAGTTCATCGACCGGGCCAGGACCCTCGCGCTGAGCGCAGAGGAGGGCGTTCTCGACACCGCCCGGCCAGCGACGCAGACCGTGGCGCAACGCGCAGCGGAGCGCCGGGATCTGGCGTTGCGGTCGTTCACGGCTGAACTGGCGTGTGTTTTGCGCGTGTCTGAACGCACGGCGACCGCGTTGATCGATGACAGCGAAGCGTTGATGCACCGGCTGCCGGCCACTCTCACGGCGTTGCGGGAGGGAGACATCAGTTACCGGCATGCCCAGCAGTTGGTCGACCAGACCAGCACCCTCACCGCCGAGGAAGCGACGGAGCTCGAAGAGAAGGCGTTGCCGTTCGCCCGGACGATGACGGTGGCGAGGTTTCGGCAGAAGACGAGGATGTTGCGGGAACGGTTGTGCCCGGAATCCGCGGTCGCCCGGTGTCGGAAGTCGGTAACCGATCGGCGGGTAGAACTGATCCCGGCACCGGACGGAATGGCCTGGCTGAACCTGTTCACCACCGCACCGGCCGCGGAAACGATCTTCGACACCATCCGTGCCCAGTCGATGAAACTGCAATCACCGCTCGAACCACGCACCCTGTCCCAGTTGGACGCCGATGTGGTGTTCGCGGCGATGATGGAGGCGTTCACCGGTGAGTTCACCCTGCCCGACCCCACCGGCACCCGGCTCTTCGGCACCGGCCTCGGCACCCGCAATCCCTACACCGACCCGCACTCCGATGCTCCCAACGGCAACGGCAACGGCAGCAGCTCCGGCACCAGCACGGGTAGGGACACGGACACGGGAATCGGAAACACGGCCGTCGACGACGACGCCTCACGCAGGCACACCGACACCGGTGATCGGCGCAGGCCAAGCCGGTCAGGGCCGGGACGCGACCCCGCGACCGCGTTCCGGAAGATCGTGCCCACGGTGATGGTCACCGTCCCGGTACTCACCCTCCTCGGTAAAAGTGTGGAACCGGGCAACCTCGACGGATACGGGCCCATCGACCCGGACACCGCACGGGAACTCGCCTCCCAGGCACCGGAGTTCAGCCGGATCCTGACCCATCCCGAAACCGGAGTCGCCCTGTCCCTCGGCCACACCAAATACACCCCATCGAAAGCGATGCGACGGTTCCTCCGGTACCGCGACGGGTACTGCCGGTTCCCCGGCTGCACCCGCAAAGCGGTGTCCAGCGATATCGACCACACCGACCCATACGAGACCGGCGGAAACACCGACTTCGACAACCTCGCCAGCCTCTGCCCCAAGCACCACAAACTGAAACACGAAACCGGGTGGAACGTCGAGCAACTCGGTGACGGGATCCTGAAATGGACCTCACCCCACGGACGGGAATACCTCACCCACCCCGAGAACCCAGTGCGCAACCCGATCCCACCGGCGAAAGCGGCACCACCAAAGCCTTCGAATCCCGGCCCCGGAAGCGCTCCGGACGACACGGATGCCCCGTCAACCCAGGCACAGGAGGAAGACACCCGACTGAACAACGTCTACACCCGACTCCTCGACGCCCAGAAAGAGAAACGTGAGAGGGAGAGAAACGACACGGAGAACCGCGACGAGGCACCAGACGACGAGTCAGCAGACCCCAACGAACCACCATTCTGAGCCACACAGGGGCCTCGGGCACACACGGGTCGCGCACACCTAAAGTTCGGGCACACGGGTCACGCACACCTGAGGGTCGGGCACACCTAAGGGGTCGCGCACACCGACCGCACACGCTGAGGGGACGACCGTGCGGGGGCTGGCGTGACTGACGCCCAAACCGTGATCTATGACGGGCACGCGAACACGGCGACCGGCGTAGCATCCGTTTCAACAGTTCTCATGAAGGGATGGATCGCAATGAAGCGTTCCGTTGCACTCATCATCAGCGCACTGATGGGTGCCGTTTTTCTCAGCGCAGGCAGCATCGCCGCGACGGCAGCTCCGTACTGCGGCATTACCTGGGGGTCACTCCCCGACAGCCAAAGTCTCTCAGCACCCGATGCACCGATCACAAACGCTCGGCCGGGTGAGCACCCGTGCTTTGACCGGTTCGTCGTCGACGTCCGAGGAGACATCCTCGGGTTCGATGTCCGCTACGTATCGCAGGTCGTCCAGGATGGGTCGGGTACACCCGTTCCCCTCCGTGGAGCCGCTGATCTTCAGGTCATCGCCCTCGCGCCCGACTACGACATCAACAACAACATGGCCGTGACATACAACCCCGCAAACGACAGTGAGGCGCTCAACGTCACCGGGTACGAGACATTCCGCCAGGTCGCGTTCGCCGGTAGCTTCGAAGGGCAAAGCACCTTCGGGCTCGGGGTTCGTGCACGATTGCCATTCCGCACGTTCATCCTGGACGGCCCGGGAGGTGGAAGCCGTCTCGTCGTCGACGTCGCGCACCGGTGGTGACACCTGACACCTGACACCTGACACCTGACACCTGACACCTGACACCTGACACCTCGACCGCATCCTGAGTGACGGCGGCGCGACAATCCCCGATCTCGCGTCGCCGATGCCGCGGAAGAGCTAGCGCGACTGACCGCCGATGCCGTCTGCCCGATCGCCACGCTCGCCACGCTCGCGCCTGAGGCTCCGACGGGTGGGAAGCTCGCTGAGGGTGTCGGCCCCCCGCTCGGACGCGGGCACCGTGGCGGGCTTGGGGGACTCGGCGGACTCGGCGGACTCGGCGGACTCGGACGGCTCGAGGAGTTCGGTGGGCTCGGGGAACTCGGACGGCTCGAGGAGTTCGGTGGGCTCGGGGAACTCGGAGGGCTTGACAGGCTCGCCGGGCTTGGCGGACTCGGGGAGCTCGGACAAGGTGGGGCGCTCGGCGATAGCGATGGGGGCAAGCTTCTCGACGGTTGAAGTGTCCATTGCGGCTGAAATGTCCGTCGTGGCTAAATCATCAGTCGAGACTGAAGCGCTTGTCGCGGCTGAATCATTCATCGCGCGTGCATCGTCAGCGGATCGTTCGTGAGCGGATGGAACGTCCGTCGCGGCCGATCCGGTCATCGCGGCTGAAGCGTTCATCGCGCGTGCATCGTCAGCGGATCGTTCGTGAGCGGATGGAACGTCCGTCGCGGCCGATCCGGTCATCGCGGCTGAAGCGTTCATCGCGCGTGCATCGTCAGCGAATGAGTAGTCCGCCGCAGGTGAGCCAACCCGAGCCACAGGCTCGGAATTCGTCGCGGCGGCTTGGTCGTTCGTCGCGGCGGCTTGGTCGTCGGTCACGGCGGCTTTGTCTTCGCCCGGAGCGCCCTTCTTCCGACGAACCACCGTGACCACAAGCGTCACCACCGCGTAGCCAATCAGCGCAACGCCCAGCCCTTGAGCGAGCCAGGTACGGGTGTCGCTCGTGACTCCGTTGGTGACGTATCCGATGACCGGAAGCCAGTACCAAACCTTGCCACGAACCTGTTCCTCACGAACGAGCTCCTGGTCAGGAACCGGATTCGCGTCACCCTGCGTTTCAAGCCGGACTCCCTCGGGAGTCACATTCACACCGATCACCCGGTGCGTCACGACCTCCGGCTCACCGGAGGAAATCTGGTAGGTGATGACATCGCCAACGGAAATCGCAGCAAAGTCGATTGGCTTCACCACAACCGTTGTTCCCGGTGGCATCGACGGACGCATCGACCCGGTCAACACCGTGTACGGCGTGGATCCGGTAAGCCGAGGCACAAGCACAAAACCGATGATCAGCAACCCACAGCCGATGAGCACAGCCCAGCTGACAACACGAAGCAGGATGCCCGGAAGCCGGCTCAGCAAAGAACCCCTCGGCTCCGCGGAAGAACCGTCGCTGACAGATCCATCGGCGGGACCGTCAGCAGAAGGGCTGACAGCTCCATCGGCAGAAGAAGCATCCGCATCAACAGACGGATGCATCGTCGCATCCGTCACAGGTTCGCCCATCGATTTAGTCGATCAGGTCGTGACGCACCACGATCGCATCGCGACCAGGGCCAACACCGATCGCAGAAATCCGCGAACCGCTCATCGCCTCGAGCGCGAGCACATAGTCCTGCGCGTTCTTCGGCAACTCTTCGAAGGTCCGGCACCCGCTGATGTCCTGCTTCCAGCCGGGGAATTCCTCGTAGATGGGCTTCGCGTGGTGGAAGTCCGACTGCGAAACGGGAACTTCCTCGTGCCGCACCCCGTCGACGTCATAGGCAACACACACGGGAATCGTCTCGAGCTCATCGAGGATGTCGAGCTTGGTCAGTACGAAATCGGTCACACCATTGATCCGCGCCGCATAACGGGCGATCGGTGCGTCATACCAGCCGACCCGACGCGGACGCCCCGTGGTGGTTCCGAACTCGAAGCCCTTCGACCGCAGGTACTCCCCCGACGCATCGAACAGCTCGGTCGGGAATGGTCCTGCTCCCACACGGGTCGTGTACGCCTTGACGATCGCAATGACCCGATCGATCTTGTTCGGTGCAACACCCGAACCGGTCGCCGCTCCACCCGATGTCGCATTTGAGGAGGTGACGAAGGGATAGGTGCCGTGATCGACATCCAACATCGTCGCCTGCCCACCCTCGAACAGCACGATCTCACCACGCTCAAGCGCCTGGTGAAGCTCGAGTGCGGTGTCGGCCACCATCGGCCGCAACCGCTCAGCGTAGGAGAGCAGGTCATCCACGATCTCGTCCGGCGAAATCGCCCGGCGGTTGTAGATCTTCAGCAGCATGTGGTTCTTGACGTCGAGGGCACCCTCGACCTTCTGCCTCAGGATGTTCTCGTCAAAGAGATCTTGGATCCGGATGCCGACACGGTTGATCTTGTCTGCGTATGCCGGCCCGATTCCACGCCCAGTCGTCCCGATCTGGCGCTTGCCCAGGAACCGCTCGGTCACCTTGTCGAGCGTCCGGTGGTAGTGCGTAATAACGTGCGCATTGGCGCTGACCTTGAGCTTGGACACATCAACACCGCGGGCGTTGAGCGCCTCGAGCTCGGAGAACAGCACCTCGAGGTCGATGACAACACCGTTCGAGATCACCGGCGTGACACCCTCGGTCAGGATGCCGGACGGCAACAGGTGCAGAGCATACTTTTCGTTACCGACAACGACTGTGTGACCGGCGTTGTTACCGCCGTTGAACTTCACGACATAGTCGATTCGGCTACCCAAAAGGTCGGTAGCTTTACCCTTGCCTTCGTCGCCCCACTGGGCGCCGACGATCACGATTGCTGGCATTACGGATGCTCCCTTTTGACCTGATGCTTCTTGCTGCGGAAAAACTTGGTGCGTGTAGAACGCTTCGCGCCTGACTGGCGCAACTGTGACTAGTCCTGACCGCGAATGAAAAACGCCTCTGTGGGCGGCTGCGGCTCGGACGGCTGGCCTTCGCTCTCGATTCGCGCCACAGCCGTCTCGTCTGCGTCACGGAGAAAGTCGGTCAGCCGAATGACCTCGTCGGTTTCACCGATGGCATCCGCCGCCTGGCGGAGTGCATACAGCGAGCGCAAAACACCCTGGTTCGGCGTGTGGTTCCACGGAATGGGACCCTGGCCACGCCAGCCTGCCTTGCGAAGCGCATCGAGCCCCCGGTGGTAGCCGACCCGCGCGTACGCGTAGGCGGTGATCGGGTCCGCTCGATCGAACGTCGCCTCCGCCAGTCGAGCCCATGCCAGCGAGGACTTCGGGTATTTCGCCGCAACCGCAGCGATGTCATCCGTCGTCGTGGCACGATCGAGGGCGTCCACGACCTCCGGTTCAAACGGGAGTCGGGTCTCTGGCATTCCGAGCAGATTGTCTCCGGTCACAGAGCTAGCCTACCGCGCCTCGTTCCGAGGGCCACGTCTCTAGATCGAGACACCCTTGCCGCGGAGGAACGGAGCCGGATTTGTGGAGCCGCCATTGATCTTGAGGTCGAGGTGGCAGCCCGTTGCGACACCGGTCTTGCCGACGCTCGCGATCACCTGTCCGCCGGACACCTGCTGCCCAACACCGACCCGGAACGACCCCGCACTGAGGTGACCGTACGTGGACGTGACTCCGCCGTGATCGATGATGATTCGGTAACCGAAACCGCCGGCGTTGTCGGCAGAGATGACCCGTCCACCGTGGACGGCCTTGACGGCGCTGCCACAGGCGTTACCGAAGTCAATGCCTGCGTGGAAGTTCGGCGAACAACCGGTACCGCCGCAGAGCGTTGCGCGAGGGCCATACCAGGACGTGATTGCACCGGGAAGCGGACGCCACCAGCCCTGTGATGAGGCCTGGAAGTAGGTGCCAGTCGCGCCCGCGTTAGAACCGCCACCGCCACCACCGGCGCTTCCACCGCCGCCACCGCCACCGCCACCGGTGCTGGGCCTCTTAGCTGCTTCCGCCGCTGCAGCAGCCGCTGCTGCCTCAGCAGCCTTGCGCTGTTTTTCAGCTTCGATCGCCGCGAGCCTGGCCCGCTCGGCAACGCCCGCCGCATAACCCTCTTCGACGGATGCCGTCTGCCCCTTGAGCAGAGAAAGCTGGCCAAGAAGGGTCTCTTCGTGGGCTTCCTGCTCGGCAACAGCGGCCGCAGCCGCTTCAGCCGCAGCGGTCGCCGCCTCGAGCTTTTCTTCGGAATCAGCCCTGGCCTCTTCGAGGATTGTCGCTGCTACTTCACCCTGAGCACTCAGCGAAGTGACCTGGTTTGCGTCCTGTTCGGCAGAGTCGAGCAGCTGCGTCGACAAGGCAGTCAGCTTCGAAACCGCACCGAGCTTGTACAGAGTGTCATCGGCTTTACTGGAGTCGAGCAGCAGACTTGCCGTCGTGTCGAATGTGCTCGTCCGACCCATCTGGGCGAACAGGGCACCGGCCTGCTTTGCCGAATCGGCAGCCGTGGCCTGGGCATCAGCGAGCTGCAGCTTGAGGTCTTCCGACTTGATCAGGGCTTCCTCAGCAACGGCGAGTGCGACCTGGTACTCGCCTGCCGCGGCGACGGCAGCAAGCTGCGCTGTTTCAGCGTTGCTCCGAAGCGTTGCGATGAGACCCTCGATGCGCGTGATCTCCGCAGCCTTGGCTGACTCGCTCGCGCGCGCGTTCTGAACGTCTTCCCACGAGGGGTAGCTTGTCGCCGCGGTTGCGGGTGCCGAAACTCCCATGGAGGCGACGACTACCCCGAGGGCGATCGTCGCGATGAGGGTCCGAAGTCGCATGCGCATTGCTCCATGGTGTCAGAGAACAGCACTTTCGATCGTAGGCAGCGCCGAACTGGGGGTAGTCACATGAGTAACACTCGTCACATCAGCAACAAGCGGCTCGCGCCCCATGCTACGGACCACCGGTCGCTTTTGGCAATCAATCGGCGTCAGCCCACGCCGTGGCAACCCCGAATCCGGAAACGGCACAGCCCGGCGACCGAGGCCACCGGGCTGCTCAGCAGAGCGTTTAGAAGAGGTCCTTCTCCTCGAGCCAGTCACGGGCAAGAGCCTCAGGCGACAGCTTCTCATCGCCCTGGTTCATGGCGTTGAGCTCGATCAGGTCTTCGGTGGTGAGTTCAGCCGATACGGCATCGAGCACCTCGACCACCTCGTCACTCGCCTTCTCCGCGGTGAGGAGCGGCAGGACGTTCTGCGGCAGGATCAGGTTTTCGGGATCCTCAAGAGTGACAAACCCGAACTCCTCGATCGACGGTGTCGTCGAGTAGATGTCGGCGATGTTCACCGTTCCGTCAACGAGCGCCTGGGACGTCAGAGGCCCACCGGAGTCGCTGATCGGAACGAAGGTGATTCGAGCAGCATCCACCCCGTACACCTCGGTCAGGCCGGTCGGCCCGTACGGGCGCTCCGCCAGCTCGGGGTTCCCTCCGAGAACGAGAGGAACATCGATCCCCGCCAGGTCGGCGAGGCTCGTCACCCCGTTCGCCTCGCTGAACTCCTGCGTGACGTTATAACTGTCCTTGTCCTGGGCCTCGGCCTGGTTGAGCACCTCGAGGTTGTCCGGAACGACCTCCTGAAGAGCGGCGAACACCTCATCGCTCGTCCTGGCATCCGACGAATCGTCAAAGAACTGCAGCAGGTTGCCGCTGTACTCGGGAATCAGGTCGATCGAGCCGTCTTCGAGCGCCTCGATGTAGACATCGCGCTGACCGATCTGCCCCTTGAAATCGACGGTGATGTCGTTCGCCTCGAGTGCCTGCGCATAAATCTGCGCGATGATCTCGGATTCGGCGAAGCCAGCGGCACCGATCACAATGGTGTCGGTCTCGCCGCCTGCCGAATCGTCATTCGCAAGCGGATCACCGCTCGAGCACGCGGCCAGTGTCAGGACGGCACCGGCGGCAAAAACTCCTGCCGCGGTCCGTCCGCGTCGTGAAGTGAACATCTGTCTTCCTAACTGTGGGTGAAAAGTGGAGAGAGTCGTGACGCAGCTTTACGCCGAAGCTGACACCGTGCGCGCCGACTTCGTTGTGCTTCGTTGCTCGGGTGATTTTCGGATTGCCCGGACCCCTGCGGGAACGGTAAGGCGCTGACACACAACGAGGATGCCGTCGAGCACCAGGGCGAGGACCGTCACGAGCAACGCCCCAACGAGCACCTCGGTGTAATTGCGAAGCGGAAGCGCGTCAATGATGTATCGACCGAGACCTCCCAACGAGATATAGGCGGCAACCGTTGCTGTTGCCACAACCTGCAACACCGCCGACCGTATTCCCCCGAGAATGAGCGGAAGCGCCAGCGGCACCTCGACCTTCCACAGGATCTGCCACTCCGTCATGCCCATCGACCTCGCCGCATCGACGGTTCGCCCATCGACGGACTCCACTCCTGAATAGGCACCGGCAAGCAATGGCGGGATAGCGAGCACGACCAGAACAATGATGGTCGGCACAAGCGCGAACGAGATTCCCCCACCGAACAGCACGGCCAAATAGACGAGCAGGCCAAGCGTCGGCAGGGCGCGAAGCGCACCGGTCACCCCGACGACGAGGCCGCGAAACCTGCCGGTATGACCGATGTAGAGACCGAGCGATATGGCGATGAGCGCCGCAATGACCACGGTGAGCGCCGTGTAGCCGAGATGTTCCGCGACACGGTTCGGGATGCCGTTTGCCCCGGTCCAGTGCGCCGGGTCCATGATCCACCGAATGGCATCGGCAAACAGGTTCATGCCGTTGCCGCCTTTACTGTGACACCGCCGGCGCCTCGCCGGGCCGCCTCATCGACACGGGCCCACGGCAGGAGCACCCGTCCGAGGAGCACGAGGAGCACATCGAAGACGACGGCAATCAGCACGGTTCCGACGATTCCGGTGAGGATCTCGGTCGGAAAATTGCGCTGGTACCCATCGGTGAAGAGGTAACCGAGTCCGCTCATCCCCACCAGCGCGCCCAGGGTCACGAGACTGACGGTACTCGTCGACACCACCCGGAGACCCGCGAGAAGAACCGGACCGGCAAGAGGGAGCTCGACCTGCCAGAACCGGCGCCACGCACCAAAGCCGACAGCTGTCGACGACGAAATGACGTCCCGCGACACAGCCTCGAAGGCATCCGTCGCTGTCCTCACCATCAGGGCAATCGCGTAGATCGTCAGCGTGACGATGAGGTTGAGCGGATTGAGGATTTTCGTCCCGAGAAGAGTGGGCATCGCCACAATGAGCGCGAGCGATGGAATCGTATAGAGCAGCCCGCAGACGGTGAGGACGATGCCTCGCGACACTCTGAACCGGTAGGCGAACCAGCCGATCGGCACAGCGAGCAGAAACCCACAGATGATGGGCGCGATGCTCAGCAGCACGTGGGCGACCGTGAGACTCCAGATCTGCTCGAAGTTCGCGAACACCCACGTCATGGCTGGGTACTCGACTCTCGCTCCGGATTCCTGAGGATGCCGGCGAGCCTGCCGGTGCCGTCGAAGACGACGTCCTTTCCGTCCACGGTTCGGATCGACAGTGACCGACGCCCCCGCTCCGCCCCGATAAACGTGTCGACGAACTCATCGGCCGGGTTGGCGAGGATCTCGTCCGGCGTCCCCATCTGCGCGATTCGCCCCCCGGTCTTGAGAATGACCACCTGGTCGCCCAGCAGGAACGCTTCATCGATGTCGTGGGTGACGAAAACTATGGTCTTCGCGAGGTCGCTCTGAATCCGGAGCAACTCCTGCTGCAACTCGCTGCGCACGAGCGGGTCAACGGCGCCGAACGGCTCGTCCATCAGCAGGATGTTCGGGTTGGTCGCGAGGCCCCTCGCCACCCCGACCCGCTGCTGCTGGCCGCCCGAGAGCTGGGATGGGTAGCGGTGAGCAATCGCACGATCGAGACCGACCGTGTCCATGAGCACAAGCGCGGCCGCACGCGCTGCGCCCTTTTGAACACCGGAGAGCAGCGGAACTGTCGCGACGTTGTCGACGACCGTCCGGTGAGGGAGGAGCCCGGAGTTTTGCATCACGTAACCGATCCGCCGACGAAGGGCGACGGGTTCGAGCGTGGAAATGTCGTCGTCATCGATATGAATGGCGCCGGCGCTGGGGTCGACCATCCGATTGATCATGCGGAGCAGCGTGGTTTTTCCGCAACCAGATGACCCAACGAAGACCGTGGTCGTGCGCGATGGAATCGTAATACTGAAGTCATCGACCGCGAGGGTTCCGTCAGGAAACCGCTTCGATACTCCGTCAAACCTGATCATGCCGTTGGACCCCCTGAGCGCACTGTGCCGTCGGTGACTCCGGTTCAGCGTATCCAGAACTGCCCTGAGCACACCAGCTACTTATGACTGATGGACCCGGAAACCGCGACAGGTTAAGGTGCTTCGCTGGCTCAGGCCGGCGTCTGCTGGTGCGCGGCAACCTGCCACGCACCGTCGCCGTAGAGATAGGTGGTTGTCATGCGCAACTGAACCGTCTCGTCGCCGCGGGTCGCGACGGCACGATACGCGAGGATCCCGCTGTGTTCCTCCAGCCGGATGAGTGCTGGTTCGTGGATTTCGTAGGAGTCCCATGGCGTGACACCGGCAAAGGCTTTGACCACATCGTCGCGACCGAACACCGCACCTTCAACGATCATGAGCGCATCGCGGGTCATTTCGCGTGCGTAGTGCTGGCCGCCATGTCCGGCCAGGATTGCTTTCCAGCCTTCGTGTTCTTCGCGGAGGAGAATGGCGGGCAAATCATCGGTGATCAGAGTCATGGCCTCACGCTACCCCCAGGCACCGCACCCGTGTCGAGGCTTAAGTCGCGCGGCCGGTCACAGCGTCGAAGCTCACGTGCTGCATGACCCAGGAGTGCATCGCGACAGCCGCGGCCGCCGACGCGTTAATCGACCTGGTCGACCCGAACTGGCTGATCTCGAGAACGGCATCCGACGCTTCGATCGCCTCGGGTGAAAGCCCTGGACCCTCCTGACCGAAGAGCATGACGCACCGCTCAGGAAGCGCGAACGTCTCGATGAGCACCGAGCCCGGCACGTTGTCGATGCCGATCACCGGCATGTTCTCACCCCGTGCCCACTCGACCAGCGCCGCAACATCCGGGTGATGCACGACGTGCTGGTAGCGATCGGTCACCATCGCACCCCGCTTGTTCCACCGTCGGCGACCGACGATGTGCACCGTGTCTGCGGCGAAGGCGTTCGCGGTACGAACGATCGATCCGATATTCATGTCGTGCTGCCAGTTTTCAATGGCGACGTGAAACGGATGCCTGTGCTCGTCGAGGTCAGCGACGATCGCGTCGAGTTTCCAGTACCGGTATCGGTCGATGACGTTGCGGGTATCGCCGTGCGCAAGCAGTTCAGCGTCGTAGTAATCCTCGACCGGCCACTCACCGCTCCACGGACCTACTCCGTTGGTGGACAACTCGTGGGTAGGGGTGTTCGTCGTTTCGGGCACAAAGACAGGGTAGCCGGACCGCCTGAATGGGAGAGACTGAGGTATGGAGTCCCTGCCGAAAACCCCTCATGACCCGTCGCTTGTCCCTTCTGTGGAACTGGCCGGCCAGCTCGGGGTCGACCCGACGGTGGGGCTGACCTCCGACGAAGCGGCGCGGCGCCTCGCGGCAGACGGCCCCAACGAACTTCGCGGCAAGCCCCCTGTCCCTCTCTGGCGCAAACTGCTCGCCCAGTTCGAGGACCCGCTGATCTACCTGCTGCTCGCTGCAGTCGCCATTTCACTCGTCGCCTGGTTCGTTGAAGGAGCCCACGGCGTTCCCATCGACGCGGTCGTCATCTTCGCGATCGTTCTGCTCAACGCCATTCTCGGCTTCGCGCAGGAAGCCAGGGCCGAAGACGCCGTGGCAGCGCTCAGCACCATGACCGCAGCGACGTCGACAGTGCTTCGGGACGGCAAGCTCGCGACGATTCCGTCGGCCGAACTCGTTCGCGGGGACATTCTCGTGCTCGGTGAGGGAGACGCCGTCGGCGCCGACGGTCGACTGCTCTCGGCGAGCGGACTGAGAATCGCTGAGGCATCGCTCACGGGTGAGAGCGAAGCGGTGACGAAACATCCGCAACAGCTCACCGCTCCAGCCCCACTGGGCGACCGCATCAACATGGTGTTCAAGGGCACCGCCGTCACCCAGGGGGTCGGCAGGGCGGTCATCACCGGCACAGGCATGAACACGGAAGTCGGATCGATCGCCGACATGCTCGATGCCACTGTTGAAGAGCCGACGCCGCTGCAAAACGAGGTGGCGCGCATCGGCAGGGTTCTCGGCATCATCGTCATTGCGATCGCGATCATCGTGATGGGCACGATCATCATCGTGAACGGGGTGTCATCGATCAGTGACCTCGTCATCGTGCTCCTGCTCGGTGTCTCCCTCGCCGTTGCTGCGGTCCCCGAGGGACTCCCGGCGATCCTCAGCGTCGTGCTCTCGATCGGTGTCCGCCGCATGGCGAAACGCAACGCGGTGGTCAAGCAGCTGAGCTCCGTCGAAGCGCTCGGATCGGCATCCGTCATCTGCACAGACAAAACCGGCACGCTGACCCGCAATGAGATGACGATCGAGCGCGTTGTCACGTCCTCTGGCTCTGTCGATGTCACCGGCGTCGGCTACCGCCCGCAGGGCGCTGTGCTGCACAACGGGGCTCCTCTGTCCGACCCCGCCCTGCGGTTCGAAACCGAACTCGTACTCGCTGCCGGCTCAATCGCCAACAACGCCCAGCTGGCCGAACGTAACGGCCAGTGGGAGATTCAGGGCGACCCCACCGAAGCGGCATTCCTCGTCGCCGCGGCCAAGCTCGATGACACAGCCACCCGGATCGACAGATACGAACGAACCGCTGAGATTCCCTTCACGTCCGACCGCAAGATGATGTCGGCGGTGTGCCGCGAAAAGACAGATGACTCTCCGGTCCTGTTCAGCAAGGGTGCACCGGACGTCCTGCTCGACCGGTGTACCCGGATCCAGTCCGGCACTGAGGTCGTCGAACTCACCGATGACCTCAGGCAGCGGGCACTGGATGATGTCGAGGCGCTCTCCGCCGAGGCCTTCCGAACGCTCGGCGTTGCCTACCGCTCGATATCGGACGACGATGAGCTCGCCGACGACGCCGACGAATCGATCGAGCATGGACTCATCTATGCCGGGGTCGTGGGCATCATCGATCCCCCCAGGGATGAAGCGGGCCGCGCAATCGCCCAGGCCCACCGCGCCGGGATCCGCATCATCATGATCACGGGAGACCACCCGTCAACAGCAGCACGCATCGCTGCCGATCTGGGGATCATCGCACCGGGTGAGCGCGCTGTGACCGGTACCGAACTCGACACCCTCGACGAGAACCAGCTCAGGGAAACGGTCCGTGAGGTCTCTGTGTACGCCCGGGTGGCCCCGCAGCACAAGCTCAGGCTCGTCGATGCGCTCCAGGACGATGGCCAGATCGTCGCGATGACAGGGGACGGCGTGAACGACGCCCCCGCGCTCAAGTCGGCCGACATCGGCGTCGCCATGGGAATTACAGGGACCGAAGTAACCAAGGAAGCGGCGCGGATGATCCTCGCCGACGACAACTTCGCAACCATCGTGGCTGCGGTGCGCCAGGGCAGAGTGATCTTCGACAACATCCGGAAGTTCCTGCGCTACCTGCTCTCCTCCAACATGGGCGAGGTGCTCACGGTGTTCCTGGGCGTGCTCCTCGCCGGAGCGATCGGCCTGTCCGACGCCTCCAACGAGGCCATCGTCCTCCCCCTCCTCGCCACACAGATCCTCTGGATCAACCTGCTCACCGATTCAGGCCCAGCGCTCGCGATGGGCGTCGATCCCGAAATCGATGACGTCATGGCACGCAAACCGCGAAAACTCTCCGACCGCGCCATCGACGGGCGGATGTGGGGAGGAATCCTCTCTGTTGGACTCGTGATGGCCATCGTGACCCTGTTCACCATCGATCTGTTCCTGCCCGGCGGGTTCGTGCCCGGCGAAGATTCACTCGAGGTCGCCCGCACGGCGGGGTTCACCACCCTCGTGCTCGCCCAGTTGTTCAACGCCCTCAACGCCCGTTCCGAGGTGACCTCAGCGTTCCACGGCCTGTTCACCAACCCCTGGCTCTGGGGAGCGATCGCGCTCAGCCTCGTGCTGCAGATCGCCGTCGTCAACCTCCCGTTCCTGCAGGTCGCCTTCGGAACAGCACCGCTCGCCCTGCACCACTGGCTCATCTGTACCGCCCTCGCCTCCTGCGTGCTGTGGTTCGACGAAGTGCGGAAAATCGTTCTTCGCTCGCCCCTTTTCGGCACACCGAAATAGCATTAGGGTTTCGGTATGCCGAAACCTCTAGCCGACGTGCAGCCAGCCCTGCCCGCTGCGCCGAAGCCGGCAACACGACCTCGGCTCATCTGGTTGCTTGGCCCAGCGCTCGTGGCCGGTGTCGCCTACCTCGACCCCGGAAACGTCGCGAGCAACATGACGGCCGGAGCCGAGTACGGGTACCTGCTGGTGTGGGTGGTCGTCGTCGGCAACGTGATGGCCTGGCTCATCCAGTACCTCTCCGCCAAGCTCGGCATCGTCACGGGCAAGAGCCTTCCGGAGGTGCTCGGGGAACGCATCAAGAACCGGCCGGGACGCATTGCGTACTGGGTTCAGGCCGAACTCGTCGCCATGGCGACCGACCTCGCCGAGATCATCGGTGGCGCGGTTGCCCTCTATCTCCTGTTCGACCTCCCCTTGTTGGTCGGCGGCATCATCACTGGCACCGTCTCGATGGTCATGCTCGCCGTGCAGTCCCGTCGTGGACCCCGTGCGTTCGAGGGCATCATCGTCAGCCTGCTCGTCATCATCGCCGTCGGATTCAGCGCTGGCGTGTTCATCTCCCCACCGGATGCCGGTGGCGTGGTCGCGGGGTTGGTCCCACGTTTCGACGGTGCGGGTTCTGTCCTGCTCGCCGCATCCATCCTCGGCGCAACGATCATGCCGCACGCTATCTACGCCCACTCGGCGCTCACCCGTGATCGTTTCGCAGTGCGCGAGGCCGGCCTGACCACGACGCGACTGCTCCGCGTGACCCGCTGGGATGTCTCCATCGCCATGCTCATCGCCGGCAGTGTCAACCTCGCGATCCTCCTGCTCGCGGCCACCAACCTCGCAGGCGTACCGGGAACCGACAGCCTCGAGGGAGCGCACGCCGCGCTCGAGACCTCGATCGGCCCCGTCGTCGCGACGCTGTTCGCCCTGGGGCTGCTCGCCTCTGGCCTCGCGTCCACGTCGGTCGGAGCGTACGCGGGCGCCGAGATCATGCAGGGACTGTTGCGTGTCCGCATTCCGCTCCTCCTCCGGCGGCTCATCTCCCTCATTCCGGCACTGCTGCTCCTCGGGTCAGGCTTCGACCCCACTCTCGCCCTCGTGCTGAGCCAGGTCGTGCTGTCGTTCGGAATTCCGTTCGCCCTTATTCCCCTGGTGGTCATCACGGCGAAGCGGCCGATCCTCGGTGGGTTCACCAACCGCTGGTTCACGACGACCGCTGGTGCCGTGGCATCCGTGCTTCTCGTCAGCCTCAATGCCCTGCTGCTGTTCCTGCTCTTCACCGGTGCCGAATAGGGTGGGTTGCCATGAAGCTGTCCAAGTCGGTGATCGAGAACTATCTCAAGACGATCTACGCGCACACCGAGTGGCAGGCTGACCCGATCACACCATCGGTCCTCGCCGAACGGCTCGGCCTGGCACCGTCAACGGTCACCGAAATGGTGAAGAAACTCGCCGCGGCCGGACTCGTCACCCACGTTCGCTACGGTGCGATCACGCTCACCGATTCCGGGAGGCTCGAAGCCGTCGGCATCGTGCGGCGACACAGGCTCGTCGAGACCTGGCTCGTCCGCGAGATGGGCTACGGCTGGGATGAGGTGCACGACGAGGCCGAAATCCTCGAGCACGCCATCAGCGACCGTCTGCTCGAGAGCATCGATGCCAGGCTCGGTCACCCCGACCGCGACCCGCACGGAGACGCTATCCCGGCCACCAATGGCGCGGTGAGACGCGAGGATGCCGTGTTGATCGGCGCAGCAGAGACCGGTCACACCGGCGTCGTGCTTCGGATCAGCGATCGTGACCCCGCACTCCTGCGCACCCTCGACGCTGCCGGTGTCGACATCGGAACGCCGGTAACGGTCGTAGACGGAGGTCTTGTCGCCGCCGACGTCCGAATCCCGCTCGACGGTGCCGCGACATCCGCCATCTGGGTAAGCGCCTGATCCCGGCCCCCTCAACAGGTCTCAGCCCTACACTGAAAGCACGACCGAAGGAGCCGAATGACCCGTCGCGATGAAGTTGAATGCTGGTTGACCGATATGGATGGCGTGCTCGTCCACGAGAACCGTCCACTCCCCGGCGCCGCCGAGCTGCTTCAGCAGTGGCGCGACCAGGGCAAACCGTACCTCGTGCTCACCAACAACTCGATCTTCACCCCTCGGGACCTGAGCGCGCGTCTCCGCTCGTCGGGGCTGGAAGTGCCCGAGGAGTTCATCTGGACCTCGGCGCTCGCCACCGCCGCCTTCCTTAAGGACCAGATGCCGGGAGGCTCAGCCTTCGTCATCGGCGAAGCGGGCATCACGACGGCCCTGCACGAGGCGGGGTTCATCATGACCGAGACCGCTCCCGACTATGTCGTTGTCGGCGAGACCCGCAACTACTCCTTCGAGGCGATCACCAAGGCGATCCGGCTGATCAACAACGGCGCCAGGTTCATCGCGACGAACCCGGATGCCACCGGCCCGAGTGCGGACGGCCCCATGCCCGCAACGGGAGCAATCGCCGCCCTCATCACGAAGGCAACGGGCAAGGAGCCCTACATCGTCGGCAAGCCGAACCCGATGATGTTCCGCTCGGCCCTCAACAAGATCGGTGCACACTCCGAGAACACCGGCATGATCGGTGACCGCATGGACACCGACGTCGTTGCGGGAATCGAGGCCGGACTTCACACGATTCTGGTGCTGACCGGGATTTCGGACGAGAAGGAAATCGCACGGTACCCGTTCAGGCCGTCCGAGATCCTCGGCGGCGTTGTGGACCTGCTCGAGCACAATCCGATCGAGTCAGAGGTCGTCTAGGTCGTCTGGTCGTCGAGGTCGGCTGGTCGTCTAGGTCGCTGGCTGCGCGATGGCGAGCGTTCCGGTGAGCGCCTCGCCGGTTGAACGGCTGATGAAGCAGTAGTAGTTGCGCTCCCCCTCGGCCCACTGCTCCTCGGTGACCGGGTAGGTGCCCTGCACCTGGAGGTCGGAGTATGCTCCCGCAGCCGCCGAGTCGAGGACGCCGGGCGCACTGCACCAGAGTGAGATCTCAGACGCGATCTCGGCTTCACCGGGGTATGCCGCTGCGGGATCGGATGTGACCGGGGCTGTGAACACCATCTGCGCTGTGTGTGCCGTCGCGCAATCCACGACCGCGAACTTCTCGGCCCACGGTGTTGTGTACGGCTCGAGGCACTCCCCGCCGAGGAGGCCGTTCCACTTGTGCTCGCCGGGTGCGACCGGGCCGACAGCTGCAACCGTTTCCGTGGGCGGGGTCGTAGGAGTGGGGGTTGGGGTCTCGGTCGGCGTGGCCGCTGTCGTCGTGGCCGCGGCTGCGGGGGTTGAGCCGGCGCTTCCGAAGAGACTCGGCAAGCTCGTACCGAGGAAGAACAGGGCGACAAGCACCAGGACGACGGCAATCCCGAGCACCACCCACTTCACGACCGGAGGAAGTGCCGACATCCGCGATCGTCCTGAGCCGCGCTCTGGACGCTCTGGACGTTCCCGCTCGCGCGATGCCGGTTTCACGCCCGACGGCGGGACCAGCCCACCGAAGGTTTCCTGGCCGAACTCGGACATCGGTAGTCCCGCCGCCGAAACAGGACTGTTGTAAGCAGAAGCGGCGCTTGCCTTGTCGGCGGCGTCGGCGTCGGCGTTCGCCTTGTCGGCGTCGGCGCCGTCGCGGTCTGGATTGGTGTCGGCGTCCGGCGCAGCTGATGAGGTCGCGGCTGCGGCGGCCTCGAGTTCCATCAGGAACGCGAGGCTGTCGGTGTCGTAACTGGCGGAGGCGCGCTTCGCGGGTCGGGGCTCACCGGGATCGGGTTGCGAGGGCTCTTTGGCGCGTTCGGTCTCGTCGGGCCGTTTGGGTTCGACCCCGGCGTGCGGGTTCTCGACCGGCTCGGCATCGACCGGCTCGGTCTCTGCTGGCCCGGTCTCTGCTGGCCCGGTCTCTGCTGGCTCGGTCTCTGCTGGCCCGGTCCCTGCTGGCCCGGTCTCGGCCGGCTCGACGGCGGCGGGTTCCGTCCTGGCACGCCGCGGCCCAGCGGGCTCAACAGGCACAGCGGGCTCAACAGTCACAGCGGGCTCGACAGGCACAGCGGGCCCAACGTGCGGCGGCGATGATGGTGGTACCGACGGGGACGTGTGGACGACGGGGTCGAGTTCATCATTGGGAGTAAGCGACCAATTGAACGGTGCGCTGTCGCTCGCGCTCGCGCTGTCGTTCTCGGTGTCGTTGTCGTTGTCGTGGTCGCTCGCGTTGGCGCCCGAGGCGGCGCCGTCACTCGTGCTGTCCTTCCCACTGTCAGCGACGACGGACTCTACCGGTACGCTGGGCGACCGTCTCAGCCAGGGCCGCTCGACATCGGGTCGCGGCTTGAAAAGCGCCGACTGGGGCACTGCCGTGTCCTCGGGTGTCGCGGATGTTGGTGTCGCGGATGTTGATGTCGAGGATTGTGGCGCGGGTTCTGGTGTTGCGGGTTCATCCGCCCGCACAGGCTCGACGGTCGGCTCGACGGTCGGCTCGACGGTCGGCGCGACGGCGGCCTCGACGACAGGGTCGACAGCGGGCTCGACAGTCGGCTCGGGCAGTGGCTGGAACGAGCTCCGGCGACGCGGAGCGGGCTCGTCCCGCGGCTCGTCCGACGGTTCGTCGCCAGCGGAATCGCCGCTGCCAGCGTCACGGGTATCGGTATCACGGCCATCAGCACGACCGGAATCGGCAGCGCCAGCATTGCCGACGGCGTCCCTTGCGTTGCGACCCTCGGCACCGACATCGGCGGCAGCAGCGCCAGCGCCACCAGCGTCACCAGCGTCACCAGCGTCACCTGCATCGGCAGCGGTCGGGCTGGTCCGCCACCACGGCGTCAGCTCAACAGCGGGTTCCTCGGTCTCCTCGTTCGCCGGGGACCGGTCGCCCGAGTGATCGCCCGAGCCGTCGGCAGGATCGGAACCGCGGCGGCGTCGCCGGCGGAATGACGACTCGTCGTCGACCACTATTCGAGTCCCAGGTCAGCGAGCCCGATCGCGGCAAAGTAGGGGTAACCCGCCGCTTCGATCACTTCACGTGCTCCCGTGTTGCGGTCGACGACCACGGCGACACCGGCAATCTCAGCACCGACTTTCTTGAGCGCTTCGATCGCCGCGAGGGGCGAACCGCCCGTGGTCGAGGTGTCCTCGAGCACAATCACTCTCTTGCCCTCGAGGTCAGGCCCTTCGACCTGCTTGCCTCGACCGTGATCCTTGGGCTCCTTGCGAACGACGAATGCGTCATAGGCCAGTCCGCGCGCCGCACCCTGGTGCAGCACAGCTGCAGCGACGGGGTCAGCACCCATCGTCATTCCACCGACAGCGGCGACGTCGGGAACGTCGGCGATCAGGTCGATCATGACCTGGCCGATCAGCGGCGCGACCCTGTGGTCAAGGCTCACCTTTCGAAGGTCGACGTAGTAGCTCGCCTTCTTGCCGCTCGTCAGGGTGAAGTCCCCGTGGAAGACGGCCTCGGCCGAAATGTACTTGATGAGTTGCTCGCGTGCGTCGGTCACGCGCCAAGTTTAGCGATTCAGGCTTCTGTAGCCGCGGGAGGCTCGCCACATGGCACTGCCGCCGTCGCTCCCCGAACGGGGAACGACGGCGGCAGTCGGCAAAAGTTGCTTCGCGGTGTCAGTCTCAGAACGTGGCGACGAGCCGGCCGATGACCTTCCCGTTTGCGAGGCGCTCGATGCCGTCAGCGATCTCGTCGAAGCCGATTTCGGTCACCGTCGGGTTCAAATCTCCGGTGGCAAGGTAGTCGTACACTCCCTGCACGTCATCCTTCGTGCCACCGACCGACCCGACAAGCGTGACGTTGTTGGTGATGAGCACCCGGGTGTTGATGGTGGCCTCGAGGCGACCCATTCCGACCTGCACGACACGGCCGCCCGCACGCACGGTTTCGATGGCATCCGCCGTTGTGACGCCAAAACCAGCGAAATCGACGATGACATCAAGCCCAACGTCAGCGAAGTCCCGAATGCTCTTCCGAACATCGGTCACCCCTGCTGCACGCGCGTTCTCCCAGACGTCTTCATTGACCTCGGCGACATAGACCTCGGCACCGGCGAGAACGGCAACACGAGCACCGATCTGACCGAGCCCACCGAAGCCGATGATCCCGAGCTTCGTGCCCTTCGTCACCTGACCGTTCGCAATAACGGCGTGGTGGGAGGTCATGCCCGCGTCAGTTCCGGCTGCGCCGTATGCGAATGACACGGAATCCGGAATACGAACGAGCGCTTCCTGGCCGATGACGGTCTTCGCGGCGAAACCACCGTCGAAGGCATACCCCGGAGCGCCGAGTTCGGTGGTCGGGCAAATGCCGACCCGGTCGCCAACTGCCCAGTCTGTGACGCCATCGCCAATTTCGCTGACAACACCGGCCACTTCGTGCCCGATGGTAATCGGCGTCTTCGCGAGCAGGGCGAGCCAGCCTTCGTCCTCCATCAGGCCCACATCGGAGTGACAGAGTCCTGCCGCCTTCACGTCGACGACGACCTGGCCTGGCCCCGCTGTGGGCTCGGCAACCTCGGCGAGAACGAGTGGTTCGTGGGTATTGGTGAACTGCCATGCGCGCATGTGTGGTGCTCCTCTATTTCTTTGAGAACCGAAAAACGCGCCTCCCCCAGTGATCAACCGCATCTGGCGCTACGGGATCGGCCTGGGAGGGCGCGGATTTCGGCGGTGCTGCCGTTACGGCAACGGTGCCCAGGTGCGGGTTGGCACCTGGCGGTAGCCGTCACGTTTCACAACAACGAGGCTGCCGATAGCTGCGGCGGCACTCAGGACTGCAATTCCTGCGAAGAATACGAACACGAATCCGGCCCTTTCTGTGGTGAACGGCGACGGCCGTTGGATACAGCTCAATAGTGCCCGCGTCAACTATTCAGAACAAGCGAATGTTTCTTAGGCGAATCGGTAGCATAGCTACATGGACGTTCGTCGCCTGGAGCTTCTCCGCGAGTTAGCCGACCGTGGCAGCATCGCCGCCGTTGCCGCAGCCACGCACCGCACCCCCTCCGCGGTATCCCAGCAGCTGAAGGTGCTCGAACGCGAAGCCGGAGTGCCGCTCACCGAACGCAACGGTCGCGGAATCTCGCTGACGGATGCCGGACGGGCGCTCGCACACAGCGCCACCGATGTCGCCATCGCCCTCGAACGCGCACACGCGGTGTGGGACGAGTACCGCAACGACGCAACGGGCACTGTCTCTGTCGCTACATTCCCGACAGCGGGTCAGATGCTCCTACCCGGCGTGGTCTCCACGCTGGCAGATTCCCACGGTCCGACAGTGACGCTCACCGACCGCGACCCCGACAGCGGCAACTTCCCGGCACTCACGGTCGATTTCGACATCGTGCTTGCCCATTCGATGCCTGGCACCCGCGCCTGGAGCGGAAAGGGACTCCGCAATCTCCACCTGCTGACCGAACCGCTCGATGTTGCCCTGCCTGTCGGCCACCGCCTGGCCGGTGTCAACATTCTCACGCCCGACCAGCTCGTTGACGAGCCCTGGATCGGGGTTCCGCACGGTTACCCGTTCGATGGACTCATGCACGAGATCGAAGCCGCGACCGGCGCCCACTTGAACGTGGTGCAACGCGTCACCGACAACCGCGTCTCCGAAGCGCTCGTTGCAGCTGGAATCGGGATCGGCATCGTTCCGCGCTTCACCGCATCCGGACCGGAACGCGGAATCGTGACGCGCCCGCTCACGGGAGTGGAGGCATCCCGGAACATCGTCGCGCTCATGCGACCGGAAAAGGCTGAGCGGTTCGCCGTGCGGACGGTCGCTGAAGCGCTGCGCGCCGAGGCCGTCCGGCTGCAGAACGCCCACAATCCCGTCGAGGACCCTGCCGCATACACGACACCGCGCTGGACGTAATCCGACCACGAACCGGCCGACCATGAGGCCAGCCGGCTCGCCGGTCGATCAATCGTGTTCGGGGAAGCCGAGGTTGAGTCCGCCGTGGCTCGGGTCGAGCCAGCGACTCGTGATCGCCTTCTCCTGCGTGAAGAAGTGAACGCCGAGGGGTCCATACGCCTTGGAGTCACCGAACATCGACTCCTTCCAGCCACCGAAGGAGTGGTAGGCAACGGGGACAGGAATGGGCACGTTGATTCCGACCATGCCGACGGTCACCTCACGCTGGAACCGGCGCGCGGCTCCGCCGTCGTTCGTGAAGATGGCCGTGCCATTCCCGTACCTGCTGCTGTTGATGATCTCGAGGCCCTCCGCGTAGCTCTCCACCCGGACGACGCTGAGCACAGGCCCGAAGATCTCGTCCGTGTAGACGGTGGAGCTGAGCGGCACCCGGTCGATCAGCGTCGGGCCGAGCCAGAATCCGTCGGCATCGCCGTCGACCTCGACCGTGCGCCCGTCGACGACGATGCTCGCACCATCGGCTTCGGCGACGTCGAGGTAGGACGCAACCTTGTCGCGGTGCGCCCTCGTAATGAGCGGCCCCATGTCGCAGGACCGGCGGCCGTCCCCGGTCGTGAGTGTCGACATCCGTTCGCTGATCCTCGCGACGAGGTCGTTGGCGATGCTGTCGACGACGAGCAGAACGCTGATCGCCATGCACCGTTCGCCCGCCGAACCGAAGCCCGCGTTGACTGCCGCGTCGGCGGCGAGGTCGAGGTCAGCGTCCGGGAGCACGAGCATGTGGTTCTTCGCTCCTCCGAGCGCCTGCACCCGCTTGCCGTTTTTCGCCGCCGTCTCGTAGATGTACTTCGCGATCGGCGTTGAACCGACAAACGAAATCGACCTGACCACCGGATGCTCCAGCAGTGCGTCGACGGCCTCCTTGTCGCCGTGGACCACATTGAAGACGCCGTCGGGCAGCCCGGCCTCCGTGAACAGCTCGGCGAGCCAGTTCGCTGCCGACGGGTCCTTCTCACTCGGCTTGAGCACGACCGTGTTTCCGGCCGCGATGGCGATCGGGAAGAACCAGAGCGGCACCATCGCCGGGAAGTTGAACGGGCTGATGATGCCGACAACACCGAGCGGTTGCTTCACCGAGTACACGTCCACCCCCGTCGACACGTTCTCGGAGTACTCCCCCTTGAGCAGGTGCGGGATCCCCGTCGCGAAGTCGACGACTTCGAGACCGCGGGCGATCTCACCCGCCGCGTCGGAGAGGACCTTTCCGTGCTCGGAGGTGAGGATCTGGGCGAGCTCGTCCTTCCGTGAGTTGAGCAGTTCACGGAAGGCGAAGATCACCGACTGGCGCTTGGCGAGCGAGGCATCCCGCCAGGCGGGGTACGCCGCAGCGGCCGCGGCGACAGCACTGTCGACGTCGGCGACGCTGCCGAGTCGCACGTCCTTATCGCTCGTGCCCTTTGCCGGGTCGAACACCGGTGAGGTTCGCTGTGACTCCCCCTCGACGAGCTTTCCGCCGATGAAGTGGTTGATGTAGCTGGTCATGACTGTCCTTTCGAAACTTCTGCGAGCACGGCGTCGTAGCTGTCCATCGCCTCGCCGACCTCGTCCGCCGTCACCGTGCACGGCGGTACCACGTGAATACGGTTGTCCTGCACAAACGGAAGCAGCCCGCGCCCGACGAGCGCCGCCTTGATGCGTCCCATGACCGGGGCGGGAAGCGGCTCGCGGGTGGCGGCATCCGCAACCAGCTCAATCGCCCAGAACACCCCCTCACCGCGCACCTCGCCGATGACATCGTGCTTGTCGGCGAGTTCCGCGAGTGCTGGCCCGATGGCCTCGCGTCCGATTGTCGCCGCGTTCTCGACGATGCCTTCGTCGGCCATCGCATCGAGGGCGCCGACGATGGACGCCATGGCGAGCGGATGCCCGGAGTAGGTCAGTCCCCCCGGGAAGACCGTCTCGTCGAAATCGGAGGCGATCTCGTCGGAGATGATGACGCCTCCCGCTGGCACGTAACCCGAGTTCACCCCCTTGGCGAACGTGATGAGGTCAGGGACGACGTCGTATCCCTCGAACGCGAACCAGCGTCCGGCCCGGCCGAACCCCGCCATCACCTCGTCGAGGATGAGCACGATGCCGTATCGGTCGCAGAGTGCGCGCACCCCCGCGAGATAGCCGGGCGGTGGAACGAGCACACCGGCCGTGCCCGGGATGGACTCGAGCAGGATCGCGGCGATCGTCTGGGCGCCCTCGCCCTGGATGACCCGTTCGAGGTGGTGAAGGGCCCGCGCCGATTCTTCCTCGGGGGTCGAGGCCCAGAACTCGGAGCGGTAGAGGTACGGGCCGAAGAAGTGCACGTGTCCGCGCGCGAACTCATTGGGCATCCGCCGCCAGTCCCCCGTCGCGACAATGGCAGCGCCGGTGTTGCCGTGGTACGACCGGTAGGTGGAGAGGACCTTGTCTCGCCCCGTGTGCAGGCGCGCCATCCGAATGGCGTTTTCGTTGGCATCCGCACCGCCGTTGGTGAAGAAGACCCGCGAGAATCCCTCCGGGGCGAGATCCGTAATGCGCCTGGCTGCTTCGCCGCGCGTGAGGTTCGCCGTGGACGGTGCGACCGTCGTGAGCTGGTCAGCCTGCTCCTTGATCGCAGCGATGACCGCCGGATGCTGGTGGCCGATATTCACGTTGACCAGCTGGCTCGAAAAGTCGAGGTAGCGGTTGCCCTCGAAGTCCCATACGTGGGTGCCGAGGCCACCGGCGACGACGAGGGGTTTCAGCGTTCCCTGGGCCGACCATGAGTGAAAGACGTGGGCGCGATCGAGGTCGGCTGTTGTCTGATTGCTTTCTGATGTGAGCGTGAGTGCCACAACATCTCCTTTGCGTTGGTGCGTGTGCCGGGCCCGGGCGGAAAGCGAGAGCTCCCCGCCCGGGACCGGCTTGTGGTGCTTCTAGTTGCCGCCCTCCTCGAGGGTGACCTCGATCGGAGTAAAGCCGTCGCCGGTGGTATCGACGCCCTCCTCCTCCAGATCATCCAGCGCTTCCTGGATGTACTCGTTCGTCCAGACGCCAGCCGGCGGCTCTTCGGTGATGAGCGCAGCGCCTGACTCGTTGACGGCGGAGAGCGCACCCTGCACCGTCTTGTCGAACGCCGCTTCGTCGATGATTCCTATGCCGTTCTCAGCAGGCCAGATCAGCTTGTTGGTCTCGTTGACCATCCACAGTTCGTGGCTCGGACCCCAGCCGGAACCGGCGTCGAGAGTGATCTCGGAGGCTTCCTCCGGGTTCTCGGCCGCATAGACCCAGCCCTTGATGACGGCCTTGAGGAACGAAACAGTGGTGTCCTGGTACTCCTCATCGCTCTCGAGCTTTTCGGTGTCTGCCCAGATGGCGTCCTGAAGCATCGCACCGACGGTGTCCTGGTAACTGATGACGTTGAAGTCCTCCTCGGTGTACAGCTCGCCGGTGTCCGGGTTCGGCGTCTCGAGCAACTGCGCGTACTCGTTGTAGGTCATGGCCTGCGCGGCGTCGATGTCACCCTGCAGGAAGGAGTTCATGTTGAAGTCCTGGGTGATGATCTCGACGGTTGACGAGTCGAGGCCCTCGGCGGCCATGGCCGCGAAGATCTCCCACTCGTTACCGAATCCCCATGAGCCGATCTTCTTGCCCTCGAAATCGGCGACCGATTCGATCCCGGAATCGGCCCACGAGACCTGGAGCGTTCCCGAGCGCTGGAAGATCTGGGCGACGTTTGTGACGTTCGCACCGGCCTCGATCGAGCCGAGCACCTTGGGCACCCAGGCGATCGCGTAGTCGACATCGCCGTTGGCCAGGGCATCCTGTGGGACGATGTCGCCGCCGGACGGGATGATTTCGACGTCGAGGCCCTCCTCCTCGAAGTAGCCCTGGTCGAGGGCGGCGAAGTACCCGGCGAACTGGCCCTGCGGCAGCCACTGCAGCTGCAGCTTCACCTCGGTGAGTTCGCCTCCACCGTCGGCGTCGGAGTCTGACCCTGTGTCTGCTGGTGCCGAACACGCGGAGAGTACGAGCGCCGCTGAGACGGCGAACGCACCCACCGTCGCGAGGCGACGTGTGCTGTGTTTCATGGTCTGTCCTTTCATGCGTGGTGCTTGAAGGTGGTGCAGGATAGGCCGTCAGCCCGGCGGGCTGAGGACACTCATGAGCGCTGTCTGCCCCGGGTGGCAAGCCGTTCGAGAGCGAGCGTGACGAGGAAGAAGAGCAACCCGAGCACGATCGACGCGACCACGTATGCCCAGGCTCTCGGGTAGGCGCTCGACGCCGCCGACGTCGAGATCAGTCCGCCGAGCCCGCCGCGTGGGCCGCCGAAGTATTCGGCGACGAGCGCGGAGATCACCGCGAGGCTTGAGGCGATCCGGATGCCGGTGAACACGAAGGGGACGGCGGTCGGCAACGTCACCGTGCGAACGATCTGGGTGGAGCTCGCCGCGTAGACCTTCATCAGGTCACGGTGAACCGGCAGGGTCTGCCGGAATCCGCGGAGGGTGTTGATGAACACGGGAACGAAGGACGCAAGTCCCGCAATTGCCTGCCTGCCGAACTGGCTGTCCGCGCCGAACATCGAGTTGAGCACCGGGGCGAGCGCGACGATCGGAATGACGGCGAGCGACGCAACGACCGGTGCGCTCATCCCATCGATCGGGCGCGAGGCCGCAGCGAGAGCCGCGAGCAGGATGCCGAGGATCGAGCCGACAACGAGACCGAGCAGCGCGTTCAGCCCGGTGATGCCGGTGGCGGACACCATCGACGGAAAGAACTCGACAAACTGCCCGGCGATCGCTGCAGGACTCGGCAGCAGGTAGTCGCTGACCCCGCCGACGCTGACGAGAAGCTGCCAGATCCCCAGCACAACCACACCGACGGCGACGGGCGCGACGACCCTGAGGGTGGTCTCAGCGTTTGCCGATGACCGAGACCGCTGCGGGATCGTGAGGGCCATCAGCGGTTCTCCACTCCGCGAGCGCCCGTCGGCACTGGCGACCCCGCGTGGAGTGCCTCACGGACGGCGGTGACCCCATCGAAGAATGCGCGCTCCTCGCGGAGCGCCTCGGCGTGAGCCGGGTCCCGGTTGAGCACCATCGGCACGATCTCCTGAATGCGACCGGGGCGGGGCGACATCACTACCACCCGGTCGGAGAGGTAGACCGCTTCTGGGATGGAGTGGGTGACGAACACGACGGCGGCGCCGGTCTCGGCGCAGATCCGAAGCAGTTCGGTCTGCATCCGTTCGCGGGTCATCTCATCGAGCGCACCGAACGGTTCGTCCATGAGCAGGAGGTCAGGCTTCTCCGCGAGCGACCTGGCAATTGCCACCCTCTGCTGCATCCCGCCCGAAAGCTGGTCGGGGTAGCGGTCGGCGAAGTCGGTGAGCCCAACCATCTCGAGAAGCTCGGAGATCCTGGCCGCCCGGTCAGCGCCGGACACACCGTGCAATTCGAGAGGGAGACCGACGTTCGCTGCGACGGTACGCCAGGGCAGGAGGCCGGCCTGCTGGAAGGCGATTCCGTAGTCCTGGTCGAGCCTGGCCTGTTTCGCGCTCTTGCCGAACACCGTGACGCTCCCGGCCGTCGGCTGGTCGAGATCGGCGATGAGCCGCATGAGCGTCGACTTGCCGCAGCCGGACGGCCCGATGAGCGAAACGAATTCGCCGGCAGACACTGTCAGATCGATGGCGGTGAGCGCGTCGACCCGGCCGGAGCGGGTGTCGAAGGTCTTGTCGACCGCACTCACCGCGACGGCGGCGGTTCGCCCTGCGGCATCCGTGGTGGATTCGATTGGCTGAGTCACGCTGTGATCTCCACTCGTCGGTAGTTCCTGAGGATGGCGCCGAGGATGGCGACCGAGCCTGCCGCGGCGAGCCCGAGCACGATGGAACCGAAGATGGGTCCCCAGGCCTTCGCCGGGTCGCCGCTGGCCTGGCCCGCGTATTGAATGAGGATGCGTCCGATTCCGCCCTGCATTCCCGTCGAGACCTCGGCGACGACGGCTCCGACGACCGCGTTGGCTGCCCCGAGCCGGAGCGCGGGCAGGAGGTAGGGAACGGATGCCGGAATCCTCAGCTTCACGAGGGTCTTCCACCAGCCGACGCCGTAGCTGCGCATTAGCTCGGTGTGGATGGTGTCTGGCGACTGGAGCCCTTTGAGCGCGCCGACCGCGATCGGGAAGAACGCGAGGTACGACGCGATCACCGCGACGCTCATCCAGTCCTGCCACTCGAAGGCGCCGATCTCGATTCGGGAGCCCCAGCTGCGCACGACGGGGGCAAAGGCGATGAGCGGAACCGTCTGGCTGAGGATGATCCAGGGCAGGAGGCCCCACTCGGCCAGCCGCCACCGCTGCATGACCAGTGCGAGCGCGAACCCGACGACGATGCCGACGAGCCAGCCAACGGCCGCGATGCCGAGCGTCACGAGGGCGGCGAGCGCCACCTCGAGCCACAGCGGGTTTGCCGTCGACGACCGGGTGACGGGTTCGAACAGCCGCGCGAGCATGTCCCAGGTGTGCGGCATGGCGAGGTCGGTCGTGCGCGGAAGCACCCGCATCTCGCCGATGACGACGCCGTCAACCGGCCCCAGGAACTTGTACAGTTCCCACAACGCGGCGATCACGAGGATGCCGAGCACCCCGTATCCCCAGCGCGCAGCCTCCCTGGCCGGCGCCCCGCGGCGCCGCCGGATTGCCGGGGCCAGGTTTTCGGCGGTCATGTCGTCGCCACGATCTTTTCCTTGAGCGCGGGGATGACGGTCTCACCGTAAACGCGGAGGGTCTCCTCCTTGTTGTCGTGCTGGAGGTACCCCGCAAACTGGTCGACGCCGATGCTCTTCAGTTCTTCGAGCTTCTCGATGTGGTCACTCGCCGAACCGAGCACGCAGAACCTGTCGATGATTTCGTCAGGCACAAAGGCGGCGTGGGTGTTTCCTGCCCTGCCGTGCTCGTTGTAGTCGTACGACTCCCTGCCTTCGATGTAGTCGGTCAGCGCTTGCGGCACCGCACCGCCCGTTCCATATTTGGCGACGATGTCGGCCACGTGGTTGCCGACCATGCCACCGAACCAGCGGCACTGGTCTCGCATGTGCTCCCGGTCGTCGCCGATGTACATCGGTGCCGCGACACAGAACTTGATCGACATCGGGTCGCGGCCGACGTTTTCGGCGGCATCCCGAACCGTCTTGATCATCCATTTGGCGATGTCGATGTCGGCGAGCTGGAGGATGAACCCGTCTCCGACCTCGCCGGTGAGCTTGAGCGCGAGCGGGCCGTATGCCGCAACCCAGACGTCGAGCTGGGAGCCGACGCTCCACGGGAACTGCACGGTAGCGCCCTGGTACTCGACGGGACGGGAGTTCGCCAGTTCACGGATGACGTGGATCGATTCGCGGAGCGTCTTGAGGTTGGTCGGAGCGCCGTTGGTCGTGCGCACCGCCGAGTCGCCCCGGCCGATCCCGCAGATTGTCCGGTTGCCATACATTTCGTTGAGCGTGGCGTATGTCGACGCCGTCACCGTCCAGTCACGCGTCGCCGGATTCGTGACCATCGGGCCGACGGTGATGCGCTTGGTCTCGTTGAGGATCTGGCTGTAGATCACATAGGGCTCCTGCCAGAGCAGGTGCGAATCGAAGGTCCAGACATGACTGAACCCGTACTGCTCGGCAAGCTTGGCCAGATGGACGGTTCGTGCGGCGGGCGGGTTGGTTTGAAGTACGGCTCCGAAGTCCATGGGTGCCCTCAGATCAGGTACTGGCTGAGGCCGCGGGGGACGTACTGTCCGTCACCCTTGGATCCCAGGTACTGGTTGTCGTCGACGATGACCTTCCCGCGGGAGAGGACAGTGTCGACGTGACCGTCGATCTCGTACCCTTCCCAGGCGGAGTAGTCCATGTTCATGTGGTGTGTTTTGCCGACACCGATGGAGGTGTGACCGTTCGGGTCATAGATGACGACGTCACCGTCTGCGCCCGGCTGGAGCACTCCCTTCTTGCCGTACATGCCGAACATCCGCGCCGGGGTCGTCGACGTGACCTCGACCCAGCGTTCGAGCGAGATCTTCTTGTCGACCACGCCCTGGTAGAGCAGGTCCATCCGGTGCTCGACGCTGCCGATACCGTTCGGGATCTTCGCGAAGTTGCCGAGGCCCATGTCTTTCTGGCCCTTCATGCAGAACGGGCAGTGGTCGGTGGAGACCATCTGGATGTCGTTCGTGCGCAGGCTCTGCCACATGTGGTGCTGGTGACCCTCGTGCTTCGAGCGCAGCGGAGTCGAGCACACCCACTTGGCACCCTCGAAGTCTCCCCACTCCTCGCTCGACGCGCCGAGCTGGTCCTCGAGCGAGAGATAGAGGTACTGCGGACACGTTTCGCCGAACACGTTCTGGCCGTTGTCGCGGGCCATGGCGATCTGCTCGACCGCCTGCTTCGCGCTGACGTGCACGACGTAGAGCGGTGCACCCGTGAGATTGGCGAGCATGATCGCGCGGTGGGTGGCCTCCTCCTCCGCCTGCCAGGGCCGGGTGATGCCGTGGTAGTACGGCGAGGTGTTGCCGGCGGCGAGCGACTGCTGCACGAGCAGATCGATCACGCTGCCGTTCTCGGCGTGCATCATGATCATCGAGCCGTTATCAGCCGCACGCTGCATGGCCTTGACGATCTGGCCGTCGTCCGACAGGAAGACTCCCTTGTACGCCATGAAGAGCTTGAAGCTCGAGACGCCCTCTTTCACGAGTTCGTCCATGGCCGTCAGCGAGGAGTCCTGAACGTCACTGAGGATCTGGTGGAACCCATAATCGATGGCGCAGTTGCTCCGCGCCTTGTCGTGCCACAGTGCGTACTGATCGAGGACGTTCTCACCCGCATACTGCACGACGAAATCCACGATGCTCGTTGTGCCGCCGTGTGCGGCGGCACGAGTACCCGTCTCGAAGGTGTCGCTCGCTTCGGTTCCGCC
Source organism: Mycetocola sp. Y442 (assembly GCF_056898615.1). Lineage (NCBI taxonomy): Bacteria > Bacillati > Actinomycetota > Actinomycetes > Micrococcales > Microbacteriaceae > Mycetocola > Mycetocola sp. Y442. The sequence goes on from NZ_JBXHBV010000003.1 coordinate 174,259, forward strand.
GAACGGCATCTGCATGTGGGTGTGTGCGTCGATCCCCCCGGGGATGACGTACTTTCCCGCTGCATCGATCACCGTGTCGACATTGTTCTCGATGTCGAAGCCGAGCAGGGTCGAGCCTGGAGCGAGCACCGCGGCGATCGTCTCGCCGTCGATCAGCACGTCTGCCGGTGCCGATCCCGTCGAGTTCACGACGGTGCCGTTCTTGATGAGGGTCTTCATGATGCCTCCTCGCCTGGTCCGGTTACGGCTTCGGGATCGACGTGTAGGACTCGGGCCGGCGGTCGCGGTAGAACTGCCAGTCGTCGCGGACTCTCTTGATCATGTCGAGGTCGAGGTCACGGATGACGATGTCCTCGTGCTCGGCGCTGCCCCTGTCACCGACGAAGTTGCCCTGCGGGTCGGCGAACTGGCTCGTGCCGTAGAACGTCACTGCGAGGTCGCCGTACTCGTTGTCTTCCGTGCCGACCCGGTTGGGAGCCGCGACGAAGTACCCGTTCGCCGCGGCTGCGGTCGCCTGCTCGAGGTCCCAGAGCCGATTCGAGAGACCGGGCTTCGTTGCGTTCGGGTTGAAGACGATCTGTGCCCCGTTGAGGCCGAGTTCTCGCCAGCCCTCTGGAAAGTGGCGGTCGTAACAGATGTACACACCGACGGGCCCGACCGCGGTGTCGAAGACGGGGTATCCGAGGTTGCCCGGCCGGAAGTAGAACTTCTCGTAGAACTTCTCGAGGTGGGGGATGTGGTGCTTGCGGTACTTGCCGAGGATGGTGCCGTCGGAATCCACGACGACCGCGGTGTTGTAGTACACGCCGGGCATGTCCTCTTCATAGATCGGCAGAACCATCACGAGGTTCAGCTCTTTCGCGAGCTTCGCGAATCGCTGGACGATGGGACCGTCCGCCGGTTCAGCGAACTCGTAATACTTCTTGTCCTCGGTGATTCCGAAGTACGGTCCATAGAACAGCTCCTGGAAGCAGATGATCTGCGCTCCCTGGGCAGCCGCATCCCGCGCGAACTGTTCGTGCTTCACGATCATGGATTCCTTGTCGCCGGTCCAGGTTGTCTGGGTGATAGCCGCGCGAACTACAGTCATCTCTAGCCTCCGTGTCGTCATTGAGCGGTAGGTGTTTCTGTCTGTCTGCCTCGGGTGAACCGTGGGTTTCGGTGTCAGCGTGAGGTGTGTGGTGCCGTTCCGCTCATTTGTTATTATTCGAGTTGAACATTTCTCCATTGTTTCCCTCTGTGACGCATTCGTAAATACCCAAAAACCCGGATGGGGTTCTCCCGATGCCTGAGTCGTACGCAGAACTCATCGACGATCGTTCGCCCCGCGGCATCGCGGCCGCTCTCGCCCGGCTCATCAATTCCGGGCAACTGGCACCGGGTGACCGCCTCCCGACGGTCAGGGAGCTCGGCGCAGAACTCGCAGTGAGCCCGGCGACCGTGAGTGCCGCGTGGCAGGCACTGACCACGGTCGGCCTCATCGTGTCTCGCGGCCGCAGTGGCAGCTTTGTGCGTCAGGCTGCCATGCCCTGGTTGAGTCCGCGCATGCAGCGCATGGCCGGGTACACCGAGCAAACCCGCATCGACCTCTCACGCGGCACGCCCGACGACTCCCTGCTCCCGTTGCTCGGGCCGGCTCTCTCGCGCCTGTCCGAGCATGCAACGACGTTCAGTTACACCGACCAGCCGGTGATCCCCGCCCTCGCCGAGGAACTGAGACGAACCTGGCCGTACAACGCCGACGAGATCACCGTGGTCGACGGGGCGCTCGACGGTGTTTCGCGCGCGCTGGAACAGGTCGTGAGGTTCGGCGATCGCGTGGTCATCGAAGATCCCACCTTCCCGCCGTTTTTCGACCTCCTCGATTCTCTGGGCGCCGTACCCGTGCCGGTTCCCCTCGATCACCTCGGGATGCGTCCTTCCGCACTGGCCAGAGCCCTCACGTCATCGCCACGCGCCGTGCTGCTCCAACCGCGCGCACACAATCCCACGGGCGCGTCGATGACCCAGGATCGCGCGCGCGAACTGGCCGCGGTGATCGCGGCATCCCGTCACGCCAGCGACGCCGTCGTGATCGAGGACGACCACTCGGCCGGCATCAGCACCGAACCCGACGTCAGCCTCGGTGCCTACATTCCCGGGCAGGTGCTCCACGTGCGCAGCTTCTCGAAGACGCACGGCCCCGACCTGCGCATCGCCGCGCTCGGCGGGCCGGAAGAACTCGTCAACCGCATTGTGTCGAGACGGATGCTGACGACCGGCTGGACGAGCCGGATGGTCCAGACGATCCTCACCGAGCTGCTCACCGAGAACGCATCGGTCACCGCGGTCAACGAGGCGAGAATGGTGTACTTCTCCCGGCAGAAGGAGCTCGCCGCTGCACTCGGAAGACACGGTTACTCTGCCACCCTCGCCGACGGCCTCAATACCTGGATCGCCGTCGACGACGAACGAAGCGCGCTCGTGCAGTTGTCAGCGGCAGGCATCCGTGTGGCCGGCGGGACGCCGTATCTGTCGTCGCCCGATGCCGGCTCGTTTGTTCGCGTCACGGCCGGTGTCCTCAGTGGTGAGTTCGATTTCGTCGCGGATGCCCTCGCGAACGTCGCGGTGAGGGCGTAAAACTGTCGGGAAAACCCTGACAGAAAGAGCTCGGCCATGATTGACGCACATCGAGGATCCGTCATGCGGTCGTGGCGCGGTTGGATTCGACCGGACGACCGCGAGAGCTACGCCGCATACCTGGAGAAGACCGGACTGAGCGAGTACCGCTCAACGCCGGGCAACCTCGGGGCGATCGCGGTCTTCCGGGACCTTCCCGACGGTCGATGCGAGGTCCGCACTCTGTCGTGGTGGGAAAGCCGGGAACGCATCACCGCGTTCGCCGGGAATGACATCTCGGTGGCGGTCTTCTACCCGGAGGACGACCGTTACCTCATCGACCGCGAGAGGTCCGTCGAGCACTTCGACGTGGGTTAGTCGAGCACTTCGCGACGTGGGTTAAATCATGTCGACGAAAACTCAGGTCCTCGGCGTATTATGACTCACCACTTCGATCCGAAGGATGTTGATCGTGTCGCGTAACTCTCTCAAGTGGCTTCCCGCCCTCGCAGTACCGGCGCTCGTCGCCGCGGGTATCGTCGCCGTGCCGCTCTCCGCTGGTGCAGCCGTCGACCTGCCGGACAAGACGGCGGAGGAGGTGCTCCTCCTGATCTCCGACAGCACAGAGGACTCGTTCTCCGGAACAGTGACGAAGACCGCCGAACTCGGGTTGCCCGACGTGGATGCCGCTACCGGCATGACCTCGTCCATGAGCGGGGCTTCCGGTCTTTCGGCCGAAGAGTCGAGCGAACTCGTCTCGAGCGCACTCGAACTGCTCAGCGGCACCCACGAAGGCAACGTGTACGTGTCGGGTGACAACAACGTCAGGATCCAGGTCAAGGACCAGCTCGCAGAGCGCATCGCGGTGCTGAACGGCACCGATGCCTGGTACTACGACTCCGAATCGAACATCGCGACCCACGTCGCCATCCCCGCTGACCTGGGGTCTTCGCTCCAGAACAAACTCGACGGCCGCGCCGACGAGACGATGAACCCCGCTGAATTGGCGAACCAGCTCCTGACCGAACTCGAACCGACCACGCTCGTCACGGTCGGCACCGATGCCCGCGTCGCTGGACGGACCGTGTACGAGCTCATTCTCACGCCGAAGGCATCCGGAACTCTCGCCGAGTCGGTGTCGATCGCCGTCGACTCCGAGACCGGGCTTCCGCTTCAGGTCTCCGTCGCGGCTGCGGGCCAGGACGAGCCGGCATTCCAGGTCGGCTTCTCGTCAATCGATCTCTCGGACCCAGCCGCTGACCTGTTCACGTACACACCGGGCGACGGCGTCACCGTCGAGGAACAGCCGTTCCCCTCGATGCCACCGGCATCCGACGGCGGACCGAAGCCCGACGACGGCAGTGGTCTTGTCACGACCGGAACCGGATGGGAGACCATTGTGGCCTTGCCAGCCGGTAGCGCCCCCGAAGGCTTCGAAGACAACCCGATGCTCGACCAGCTGACCACAAAGGTCAACGGCGGGCGACTTCTCTCCACGTCACTTCTCAACGTGTTCCTCACCGATGATGGCCGCGTGTTCGCCGGGTCAGTGACCGTGGACAGGCTCCAGGCGGCTGCGAACGCAGAGTGACGGCATCCGCCGGGGCCTCACCCGACCTCGCCATCGAGAGCTCGGGCCTGACCAAACGGTTCCGAACCCAGACCGCCGTCGATGCGATCGATCTCGCCGTGCCCCGCGGCTCGGTGTTCGGGTTTCTCGGCCCCAACGGATCAGGTAAAACCACGAGCATCCGGATGCTGCTCGGCCTCGTCAGTCCAAGCCAGGGGGAGGTCAGGGTGCTCGGCGAGAGCATGCCGGAACGGCTGCGCGACGTACTCCCCCGGGTCGGTGCACTGGTGGAGGGCCCGGCGTTCTATCCGTTTCTCTCGGGATACGCCAACCTGCACCGGCTCGACACTGCGGATCGGCACGCGCCACGTCGAACCCGCGGTGCGCGCATCGACGCCGCACTCGAGCGGGTCGGACTCACGAACGCCGCGACGAAAAAGGCCGGCGCATACTCCCTCGGTATGAAGCAGCGGCTCGGCATCGCCAATGCGCTCCTCTCCCCGCGGGACCTCCTGGTGCTCGACGAACCAACCAATGGACTCGACCCACAGGGAACACGCGAGGTGCGCAACCTCGTCAGTTCCTTCGCTGCGGAGGGCACCACGGTGTTCGTCTCCAGCCACCTGCTGGCCGAGGTCGAGCAGATGTGCACCCACGCCGCGATCATGAGCGCAGGCCGCATCGTGGCCCAGGGCTCGCTCGATGATCTTCGGGGCGCCGGCGAGTCCCACGTACGGGTGCGAACACCGGATGCCGAGACCGCCGAGAGCGTGCTTGCCCGTTTCGGGCTCATACCGAGACGCGAGGGCAAGGTCGACTCGCACGCCGAAGTATCCGCCCTCCTCCCGGCGACAACCGACCTCGATCCCGACCGGATCCTGCCAGCACTGCTCGAGGCGGGCGTCCGCGTCCGCGGGTACGGCCTCGAGGAAGCCAGTCTCGAGGAACGGTTCGTGGCGCTGACCGGGGAGGGATTCGATGTCGTCTCCTGATCTCGCTCCGACGCCGCCCGCATCGAACACAAGGGTGCCGCGGAACGCCGGGGCCGCAGTCGACCCTCTGAACACGGCGCAGCCCCCCGCCGGGCGCGCACGCCCCGCCCTCGGCCTCGACCTTCTCGGAAGCGAACTCACCGTGCTGTTCCGGCGGCGACGCACCTGGGCGATGCTCGCTGCCGTCGCGCTCATTCCGATCCTTCTCGCCGTTGCCGTCCGCTTGACGGCGAGCGAGCTCGACCCGGGCGATGGGCCGCCGTTTCTCGACCGGGTGACCCAGAACGGGCTGTTCGTCGGATTCACGGCGACGGTCGTCGCTATCCCCCTCTTCCTCCCGCTCACCATCGGGGTGGTCGCCGGAGACACGATCGCCGGTGAAGCAGGGCTCGGCACGCTGCGCTATCTGCTGGTGTCGCCGGCCGGCCGACTACGACTGCTCCTCGTCAAGTACGCGGGAGCGGCGGCGTTCTGCCTTGCGGCGACGCTGACACTCGTGGCTGTCGGAGCACTGATCGGCGCGCTCCTGTTTCCGGTCGGGCCGGTGACGCTGCTGTCGGGTGAGACCATCGGCGTCGGTGAGTCCGTGCTGAGATCGCTTCTCGTCGCGGCCTATGTCACCGTGTCACTTCTCGGCCTGTGCGCGATCGGCCTCTTCATCTCGACGCTCACCACGGTGCCGGTCGGCGCCATGGCTGCGACGGTCGTCGTCTCGGTGGTCTCCCAGATCCTTGGCGCCCTCCCGCAGCTGGAGTGGCTGCACCCCTGGCTGTTCACCCAGCACTGGCTCGGTTTCGCCGGAATCCTGAGCCAGCCCGCTGACCTGAGCGCGTTCGGCACCAATGCGCTTCTCCAGGCCGGCTACATCGCCGTGTTCTTCGCCCTCGCGTACGGCCGGTTTTCGACCAAGGACATCCTGTCCTGAACGAAGTTCCGTCGGCTGGTGCGGGAGTTGTAGTCTGGAGGAAGACCGCCGGTTGGTTATGACCGGTCGAGCTTGCCCGGATTTGGGTGGCTGGTCGAGACGAGTACTTGTTGTGCTCTCTCACCCCGCACACTCGATCCGAGGTCACATGACTCTTCGTAACCCTGCCCCCCGTTTCTCTCGAGCTCTTGCTGCGATCGGTATTGCCGGCTCGCTCCTCGCGGTTTCCGCGTGTGCCGGCCCGGCGGCATCCGCCCCACCGTCGGAATCGGCCGCCCCGAAAGCGGCGAGCTATCCGCTCACCCTCGACAACTGCGGCACAGAGGTGACCATCGAGCAGGCGCCGGAGCGCGTGCTGACCATCAAGTCCACGACGACGGAGATGCTCCTCGCGCTCGGCCTCGAGGACAGCCTGATCGGTCGGGCATTCCCCGATGGCCCGTTGCCCGATGACCTGGGCGGTACCGACGTTCCTGTGATCAGCGACAAGGTGCCAGGCCAGGAAGCCGTCCTCGACCTCGAACCCGACTTCATCTATGCCGGCTGGGAATCGAACTTCTCAGCGGATGGCGCTGGCGATCGGCCAACGCTTCAGTCACTCGGGGTGAACACCTACGTGTCTCCTGCCGCGTGCCAGGAAGCGGAATACGCACCCGGATCGCTGAGTTTTGACGATGTGTTTGACCAGATTCTCGAGGTCGGTTCCATCTTCGACGTGAGCGATGCGGCCACCGAACTCGTTGCAGAGCAGAAAGAGCAGCTCGAGAAGATCGAGCCGGTCGACGACGTCAGCGCACTCTGGTTCTCCAGCGGATCAGACACCCCGTACGTCGGTGCCGGATCCGGTGCGCCGCAGATGATCATGGATGCCGTCGGACTCACGAACATCGCGGCGGACGTCAACGAAAGCTGGACCTCGTTCAACTGGGAAGCCGTCGTCGACGCCAACCCCGATGTGATCGTGCTCGTCGTCTCCGACTGGGGCAGCGCCGAGAAGAAGATCGGCGTGCTCGAGGCCAACCCGGCAACCGCGCAGCTCGACGCCGTCGTGAACAAGCGATACGTCACTGTTCCGTTTGCGACTGGCGAGGCCGGCGTGCGGAACGCCGAAGCGGCATCCACGATCGCTGACCAGCTGGCGGACCTGAAGCTGTGACACTGGCGGCCGAGACCGGGGTACCGGCGGTGGGGAGACCCCACCGCCGGATCCGGCGCGGGCTGCCGACCGCTGTCTGGGTCGTCGCCCTCTCGGCCGTGCTCCTCGTGTCGATCGTGTTCGCCGTGACCTTCGGCCCGGCCGAGATCCGGCCGACGGAGGTGTGGGGGTCGATCCTCGGCCACCTCGGGTTCTCCCCGACGGCGCTCGGCGGCGAAGCTCTGTCACCGCTGCGCGACGGAATTGTCTGGGAACTGCGGATGCCTCGCGTCCTCACCGCTGCGGCGGTTGGCGCTGGTCTGGCCCTGTCCGGCACCGTGATGCAGGCGATCACCCGTAACCCGCTCGCCGACCCGTACCTGCTCGGGCTTTCGTCGGGGGCGTCGCTCGGTGCCGTTGCCGTGATCCTGCTCGGGCTCGGAGTGCTCCTTCCCGTCGCGGCGTTCGGCGGGGCCGTCGCAGCCCTCGTCGGCACCCTGCTGCTCGCGGGCGCGATCGGTTCGCTCACGCCGACCCGCACCGTGCTCGCCGGCCTCGCGGTGTCGAGTTTCTTCGGCGCGCTCACGAGCCTCATCATCTTCTGGTCGGCAACCGGCGACACCTACCGCGAAATCCTCAGCTGGCTGCTCGGCTCGCTCAGCGGTGCGCGCTGGCCCGCCGTCGCGACCGGACTCGGCGCCCTCCTGATCGTCGGCATCCCGCTCATGCTCACCGGCCGCACGCTCGACGCCTTCGCATTCGGTGACAACGCGGCATCCGCTTTGGGTGTCGGCGTGAATTCGACCCGGTGGACGCTCCTCATCGCCACGGCGCTGCTGACCGGTGCCATGGTCTCGGTCTCCGGCTCGATTGGCTTCGTCGGCCTCATCCTGCCGCACGCGGTTCGACTTGTGGTCGGGCAGCGCAATCGGGTCGTGCTGCCTCTCTCCGCGCTCGCCGGGGCCATCTTTCTGCTCTGGATCGATACCGGCGCGCGCACCCTGTTCGATCCGCGCGAACTGCCCGTCGGCATCCTCACTGCCGTCGTCGGTGCCCCGGTGTTCGCCATCCTGCTGCTCAGGGGCAGGAGGGTCTCGTGACCGACCTGACCGCCTCATCCTCCTCGACCGCGGATGCCACCGCCGACGTTCCCGCGCTCACGGCGAGTTGGCTCCTGTTCCGCCGCGACGGCAGGCTCATCGTCGACGGCGTCGACATCACGGTGCCCGTCGGGTCGTTCGGTGCCGTCATCGGCCCCAACGGTGCGGGAAAGTCGACGCTGCTGCACCTCCTGGTCGGTACGCTTCCCGCCGACAGCGGTGCTGTGCTGCTCGACGGCGCCGACCTGCTCGGGCTTCGACGCAGGGACCGCGCGAGGATCATTGCGCTCAGCGAGCAGCACGGCGATTCGGACACCGGCCTCGCGGTCACCGAGGTGGTCATGCTCGGCCGGACGCCGCACATCGGCAGGTTCTCGAGCGAGAGCGAGGTCGACAGGCAGATCGTCGCGGATGCCCTTGCCGCCGTCGGCATGGACTCCTTCGCCGGCCGTCCGTTCGACACGCTCTCGGGCGGCGAGCGCCAGCGGGTGCACCTCGCCAGGGCTCTCGCCCAGCAACCGCGGCTGCTGCTCCTCGACGAGCCGACCAACCACCTCGACGTGCGGGCGCAATTGAGCCTGCTCTCACTGGTCAGGGCGCAGACCGCGGCGGGGATCACCGCTGTCGCGGCACTTCACGACCTCAATATCGCCGCGGCGTACGCAGACAGTGTCATCGTGCTGAGTGCCGGGCGCGTTGTCGCCGCCGGTGATGCGGCATCCGTTCTCACCCCTGAACTCATCGGCGACGTTTACGGGGTCCGCGCCGACGTGCTCGAGCACCCGCGCACCGGGCGACCGCTGATCGCGTTCGACACGACGTAGTCGCGCTCTGCGACTCCAGCACCCCACCTCCTCGACCGCACGCCCCACACCTCGGCCACCAGCCGCGTTTCGGGCGGAGAATCAGGGGGTCGGCGCCGGCACAGCCGATGGGCCCCCGGTATTTCCTCCCGAAGCAACACAGCCATCCGCACCGCACCGCCGGCATCCCGCTCCGCGCTGCACCCCAACACCTATCCTTGGGGGTGTTTCGGGCGGAGAATCAGGGGGTCGGAGCCGGCACAGCCGATGGCCCCCCGGTATTTCCTCCCGAAGCAGCAACACCGGCGGAGCTGCGCTGCGGAGACCCGGCCCCGGACCTCCCGCAGCGCACGGCACCCGCGACGCACCGCCAGGCTTCTCGCACCACACAGCCCGACGCCCCACACCTCGGCCACCAGCCGTGTTTCGGGCGGAGAATCAGGGGGTTGGAGGCGGTACAGCCGACGGACCCCCGGTAGTTCCTCCCGAGGCAGCAACACCCGCATCCGCGCCGCGCCGCGCCGCACCCAGCCGAAGCCGCAGCACCCCCCGCCCGCCCTTGGCTGTGTTTCGGGCGGAGAATCAGGGGGTCGGAGCCGGCACAGCCGATGGGCCCCCGGTATTTCCTCCCGCAGCAGCAACACCGGCGGCAAAACCCGCGGCGTACGCCTCATCGCTGCCGAGCCGGAACATGTCCTTCTCCGCATCGCGCACAAGGGCGCGGGCACCCGGCCCGTCCTCATCGGTCACGAACCGCGTCATTCCCCGCGCGACGGCAACGGGTCGACCGCTCGTCTTTCCCTTGACCAGGTCGCCGGCCGCCGCGAGTTCGTCAGCGACAGCGGCAGCAGTGACGGTGAGTGGGCGACCAGACGCATCAGTGTGCCCGCGAAGATCGTCGACGACGCGGATGCCTGCGGCCCCGATCGCGATATCCGTCTGTCCTTCGCGCCACGGCCTGCCGACCGTGTCGGTCACGATGACGCCGACCACGACACCCAGGCGTGCACGAAGCTCGGCGCGCAGCGCACGAGCCGACGCGTCAGGGTCGACGGGCAGCAGCAGGATCGTGCCGTCGGGGGTGTTGCTCGCGTCAACACCGGCGGCCGCCATCACCAGACCCAGGCGGTTCTCGACGATGCGCGTGACACCACCGGGATGCTCACGCCGCGCGACGACGCGCACGGTTTCCGCGGTGATGGCATCTTCCCGGTCGGCAGCGCTGAGCTGCCGCCCCTCGGCCTTTGACACGATCTTCGAGGTAACGAGGAGGATGTCACCGTCCGCGAGTGCGCCCTCAGCGGCGGCAGCGATCAGGGCGGCAAGGTCGTCGCCCGACGCGACCTCGCCGATACCGTCGAGGGGAAATACTGTCAGCACTGTGCGCCTATCGCTTGAGGGAGGGAAGAACGTCGCGGCCGAAGGTCTCGATCCATTCGCGCTGGTTGCGCCCGACGTTGTGGAGGTACACCCGGTCGAACCCGAGGTCGATGTAGGACTGGATGTGCCGCCTGTGCACGTCGGGATCAGAGGAGATCACCATGCGACCGTCGAAATCCTCCGCCCGCACCATGCGCGCCATCTGCTCGAACTCGAACGGTGAGCGGATGTCGGACTTCGGGAACCGCATGCCGCCGTTGGGCCATTCCAGCACGGCGTTGCGACGTGCTTCCTCGTCGGTCGGCGCCCAGGAGAGGTGCAACTGAACCACCTTGGTCATCCCGGATGGGTCCTTGCCGATCGACCGTGCACCCTCATCGAAGCGAGAGAGCAGCATTGCCACTTTCTCGCGAGGGGCCTCGACAGTGATGAGCCCGTCCACGGTCTTTCCCGCACGCTTGGCCGTGACGGGCCCCGAGGTGGCGACGAGAATCTCCGGGGCAACCTCCGGCATGGTCCACAGCCGGGAGGATTCGAGCTTGTAGAACGGGCCCGTGTGTTTGGCGTCCCGACCGGCGACGGATGCCGCGAACAACTTCTTGATCACGTCGACCGCCTCGAACATGCGGCTGATGCGCTCGTGCGCCTCTGGCCAGTACGCCCCGACGACGTGTTCGTTGAGCGCTTCGCCCGAGCCGAGCCCGAGCCAGTGCCTGCCCGGATACATGGCCGCGAGCGTGGCCGACGCCTGCGCGACCACGGCAGGGTGCATGCGGAAGGTCGGAGCCGTGACGCCAGGACCGAAGTTACCCGTCGTCCGTTCACCGAGCGCGGCAAGCACGCTCCAGACGAAAGACGACTGTCCCTGCTGCGGAACCCACGGCTGGAAGTGGTCAGCCGCCATCACACCATCGAAGCCGTGCTGTTCGGCGTACGCGCTGAGCGCGACGGCCTCCTGCGGGGCGAACTGCGAGAGCATGGCCGAGTAACCGACAGAAAGTGACGCCATTGTCCCATCTTGGCCCACAGAACCCGTTCGAGCCGAGAACCGAGAACTTGAGAGCCGAGAATTGAGAAACACGGGCGAACAGAACCGTCACAGGTCTCGGCTAGCGTTGACGCATGCGAATCGCCACCTGGAACGTCAATTCAATCCGCGCCCGCGTCGGACGCACCGTCGACTGGATGGTGCGGGAAGACATCGACGTGCTCGCGATGCAGGAGATCAAGTGCAAGCCAGAGCAGTTCCCCCTCGAGGCGTTCGAGGCGGCAGGGTACGAGGTCGCGATCCACGGCTTCAGCCAGTGGAACGGCGTTGCCATCGCCAGCAGGCTCCCGCTCGAGGATGTCACGACCACGTTTGAAGGCATGCCCGGCTTCCTCAAGGGCCAGGAAGGCCCTGACCTCCCGAAAGAGGCACGGGCAATGGGTGCGACGATCAACGGCGTACGGCTGTGGAGCCTGTACGTCCCCAACGGCCGCTCGCTGGATGACCCGCACTACGTCTACAAGCTCGACTGGCTCGCCGCGCTGAAGAACGACACGGCGAACTGGCTCGCGAAGAACCCCGGCGTCCCGCTCGCGCTCATGGGTGACTTCAACGTCGCCCCCTTCGACAGTGACATGGGCGACCCGAGCATCGTTCCCGGCCTGTCCACACACGTTTCCCCACCTGAGCGCGAGGCCATCGCCGCTTTCGGTGAGATCGGCCTGACGGATGTCGTGCGCCCGCTCGTCCCTGAGGGATTCACCTACTGGGACTACAAGCAACTGCGTTTCCCCCGCAACGAGGGCATGCGGATCGACTTCATCCTCGGCTCACCCGAGTTCGCCGAGCTCGTCACGGCAGCCTCGATTCACCGGAACGAACGCAAGGGTGAGGCCCCGAGCGATCACGTTCCCGTCATGGTCGAACTTGATCTGCCCACCGAAGACGAGGACGACCGGCCCATGATCTTCTAGCTGCAGTGCTCTTCCAGCTGCAGCGTTCTTCCAGCGCGGCAGTTTTGGTTTTTCTGTGTTTTCGCTTGCGTTCCCACACAATCGGGCATAAAGTCACTGAAACAAAGATTCGTCCGGGCGATGGTTGCCCCTGGACGGGTTCCGGTTCAGAGAAGTCCGAGGGGTCAGCGTCGACATGTATGCCATTGAACGCCACGAGCGAATAACGAGGCTTCTCCACAGCAGCGGACGCGTCACAGTGGCGGGGCTCGCCGACGCTCTCTCGGTCACCGCGGAAACCGTGCGTCGCGATCTCGACATCCTCGAACGCCAGGGCTCACTTCGCCGGGTGCACGGCGGAGCCGTTGCCACCAGTAAGACCAGCCTCGTCGAATCAACGGTCGCCGACCGTTCCGGCAAAGCGCGCGAGGCGAAACTGGCGATTGCGCGTGCCGCGTTCGGACTGCTCGGCAACGACTTCCGTGGTTCGATCCTCCTCGACGCCGGCACGACAACCGGCGCCCTGGCCGAGCTCCTCGCCGAGTGGCCCGGCCACGGCCCGTCGAGCATGACGGTCATCACGAATTCCGTCCCGATCGCTGCACTGCTGCACCACAACCCGGCAATCGACCTGCACCTGCTCGGTGGCAGTGTGCGCGGGGTCACGAGCGCCGCGGTCGGCGGCAGCACCCTCGAACAGCTCGCACACCTGCGCCCGGACATAGCGTTCCTCGGAGCCAACGGCCTCTCCGCCGACTTCGGACTCAGCACCCCGGAGGAGCGCGAGGCGACGGTCAAGGCCGCCATGGTTCGCGCCGCACGGCGCACTGTCGCGCTCGTCGACTCGTCGAAGCTCGGCGATGAAGCGCTCTACCGGTTCGCCGAACTCCGGGAACTCGACACCCTCATCTCAGACACCGACCCGATCGGGACACTCTCAGCGGCGCTCGACGCCGACGACGTGGAGGTAATCGTCGCATGATTCTCACAGTCACGCTCAACCCGTCGTTTGACCGGACGGTGGAACTCACCGCACCGCTCGAACGCGGGCAGGTGCAACGAGCTGCCAGTGCCGTCCAGGAACCCGGCGGCAAAGGCGTCAACGTCTCCCGCGCGCTCCATGTGGCCGGAGTCGACACTCTCGCGGTGCTCCCCGGTGCACCCGCAGATCCGATGGTCATGGCCCTCGAGGCCGACGGCATCCCCGCCCTGACAATTCCGGTGACGAGCCCGATCCGTTCGAACACCACGCTCACCGAGCCCGACGGAACGACCACCAAAGTCAACGAACCTGGCGCGCCCCTGACCGACGAGACGGCCGACGCCCTCCTCGAGGCGATCGTCTCGCGGTCGGCGGATGCCACCTGGCTGGTTCTCGCGGGATCGCTGCCTCCGGGGATCCCGGCGGACTTCTACGCGCGCATTGTGAGTGCCGTGCGAACGGCCGCCTCACGCACCGGCGTCCAGGCACCCCGCATCGCCGTCGACAGCTCGGGCGCACCGCTCACCGCACTGCTCGCGTCGGCCGAAACCGTCGACCTGATCAAGCCGAACGCCGAGGAACTGTGGGAACTCGCCTCAGGGCTCGGCATCGCCGTGCCGGACGACGACCCTGAGTCGCTGGGCTTCGACGATGACGCCGTCGTCGAGGTCGCAAGCCGCGTGCTGGAACATGGCCTCGACGCTGCGCTCGTCACGCTCGGCTCCCGCGGGGCCGTTCTTGTGAGCACAACCGAGGTGGTGCGGGCGTCCGCCCCACGAATTGTCGCCCGCAGCACCGTTGGTGCAGGAGATTGCTCTCTCGCCGGCTTCCTCCTGGCATCCGAACGCGGCGACGACGCCGCGGGGTGCCTGGCCCAGGCCATCGCCCACGGCGCGGCAGCCGCCTCTCTTCCCGGTTCACAGGTTCCCACCCTTGAACAGGCGGCTTCCGGCCCTATTGCCGTGACCCGTACCCGTCGCACTCTTACCGAGTAGCGCCCTTCTTCACACGACGTTCCCGCACCACCACATTGAAGGATTCTCGTCTCATGTCATCTCTCATCACACCGGAACTGGTCATCCTCGACCAGGACCTCGGAACCGACCGTGCAACGGTCATCCGCACACTCGCAACGCTCGTCGTCCAGAACGGCAGGGCGACCGATGTCGACGCGCTCTTCGCCGACGCGTGGGCCAGGGAGTCCCAGACCGACACCGGGATTCCGGGCGGCCTCGCGATCCCCCACTGCCGTTCAGAAGCGGTCACGGTACCGACGCTCGTCATGGCCCGCCCGAACCCCGGAGTCGACTTCGGTTCGGACGATGGCCCCGCTGACATCATCTTCTTCATCGCCGCACCGGCCGGCGCCGACCAGGCCCACCTGGCACTGCTGTCGACCCTCGCGCGCTCGCTGATCCGTGAGGACTTCACCGCGGCGCTCCGCAGCGCCCCGACGCCACAGGCGGTCGTCGACCTCGTCGATGAAGCCCTCGCTCCGGCGGCACCACCCGCTGCCGAGTCGAATGCCGCGACCGGCACTGCCGCCGCCACGAGCACCGGCACCGCCGCGACCACCGGCACCGCGACATCCGCCCCCTCCACGACCCAGGACAAGCCCGTACTCATCGCGGTGACCGCATGCCCCACCGGAATCGCGCACACCTACATGGCGGCAGACGCCCTCGCCGCAGCGGCGAAACGGGCCGGCGTCGAACTGCACGTCGAGACCCAGGGCTCGTCGAGCGTCACGCCGGTTGACCCGTCGGTCATCGGGCGGGCGTCAGCGGTGATCTTCGCCGTCGACGTCGACGTCCGCGACAAGAATCGTTTCGCCGGGCTGCCGCTCGTACAGGCACCGGTGAAGCGCGGCATCGACGAACCGGACAAGATGATCGCCGAGGCACTCGACGCGGCGAAGGACCCCAACGCCCGCCGCGTCTCGGGTGGCGGCGCCGAACCCGCAACGGCCGGCGACGACACCAGGAACGAGCACATCGGCCAGAAGCTCAAGCGATACCTGCTCACCGGCGTCAGCTACATGATCCCGTTCGTCGCCGGAGGCGGTCTCCTGATCGCGCTCGGCTTCCTGCTGGCCGGCTACCGGATCACCGACAACGCCGGCGAGATTGTGCTCAGCAACAGCCTGCTGAACCTTCCCGATGGCGGGCTCGGCCAGTACCTCGGTGCTGTGGCATACGTCATCGGCAACGCGTCGATGGGGTTCCTGGTCCCGGCACTGGCGGGCTATATCGCGTACGCCATCGCTGACCGTCCCGGCATCGCCGTCGGGTTCACCGCTGGAGCCGTCGCCCTCGTCATGAACGCGGGCTTCCTCGGCGGACTCGTCGGTGGTCTGCTCGCCGGATTCATCGCGTGGGCCATCGGGCGTATCAACGTGCCCCGCTGGCTCCGCGGCCTCATGCCCGTTGTGATCATCCCGCTCGTCGGCTCGATCTTCGCTTCAGGGCTCATGATCGTGCTGCTCGGCGGACCTATCGCTGCGCTCATGACCGGACTCAGCACCTGGCTCAACTCACTCACCGGAACCTCGGCCGTACTGCTCGGCCTGATCCTCGGCGCGATGATGGCTGTCGACCTCGGTGGCCCCGTCAACAAGGTCGCATACGCCTTCGCCGTTGCAGGACTCAGCGCCGGATCGTTCGAGAACCAGGCACCGTGGGCGATCATGGCCGCGGTGATGGGAGCCGGAATGGTCCCGCCTCTCGCCCTCGCTCTCGCGACGCTGGTCGACCGCAGGCTGTTCAGTGCCGCCGAACGCGAGAACGGCAAGGCGGCCTGGCTGCTCGGTGCCGCGTTCATCTCGGAGGGCGCGATCCCGTTTGCCGCCGCGGACCCGCTCCGGGTCATCCCGGCCGGAATCGTGGGCAGCTCGATCACCGGCGCAATCATCATGGGCACCGGAGTGACCTCACAGGCACCGCACGGCGGTTTCTTCGTCTTCTTCGCAATCGGCAACTTCGGTATGTTCGTCCTCGCGATCCTCGTCGGAACCATCGTCTCAGCGGCCCTCGTCATCCTGCTCAAGCGCTTCGTCCGGCGTCGCCCGATCGCCGATGAGACGTCGACGACGGATGCCACAGCGGTCGAGCAGGGCATCCCGGCGACGGTCTGACCCCGGCGCCATCTCCACTCGTCGTCAATCCACTCCAGTTCACCCCAGTTCAACCCGGTTCAACCCAGTAAAGGAATCTCCATGCCAGAACGCTCAGCAGTCATCGGCAGCCGTGTCGGTCTCCACGCCCGTCCCGCCTCACTGTTCATCGACGCGGTGAAGCGCCAGCCGGTCAAGGTCACCATCGCGAAGGGTGACAGCGGGCCGCTCAACGCGGCGAGCATCCTCTCCATCATCAGCCTCGGTGCGACGAACGGTGAGACGGTCACACTGGCAGCCGAAGGCGACGGAGCCGACAAGGCCCTCGACGAACTGGTCGCGCTGCTCGAGAGCGACCTCGACGCCGAGTAATCCGGTTCACGCACAATCGAGGCCAGACGCACCTGTTGCGTCTGGCCTCGGTTGTGTTTGGCCTCGGTTGCGTCTGGCCTGTGGAGTCCTGGCAGCTACCCCTTGGTCACTATGGCGAACCCGCCCGGTTTCACCGAAATCTGGGCGACACCGCTGATGGAGTGCACAGCCACAACGACACCACGCGAGTCGTAGCTGGTGAGAGTGCCAGCGCCGCCACCGGCGTTCACCGAGACCCGCTGCGTCACAGCGCTCGCTGAGTGCACGAGCTCGGTGCTCTGGCTCGGCCCGGCGAATTTCAGCCGGGAGAAGAGCGGCCGAACGATCAGTGCGTCGACCTTGACCGGCCCGGTCACCGCCGTGACAGACACCGTGGAGCTCTTGGACGGTGCCGCGATCGGCAGCGACTGCGGAAGCAGCGCACCGGGCACCGCGGTAACGCCCTGAGCGCCGACGCCATGCTTCAGCAGTCCGAGCGGGACGTAGCCGCTGCGCCACAGCGAACTCGCCTTTCCATTCGCCGCTGAGAAGACGACGGGAGCGATCAGTCGCGCTGAGGTCGAGGACCCGAGGGAGAACGTCGCTGAGCGACCTCGCGCCAGTTCCAGGTATCCGCTCCCCGAATACTGCGACTCACCGGTCCAGGTCGACTCGGGCGCGACGACTTTGCCGGTCGTGGATGTCGCCGATTCGGCCTCGACGACGGTGGCTCCCTCTCGCGAGACGACTGTGGTCAGCCCGAGTGTGCGATCTCGGAGTTCGGGATTGGCATCGAGGGCGAGCATCGACAGCTGCCCGTGGATCGTCGACTCGGCTCCGCTGTTGCGGTTGACGGTTCCGTCTGCTGCGACGCCGTCGAACGTCACACCGGTTGACGGGTTGTAGACGGGAGTGCCCGACGCGTTGGTGCCGAAGTACCAGCTGCCGACGAGCGAGGCGAGGTCGAGGAGGCCTGGCAGCCCGGCGGCCTCAGACACGGCCACAAGCGACTGCAGTCGTGAGTCGACGCCGTAGGCGATCTGGGTACGGTCGACGGGAGCGGGATTCCAGCCGTTGTCCGGCCCGCCGGCGGTGAGCAGGATCGGATCGAACACCGCTGAATCGGTGATTGCCAGTTCGAGCAGGGCAGGATCGGCCAGAACGACGGATGCCTCGGCGAGCGCCGCCGGCATCTGCGATCCCCAGGCGTGCCAGATCGAGCGCGACTCGGCCCACGGGAGCACAGCGCCGTACGGCCAGTTGCGAGCGTCGCCCGCACCCAGCGCCGCGACGCCCTCCGCCAGCTTGCTGGTCGCGTCGCGCACTCGCTCATCGCCCGGCGACGCGCTGAGATAGGCCGACAGCCCGAGCACTGCTTCGGCACTGGCATCCGCACCATTCGTGATCAGCCATGCCGGAAGCTCGACTCCGTCGACCGTGAGGTATTGGCCGTACCTCGAGAGCGTCTGCCGTTCGAGCGCGGAAACGCCGAGGGTGAGACGGTCGGAGAGGAATTCGGCGAACTCGGGATCGCTTTCCTGGAAGGCCGCGAATCCCTCACCGAATGCCCAGAGCGACCGGGCCAGCCAGTAGCTCTCTCCCGAATCGGAGGGGTCGGGCAGTTCGACGGGTTCTGCGCTCGGGTTGAGCGTCCCGTCCGGTTGCATCCACAACACGACGTTTCCGGCATTCGGCCCTGATGCCGTCTGCAGGTACGCCGTCGACCTGAGCAACTCGTACGCGCTCTGTTTCGAAGACTCGTCGCCGAATTGTGTCCAGTGCCTGAGGTAGACGACCGCCGCTCGCGCGACATCGTCCGCGTTGAATGCGCCCTGTCCCCAGTACCCGGTGGCCGGGTCGAGTGGACCGCCGCCGACCCGCTCAAAAGTTCCGCCGCCGCGGGCATCAGCGTAGGTCCACGGCATGACGAGGGCTGGTTCCTCTGCCAGGCGCCACGTGGTGTGCTCGGCCGTGTCGGCTGGCGTCACGTCGTCGAGGAGAAAGTCGAGGTGAGAGAGGTTGCTCAGCTGCGGAGTGTCGGCCGTGGCCGGAGCGGCAAGCCCGATACTCCCCGCGAGCAGTACGACACTCGCGGCCACTGCCGCCAGCCGCCGTACCAGTGAGTTCGCCACAATCCCTCCAACGCCATCGTTGTATCGGATCAAATCCCGAGTCGCCGTCATCATACGCTCTCAAGCCGTGCGACGCCGATCTTTGTATCGGCCATCCCGTAGAACACGAACCGTGCGCCGTCGATCTCCTCGATCGCCGTCGGAAAAACAACATTCGGAACGATGCCGGAACGCTCATCATCGGTCTCGGCTTCGAGCAGCGGGACCGCGGTCCTCGCGGTCACCCGCCACGGTTCCTCCGCGTCGAGAATCATGCCGCCGGTTGCGTAGTTGACGTTCTGTTGCTGGTCGAACGCCCGCGCGAGCACTCCTGTCACACCGTGGTGCAGCACCAACCAGCCCTCAGGCACCCGCACCGGCGGTGGCCCTCCCCCGATCTTGAGCGCCTCGAACGCGAATTCCGGCGCTGCGAGCAGTCGATGACCGGCCCAGTGCGTGAGAGAACGGATGTCACGGGCAACGTCGTCCGCGTGCACGAAGCTGATCCAGATCGATTGCCGTTCATCCTCGACGCCCCGCGGCACCCGAATTCCCTGGCCGGGCTTGATCTCGTCGAGATCCCACATCGGTCTGTGGAGGACCGCAAAGCTCCGGATGCCATCCGGCCCGGTCACCGCCTCGGGGAAGAACACCGTGTCCTTGTTCGGAAACAGATTGAGGTCGGTGTCGAGCGCGTCATCGTATTCGAAGTGCACTGGCCCGAGCCTGGTCCAGTCGCGGAGGTCACCAGACGTCGCGATCGCACTGCGTGGACCGAGTGGACCGTACGCAACATAGGTCATCACGTGCAGGCCGAGTTCCTCGATCCAGGTGACGCGCGGATCCTCAACGCCGGCGTTGCCAACGCCGCGCTCCCAGCCGCGGTCGGGCGCCAGCACGACGCCCTCCCGGTTCACGCCGACCGGGACCCCGTTCTCGACCACGACCCGCGCAAGACCCACCCGGGAGACGTTGCCCCTCTCCACCATTCTGGGCAGGAGATACAGCTCTCCGTCCGGTCCGCGGCCGGACCCCGGATTGAGCACGCCCTCCGCCTCGAGGTCGTTCCCCAGCTCCGGAGTCATCACGACGCCGACCCGGGAGAGCGTGTATGGGAACGAACTCGACTCGGTTGGCATGGTCACCCTTTCACGCCCGACCCGATGTCGGTCGAGACGAAGTACCGCTGGAAAACGATGAAGAGAACAACCACGGGAGCCGCGAGCACGACAGCGCCGGCGAGCATCGCGCCGAAGGGATTCGACGTTGATGACGCGACGTTCGAGATGAAGTTCGCGAGCGACACAGCGAGTGGTTGCAGGCTCGCCTCCTTGGTGATGAGGAACGGCCAGAGGAACTCGTTCCACGGGCCGATGAAAGTCAGCAGAATGACGGTGAGCAGCGCAGGACGGACCAACGGAATCGCCACCTGCCCGAGCAGTCGGAACTCTCCGGCGCCGTCGATCCGCGCGGCATCGAACAGTTCTTTCGGAACCTGCAGGAAGTACTGGCGGAAGATGATCACCGCTGTCGAGTTGATCGCGAACGGGAGGATCATGCCGAGGTGGGTGTCACCGAGTCCGTAGTCCCTCGCGATCATCACATAGAGCGGAATCATGAGCAGCTGGAACGGTACGACCTGCACGAGAAGGGCAAGGGCAAAGATAACTCCGCGCCCCCGCCACTCGAGCACCGCAAGGGCGTAGCCGACGAGGAGACCGAACACGGTTGTGCCCAGCAGAACGCCGCCCGTAAAGATGCCTGAGTTGACGAGGCCGGAGAACAGGTTGATTCGCTCGTTGATGTTCGCGTAGTTCTCGACCGTGATGTTCCCTGGGGAGGGGAAGATGCCCCCGAGTGACGTGTCTGGCGCTGCCTGCAGCGAACCGATCACCATGTAGTAGAACGGGAACAGGAAGAGCACGGCGCCGATGGCGAGCACAATTCCGCGGAGGATCGACTGCCCGCGACTGAGCTGGCCTGGAATGCGATGTCTCTGAACCATCACTTGTCATCCCTTCCACCGGCGTAGCGATACTGCAGCAGCGCGACCACGAGGACGAAAATCACGAGCACGACACCGATGGCTGCCGCGTAGCCCGGCTTTCCCTGCTGGATTCCCTGCTGGTACATGATGAGCACCGGGGATGCCGATGCTCCGTTGGGTCCACCGCCTCCGGTCAGGAGATACGGCTCGGTGAACAGGTTCGCCCCTGTCACCGTTGCGAGGAGGAGAACGAGCACCGTCGCCGATCTGACACCGGGGATGGTCACCGAGAAGAAGGATCGGACGGCCCCTGCCCCGTCGGTCGACGCGGATTCGTACAGTTCGTTCGGCACGTTCTGGAGTGCGGCGAGGTACAGCAGGATGTAGAAGCCAAGCTGCTTCCACGTGACAAACAACGCGATGGTCGGCATCGCCCAGTACGGGTTGATGAGCCAGGCCGGGTCGGGCGCGAGCGGCCCAAGGAGTGTGGACACGAGCCCGTTTCCGTTGAAGAGGAACAGCCAGACTCCAACGACGGCGACACTCGCTGTGACGTAGGGAATGTAGTACGAGACGCGCAGGAACGCCCGGAAATGCACGACCTTGTTGAGCGCGGTGGCGAGCACAAGCGACAGCACAACGGTGAGCGGCACATTGATGATGAGGAAAATACCGACGTTGAGGAAGCTGCGCAGCACGCGTGGGTCGGTCAGCGCTGTGACATAGTTTTCGATTCCGGTGAACGGCCGGTCGACGACCGCGCCCGGCGCCGAGAAGAAGTAATCGTGCACCGAAATGTAGCCGGCAAAGATGAGCGGATATGCGAAGACCAGCAGCACGAAGATCAGGTACGGCGCACTGAATAGCGCACCGAGCGGATGCTTGCCGAAGACGCGTTGCCGTACCGGTAGTTTTCGGGATGCCTTCCCTGACGTTCCCCGGGGGCTGCGAACCCCCGGAGAACGGCCGAGCGTATCGCTCGACATGGGTTAACCCTCACTCGCGAGGGCGTTGACCTTCTCGGCAGCATCATTGAGGGCATCCTCAAGGTCGCCATCACCCGAGATGACAGCCTTCGTGTACGCATCGCGGAAGTCCTGCAACATCTCTACGGTGTTCGGACCAGCCGGGACTTCGATCGTTCGGCCGGCCTGGTCACCGAACATTGTGTATGCCGGGTTCGCCTCGAAGTAGTCAGCGTAGGTTTCGGGAAGCTCGGAGCGCATGGGCATCTGGCCCGTCAGCTCGAGCAGTTGCCCGTCCTGTTCCTCGCTCGTCGCGAACTTCAGCACCTCCCACGCCGTTGCCTGGTTCTCGCACGCCGAATAGAGGCCGACGTTCTTGGCGTCGCTGAAGGTGTAGGTCTCCTCGGCCGCGGTACCGTCCTGGGTCGGAACCGGGACGGCACCCCAGTTCACGTCTTCACCGTAAACGGCGATCGCCCACGGTCCGACGATGGCCATGGCCGACTGGCCGCTGGCGAAGGCATCCCCCTGGATCTGCTCTTTGCCCGCGAGACCCTCGTCGTAGATCGTCTTCCAGAAGGTGGCGACGTCGAGCCCCTCCTCGCTGTCGAAAGTCGCCTCGCCGTCTTCGACCAGGCCGGTCCCGCCGGTCTCGGCGGCGTACAGCGGCATGAAGTCGAACTGAGCCTGGAAGAACTCGCTCGTTGGCGCCGGGTGGATCGCAAACGGTGCCGCCCCCGATTGGACGAGCGTCCTCGACGTGGCGAGGAAGTCGTCGTACGTCGACAGGGCCGGGTTCTCCGGGTCGAGTCCAGCCGCGGCAAACATGTCCTTGTTGTAGAAGATCATCACGGGGTTCGACTTCCACGGCATCTGGAAGTACCCGCCGTCGGGTGAGACGTACTGCTCGGCAGCGTCGCCCGACCGTTCTTCGACATAGGAAGCGCCATCGTCAAATGACGCCAGGTCGACGAGGCCTCCCTGCTTCTGGAACTGGCCGACCGCAGACGGAGCGGTGTTGAAGACGAGGCACGGCGCAGTCCCTGCTGTGATGGCGGCACCAATGACCTCCTCGCTCGACTTTCCAGCGGGGATCTCCTGGCCCTTGATCTGCTCATCGGGGTGGTCGGCGTTCCAGGCCTCGACCATGGCTTTTCCCCAGGCCACTTCCTGCTCGTTGTTGGAATACCAGATGGTGATGTCGCCCGTTGAGGTGAGGGCATCGGAATTGCCCGCGCCGCCAGCGGAGC
This sequence comes from Mycetocola sp. Y442, assembly GCF_056898615.1. Lineage (NCBI taxonomy): Bacteria > Bacillati > Actinomycetota > Actinomycetes > Micrococcales > Microbacteriaceae > Mycetocola > Mycetocola sp. Y442. The sequence goes on from NZ_JBXHBV010000003.1 coordinate 197,461, forward strand.
AGGCGGTGAGCGCGAAGATGGTGACCGCGACTGTGGCGGTTGCCGTGGTGAGAGTGCGTCGGTGCACGGGAGTTCTCCTTATCTGTGTGCGGCGACAGCGCCGCGAGGTGCGGGGGGTGGTGCTGTGGATTCCCGGACCAGGAGTCGGGCGGGAGGGAGCGCCACGTTGGACGCGGTTCCCGTCGTGATCCGATCGAGAAGTGTTCTGGCCGCTACCCGGCCCCATTCGACCGGGTCGCTCGTGATCGTCGTGAGCGCCGGGAAGACGTACCCCGAAATATCGGTGCCGTCGAACCCTGTGATCGACAGGTCATGGGGAACGCTGAGACCGCGCTGCTGCGCCACCCCCAGTCCGGCGATCGCCATGGGATCGTTGGCGTAGACGATGGCCGTCGGTGGGTGGGGTCCGTCGAGAAGGCGACGCGTCGCATCCGCCCCGTGAGCCACCGAGAAGTTCGTCTCAACGACGAGCGATGCGTCGAGACCGGCGCTGCGCATGGCATCCGCGAACGACACGCGACGCCTGCTGCCGTGGATCATCGCTGGGTCGCCGGCCACGTGGCCGATGCGGGTGTGCCCGAGTGAGACCAGGTGCCTGACGGCGGACTGGATTCCCGAGGTGTCGTCGAGTTCGACGAACGGGAGCTGCACGTCTCGTGCCGGGTGCCCGAGTGCGACGGCGGGCAGACCCAGCTCGTCCAGGAGTGCGAACCGCTTGTCGTCGTGGCGGAGATCCGTGAGAAACACCCCGTCGACGCGGTTGTCCGCGGCGAGGGTGCGGTAGGTGGTCAGCTCGGCGCCCTCATCGGGAACCACGCTGAGCACGAGCGCCCTGCCCTCTTCGGAAAGCACTGATTCGACACCGGCGATGAAGGACGGGAAGAAGGGATCTGCGCTGATCACCTCGGCCGCGCGACGGATGACGAGGCCGAGGGCGAAGGAGGTGCGGGTGGAGAGCGACCGCGCGGTGACGCTGGGACGCCAGCCCAGGTCGTCAGCCACGGCGAGGATGCGATCGCGGGTGCCTGGAGCGACGCCAGGCCTGTCGTTGAGGGCGAACGAGACGAGGCCCTTGCTGACTCCGGCCGCGCTGGCCACGTCAGAGATGGTGGGCTTTCGAGCGCTCATCGTGCCTCCGCGGTGAGGTTACGACCGGGGCAGTCGAGGCGAATTCACCGACTGAACCGGTTTAGAACGCTCACGGTAGACCCGATTCTGGCCCCCGTCAAGGGACCGGCGGGCGAGGCCACCAGAGCAGCGCAATACGATCGAGCGCTCTGCTCTGGGTGGACCCGTCACAAACCGGCGCTGAAGCGGCTACCAGGTGGAGTCCCCACGGATCACTGCGTCGGAACCGCCGTCGATGAAGATGACTTGCCCGCAGAGGTGACCGTTCTCCTCGCTTGACAGCCAGGCGAGGAGTTGGGCGACGGACTCGGGTCCGAAGAACCCGTTGAGCGGCATCGGAACCATCCCGGCCAGTTGGGTGCGGGCTTCCTCGGTGCCTGTCAGGGATGCGGTCATCGGCGTGAGGACGACCCCGGGTGCAACGGCGTTGAGCGGAATGCTTGCGCCCGCCCAGTCCGCCGCTGGCGCCTGACGGCGGACCCAGCGGGAGAGCGCCTGCTTGCTCGAGCCGTAGATGAGGCTTCCCTGCTCCGGCGACCCTGCAGCCAGCTCGGCCGCCCGAGCGAGCGCTGCCTCCTCGTTCCCGTCGAGGAACGCGTCAAGCAATGCGTCGTCGTGTGGCATGAGTGACGCCATGGAGGTCACGGCCACCGCGCGCGGAGAATCCGACTTCGCGAGTAACGGCCGAAGCCCCTCGAGCGTGGCGACAGCGCCGAAGTAATTGACCGCGGCGGTCGCGACGGTAGGAGACGAGAGCCCGGCCACGGCGAGAACCGCGTCGATCCTGCCGTCGCTCAGTCGCTCGACCTCGGTCACGAGGGTCTCCCGGCCCTGAAGGGTCGTCAGGTCGACATTCACATCACTCCCGGCGATGTCAGCGCCGATGACCCGAGCACCCCTGGCCTCGAGCAACTCCTTCGTCGCCTTCCCGATTCCGCTTGCTGCTCCGGTGATGACATAGGTTCGTTCCACGAGGATCTCCATTGGTCGATTGAGCTGGATCCAGCTCTGCTCCGCCAGCATGGCAGGGTCGGGCGGCGAGGACAGCAACGTCGCCGGACGACTCCCTGTATTGGGGGGGGGCTGCTAGGTCAGGAGCAGGGATGCAATCAGCAGCACGCCGACCGAACCAACCGTCGTGAGGAGCACGGTGTCTCGGGCGAGGATGACGCCGCGGGAATAGCGCTGCGCGTAGTTGAAGACGTTCTGGGCGGACGGCAACCCGGCAAGAACAACGACGGCGAACAGTTCGTGGCCGGTCATGCCGAAACCGAACCGCCCGATGAGCCATGCGGCCACGGGCATGATCGCGAGCTTGATCGTCGTCGCGAGCAGGACGTCCTTCCGGCCGGAACCCGGCTCGAGAACTCGCGTCCCCGACAGCGACATCCCGAAGCTGATGAGCATGATCGGCAGCGCCGCCGCACCGATGAGGCGGAACGGCTCGATCACCGGGTCAGGCAGTTCGACGCGGGTGAGCGAGACAACGAGCCCGAGAAGGGACCCGATGATGATGGGGTTGCGGAACGGCTGGGTGAGAATGCGGCCGACGGATGCCTTCCCTCCGGTTCCGACGTCAAGCAGGGTGAGCGCGACGGGCGTGAAGATCAACAGCTGAAGGAGCACGACGGGTGCCGAGTACGTGGCGTCACCGAGAACGTATACCGAAACGGGAATGCCTATGTTGTTGGCGTTGACGTAGCCGGCCGCAAGGGCACCGATCGTCGCCTCCGGCAGAGCCCGACGCCAGAGCAGGGCAGCAACAGCGATGAAAATCCCGAACGCCGAGACCGCGGCGAGGAGCGAGACGACGAGAAGCGGCGAGAAGAGGCGGCTCACCTCTGCCTCGGCAAGAACCGTGAACAACAGGCACGGTGAGAGCACAAAGAAGATTGCACGCGCCAGCACCGGTTGCCCGTGTGGGCCGAGCAGACTGGTGCGACCAACGACGTACCCAACGGCGATGATCACGCCGATCACGAGAAACCCCGTCAGGACCCCAGACATTCGTCCATTGTGTCAGCACCGGTGGCATCCGTTCGTCGCTGCCCACCACCTCTAGCCGCAGGCCATGCTCATCGGTAGTGTCAGAGCATGCCCCACCTGGATGTGCCGGGAGCCCGGCTGTATTACGAGACCGACGGTCACGCGTCGGACGAGCCGTTGCTCCTGATCCACGCGGGAATAGCCACTCTTCGCATGTGGGACCCCATCGTCGACGCTCTCGCGTCAGACCACTACGTGATCCGATACGACGCGAGGGGCTTCGGCGCGACGACCTGCGGACCTGACCCCTATTCCGATCGCGACGACGCGAGGGCGTGTCTCAACCATCTTGGCGTCTTGCGGGCGACGGTCATCGGCGCATCGCGCGGCGGGCGCATCGGTCTCGATGTCGCTGTGGAGACTCCCGACCGTGTCGCCGGGATCGTCACCATTGGATCGGGTCCAAGCGGTTTCCCCGAGATCGAACTCACCGACGCCGAGGAGGAGCTCTGCACCCAGCTGGACCGGGCGTCGGAGGCGAACGACCATGCCAGGTTTGCCGACCTCGAGGTTCGCCTCTGGTCGATTGGTCCACTTCGGAACGAAGCGGACCTCGACCCGGATTTCGTTCGGACCGCTTATGAACTCAACCGGCTGAATCTCCGTCACCGGTCAGCCACGGTCGGCGCAGCGGCCGACCTGGAACCACCGGCGTACGACCGGGTGGTTGATCTCGACATTCCCGCCCTGGTCACCGTGGGTGAGTTCGATATCACCCCGGCTCTCATCCAGTTCGAGTACCTGGCCGAGACGATCCCGCACGCGAGCCGCCACATCTTCGCGGACTCGGCACACTTGCCGAGCGTCGAGCATCCGCGGCAGTTTCTCGAGGTGCTGAAACCGTGGCTGACTGAGCACGGGTTGTGAACCATGGCGGCGGAACCCAGCTCTTCGGCGGTCTCTTCAACGGAGAACACGGTGCGCGAGCTGCTCACGGTCGCCCGCAACTGGGCCGACGCGATCGTCGCCAACGACGCGGCGCGGATTCGCGAGTTCGTGACGGAGGATTGGGCGATCGTCTCGGCGTCGGGGATCTCCCCCGGCTCACGCCTGCTCGACCTCGTCGCGTCCGGCGACCTGAGCCACACGGCCATGACGACCGTCGGTGACACCCGGGTCAGCGTCTTCGGAGACACGGCGGTACTCACCGCTCGCATCACCAATACCGCCCTCTACCGCGGTGCGCGAACCGACGCAGACGAGTGGACCAGCGACGTGTTCGTCCGTCGGGGCGACCGCTGGGTGTGCGCGCTCACGCACTACACGGCGACCGCTCTGCCCGGCAGCGAGTGAGCCCTCAGGTCGGCTGGCCCGATCGTTGGACAACGTCGTATGCGGCGAGCGCGGCCTTCCTCGTGACCGCAAGGTCGACGATCGGCTCTGGATAGGCATCCGTTCCCCACTCCGGAACGTTCTGCCGGATGTACTCGCCGTGCGGATCGAACTTTTTCGCCTGCAGCTCAGGGTTGAAGATGCGGAAATACGGAGCGGCATCCGCCCCCGAACCGGCCACCCACTGCCAGTTGAACGCGTTGGCAGCCTGATCGGCGTCGACGAGGGTGTCCCAGAACCAGCGCTCACCCTCCCGCCAGTCGATGAGGAGATTCTTGGCGAGAAACGACGCGACGACCATGCGGATGCGGTTATGCATGCTGCCGGTTCGCCAGAGTTCGCGCATTCCGGCGTCGACGATCGGGATGCCTGTTTCACCCCGCTGCCATGCCGACAGCGCGTCCGCGTCGAGCGGCGGCCAGGGAAATGCGTCGAATTCGCGACGCCAGTTCGTCGTCGCGAGGTCGGGAGCTGCGAACAGCACGTGGTAGCAGAACTCCCGCCAGCCGAGCTCGGTGAGAAAGCGGGAGGCACTCGCCGCCTCACGAGCCGGGGCGCCGCGGCGAGCCAGATCGGCCTGGGCCCAGACGCGGTGCGGGCTGATCTCGCCCCAGCGCAGGTGTGGGGACAGCCGCGAGGTGGCCTGCTGCGCCGGCAGGTCGCGGTCCTCGTCGTACGCGGCGAGGTTGTGAGCGAGAAACTCGTCGAGGAGTCGATGAGCGGATGCCTCACCCGGCCGCCACGCCTCCCTGAGACCGGTCGCCCAATCGGGGTGCGTCGGCTCAAGGTGCCATTCGTCCAGCAGGTCGGTGGGCACGTCGCCGCCCCAGCCCTCTACTGTCTCCGGCTCGTCGAGCGGCGCCCGCGGTGGCGGACCCCCGAGACATGCCCGCCAGAACGGTGTGAAGACCGAGTACGGCGTCCCCGACCCCGTCGTGATCGTCCATGGCTCGAAGAGCAGCGAAGCGGCGAAACTGGCGACCTCGAGCCCATCCTGCCGAAGTCCGGTTTTCAGCGCGGCATCCACGGCGCGTTCTGCAGCCCCGTAGCGACGGTTCCAGAACACCGCCCCGGCACCGGTCTCCCGTGCCAGGCGCGGAATCTCGATCCCCGCCGCCCCCTGTCGGAGCACGAGCCGCACGCCGAGGTCGGCGAGCGACGCCGACAGCGATTCGAGGCTCGAGTGCAGCCACCAGCGCGCGGCCCCGCCGAGCGGACGAATTTCTGGCGACGATTCGTCGAGAAGGTAGACAGCAACGACGGGCCGCCCCGAGTCGGCCGCGGCCCTGAGCGCCGGGTTGTCGTCGATCCGGAGGTCGTCGCGGAACCAGACGAGAGCGGGCGCTGTTACAGCCATTTGTTCTTCTTGAAGACGATGTAGAGCGCGACGGCCCCGCCGAACATGAGCAGCAGGGAGAAGGGGTATCCCCACTCCCAGCCGAGCTCAGGCATGTACTCGAAGTTCATCCCGTAGATCGAGGCAACGAGCGATGGCGCGAAGAAGATCGCCGCCCAGCTCGAGATGCGCTTGACCTGCTCACTCTGCGCAAAGCTCGCCTCGTTCTGACGTTGACCGACGAGGGCTGTGTTCACCATGAGTGCGTTCTGGAGGAGCGCGCGGAAAGCGTCTGCACGCTCGACCACCCTGAGCACGTGGTCGTGAACGTCGCGGAGGTACCGCCGCAGTTCGACCGGAACGCCGTACTTGTCAGCTCCTTCGCCGAGCGCTTCGAAAATCCCGACGAGCGGCTGGGTGGCCCGCTGAAACTCGATCACCTCACGACTGAGCGCATAGATCCGCTGGGATGACTCCTGCCCCTCGGTGAACAGAGCGTCCTGGATCTCGTCGATGTCATTCTCGAGGCCGGCGATGACCGGGGCGTACCCGTCGACGATCTCATCGATCACCGCGTACAGCACGGATTCGGGGCCCATTCCGAGCAGGGCGGGATCACCCTCGAGTCGCCTGCGGATGGCCGCGATGTCCGGTGTCTCTGCGTGGCGGATGGTAATCGCGAAGTCTGATCCAAGCACCACGTGCACCTCACCGAACTCGACGCGCTCGTCGGCATCGACGTATCGGGCAGCCTTGAAGACCGCAAACAGCGTGTCGCCGTATCGCTCGATCTTGGGTCTCTGGTGTCCGGACAGTGCGTCTTCGATCATCAGGTCGTGCAGGTCGAACTCGGCCGCGACCGACCGAATCTCTTCCTTATCCGGCCGGTACAGCCCGATCCACGCCATGCCGCCCTTCTCGTGGAGAACCTCATAGGTCGCGTCGAGGCTTGGCGGGCTGGCCACCCGGTTGCCCCTGAGATACACGGCGTTGTCGACGACGACCATTTCCAGTTCCTTTGTTTCAGCCCGGTGTTGCAGCGGGTCTTGCGGCGGGGTGGTGCGGCGAGTGTTACGGAGTGTTTCGGTGCACCTGCTCTCACTCGGCCCTTGTCAGTACCGTGAGATCACCCCGATTACTCGCTCTGAGGAGCAACCGTATGTCATCTTCCCAAGGGAACGCCGGTCCGCCCGGGGCCTTGCGCGCCGTGTCGGGGTCCGCAACGCGACCGGCAGCGGGGTCCGCAGCCGTCGGGTCGGATGCCGTGGGGTCGGATGCCGCATTCGGTGTATCGGTTCGGAGCATCCGTCGGGACTTTCCCGGCGAACGCGGCGCGACCCGTCGGGTCCTTCGCGACATCACCATCGACGTCAGCGCCGGGGAAGTTCTCGCCATTCTCGGCACGAGCGGCTGCGGAAAGTCGACCCTGCTCCGCCTCGCCGGCGGTCTCGACTCCGCAACAGCGGGATCGATCCTCATCGACGGTTCCCCCGTCACCCCGTTCGACGCCCGCACCGCGGTCGGATTTCAGGAGCCGCGGCTTTTGCCATGGCGGAGTGTCACCCAGAACGTCGCACTCGGCCTCCCACGAGGCACCCCGAAGGCCGAGGGCGATGCTCGCGTTGCGACCCTCATTGACCTCGTCGGCCTCGGTGCGTTCGCCAGCAACCGACCGCGCGAGATCTCCGGCGGAATGGCCCAGCGCGCATCTCTCGCCCGAGCCCTCGCACGCAACCCCGGCGTCCTGCTGCTCGACGAACCGTTCGGTGCGCTCGACGCCCTGACCCGCCTGAAGATGCAGGACCTCCTGCTCGACGTGCACGCCGCGGCCCCGACGACAGTGCTCCTCGTCACGCACGACGTCGACGAGGCGCTTCAACTCGCCGACCGGATCATCCTGCTCGGCCGCGAAGACGGTCTCGAGGGGTCGACGATCATTCAGGAGATCGTCGTTCCCGGTCGGCGCCCGCGTGATCGCGGATCCGCCGAGCTCGCCGAACTGCGCGGTCGCCTCCTCGCCGGTCTCGGCATCGACCGCCACGGCGAGGCACGCGGCGTCGAGAAAACCACGGCGATGCCCACCTTCCCGTACTGAGTACCGAATACCCCGCTCTCCCCCACAACTGCCCACAGCACGTACAGCACCTCTTTCAGCAAAGGACGTCACCATGAACCGCAAGCGCTTCTCCCTCGCGACACTCGTCGCGGGTGCTGCCACCGCAGCGCTGCTCCTGACCGGCTGCGTCGCCGGCGAAGGCCAGGCAGCATCCCCTGCGAAAGAAGACAGCGACTCGGCGACGGTGACAGAGGGCGGAACCCTCAACATTGACTTCGCGACCTATAACCCGCTTTCTCTCATCATCAAGGAGAAGGGCTGGCTCGAGGACGCCCTCGCCGACCAGGACGTCACGGTCAACTGGGTCCAGTCCGCCGGGTCAAACAAGGCCAACGAAGCGCTCAGGGCCAACGCGATCGACGTCGGGTCGACCGCAGGTTCGGCTGCACTGCTCGCACGGTCGAACGGTTCACCGATCCAGGTCATCGACCTCTTCTCCCAGCCCGAGTGGGCGGCGCTCGTCGTCGGGCCCGATTCGACGATCACGGATGTCGCCGAGCTCAAGGGTAAGAAGATTGCCGCGACCAAGGGCACCGACCCCTACTTCTTCCTGCTCCAGGCGCTCGAGGAAGCCGGGCTCACCCCCGAGGACGTCACCATCGAGAACCTTCAGCATGCCGACGGCTGGGCCGCGCTGCAGAACGGCGCGGTCGACGCGTGGAGCGGACTCGACCCGATCATGGCCAACGCCGAAGAGGCGGGCGCCAAGCTCATCTACCGCAACGTCGACTTCAACACCTACGGCTTCCTCAACGCCACGGAGACCTTCGTCGAGGAGAAGCCTGACCTCGCCCAGGCCGTCGTCAACGCCTACGAGCACGCTCGCGAATGGGCCGCGGAGAACGAGGAAGAAGCAGCCGAGATCCTCGCGGAGGTCGCAGGGCTCGACATCGCGGTTGCCACGAAGGTGATCGCCGAACGCTCGAACCTCGACGTCGACCCGGTTCCGGGGGACGCGCAGATCGACGTGCTTTCGATCGTCGGCCCCATCTTCGTCGAGACGGGTGACGTACCCAGCCAGGATGTGGTCGACGACGCACTCGACACCATCATCAACGACGAATTCATCACCAAGGCCGACCCCGACGCAATCGGCTAGCCCACCCGGGAGGGGTGCGGCATCCGTTCCCCTCCCGTCCCTTTCCGCAGGCTTCCCAGGCAGGACCGCTCATGAGCAACACCGACAAGCTCACCACCAGTGACGAGGTGCGTACCGGCGCCGCGTCATCTGCGGGTCTGTCCGGGCAGCCTGTTGCGGTGCGGGCCAGGCCCGCTGCTGCCGCCCGCACCGAGGCATCCGCTCGCCGTGACGACTCTGCTCGCGGACGCGTGCCGCTGACCCGCCGCACCTGGTTCGTGATCGTCGGTGGCTCGCTGCTGCCGCTCCTGGTGCTCGCGATCTGGCAGCTGGTGACGTCGCTCGGCCTCGTCAGCGCCTCGCAACTGCCGTCGCCCGCGTCCGTCTGGCTCGCGGGCATTGACCTGTTGCAGCGCGGCCTGCTCGGCCAGTACGTCGCAATCTCCACCCAGCGGGTGCTCATCGGCTTCGCCATCGGCGCTCTACTTGGACTCGTCCTCGGGGCATTCGTCGGACTGTCGCGGCTCGTTGACATCCTGATTGCGCCGACCCTCGGCGCAATCAGGGCTGTGCCATCGCTCGCGTGGATTCCGCTGCTCATCCTCTGGCTGAAGATCGGCGAGGAGTCGAAGATCACGCTCATCGCGATCGGCGCGTTCTTCCCCGTCTACACGACCGTCTCTGCAGCGCTTCGCCACGTCGACCGGCAGCTCGTTGAAGCCGGTCGCGCGTTCGGTTACAACGGCGTCCGACTGTTCACCACGGTGCAGCTTCCCGCCGTTCTTCCCTCTGTCGTCTCGGGCCTGCGGCTCGCCCTCGCGCAGTCCTGGCTGTTCCTCGTCGCTGCCGAGTTGATCGCGTCGTCGATGGGCCTCGGCTTCCTGCTGACCGATTCGCAATACAACGGGCGGATCGACCGCATCCTGCTCGCCATCGTTCTGCTCGCTGTGCTCGGCAAGGTGACCGACTCCCTCGTTGGGCTCTTCGAACGCTGGGTCAACAAGCGCTGGAGCTAGCTTTCTCCGTTGTCGCGCGCCGTTGTGCCGCGCCGGTGTTGCCTGACCTTTGTGGGCTCTTGTCACGGGTCAGTTGGGCTGGTGTGATTGATGCACCACGACTTTTTTGCGCTACCCGCGCTGTGAGTCGTTGCCCTGACCCGGGCGACCCGCATCACCCACAAGGAGATCCGACAATGACGTCATTTCACGCCGACGCGTCCTTCGACGCCCTGCATGCAGCAGCACTCGACCACGAGACAGTACTGATCACCCACGGAGAGCGATCCGGGCTCACGATCAGCGTCGCGGTCCACTCCACCCGGCTCGGCCCCGCATTAGGCGGCGCTCGCGTGTGGCACTATCCAACCTGGCGCGACGCCGTCGAGGATTCCCTCCGGCTCTCGGCGGGGATGACCCTCAAGAACGCCGCAGCGGGGCTGAATCGCGGCGGCGGCAAATCCGTCGTGTTCGTACCCGACGGCGAGAGTCTCGATCCCGAACGCAAACGGCTCGCCATGCTCGACCTCGGCGATGCGGTCGAGAGCCTCGACGGGCGCTATCAAACGGCAGAGGATGTCGGCACGAACGCCGCCGATATGGCGATTGTCGCCGAGCGCACCAGCCATGTCTCGGGACTGCCCGCCGACCGCGGCGGGGTGGGTGAGCCCAGCGACGCCACGGCGCAGGGCGTGTACGCGAGCATCGTTGCCACCCTCGAGACGGTGACGGGCAGCCCGCTGCTCGCGGGCAGGCACGCGACGATCTCGGGACTCGGCCAGGTGGGTTCGCGACTCGCCCGCCGATTGAGCGACGAAGACATGTCGCTCATCGTCACGGACGTGAATCCGGAACGGCGCAGGTTCGCCGAGGAGATTCACGCCAGCTGGATCGACCCGGGCGACGAGCACCTCTTCGAAACCGACGTGTTCGTGCCGTGCGGAGTCGGCGGCGCGCTGACGGCGAAGGTCATCTCCGAACTGCGCTGCACGGCCGTCGTCGGTGCGGCGAACAACCAGCTCGCCGACCAGGGCGGTGCGGAGCAACTCGCCGACCGCGGCATCCTCTGGGCACCCGATTTCATCGTCAACGCGGGTGGCGTGATCTACCTCGACATGGCCTCTCGGCCCGGCGCGGATCTGGCCGACATCCTCACCCGCGTCGACGGCATCGGCGGCACCCTTTCGGCGGTGTACAGGGATGCCGCCGCGCGGTCGGTGACGACGCTGGCGGCAGCGGAGAAGCTCGCGGCAGACCGGCTCGATGCCGCCGTGCCGTGGACAGCGGAGGGGCAGCTCCTGCAGTCGGTGTAATTCCGCAGCCGGACCCCAGCGCCCGGCGGGACACCCGGCGCCGGACCGGCTCGCGCAGTTAAGCTGCGCGCCCATCCCCGTCTGCGCAGCCAAACCTCGCGATAGTCAAAGAAACGCTCACGGTCCCCCGGATACGCTCGATGCACACCGTTTGCAACGACGCCGGGAGGGTTGTTATGTCTGAATTTCACGCACACGTGATCGTTGGCGAGCCCGAGGTCGTTGAAGACCGCAACCTCGCCACCTCCCCGGCCTGGCTTCGCCTCAAGAACGCGGCCATCGGCATCCGCCCGCTTCAAATAAAAGACGGATCCATCCCCGAACCGGATGCCCACGCCCCTGCCCGCGAATTCGTCACGACGATCGTCGGTGCGGTTCGTGAGCTGGCGCCGCTGTTCCCCTGGGATGCCGAGTACCTCGACGCGGTCACCGTCGACCTCGAGCGCTGGGCCGCAGCGGACTTCAGTGTGCCGGACTTCTACGATTCCCTGATGGCGTTCCAGCCGCAGCAGCACCGCGCCGATGGGCGCAGGCACCTCGTGCTGTTCCCGATGTACACGCAGAACGGGTCGGCCGACCGGCTGATCGAGGCCGTGCTCGTCGAGGTGGTCTGGCCGGAGTTCGTCGCAGAACTCGAAGCGGGCGACTACTCCAACAGTCTGTTCGTGCCGATTCGGTTTCTCGATTTCACGCCGGGCTACGACACCAACTCGGCCGTCCTGTTTCCCGAGACCGTTGCGATGCGCGCGATCCCGACGTTCACCTGGGGCGCGATCTTCGCCGACCGGGAGGCCGCGCGCTTTCGCCGCGTGGTGAAGGCCGCCGCCGAAATCACCAGGCTCGAACTGCCCGCGGACGCACAGGCACTGCTCGAAAGCCAGGAGCTCACCGAAGAGACCTTCGTGATGTGGGATCTCATCCACGACCGCACCCACATGCGCGGTGACCTGCCGTTCGACCCGTTCATGATCAAGCAGCGGATGCCATTCTTCCTGTATTCGCTCGAGGAACTGCGCTGCGATCTCACGGCGTTCCGCGAATCGGTGAAACTCGAGCGCACCCTGTCGGCGCAGAGCCCGGCGGAGCTCACCGAGGCGGAGACCGAGATCCTCGCCCACGCGAAGCTCGTGCAGTACGCGGTGATCTTCGACCGGATCTTCCGGTTCGCGCTCTCCGGCAGCCGGGTGCGCAATTACGACGGGCTCGGCGGCCAGCTGCTCTTCGCGTGGCTGCACCAGCACCACGTGCTGCACTGGACCGACACCGCGCTCACCATCGACTGGCCCGAGGTGCCCGACGTCGTCGTCGCGCTCGGCACCGCGATCGACGAGCTCTACTGGCGCTCGATCGACCGGCCCAAGGTTGCCCACTGGCTCGCCGCATACGAGCTCGTTTCGGGCACCGTCGAACCGCACCCGGCATCCGCGTGGGCTCGTGGGCTTCCCGACGACGTGCTCACAGGGTTGCCGAAGGGCTACACCGACCTCGTTCGAGACGACGAGTTCCCGCTCAGCATGTTCTATGAGGCGCTCTCGAAGAAGATGGGCGACGTGATCGGGTCCACGGCGGGGATCACGGGTCGTGGCTGAGCGGGGAGCGACGGGCGCCGGGGCGGCGGGCGCCGGGGCGGCCGGGGCCGGGGCGGCCGGCGCCGGGGCGGCCGGACGTGGCGTCGCCGGTCGCACTGTCTCTGGCCGCCGGGTGCTCGTTGCCGGTGCGACCAGCGCGGCGGGCGTCGCCGTCTGCCGCGACCTCGCGGCCGCGGGCGCGCGGGTGATCGCCGTCGGCTCGAACCAGGGCCGGCTCGACAGCCTCATCGACCAGGTTCCGGATGCCGTCGGCCACGTCGCCGACCTCACCCGCTTCGATGAGGTGGCGCGGTTGGGCGAACGCATCCACAACGACTCTGCCCTGACCGGGCCGATTGATGGGCTCATCCACCTCGTCGGCGGCTGGCGGGGTGGCGGCGGACTCTCCGGACAGAGCGATGAGGACTGGGACTTCCTGCACTCCCGCATCGTCACGACCCTCCGCAACACCACCCGGGTGTTCGTCGACGACCTGCGCGCATCCGACGCGGGCCGACTTGCGATCGTCTCGAGTACGACGCTCGACCACCCGATGCCGGGGGGTGCCAACTACGCTGCCGCGAAGGCTGCGGCAGAAACGTGGGTGCGCGCGGTGGCAAACGGGTTCGAGAGATCCGCGCCGACGGCATCCGCCACGATCTTCGTCGTTCAGGCACTCAACGGACTCGAAGCCTCACTCGCGACGGCGATCACGGGCCTCTGGGACGCCGAGCGGCCGCCACTGTCGCGGGTTCTGCTCCAGGCGGCGGCATCCGTTGAATAAATCGTCCGCTGGGCACGGAGAGGGTCTGCTTTCTCCGTCGCAGGACGGATGCTCTCCGTCGCGGGACGGATGCCGGAAGCGCGCCGGATCGCTAGCGTGAGACTGTGATGCCCGCTCAAGTTGTTCTCGTCGACCCCAACGATCCGTCGTGGCGCCGCCCGGCGGTGACACGCAGCCAGTTGCGCACCGACGCAGTGCTCGCCGCCGTACTCTTCGTCGGCACTCTCTTCAGTCTCATGCTCTATCGCGTTGCCGGGCTCTACGACGAACCAGCTCCGATGTGGATGTGCCTGATCTGGGCCGTGCTCATCACGCTGCCGCTCGCGTTCCGCCGACGGTTCCCGAACACGGTCGCGATCGTCGTGTCTGGCGCGTTCATCGGCGGTGGAGAGCTGCAGGTCCCCGAGCTGCTCATGTGCAACATCACGTTGTTCATGGCGCTCTATGCCGTTGGGGCGTGGGTCGACAACCGCCGAACGGCGCTGGTCGTGCGCGCCGTCATCATCGCGGCGATGCTGGGCTGGCTGGTGATCGCCATGCTGAGAACGACAACGGATCCGGATGCCCTCGATGGATTTTCGCGGGCGGGGGCGTTCTCCCCGCTGGTCGCGTACCTGATGATCCAGATCCTCACGAACCTGCTCTACTTCGGTGGGGCCTATTACTTCGGCGACCGTTCGTACGCGTCGGCGAAACAGAAGGCGCTGCTCGAGTACCGCACGGCAGAACTGGAGCGTGAGCGGGAGCGCACCGAACAGCAGGCCGTCGCGCTCGAACGCGTGCGCATCGCGAGGGAGCTGCACGATGTTGTCGCCCATCACGTGTCGGTGATGGGAGTGCAGGCCGGTGCCGCCCGCACGGTGCTCGACTCGGATCCCGCCATGGCCCGGGACGCCCTGGCGAACGTGGAACTCGGTGCCCGTACGGCGATCGATGAACTGCACAAGCTGCTGCACACGCTGAGGGAATCGGAGCCCGGGGACAGCCGGGCGTCGACGAGTGCATCGACACTCGGTCTTGAGTCGCTGTCCGCGCTCGTCGCAGATTCAACGGCATCCGGGTTGCCCACGACCCTCGACGTCATCGGGAAGCACCGGAACGTGCCGGGCCTTGTTCAGTTCAGCCTCTACCGCATCGCTCAGGAGGCACTCACCAACGCGCGGAAACACGCGGGTCCGACAGCGACGGCCGACGTTCGAGTGCGCTATCTCCCTGGCACCGTCGAGCTCGAGGTCACGAACACCGGCAATGTGCCGTCGCGTCCGCAGCCGGGAGGCCTGGGGCTGATCGGCATGCGCGAGCGCATCGATGCGATCGGGGGCACGCTCGAGACCGGCGCGCGCTCTCGCGGCGGGTACCTCGTGCGCGCGCGAGTGCCGATTCCCGGTGGCGGGCCGGGTGAGCGACCCGGTGTTCCAGCCGGCGCAGCCTCCGGTGCCGCCGCGGACAGCAGGGACTGCACACCCGTGTCCGCCGGGCAGGACGCAGAGGTTACGCGAGAGAGCGCACGGGACAACGCGCAGCACAACGCACAGGAGACGGCACGATGACGACGGCAACCCGGGTACTACTCGCCGACGACCACGAAATGGTGCGGACCGGCTTCCGCATCATCCTCGGCTCCCAGCCCGACCTCGAGATCGTCGGAGAGGCGGCCACGGGCGCAGAGGCGCTCGCGCTGGCCCGCGAACTCAACCCAGACGTCGTGTGCATGGACGTGCAGATGCCCGGGACCGACGGGTTGGAGGCGACACGACAGATCATCGCTGACGGTTCGCTGGCGTCCGCTGTTCTCATCCTCACCACCTTCGACCGAGACGACTACCTGTTCGAGGCGCTGTCGGCCGGGGCAAGCGGGTTCCTCCTCAAGAACTCGACTCCCGAGCAGCTCATCGACGCCGTTCGCGTGGTCGCTGCGGGCGACGCCCTGCTCTCACCTGCCGTGACGCGGCGGGTCATCGAACGGTTCGGAACGCCAGGGGAAACGGATGCCGTCACCACGGGCGCTCCGCCCGCCGCGCTCGAGAGCCTCACGGATCGCGAAGCGGAGGTGCTCCAGCTCGTCGCGCAGGGACTGTCGAATGCCGAGATCGCCCGCGACCTCTTCGTCGGCGAGGCTACGGTGAAGTCGCACGTGTCAAAGGTGCTGCAGAAGCTCGGCTTGCGCGACAGGATCCAGGCCGTGGTCTGGGCGTACGAGAACCGGGTCGCCGTACCGGGTTCCTGAGCCGGGCTGGGCTTCGGGAGGACAAACGCCGGGCCCGACCACGTATCCGACCCGGGACCCAAGTTCCTCCTCCCGAAGCCACACTCAGGTCGGCCGCAGGTTGTCCACCCTCACGCCGTCCCGCGCTCCCCGGGAGGAAAAACACCGGGTCCGACCACGTATCCGGCCAGGCCCCCAAGTTCCTCCTCCCGAAGCCACACTCAGGTCGGCCGCAGGTTGTCCACCCTCACGCCGACCCGCGCTCTCCCCCGGGAGCCACTCTCACGCCGGGATCTGGCACCCGTCCGCCCGCGTAGGCGCGTTTCGGGAGGAAAAACACCGGGCCCGCCCGCATATCCGGCCCGGGCCCCAAGTTCCGCCTCCCGAAGCGGCGCTCAGGCCGCCGCGCGCGGCTCCCTCGGCATGCGCGCGGCGTAGGCCGACGTAGCCAGGAGGAACACCGCCGCGACGCCGAACGCCAGCGGGAACGACCCGGTATCGACGAGCCACCCGGCGACGAGCGGGCCGACGATCGCACCGAGATCGCTCGCCATCGAGAACACAGCGACCGGCCGGCCCCCCTTCGCTCCCGCCGTCGCCTCCCCAAGTGCAGCGGCGGGCGCCGTTCCCATGAACGCTGCGGCGACGCCGTAGACCGCGAGCAGAATGGTCAGCACCACGATGTTCGGCGCAAACGCAATGCCGAGCACAGTGACAGCGGCTACGGCATACGCACCGAGGATCGCCGGCTTGCGACCGACGGTGTCGACGAACTTCCCGGCGGGAGCGAGCGCGAGGGTCTGTGCAACGGCGGCAATTGCAAACGCGATTCCCGTCCACGCCGGTTCGCCGAGAAGGACATCGACGACCAAAACCGGCACGAGGGCGCTCCGAACACCGAGCGACGTCCAGCCGTTCGCAAAGTTCGCGACGACGGCCACCCGGAACCGCGTGTCGCTGAGCACAACCCGGAACGGCACGACGTCGACCGGCGTATTTCCACCGACGTCTCTCGTCCGCGGTCGCAGCAGGATGACACCGACGAGACCGGCCACGGCGAGCGTGCCTGCGTAAAAGAAGAACGGGGCGGTGAGCGAGATTGCGGCTAACACGCCGCCGATCGCCGGGCCCGCCATTCCACCGATGAGAAATCCGCCCTGATAGAAGCCGACAGCCCGGCCCCGCAGCGTCGCCGGCGTTGAGCCGAGCAGCAGTGTCATCGCCGCGACGGTGAACATGGCGGAACCGATGCCGCCAGCACCGCGCAGAAGCAGCACTTCGACGTAGCTCGATGCAACGCCGACGAGTCCGCTGGACACCGCAACAATCCCGATACCCACCGCGAGCACGACACGTTCGCCCCACCAGTCGATGAACCGGGCGCAGAACGGGCTCGTCACGAACCGCATCAGCGCGAACGCCGAAACGACGGCGCCCACCTCGACGTAGCCGACGCCGAAACTCGCCACATAGACGGGCAACACGGGAACAACGACGCCGAAGCCGACCATGACAAAGAACGCAACGACGCCGAGCACGAGAACGTCGCGCGGCAACCGCGGACGGTCGGAATGTCGGCGACCGATCAGCGGAAGTTGTGGCACCTGACCAGCGTATGCCAGCGGCATCCCCCGTGAGACGGAGACGAAAGACTCGTCGTCAGGCGGATGCCGTGCGCCACCGCGCGCCCGTACCGTTGAACCACACTCAGAGGAAGGCTCGCGATGCTCGAGATTCGAGATGTCAACAAGACGTATGGAACGAGGCAGGTGCTCACCGACGTCAACTTCGACGTCGCCCCCGGCCGGATGACCGGCTTCGTCGGCGGCAACGGCGCAGGCAAGACGACGACGATGCGCATCATTCTCGGCGTGCTGAACACCAACACCGGCACAGTGACCCTCGACGGACACCGGCTCACGCCCGAGGACCGTCGGCGTTTCGGGTACATGCCGGAAGAACGCGGCCTCTACCCGAAAATGAAGGTCGAGGAGCAGCTCGTCTACCTCGCTAGGCTGCACGGCTTCACGACCGAAGCCGCGCGACGTAACGCGGGCGACCTTCTCGAGCGCCTCGGCCTCGGCGAACGCCGCAACGACGCCGTCGAGAGCCTCTCGCTCGGAAACCAGCAGCGCGCCCAGATCGCCGCTGCCCTCGTGCACGACCCCGAGGTGCTCATCCTCGACGAGCCGTTCTCCGGCCTCGACCCCCTCGCGGTGGACGTCGTTGTCGGTGTGCTCAAGGACCGGGCCCTGTCCGGCGCACCAGTGCTGTTCTCCTCGCACCAGCTCGACATCGTCGAACGACTCTGCGACGACCTCGTCATCATCGCTGGCGGCACGATCCGGGCCAACGGGTCTCGTGAGGCGCTTCGGGCCGAACACTCGAGGCTCAGGTACGAACTGATCACCAGTGGGGATGCCGGCTGGTTGCGTGAGGCTCCGGGGATCACCGTCGTCGACTTCGATGGCGGGTTCGCACTCTTCGACGCCGACAGCGAGGCCGCAGCGCAAGACGTACTCCGCACAGCGGTGAGCCGCGGCGACGTCGCAACGTTCGCTCCCCAACGCCCGACCCTCGCCGAGATCTTCAAGGAGGTCATCAAGTGACGACAACAGCAGGAAACCAGGCCTCGGACCGAACCGACGGTTCCCGTCCCACTGCCCCGAGCACCGCACAGGCCACCTGGCTCGTCGCTGAGCGGGAGATCACCATGCGCCTGCGCAGCAAGGCGTTCCTGATCTCGACGGGGCTACTCCTCGTCCTCGTCCTCGCCTCGATCGTGATCGGTGGGTTCGCGGCGAAGAACACGAGCGATACCCCCGTTGCCGTCGTCGGCACCGCATCACCGGCGGTGGCAGGGGCAGCCGGGCTCGACATCACCGAGGCGTCGAGCGTTGAAGCCGCGGAAGCGCTCGTCGAGGACGGCACCGTCGAAGCGGCGATCGTTCCCGATTCATCGACGTCTCTCGGGATCGCGGTCATCGCCGATACCGAGGCCCCAAGCGGTCTCCTCGCCCAGTTGAGCGTCTCTCCTCCCGTGAAGCTGCTCGACGAGAGCGCAACGAATCCGCTCATCATCTACCTCGTGGCGCTTGGCTTCGGGCTTGTCTTCTTCATGTCGGCGATGACCTTCGGCTCGACCATCGCCCAGAACGTTGTCGAAGAGAAGCAGACCCGAGTCGTCGAAATCCTGATGTCAGCGATTCCGGTGCAGGCACTCATGGCAGGCAAGGTGCTCGGCAACTCGATCCTCGCGTTCGGGCAAATAGCGGTGATTGCGGCCCTCTCGATCATCGGGCTGACGATCACCGGCCAGGCTGACCTCCTCACCGGACTCGGCGCCCCGATCGTCTGGTTCGTGGTGTTCTTCGCCATTGGCTTCGTGCTGCTGGCGTCGCTGTTCGCCGCGACGGGGTCGATGGTCTCCCGTCAGGAGGACATCGGTTCCACCACAACGCCCGTCACGATGCTCGTGATGATTCCGTACTTCCTCGTCATCTTCTTCTACGACAACCCAACGGTGCTCGCCATCATGTCGTACGTGCCATTCTCGGCCCCGGTCGGGATGCCACTGCGGTTGTTCCTCGGCACCGCCGAGTGGTGGGAACCGCTCCTGTCTCTGGCGATTCTTCTGGCGTCGACCCTCGCGGTGATCTGGCTTGCGTCCAGGATTTACCAGAACTCGCTGCTCAAGATGGGTGCGAGGGTGAAGTGGGGCGAAGCGCTGAAGAGCTGACCACGCTCTGAAACGCCCGAATCCCCCCTGAATCTGTCCGAGTGACACATCTTCAGGGGTGATTCGGGCGTTTTGGCATGATTTGAGGATTGCTCAGTAATATGCTGCAGTCATCACTCGGTGCGTTACCCGACAGGACCGGATATGACCTCTACACTTGCGCCCAAAAACCCGACCGCCCGCCCACGACACGCCCAGGAGGCTCCCCTCAACCCCCTGCGGTACCACGCGATGATCAACCCGGCTCGGATCCCCGAACCGGTCTCCCTCCCACGACGACGCTTTCGGCCGGCTGCGCTCGTCGGCAGCATCGCCGCACTCGCTGTCGTCGGCGCCGCCGTACTGTTCGGCCCCCTCCTCTGGGCGCTGCTCAGAGGCTAGGAGAACTGGACGAATCGCTCCACCGCGACAAAACTGAAGTGACACCGCCGGCGTGCACCGCGCCGGCGGTGTCTTCGCCAGGAATGACACATCGGGCTGACGACGCCAGGCGAAACGGCCGAACCGGGCACCAGCCCCAGTACGCTGGAACGGTGACCGGAATTCTGCATGATCCGACCTCGCGCGGCTTCGCGAGCGACAACTACGCCGGCGTTCACCCCGAGGTGCTCGACGCGATTGCCTCCGCGAACGGCGGCCACCAGGTCTCCTACGGGGCGGATGTCTACACCGCGCACCTGCAGGACGTCTTCGCCTCGCACTTCGGTGCGGGCGTCGAGGTCTTTCCCGTCTTCAACGGCACCGGCGCCAACGTCACCGCGCTCCAGTCGATGCTTCCCCGCTGGGGAGCCGTGATCTCGGCATCCACCGCTCACATCAACGTCGACGAGGGCGGGGCGCCCGAACGCGTCGGCGGCATCAAACTGCTCACCGTACCATCCCCGGACGGCAAGCTCACACCGGAGCTCATCGATCTCGAGGCGTGGGGCTGGGGCGACGAGCACAGGGCGCAACCGCTCGTCGTGTCGATCACCCAGTCGACGGAACTCGGAACGCTCTACTCGGTCGACGAGGTGCGGGCGATCGCCGATCACGCGCACGCGCGCGGCATGAAGCTGCACATGGACGGGGCGCGGCTCGCGAACGCCGCGGCATCCCTCGGCGTACCGATGAAGGACTTCACCACCGACGCCGGCGTCGACGTTCTCTCCTTCGGCGGCACGAAGAACGGCCTGCTGTTCGGTGAGGCCGTCGTTG
This sequence comes from Mycetocola sp. Y442, assembly GCF_056898615.1. Classification (NCBI taxonomy): domain Bacteria; kingdom Bacillati; phylum Actinomycetota; class Actinomycetes; order Micrococcales; family Microbacteriaceae; genus Mycetocola; species Mycetocola sp. Y442. The sequence continues at coordinate 218,299 of NZ_JBXHBV010000003.1, forward strand.
TTCTCAATCCGGCGGCATCCGACGGCCTGGTCTTCCTCCGGAAGCTGAACATGCAGCTCGCGTCGAAGCTGCGGTTCGTGTCTGCGCAGCTCATCGCCCTGCTCGAGGGCGACCTGTGGTTGCGTTCGGCCCAGCACGCCAACCAGATGGCGGCACGGCTCCGCGGATCGCTTGAGCAACTCGTGGCGGCCGGCGCAATTACCGGCCTCAGCTTCACGCAGCCGACCCAGGCGAACGCGGTCTTCGCGACGCTCCCCGCGGATGCCGCCAACCGGCTTCGCGAGCGATTCCACTTTTACGACTGGGATGCCACGAAGCAGGAAGTCCGGTGGATGTGTGCGTTCGACACGACGGAGGCTGATGTCGACGCGTTTGTCGACGGCATCCGCGCGGAGCTGGCGGTCAGGGTAGAAGAACGCGCCTGACGCTCCGGCGGAAAGGTTCTTGCGGGCGCCAGAGCCGCTTGCGATACTGACGCTCTGTCCGGCGCTGGCACCACCTGCGGTCTCTCCGTCGGATGGAGCCGGGCAGACGCGGGTGGAGAGACGGACAGGGGACTCCGATGACAACAGCAAATCCCAGCCAGTCGATTCTGCGGCGCAAGCCGATCGAAGACATCGAGGAAGAGAACAAACGCAGCGGCCTCTCGAAAAGCCTCGGGCTGTGGCAACTCACCGCGATCGGCGTCGGCGGCATTATCGGGGTCGGCATCTTCTCGCTCGCCGGCCTCGTTGCCGCTGGCAGCGAGGGCACACCCGGAGTAGGCCCCGCCGTGCTGATCTCGTTCCTGATCGCCGGGCTCGCCTCGGCCGCGGCGGCACTGTCCTACGCGGAGTTCGCCGGGATGATTCCCCGTGCGGGGTCGGCATACACCTACGGTTACGTCGCCCTGGGTGAGATCATCGGCTGGTTCATCGGCTGGGACCTGCTCCTCGAGTACATCGCGATCGTCGCCGTCGTTGCCATCGGCATCTCGGGCTATTTCGAGGCGTTCCTCTCCGGCATCGGGATCGAAATGCCGACCGCGCTGACCTCGACATTCGACGAGGGCAGGGGCGGCATTATCAATCTGCCCGCTATCGTCGTCTGCCTCCTCGTGACCTGGATCCTCAGCCGCGGCACCAAAGCGTTTGGCCGGTTCGAACTCGTCGCCGTCGCGATCAAGGTGCTGTTGATCCTGTTCATCATCGGGCTCGGCGTGTTCTTCATCGACACGGCCAACTACAACCCGTTCATGCCGAGCGGCTTCGGCCCGGTTATCGCCGGTGCGGCAACGGTGTTCTTCGCTGTGTTCGGGTATGACGCCATGAGCACCGCCGCCGAAGAATCAACCGACGGCAAGAAACACATGCCGAAGGCGATCATCCTCTCGCTCATCATCGCCATGCTGCTCTACGTTGCCGCCACCCTCGTGCTCACCGGGATGCAGAACTATCAAGACATCTCGCCGACAGCGGGCTTCGCGTCCGCATTCACGAGCGTCGGCCTGCCGGTCATCGCCACGATCATCGCCGTGTTCGCCGTGCTCTCCATCCTCACGGTGATGCTCACCTTCCTCCTCGGTGTCACACGCGTGTGGTTCTCGATGAGCCGCGACGGGCTGCTTCCCGCGTGGTTCGCCGGTACCGACAAGAACGGCACTCCGCAGCGCGTGACCTGGATCGCCGGGATCTCGTCGGCGTTCCTCGCCGGGGTGTTCCCGATCAAGGAGGTCGCCGACCTCACCAACATCGGCATCCTCGCGGCATTTGTTGTGGTCTGCACGTCGGTGATCGTGTTCCGGTACAAGCGACCGGATGCCCCGCGCACGTTCCGCCTGCCGCTGATGCCGTTTGTTCCCGCTTTCGGCGTCCTGGCATCCGCCTTTCTGATGCTGCAGCTGCACTGGGAGACCTGGGTGCGGTTCGGTGTCTGGCTCGTGATCGGACTCGCCATCTACTTCTTCTACGGTCGCCGCCACTCCCTGATGAACCCGGACAGCCCGAGGCATCGGGTCGCAGACGCGCCGAGCTCGACCTGAGCGGGGTGTGAATCGCCGGCGTGCGGCCCGGCGGCCCCGGCAACCGGGAGTGCCCCGCGTTAGAGTGCGAAGCGGTCAGCGAGCCGATCGGACAGAGCGTCGAAGTCGGGATCAACGGCGCGGCGGCCGGCATCCGCGTCGTACCACTCGATGATCTCGCGCGCGCCATCCTCGAAGAACGTCCACTGCCGGAAGTCGGGCACGAGTGCCTTCAGCTTGCTGTTGTCGAACACCATCGAGTGGGCCTTGTCGCCGAGGAGCCCAGGGCCGAGCTCCGGTGAGGCCTCGGCGATGGCCTCGCTTGTCACGTGGACGAGCACCGGTTCGGCACCGGCAGCCCGGCCGAGCGCGGCGTAGATGGCGTCCCAGGTCGGCGCCTGGTCGCCGGTGATGTGGAACGTGTCCCCGATCGCGGCTGCCCGGCCGAAGAGCCCGACAAAGCCGACAGCGAAGTCGCGGGTGTGCGTAATCGTCCACTGGGTGGTTCCGTCGCCGTGCACGATCACGGGCGCGCCGCGGCGCATCCGGTCGATGTCGGTCCAGCCGCCGAGGGTCGGCAGCGCCGTGCGGTCGTAGGTGTGCGACGGGCGCACGATGGTGATCGGATACCCGGATGCCCGGTACTCGGCAACGAGGACGTCTTCGCAAGCGATCTTGTTGCGCGAGTATTCCCAGAACGGATTACGCAGCGGCGTGGATTCCGTGACCGGCATGCGAGAGGGCGGCGTCTGGTAGGCAGACGCCGAACTGATGAACAGGTACTGCCCGGTGCGCTCGCGGAACGTGTCGAGGTGCAGGTGGTCAGGGGTGAAGCTGAGGAAGTCGGCGACGACGTCGAAGCTGCGATCGCCGATCGCGCTCGCGAGGGACTCAGGATCGCGGATGTCCGCTTCGAGCGTTTCGATCTCCGCACCGAGTGGCCGATCGCTCGATTTGCCACGGTTGACGACGGTCACCTCCCAGCCGCGTTCTGCGGCGAGCGCCACTGACGCGCTGCTGATGATTCCGGTACCACCGAGGACGAGAACGCTCTGTGCAGACATGTCGCTCAGTCTGTCAGGGTCGGTGCCCGACTGGTCAGATTTTTCGAAAGGGTTGCGCTTCACCGGAACCACCCCGTAATAATCCAGCGCATGCGGAGTCTGTGGCCGGAGCGAAGCCCGACGATCACTCCGCGGTGAGTTGCCGTTCGATCGCCACGGTTCCCTCGACCAGGACGCCACCGGTGTGTGCGGTTGTCACCGTCTCAATGAGCACGATGCCGACCTCCTCAGCCGCAACCGGGTTGTGCTGAACCCCCTTGGGCACGACGAAGAACTCGCCTGCCGCGAGCGCCACCTCACGGCCGCCCTCGAGTTCGATGCGCAGATTTCCGTAGACGACGAGAAACATTTCGTCTTCATCGTCGTGCGCGTGCCACACCAGCTCGCCGAGCAGCTTGGCAACCTTGATGTACTGGTCGTTGACGCGACCGACGACGCGCGGCGTCCAATACTGTGAGACCTGATCGAGCTGCTCGCGGATACGGGTCGGCTCGAGAAGATCCATAACCTCAGCCTATGGCGGAGCGGGCGGGAAGGTTACCTCCTGTTGCGCTCTGATTGAGAGCCGAACACCCGCCGCACGTAACGTCGAAGAATGACCGCGCCCGAGACATCCGCCCCCACGATCTCAAATCTGCTCGCGGAGACTCGACGGTACCCGGCGCCAGAGGCGTTCACGGAGCAGGCGAACTTCGGCGCCGCCGAGTGGGAGAGAGCGGATGCCGACCCTGTCGCGTTCTGGGCGGATGCCGCTTCCCGGCTCGAGTGGGCGGAGCCGTGGCACACGACGCACAGCTGGGAGCCGGTGGCCGAGGGCGCGGACGGCGAACTGACCGTGCCGAAAGCCGAGTGGTTCGCTGGTGGGAAGCTCAACGTTGCCGTGAACTGTGTCGACCGGCACGTCACGGCGGGTAATGGCGACAAGATCGCGCTGTTCTTCGAGGGTGAGCCGGGTGACCGGCGTGCGATCAGCTACGCCGAGCTGCAGCGTGAGGTGTCGAAGGCGGCGAACGCACTCACCGCGCTCGGCATCACCAGGGGCGACCGCGTGGTCATCTACCTTCCGGTCATTCCCGAGACCATCATCGCGACGCTCGCCGTCGCCCGCGTCGGGGCCATTCACTCGCTCGTGTTCGGCGGTTTCAGCGCAGAGGCGCTGAGGTTCCGGGTCGAGGACACCGGGGCGAAACTGCTGATCACCACCGACGGACAATACCGCCGAGGGGCGGCCGTCGCCGTGAAGGACAACGCCGATGCCGCGGTGGACGGTGTCGAGAGCATCGAGCACGTGCTCGTCGTGCGCCGGACCGGCGATGCGACCCCGGGCATCGCCTGGACGGCCGGGCGGGACGTCTGGTGGCACGACACCGTCGACGTGGCATCCGACGTTCATGTTCCCGAAGCGTTTGACGCGGAGACCCCGTTGTTCATCATCTACACGTCGGGGACGACCGGGAAGCCCAAGGGTCTCGTGCACACCTCGGGCGGCTATCTCACCCAGGCGTCGTGGAGCCACTGGGCGATTTTCGACGCGAAGGCGGATGACGTGCACTGGTGCACCGCCGACCTCGCCTGGGTGACGGCGCACACCTACGAGATCTACGGGCCGCTGTCGAACGGGCTAACCCAGGTGATCTACGAGGGCACACCGAACACCCCGCACAACGCGCGGCACTTCGAGATCATCGAGCGCTACGGGGTGACCACCTACTACACGGCGCCGACGCTTATTCGCACGCTCATGACCTGGTTCCCCGACGGGGCGCCTGCCGAATACGACCTCACGTCGCTGCGCCTGCTCGGCACCGTCGGCGAGGCGATCAACCCGGAGGCGTGGGTCTGGTTCCACACCCATCTTGGCCGCGGCGAAACGCCAATCGTCGATACCTGGTGGCAGTCGGAGACGGGAGCGTCGGTGATGGCGCCGCTGCCGGGCGTCTCAACCCTCAAGCCGGGTTCGGCAAACCGCGCTCTGCCCGGACTGTCGACGCTCGTGGTCGACGACGCCGGCAATCCAGTGCCGTTCGGTGAGGGCGGATACCTCGTCGTCGACCGCCCAGGACCCGGCCTCGCCCGCACCGTGTGGGGCAACCCCGAGCGCTACCGCGACTCGTACTGGGCACGGTTCTGGAAGCAGGGCTACTTCTTCAGCGGCGACGGCGCCAAGTGGGACGCCGACGGCGACATCTGGGTGCTCGGCCGCGTCGACGACGTCATCAACGTGTCCGGGCACCGCCTGTCCACCATCGAGATCGAGTCGTCACTCGTCGCGCATCCCGCCGTCGGCGAGGCCGGTGTTGTCGGGGTGACGGATGCCATCACCGGGCAGGCCATTGCGGCGTACGTTATTCCCGCCGCGCGGTCGTGGGGTGCGGAGTCCGAGGACCCCGCCTACTGGCTGGGTTTGCGGGACGAACTCACGGGCATCCTGCGCGCGCACGTTGCCGCCCAGATCGGGCCGATCGCGAAGCCACGCGACGTCATCCTCGTACCGGATCTGCCCAAGACCAGGTCGGGCAAGATCATGCGGCGCCTCCTCGGCGATATCTCGGACTCGCGACCCCTCGGTGATGTGACGAGCCTGCAGGACGAGACGGCACCGGCGCGCATCGAGCAGATCGTGCGGGCGGGGCGCGCCCTCGCCCTCTGACCCCTCCGTTTGCCGAGCGCTGCATTCCCATGCCCGCGCTGCAGAAGTATCTGCAGCTCGAGCATGGATGTGCAGCCGTCGCCGAACTGCCGGCTCAACTCGCGGACCATAGGATTGAGGCAACCTCCGAGAGACAGCCGACATGCCCACCCCTGCCCCAAGCCGCACGTCACGTACTCGACGAACGCGAAACTCGAATCCCTCGCTGCTCGCGGCCGTCATCGTGGTCGCGCTGCTCACCCTCGTCGCCACGGGGAGCGCCGGAGGGTCAGCCGCTTCGCTCCAGGACACAGCCAGCGGTGAGTTGCTGACAGTGCAGGCCGCGTCGATCAAGGCGGTTCACACAACGGATGCGTCGAAGAACAAGGACTTTTCGGCGGGCAACCTGACAAACCTGAACACCGTCACCGTGACGAATTCCGGCACCATAGATGCGACGTTCACCACCAGCACCACACTGGCTGCTACCCCAACGACGCTCCCTGCCGCGATCACCGTGACGCTCTGGCAGACCGCGACGGCCGGTGGATGCGCGACCCCGGTCAATCCGGTGTCCGGACGATGGGGAGACCCAAACCTCAAGATTTCCGGGAACCTGCCGCCACTGGCATCCGTTGTCATCTGCGTCCGGACAACGATCTCCGATCTTCCCAACCAGAAAAGCGGCGAATCCCTCACCACAACGGTGTCGACGTTGCTGTCGCGCTCCAACTGGACGAGCAGCGCGAGCTCGACCATCGCGCAAAAGTACCTGGATGGCCCGCCAAGCGCACCGACCGCACTCGTGTTCGGTGGCACCACCGGCAACAGCACCAGGCTCACCTGGGCCCCATCGACGGATGATGTTGGCGTCACGGGATACGACGTGTACCGCAACACTGCGTCCGGCCGCATCCTTCTCGGCCAGACACCCAGCCCGGAGTTCTCGGTAACCGGGCTCGCATCGGACTCCACCTACACGTTCACCGTGATCGCCCGCGACGGCGCTGCGCACAGCTCGACCCCGGCGCAGGTGACGGTTACGACTCTCGACGTCACGCCACCGAACGTTGCCCCTGTCCTCAGCGGCACCCTCTCCGGATCGACCGCGTCCCTGAAATGGACCGCGGCCACCGACAAAAACGGGATCAAGGAATACCAGATCTACCTCGGCGCCGACAAGATCGGCACCGTGAGCGGTTTTAGCCTTACGTACACTTCCCCTGCTCTCATCGCGGGCGAGTCGCACGACTACACCGTCCGTGCGGTTGATCCCGCAGGAAACGCGATTGCGTCCAACGTCGTCACGTTGGCTGTGCCTCCGGCCAACCTTTCGTGCTCCAACTCGGGAATTACCGCGGCGGCCCTGACCTGGGCAAAACCCGTGGGTGGGCAATCGCGCACGTACGAGATCGTCGTCAACAACCGCGTGGTTGGCGTGGTCACGAGCTCGGCGACTACCGTCGAGTATTCGCTCACCCGGGACCGGCTGGACGCGGCAGGCGTCAAAACGAACGGGACATACACCGCTCAGGTGCGTCTCCAGGGCGAGTCCGTGGTGCTTGCTCAACGCGACGTCGTCCTGGAATCGCTCTGGTATCTCTTCTTCACGCCGGCAGTGCGCTGTACCTGATTTCGAGCCCGGAAGTTCCGTGAGTGGCAAACACACCAAAGTCAACCGTTGATGTGGACCGCGACCTCACCAATAGGCTGACCCCCATGAGATTTGGAATATTTGTGCCACAGGGATGGCGCCACGACCTAGTTGGAATCGACCCCGCAGCGCAGTGGGACACGATGAGCGGCCTCGCAGCCCACGCCGATGCCGGCGCCTGGGAGTCGATCTGGGTGTACGACCACTTCCACACGGTGCCGGTGCCGAGCGAAGAGGCAACCCACGAAGCATGGACGCTGATGTCCGCGTTCGCCGCCACGACGAAGCGCGTTCGCCTCGGCCAGATGTGCACGTGCATGAGCTACCGCAACCCCGCGTACCTCGCGAAGGTCGCCGCGACCATCGACAACATTTCGGGCGGCCGCGTCGAGATGGGCATCGGCGGTGGCTGGTACGAGCACGAGTGGCGCGCATACGGCTACGGGTTCCCGAGCGCGGGTGACCGCCTCGGTCGCCTCGACGAGGGCGTCCAGATCATGAAGCAGGCCTGGGAAACCGGCACAGCAACCCTCGACGGCAAGCACTATCAGGTCGACGGCGCCATCGTGCGTCCGCTCCCCATCCAGGAGAACGGCATCCCGTTCTGGATCGCCGGCGGCGGTGAGAAGGTCACCCTCCGCATCGCTGCGCAGTACGCCCAGTACACGAACTTCGACGGTTCGCCCGAGGGCTTCGCCCACAAGAGCGACATCCTCCGCGGGCACTGCGACCGCATCGGCCGCGACTTTAACGACATCGTGCGCAGCGCGAACTACAACGTCGTCATCGCCGATACCGAAGCTGAAGTGGCCGACCGGCTCAAGGCCATCGAGGCGAGGGTTACGCCATACCTCGGCGAAGCAAAGGCCGCCGACTTCATGGCCGAGTACCGCAGCGGCGCAGCGCTCGGTGTCGGTACTCCTGAGCAGATCGCCGAGCGCCTCTCGTCCATGCAGGACCAGGGACTCGCCTACGCGATCACCTATTTCCCCGAGGCGGCATATGACCGCTCGGGCATCGAGTTGTTCGAGCGCGAGGTTCTGCCAGAGCTGGCTCAGCCCTCGCTGGCCGATCCGGCCGCCGCCTGACGCCGGCATCTGAACATCCGTGAGCGAACGGATGCCGTCACCCACGTGAACAAAGCGGGTGCCGTGGAGATTTCCACGGCACCCGCTTTATCGTGTTCTTCTACTAGCGCACGATCGCGGTGCGCAGCAGCCGCCACGTGCCAATCGAACTCAACGCGATCACGATCACGGCCGCAACGGCGAGCCACCACAGTTCAAACGCGGCCAGAATGTCTGCGGCCGACGGGATGAGCACGATCAGCGCGAGGACAAGTACGAGACCGATGCCGACACCGATCAGCTGGGGGCCGCGAGCGGCGAACCGCAACCAGGCCGCACCGAAGACCCCGCCGATCGTGAGCATCGTCAGCGCACCGAGGAAGACGATCGGCAGGAGCCGACCGAGGTCACCCGCACCAAGCACGTAAATATCGAAGACGTAGAAGTCGGAGAACCAGTGGCCCGTCGCGATCTCGATCGTCGTCAGCACGGCGAACACCACCGCGAGGTAGGCAGAAACCAGGACAGCCCAGAGCACTGTCCCCCCGGCGAATCCGCGACGGGTGGCGCCGAGCGTCAGCGCGAAGGGAAACGTCGTCGCGACGGACTGCACGCCCAGGTAGACGAGGAAGCCCGCGAGCGCGTAGAGAATTCCTGGGTTGGACTGTGAGCCCGAGATCCAGTCCGGAGTGCCAGGGATGCTGCCGGAACGCCAGAAGAGGAACGAGATCAGGACGGAAATCACGGCGACCACCGCCGTGATGTAGAGCGGAACGACGAAGGTGACCTCCCGCTTGTTGAGGTGCAGCTTCGTGGTCGGTATCAGTGTGCTCATGCTCGTCGTACCTCGTCAATGGTGTCGGATGCTGCGTCGTCCGCTCCGTAAGCGGCGACGAGTTGCTGGAGGGATGCTCGGCTGATCTGGACCCGCAGGTCTTCGGCAAGCGCGCGGGTGCCGCTGTCGAGAACGCCGGAGCCGGTTGCTGACATCAGCCCGCCGACGACGCTCGTCGACAGGACATTCGCCGCGGTCGTGAGCTGGCTGACCGCGACGGTCGTTCCGCTCATCACCCACGCTGATTCGCTCGCTTCGTCGCTGTCGGCGTTGAGGACCACGCGCCCCGCGTCCATGATCACGACCCGATCGAAGAGCGACGCACTTTCGTCGATCAGGTGGGTGGAGAAGACGACAGTGCGTGGGTGCTCCGTGTAGTCCCGCAACAGGATGCGGTGGAAGAACGCCCGCGCGGTGACGTCGAGGCCGAGGTACGGCTCATCGAGGAGGGTGACGGGGGCACGCGATGCCAGGCCGAGCACAATCGCCACCGATGAGAGCTGACCGCGGGAGAGCTTCTTGATCGGCGTCTTTGCCGGAATGCGGAACCCATCGACGAGTTCGGCGGCGACTTCCGCGCTCCAGTTCGGCGCGAAGTCCGGGGCGATGCGCAGCACATGGTGCAGCCGGTAGTCGTCGGGATAGCGCTGGTTGTCTCGAACATAACTGATCTGAGCCAGCGTCTCGGCGTGCTCGAACGGGTCGTGACCGGCAACCTGGACGCGACCGGACGTTGGTCGATCCTGTCCGGCCATGATCGACATCACTGTCGTCTTGCCCGCCCCGTTGCGGCCGAGAAGCCCGACGATCGAGTGCTCCGGAACGGCGAAGCTCACGTTGTCGAGCGCGTGCACACGACCAAAATGTCGGTTGACGGAGTCGATTTCGATGGCGTTCGTCATTTGCTGTCCTCCTGGTTGATCAAGTCGTCGAGTTCTGTTCTGTCGATGTGAAGCAGACGGGCTTCGCGCACGAGCGGACCGATGTGCCGTTCCGCGAATTCTGAGCGCCGCCTGGCTCGCAGTTTCTCCTGCGCCCCCGTCGACACAAACATTCCGACGCCCCGCTTCTTGTAGAGCACTCCCTGCTCGACGAGCAGGTTCACTCCCTTGGCGGCCGTGATGGGACTGATCTGGTAGAAAACCGCGTACTCGTTGGTTGAAGGCACGCTGGATTCCTCCGGATACGTTCCGGCCAGGATGTCTTCGGCAACGCGATCAGCGAGCTGCTGGTAGATCGGGGCTTCCCCAGTGAACATCGTCACGACCTTAGGTTCTATAGTTCACTAGTTAACCTAGGGAGCTAGATCGGTGTTGTCAACCTTCTGACGGCACCCATCACAATCCGTCATCGAACGGATGCCGTCAGTACAGTGAGAGAGGACGGTCGGGTGGAATTTCCCACGCTGCCCGTTCCTTTCATGTGAATAGGTCAATGGCGACTTCCGTTTCAACCAGAGAAGGGTCCCATGACCATCGCAGCATCCGACCGCGCCGCCATCACCAGCGCTCCCATCCACGAAGTCCTCGCCGGCCGCTGGAGCCCCCGCTCCTTCGACCCCATGATCGAGGTTCCCACCGAGAAGATCACGGCCGCCCTCGAGGCTGCCCGCTGGTCGGCATCCGCTTCAAACACGCAGCCCTGGCGTTTCATCGTTGCCCGCCGCGGCACGACCGAACACGCCACGATCGTCGAAAACCTGATGGGCTTCAACCGCGAGTGGGCCTCATCCGCCGCCGTACTCATCGTCAACATCGCGACGATGACGACCGACGACGGGACCCCGCTCCGCTGGGCGCAGTACGACCTCGGCCAGGCGGTTGCTCTCCTCTCGGTGCAGGCGCATCACGACGGTCTCCACGTACACCAGATGGGCGGCATCGAGGTCGATGGACTGCGTGCCGCGTTCGACATCGCGCCTGGGCTTGAACCGATCTCCGTCACCGCACTCGGAGTGCTCGGGACTCCCGAATCACTGACGAGCGAGGTCCTGCGCGAGCGCGAGATCGCTCCCCGCAGCCGCCGCCCGCTCGACGAACTCATCCTCGCCAGCGCGTAAGCGAGAGCCGCGCCGGACAGCGGCATCCCCTGGCGGAGGGGATGCCGGTGTTCAGTCGTCCTTGCGGGTGCGGTTATCGATCCCGGGGCGTTCGGGGATCACGGGGAATGAACCAGTGAATCCCTGGCGCTCCTGCGCTATCTCAAGAATCCCGCGACGCGCGGCGAACCAGCCGAGGATGAGCAAGGGGATGACGATGACGAGCGATCCGATGGTGAACGTGCCCACCGGGTAGTCAAGCGCCATGAGCACGAGCACCGTGACGAGGAACGCCAGGGTGAGCCAGGCGGTGAACGGTGCGCCGAAGAGCCGGAAGGACGGACGCTCCATCTTGCCTTGCTTCGCCCAGCGCTGAAGCTGCATCTGACACAGGATGATCATTCCCCAGCCGGTGACGATGCCCAGCGCGGAAATATTGAGGACGATCTCGAAGGCGTCGTCAGGCACAACGGCGTTGAGACCGACGCCGAGGAGGGTGATCACACCGGTCAGAAGGATGCCTCCATACGGCACCCCGCTCTTGTTCATCAATCCGGTGAACCGCGGAGCTGCGCCGTTGACCGACATCGAGCGGAGGATCCGGCCGGTGGAGTACAGCCCGGCGTTGAGGCTGGAGAGCGCGGCCGTCAGCACGACGAAGTTCATGATGTTGCCAGCGGTCGCCGCAACGGCCGGGCTGCCGATGCTCGAGAAGAACGTGACGAAGGGGCTCTCATCCTTGCTGTATTCGGTGTACGGAAGCAACAGCGAGAGCAGCAGGACACTGCCGACGTAGAAGACGGCAATCCGGATGATGACCGTGTTCACCGCCTTGGGCATGATCCGTTTGGGATCAGCGGTCTCCCCCGCCGCTGTGCCGACGAGCTCAATGGCGGCGTAGGCGAACACGACCCCCTGCACAACGAGCACGGCGGGCAGGAGCCCGTTCGGCAGGAACCCGCCATTGTCAGCGAGCAGAGACAGCCCGGGCGTTCCGACATCCGTCGGCAAGCGGAAGGCCAGGAAGGCTGCGCCGATCAGCAGGAAGGCGACGAGCGCCACCACCTTGATGATGGCAAACCAGAACTCCATTTCGCCGAAGACCTTGACCGAAACCAGGTTGAGGGACAGCACCACGGTGAGGGCGATCAACGCGAGGATCCACTGCGGCACGTCGGTGAACGCCGACCAGAACTTGACGTAAATAGCCACTGCGGTGACATCGACGATGGCGGTCATGGCCCAGTTGAGGAAGTACATCCACCCGGCGACGAATGCCGCCTTCTCACCGAGGAACTCCCGCGCGTACGACACGAACGAGCCGGACGACGGTCGGTGCAGAACGAGTTCACCGAGGGCACGCAGGATCAGGAACGCAAAGAAACCGCAGATCGCGTACACGAAGACGAGAGAGGGGCCAGCGGATGCCAGTCGGCCGCCTGCCCCGAGGAACAGACCGGTTCCGATGGCGCCACCGATGGCAATCATCTGCAACTGACGAGGCTTGAGTGTCTTGTGGTACCCCTCCTGTTCGCCGGAGAAGTCCTGCACCGCCATCATCTCGTCGCCGAGACGCTCCCGCGGGTTCTCGAGATCGGGCGCCGGGTCGTGGTCCGGCGGCTCGTAGTGGTGTTCGTGCTGCATGACCGTGCTCCCCTCGCCGTCCCAATAAAAGACTCTGAGCCTAGACCTGCCCAGTGGGTCGGGCACAAGGGACGAACGAGAGGAATTGTGCCGCCTCGAACCACCCAGCCCGACACCGGGATAAAAAGCACAAGAACTATTGCGCAATACTTGTTGTGCTTATACGCTGCTTCCATGACCCCGATCGAGGCTTCCCGCAGCACCCTGGTTTCAGCGACGTCGATGCGCGTACTCGCGCATCCAACCCGTCTCCGGCTGCTCGGCCTGCTCCGCGAACGTGGCCCGCAAACCGCCGCCCAGCTCGGCGACATCGTCGACGAGGCACCCGGCACCGTGAGCTACCACCTCGGCAAGCTCGCCTCGATCGACCTAATCGAGCCTGCGGAAGCGGGGAGCACCGATCGCCGCGAGCGCTGGTGGCAGGCGACCTCCGCCCTCACCAGCTGGGAGCCATCCGAACTGCTCGATGACCCGGAGAAGCTCATGGCGTCGTCGGTGCTGCAGAAGACGATCGGGCAGGCATACGCGTCCCGATACGCCGAGTACGTCGACGCCATGCCGACGCTGCCCAGGGAATGGGTGGCGGCCGGCGCGAGCAGCGACCGAACGCTGCGCCTCACCGCCGACGAGCTCACGAGGATGCGGGCCGAGCTGGAGGAACTGACCGAGCGGTGGCTCGAGGCGAGCGCCTCACACGACCCGGCTGCAGACGACGGCGCCGAGCCCGTCGTGCTCGTCTACCAGGCCTACCGGCGCCCCTAGGCAGACACCCGTGACCTCCGTCGAGACCCCGGGACGCGATCGCCGCGCCATCGGCTCACTCACCGCGCTCCTCGCCGCCCACTCGATCTCACAAACGGGCAACGTTGTGACCGCATTCGCCATCCCGTTCTACGTCCTCGCGATCGGCGGCTCCGGCCTCGAGGTGGGCATCGCCGCCTTCTTCGCGACAGTGCCGATCGTGATCGGCGGCCCGCTCGGCGGAGTCGTCATCGACCGGGTCGGTTATCGGCGGGCAGCAATCGTTGCGGATGTGGTGAGCGGCATCGCCGTCCTGGCCATCCCGGTCCTGGCCCTGACGGTCGGCCTCCCGTTCTGGGCGCTGCTCGCGCTCGTCTTCGTTGCGGGGCTACTCGACACACCGGGACAGACCGCGCGCCGGGTGATGCTGCCGGCGCTGACGGTGCGCGCCGTGGTGCGTATTGAGCAGAGCGTCGGACTTCTCGACGGTTCCGAGCGTTTCGCCAGGCTCATCGGCGCGTCGATCGCCGGACTTCTCGTCGCTCTCGTCGGCCCGATCCCCGCCCTCTTCGTGAACGCAGCGACGTTCGCGGTGTCAGCGCTGCTGACCTGGCTCTTCGTGCCCGTCGTGCCGATCGCGCACCCGGCCTCTCGACAGGGCGACGGCAGCGCCGCAGGCAGGCAGGGCCCCTCCTATTGGAGTGACCTGGCTGAAGGTTTCCGATTCGTCGTCCACGACAAGCTGATGCGACTGATAGTCGGACTCGTCGTGGTCACCAACCTGTTCGACGCTGCGCGCAGCGCTTCTCTGATGCCGCTGTACGCCAACGATCACCTCGGCGGGGCCGCGGCGCTTGGCCTGCTCGTCGCCGTGATGGGCGGGTGCGCCCTCGTCGGCAACGTCGCGTTCGGACTCGTCGCCCACCGGGTTCCGCGACGGGTGACCTTTGCCGTGTGCTTCGCCCTGGCTGGCGGCCCGTCGAGCGCCGCTTTCGCGTTCGGAGCGCCACTGCCCGTGCTCGTCGCCGTGACCGCGCTCTCCGGACTGGCCGCGGGGTCAATCAACCCCATCCTCGGCGCCGTCGAGCTCGAACGGGTTCCCGAACACATGCGCGGTCGGGTGTTCGGCCTGATTAACGCCGGCGCCTGGGCCGGCGTTCCGTTTGGCGCATTGCTCGGCGGCATCGCCGCTGACACGATCGGGCTCGCGCTCGCCTTCGGGATCATCGCCGTCGCCTACGTTCTCGTCACACTGAGCCCGCTGACGGGCGGCGCATGGCGACAGATGGAACGGCGCGAGGACCCATCGTCCGTGTCGAGCGGCGACACCGAAACCGAACCCGCGGGCGGAGCATCCGTGAGTCGGTAACCCTTCTCGAATCCGTGCTCCGATGTGGCGGCGGCGTGCGCTCTCCTGCCACAGTGGATGCCGTGATCGCACTCCTGTCCGCGCCGACCAACCTCGGCCTGCGGCCCCCCCCCGAACCCGGCGGCGTCCCCGGCACAGCAAAGGCGCCGGAGGCATTGCGTGAGGCTGGCCTCTACGGTTTATTCCAGTCTGCGGGCGCGCTCGATGCCGGCGTCGTGCTCCCCGGACGGTACGTCGACGACGATCGCACCCGCCCGAGTGGCAGGGTTCGGAATGAAGAGGCAATCGTGGACCACGCCCGCCGGCTCAGCACGCGCATCAGCGCACTCATCGAGCGTGGTGACGCACCTCTGGTCCTCGGTGGCGACTGCAGCGTGCTGCTCGGTGCCGGGCTCGCTCTCGCCGACAGACCGGCGCCTGGTCTCATTCACATCGACGGACACACCGATTTCCGGCATCCGGGCAACAGCGACGAGTGCGCGAGCGTCGCCGGCGAAGACCTGGCGGCGGCGGTCGGGCTGCACTGGCCCGCGATTGCCGATATCGATGGCCTCGGCCCGTACTTCGCGCCCGGGAACGCAGCCCACATCGGATGCCGTGACGACGACGCGGAACTGGCGGAGGCATCCGCTCGCCTCGGTCTCGTTGTGCCAGCGAGCGTCGCGATGGAGAGAGGCATGGGCGAGGTTGCGGCGGCGGCGGTCGCTGTTGCCGGCGGCTCGGGCTATTGGCTTCAACTCGACGTCGACGTTCTCGATCCACGGTGGATGCCCGCTGTCGACAGTCCGGACCCGGGCGGTCTCGACCCCGACGAACTGGTACGGCTGCTCCGTGCCCTGGCCCCCGGTGCCGTTGGTGCGTCGATCACCGTGTTCGACCCCGACCTCGACCCGGACGGCCGCTACGCGCTACTGCTCGCGGGAATCCTCAGGGACGGGCTCGGAGAGCTCGGCTCGAGGGCGCACGGCGGCTGAGACCCGCCCCCGCGCACCCGCCCGCGCTCTAGACAGGTACCGAGACCGAACCGACGGTCAGTGCGTCGGCGTGGGGATCGAGATCCACCCGCACCATGTCGCCGTCCCGGACCTCGCCACTGAGCAGCGCCATCGCGAGGCGGTCGTCGATTTCGGTCTGCATGAGCCGGCGCAGCGGACGTGCCCCGTAAATCGGGTCGTACCCTCTCTCGGCAAGCCAGCTGCGGGCATCCGGGGTCACCGCAAGCTCGAGGCGACGTTCGTTCAACCGGCGCTGCAGTCGATCGATGTAGAGCTCGACGATCTGGCTCAGGTCATCCTGGCTCAGGGCCGAGAACACGACGATGTCATCGAGCCGGTTGATGAACTCGGGCTTGAAGGCCTGGCGTACCATCTGCTGGACGGCCTCTTCCTTCTCGGTCCACGACAGCGTCGGGTCGACGAGGAAGTGCGAGCCGAGGTTCGACGTGAGGATGAGAATCACGTTGCGGAAGTCGACGGTTCGGCCCTGGCCGTCGGTCAGTCGACCGTCGTCGAGCACCTGCAGCAGCACGTCGAAGACCTCGGGGTGGGCCTTCTCGACCTCGTCGAGCAGCACCACCGAGTACGGGCGGCGACGAACGGCCTCGGTCAGCTGGCCACCCTGCTCGTAACCGACATAGCCGGGAGGGGCACCGACGAGCCGGGAGACGGAGAACTTCTCGCCGTACTCCGACATGTCGATGCGAACCATCGCCTTCTCGTCGTCGAAGAGGAACTCGGCGAGCGCTTTCGCGAGTTCCGTCTTGCCGACGCCGGTTGGGCCGAGGAACATGAACGAGCCAGTGGGCCGGTCGGGGTCCGAGATGCCCGCTCGCGTACGCCGAACGGCATCCGACACCGCACGAACGGCGCGGTGCTGGCCGACGAGCCGCTTGCCGAGCTCGGTTTCGAGGTGCAGCAGTTTTTCGGTCTCGCCCTGGAGCAGGCGGCCGACGGGGATGCCGGTCCACGCGGCGATCACCGCGGCGATATCATCGGCGGTGACCTGGTCGTTGACCATGAGCGGCCCCTCGCTCTCGGCCTGCTCGGCCTCGCGCAGTTCGCGCTCCATCACGGGGATTTCGCCGTAGAGCAGGCGCGACGCCTTTTCGAGGTCGCCCTCACGCTGCGCACGCTCGGCGGAAACGCGTGCGGCGTCGAGTCGTTCCTTGAGCTCGCCGACCCGGTTGAGGTTGGCGCGCTCACGATCCCAGCGGGCCTGCAGCTCTGCGAGTGTTGCCTGGCGCTCCGTGAGGTCTTCGCGCAGCTTCGCGAGTCGCTCCTTCGACGCGTCGTCCTTCTCCTTCTTGAGGGCGAGCTCCTCGAGCTTCAGCCGGTCGACCGCACGACGCAACTCGTCGATCTCGACGGGCGACGAGTCGATTTCCATCCGCAGCCGGGAGGCGGCCTCGTCGATGAGGTCGATCGCCTTGTCCGGGAGCTGGCGGGCAGGAATGTACCGATTCGAGAGGGATGCCGCTGCGACGAGGGCCGAATCGGCGATCGTCACCTTGTGGTGGGCTTCGTACCGCTCCTTGAGTCCGCGGAGAATCGCAATGGTGTCTTCGACACTCGGTTCGCCCACGTACACCTGCTGGAATCGCCGCTCCATGGCGGCATCCTTCTCGATGTACTCGCGGTATTCGTTGAGCGTGGTTGCGCCGATCATGCGCAGCTCACCACGGGCGAGCATCGGCTTGAGCATGTTCGATGCGGCGACACTCCCCTCGCCGGCGCCAGCGCCCATGAGCGTGTGAAGCTCGTCGATGAAGGTGATGATCCCACCCTCGGCGTCCTTGATCTCCTGCAGTACCGCCTTGAGGCGCTCCTCGAACTCACCGCGGTATTTCGCACCGGCGACGAGTGCGGCGAGGTCGAGCGAAACCAGCTGCTTGTCCTTCAGCGAATCGGCAACGTCACCCTGGACAATGCGCTGGGCGAGACCCTCGACCACCGCGGTCTTACCTACGCCGGGCTCACCGATGAGCACGGGGTTGTTCTTCGTCCGGCGGGTGAGCACCTGGCTGATCCGGCGGATCTCGGCGTCACGGCCGATCACAGGGTCGAGCTTGCCGGTACGCGCAACGTCGGTGAGGTTGACCCCGTACTGTTCAAGAGCGCTTTTCTGCTCTTCCTGCGGCTGCTGTCCAGGCTGCATTGTCGTTACCCCTCAGAGTTGAGTCGTGAAGACTCAAGTTTAGCAAGTGTGCACTCGTGTGACCACCTTCTATGCTGGGAGGCGCCGTGCGCCCGGAGCACAGATCATGGGCACGCTACATCCCCCCGAAGAAGGACACCAGTGAACAAAGTCGACGTCATCGTGATCGGACTCGGTTCAATGGGTGGTGCAGCGGCGAGTGCCCTTGCCCAGCGCGGACACAGCGTGCTCGGCATCGAGCGGTTCTGGCCGAGCCATGACCGTGGGTCCGCACATGGCGGCACCAGGATCATCCGCCAGTCATACATCGAGGGCATCGAATACGTACCGCTTCTCCGTCGCGCCTATGCGGGCTGGCGTGAGCTGGAGGAGCAATCGGGCCGGTCGCTCATGACACTCAGCGGCGGCATCTACATCGGTGACCCCGAGGAGCAGACCTTCACCGGCGCGCTCTCCGCTGCCCGCCACTGGGACCTGCCGCACGAAGTGCTCACGAGTGATGAGATCACCGCGCGGTTCCCGGCGATGCGACCCGCACCGCACGCGATGGGCCTCTTCGAGCAGAACGCGGGCTTCGTCGACCCCGAGGGCACGACGGCAGCCAACATCCAGGTCGCCACGATGCACGGTGCCGAACTGCACTTTGGCGAGACGGTTCTCTCCTGGACGGCAACGCCCGGCGGTGGAGTCGAGGTGGTGACGACGCGGGCCAGGTACGGCGCCGATCGACTCGTTGTCGCGCCGGGCGCGTGGTCGCAGCAATTGCTCGGCGAGGTGGGCGCGCCCGTCACGGCGGAGCGCCAGGTCGTCTACTGGTTCACCCCCGATGTCTCGCCGGGCAATCCCGGACACAGCGACTACGCCGTGGGCACGCAGCCCGTCTTCATCGAGCGCACCGACGGCAATCGACTGGTTTACGGGTTCCCGATCGTCGACGGCCCCCTCGGCGGCATCAAGATCGGCTTCTTCAACGACCTCACCCCCACCGATCCGGATGCCGTCAATCGCGAGGTCCTGCCGTTCGAGGTCGCCGAGATGCAGGCGCGAGCGCTCGAGCTGTTCCCGCACCTCACGGGCAGGGTGCTTGCGTCGAGCACGTGCCTCTACCCGAGCTCGCCCGATGACCATTTCATGATCGGACTGCACCCCGAGCACTCCCAGGTCACCGTCGCCACGGGATTCGGTGGGCACGGCTTCAAGTTCGTTCCCGTCGTCGGCGATATCGTGGCCGACCTGTCGACGCGTGGACGCACCGACCTCCCGATCGACCTGTTCTCACTCGACCGGGAGGCGCTGCGGCGGTAGCCCGCTGCGGCGGTAGCCCGCGCGGCGGCATCCGCACCCAGCGCTACAGATCCATGCCCGCGCTACAGAAGTATCTGCAGCGCGGGCATGGATGTGCAGCGGTCGGCAACTCACTCAGCGGGGGGTGCCGCTTCCTGAGTCCCGGTCGACGAAGTCGTCGCTGGGAATCGGTGTTGCGTGGCGGCCGGGTGCGTCGTCGCTGTCGCCAGCGACAGCATCCGTTGCCCGCTCCGTGCGTGCGTCCGGTCCGCCGGGTGTTGTGACGGCGTCGGCACGCTGCGCGGTGTGCTCGTCGAATTGATCGACGATGCCGTTGGTCTGGTCGAAGGGGTGGGCGACGTCGCCCAGGACGCCGACGTTGGCTTCCCGGTCGGCGGCGGAATCAGAACCGGTGTTTGCTCCGGCTTCCGTGCGATCTGCGGGGCTGACTTCTCCGTCGGCATCCGTGATCTTCAGCTGGTCTTCGATTTTGCGTTCGTCACTCATGACCCGAACCTACGCTCGGGCGACCGCCCAGCCAAGCCCTTGACAGTAGCTGGGGAAATTCAGGCGACTCTCGCGCCGAGCGCTGCAGTTCCATGCCCGCGCTGCAGATGCTTCTGTAGCGCGGGCATGGATGTGTAGCTCTCGCCGATTCCCGGCTCAGCGCGCACCCCGGGAGGCCGGGCGAGCTCACCGGCGAACGGGCGAGCACGCCCGACCGCGCAAGCATCAGTTCCGGTCGAGAACATCACGCGCAACTGATGCTCTCGACCGAAACGGATGCCCTCGGCGGGCGAGGGCAGGCAGCGTCAGGCCGTCGCGACCCGCTCACGGTAGCTGAACGACGCTCCGCGGTGCTCGGCGGGCAGCCGGTCCCCTCGCCCGTGCAGCTTGTTCCGGAGCGTGCCCGGTGTGTAGTCGCTCGGGTAGGCGTCCCGCTTCTGCAGCTCGGGGATGACGAACTCGACGATGTCCTCGAACGAGCCTGGAGTGATCGCGTACGCGAGGTTGAAGCCGTCGACGTCCGTCTCCTCGACCCAGGACTGCAGCTGATCGGCAACCTCGCTGCCCGACCCCACGATGCGGGTACCGAGTCCGCCGATGCCTGCCCACGCGGCGATGTCG
Organism: Mycetocola sp. Y442; assembly: GCF_056898615.1. NCBI lineage: Bacteria > Bacillati > Actinomycetota > Actinomycetes > Micrococcales > Microbacteriaceae > Mycetocola > Mycetocola sp. Y442. Next base: position 238,904 of record NZ_JBXHBV010000003.1, read on the forward strand.
CGCACGGTCCACTCACTGCCGTCCTCAGACGCCGCCTGGAAGTTCGCGACCGCCGACTGGATGGCGTTGCTCTTCACCTCGCCGATCGGAGCGTCGAGGTCGTACTGTGACAGGTCGACACCCATCCACCCCGACATGAAGACGAGGGCGCCCTCGACACTCGCGTACTGCTGGTAGTCCTCGTGCTTGGCCCGCGCCTTTTCGGGCGTCTCATCCGTGATCACCGTGACCAACTGGTAGATCTTCGCGCTGTACCTGTCGCGACCTGCCGCTTCGAGGGCATCCCGGATCTTGGACACCGTCGCCTTCAGTACCGCCTTCGTCGGCGAACCCACGAAGATCGCCTCGGCGTTCTCGGCGGCAAACTGCACACCACGACCGGACGCACCGGCCTGGAAGATCACCGGCGTGCGCTGCGGCGATGGCTCGGCGAGGTGGATGCCCGGCACCGTGAAGTTCTTGCCGGAGTGGCCGATCTCGTGCACCTTGGTCGGGTCGGTGAAGACGCCGGTCTCCCTGTCGCGCACGACGGCGTCGTCTTCCCACGAGCCCTCCCACAGCTTGTAGAGCACCTCGAGGTATTCGTCGGCAATGTTGTAGCGCTCGTCGTGTTCGACCTGGTCGTCGTGGCCCATGTTGCGCGCGGCGCTCGGCAGGTAGCCGGTGACCACGTTCCAGCCGACCCGACCCTTCGTGAGGTGATCGAGCGTCGACAACCGTCGGGCGAACGGATACGGGTGTTCGTACGCGGTGCCGGCGGTGATGCCGAAGCCGAGGTTCTCGGTCACGGCGGCCATCGCGGACACGAGCAGCAGCGGGTCACTCACCGGGACCTGCGCCCCGTTGCGGAGCGCGGCCTCGTTGCTGCCGGCGTACACGTCGTATGTACCGAGCACGTCGGCGATGAACAGACCATCGAACTTGCCCCGCTCGAGCAGTTTCGCGAGCTCGGTCCAGTAGCTGAGGTCGGTGTACCGCTGTGACTGGTCATCGGGATGACACCAGAGCCCGGGTGACTGGTGGGCGACGCAATTCATGTCGAACGCATTGAAACGGATGTGACGGGCCATGTTTCTATGGTCGGTCACGTCGAGCGTGAGGTCACGAAGCACCGCAACACGGCGTCACACAGTGCCGTCGGTCGAGATCACCCACTCCGGTCGAAATCACCCGGCATAACGGGTGATCTCGACCGGAGCGAGTGTTTTCGGCCCCGGGTTACCCGCCCATTAGGCTTGCCCGCAGTGCCCGCCGCTCAGAACGGAACCGAAATGCTCGATGACGACACCGCGGAACAGACCCGCTGGAACGCCGCGGCGTACCGCGCCGCCGGGGTTCCGGGGGACGACATCTCGCCGCGCACCGTTCAGGCGTTGGCGCGGGTCGGCGTTCTGGTCGCCCTGTTCGTCAGCCTCGGCGTCGTCCTGGCGCTGGCGCCCCCCGCCACAGAATCGGGATTCGACGGCCAGCGACTTCTCGTCCAGTTCCTCTTCCTCGCGCTCTCGGTCGTGGTTGGCCTTGCCGGATATGTCTGGGCGCGCCGTTCCGGCTTCTACCTGACCCGGGATCAGTCCCTCTCGAGCCTGTTAACCCGAGACGATCGGCGGCAAGCCTGCCGATGGATCCGTGGTTCCGAACAGCCCGATCCGCGCTGGTTGCCGACTCTCGTCGCCCTTGCCCGGCAGAAGCAGCGAGCTCTCGTCGGCGCGGCGCCGATTTACGCCGCCGTCGCGCTGATCGAAGTGTCTGTCGCCATCTCCACGGACGTGCCCGCGATTCGGGTTATTGCCCTGTTCGTGGTGGCGCTGTTCGCCGCAGTCGGTATCCGGTCAGTGCGGGACTACCGCCAGACCGACAGGTTCATCGCGACTCATCGGCTGCCGCCGCGCTCGTGAAAACACGCCGTCACACTGCGCCGGCGAGATCACCCACTGCGGTCGAAATCACCCGGCATAACGAGTGATATCGACCGGAGCGAGTGTTTTCGGCCCTAGGCGGAGGCGCGAGCGGCGAGCACCCGCTCGTACACGGCGATCATGCGCGCGGTCTGGTGGCTCTGCCGGAACTCGACGCTCTCCTGCGGCGCCACGACGAGCCGCGCCCTCGACGCGACATCCGCTGCCACGTGCCGAATGGCATCCGCGAGCGCACGCACACTGCCGTCGGTGGGCTGCCAGTAGATCCCATCGGGCAGCTCACCCGCGATATTCGGGTCGCTCACGATCGACGGGGTACCGAGCGCCGCGGCCTCGAACACCGTCATGCCCTGGGTCTCGAAGCCGATCGAGGTCTGGACGAGCGCATCGGCGGAGGCAATCGCGGCGAGCGCATCGCGGTACGGCACCTTGCCGGCAAAGACCACCCGGTTCTCGAGCCCGTGCTCACGCACGAACGCCTGCGCTTTCTTGAGCAGCAGCCCGGCGCCGTAGAGCCGGAACTCCGCGTCGACATCCGCGAGCCGAATCGCGTCGAGGTACTCCATGATGCGTTTCTCGGCGCTCATCCGACCCATCCAGACGAAGAGCGGCCGACCGCGGTCGGCGGCGGTGGGCGCGGCGAGCACCTCGTCGACGAGGGCATCGTCCGCCCCGGTCCAGATCACGTCGATATCGCTGCCGACCCCGTTCGATTCGAGCAACCGGGCGAAATGACCGCTTGGCGCCACCGACGCAGCGACCCGCTCGGCGAACTCATCGAGGTAGCTCCACGCACTCGGACGGAGCGCCGACAGCCGCGGCTTCAGCACACGGTGCTCCCACCAGAGCAGCGCGCGGATCACGAGCTTCGGAAACGGCACCACCTGCTCGAGTCCGAACTCCATGTGGTTGTGGAAGGTATGCACCGAACGGATGCCGTGGCGCGCGGCGAACCGATACCCGAGCATCGCACCCCAGTAGTCGGCCTGCACGTGCACGATATCCACCGGCGGGCGGGTGGCCAGCGCCGCATCGAGCAACCGGTCCGCGCGGCGACTCGGCACCGTCAGCGAGTACTCGCGGTCGAGGGTGATCGGAACGGACGGCGTGTCGATGTAGTCGGCGCTGCCCGCGTGCTCCCGATGCATCTTCGGGGCAACCACGGTCACCCGGTGCCCGGCGAGCTCGAGGAACCGTTTCTGCAGTCGGATGGAGACCTGCACTCCGCCGAGGGAATCGGCGTGCTGGTCGCTGAACATCAGTATGTGCATGGTGCTCTCAGGCTACCGGTGACGTGCCGGACGTTCCCGCAGGCCGGCGCACCGGCATCCGCTCGACCGCGCCGGAACATCGGCCGGCAACACAGCGGTCAGCCGCTGATGCCCTCGACCTCTTCGAGGGCCTCGATCAACGAGCCCTGGGTGAAGCCGAACCACTCGTAGAGGCTCTGCACGTACTCGGTGTCTGCGCCGTCGACCGCTGGAGCTTCGGTGCCGATGCCGAGGTTGGTGGCAAGCACGAGACGCAGGTCGGTGAGGGTGCCGAGCCAGTACATCGAGTACTCACGGTCCAGCCGGACAAGCGTGACGTCGCCATCGACGGTGGTGCGCACACCGGCCTTGTCGAACGACTCGAGCACGCCCTGCGCGTTCTCGATCTTCCGGTCGATGAGGTCGTCGATGGTGAACCGCCGGAATTCGTCGGATGCCTCGGGGTCGTCGGTGTAGGCATCCGGAAACAACCGGGACAGTACGGCGCCATCGATGTCGGCTTCACCCTCCTTCACGCGAACGAGAAGCGAGATGATCTGCTGCACCAGGTCGGTGAACATCATCACCTCCTGGGACTCGAACTCCGCGAGGATTTCGCCCCCGGAGGCAACACCGAATGCCCTCATCGCTCGCTCCGGGTGAGGCTCGCGAGGAGGCCATACCCGTGCATCGCGACGACGTGCCTCTCCATCTCTTCGCGGGTGCCCGTTGCGACAGTGGCGCGTCCGTGGTGATGCACCTGCAGCATGAGTTCGTCTGCGCGTGCCTGGCTGAAGCCGAAGTAGCTGCGGAAGACCCAGGAGACATACGTCATGAGGTTGATCGGGTCGTCCCACACGACCGCGTTCCAGGGCTCGCCGAGCGTCAATTGCTCGTCGAGGTCGCGCAGCTCATCTAACTTGGGCACACGACCAGCTTTGCACTGACGGGCGACAAAGCACAGCCCGGCCTTCAGGCTGTAGCGTCCTGCCGCAAAGTGCAGTACCAAACCGATCCGAGTGGACACCGCGTGCGGATTGCCGGATAGTCTCGAACGAGACGGCGCGTGCCGTCGAGGCCACGGGAGGCACTGTTGTTGAAACTGGGTTTGAAGGCATCGGCTGAGCAGTTCGGTCCTCGTGACCTCGTCGAGCTCGGCGTCGCAGCGGAGCGGCACGGCTTCGACAGCGTCACGGTGAGTGACCATTTCCAGCCGTGGCGGCACAACGGAGGACACGCCCCGTTCTCCCTCGCCTGGATGACCGCTGTCGGCGAGCGGACCGAGCGGATCACCATCGGCACGAGCGTGATGACACCGACTTTCCGGTACAACCCCGCCGTCGTCGCTCAGGCGTTCGCCACGATGGGCTGCCTGTACCCCAACCGCATCTTCCTCGGCGTCGGCACCGGTGAGGCACTCAACGAGATCGCCACAGGCTTCCAGGGCGAATGGCCCGAGTTCAAGGAGCGTTTCGCCCGCCTGCGCGAGTCGGTCGACCTGATGCGGCAACTCTGGGTCGGCGACCGCGTCGACTTCGACGGTGAGTACTACAGGACCCAGGGCGCATCGATCTACGACGTACCCGAGGGCGGCATCCCCGTGTACGTGGCGGCCGGTGGTCCGGTGGTTGCGCGCTACGCGGGCCGTGCCGGCGATGGTTTCATCTGCACGTCGGGCAAGGGCATGGAGCTCTACACCGACAAGCTGCTTCCCGCCGTGGCCGAGGGCGCAGCAAAAGCGGGTCGGGATGCCGCGGCGATCGACAGGATGATCGAGATCAAGATCTCCTACGACACCGATAAGGACGCGGCCCTCGAGAACACGCGCTTCTGGGCGCCGCTGTCACTGACCCCCGAGCAGAAGCACTCCATCGACGACCCGATCGAGATGGAAGCGGCCGCCGACGCGTTGCCGATCGAACAGGTCGCAAAGCGCTGGATCGTGTCGAACGACCCGGACGAGGCGGTGTCGCTCATCAAGCCGTACATCGACGCAGGCCTCAACCACCTCGTGTTCCACGCTCCCGGTCACGACCAGGAGCGGTTCCTCGAGCTGTTCGAGCGCGACCTCGCACCCAGACTCCGCGCGCTCGGCTAAAGCACCTACACGCTGTCGGTGACGCGGTCCCTCACTGATTCCTCCGGTTCACCGCCGTCGTCCGGCGACCGCGGCGGGTACACCCAGGTGACAAGCACCACCGAGATGATCATCAGCAGGAACCACGACACGAGTTTCGACATCGACACGATCTGCCAGCCATCGACCTGGTCGGGGTAGGCCCACGCCCCTGCCCAGGTCGCGATGTTCTCGGCCAGCCAGATAAAGAACGCGACGAGCGAGAATGCCAGGAGTAACGGCATCCGGAATGTGCGTCGGAAGACGCGGAAGTGCATCACCGTTCGGGCATAGATCGCGATCACAGCGGCGAGCAGCACCCAGCGGAAGTCCAGGACAAAGTGGTGCGCAAAGAAGTTGACGTAGATCGCGCCGGCCACGATCGCCGTGATCCAGCGCTTCGGATACCGGGTGAAGCGCAGGTCGAAGAGCCGATAGACCCGAACCAGGTACGAGCCCACCGCGGCATACATGAACCCGCTGAACAGCGGCACACTTCCGATCCGCAGGATGCCCTCGGCCTCGTAGCTCCACGAACCGACGTCGGTCTTGAACAGCTCCATCGCCGTTCCGACGATGTGGAACAGGATGATCACCCGCAACTCGCGCAGGGTTTCGAGTTTCGCGACGACCATGACGATCTGAATCGCGATGGCCGCGAGGGTCAGGGCGTCGTTCCTGGCGAGCGCCGCGTCGTCCGGGTACCAGAGCCGTGCGACGAGAAGCACCGCGAGCAGCGCGGCACCGAACACGCAGGCCCAGGCCTGCTTTGCACCAAAGACGAGGAACTCGATCAGCTTCGAACGGATGCCGTCGGTCGGCGCGCCATCCAGCAGAGCGTGTGCGCGAGCGTCGATGAGTTCTTCGACGGGCGTGAAGCGGCGAGGCATTCGCCCACGCTACAGCCCCCGGACGCGGGACTGATCGGACCGCGCCGTTCACCCTAGGCTGGGCAGGTGAGAAAAGCTCACCTTGGATGTCCGCGAAAGGCGCTCGAGTTCATGACCGAACGAATCGGAGTCGTCGGCGGCGGCATCGTCGGCATCGCGGTGGCCCGCGCCCTCACCAGCCGCGGACAGGGCGAGGTAACCGTACTGGAAAAGGAGCGCAGGCTCGCCGTCCATCAGACCGGACGCAACTCCGGCGTCGTCCACGCGGGTATCTACTATGCCCCCGGTTCCCTCAAGGCGCGGCTGTGCGCGCTGGGCCGCGAACGCACGCGAGAGTTTTGTGCCGAGAAGAACCTCCCGTATCGCGAGGTCGGCAAGCTGGTTGTGGCGGTGACGGATGCCGAACGCGCCGCCCTGTCGAGCATCGAGGCCCGCGCTCGCACCAACGGCGTTCCCGGGTTACGCCGCGTCGACGGCAACGAGCTCCGCGAGATCGAGCCGCACGCCGCCGGTGTCGCCGCGTTGCACTCTCCACACACCGCCGCCGTCGACTATGCGGCGATCACCGAGGCGATGGCGGATGACGTACGGCAGGGCGGCGGCCGCATCCTCCTCGGCACGGAGGTGATCGACATCCGCAGGGAACCAGGCGGCGTTCGCGTGATCACCGCGACCGCCGACCTGCACTTCGACCGGCTGATTGTCTGCGCCGGCTTGCAATCCGACGTCGTCGCCGCGTTCGTGGGCGCACCTCCCTCGCCCCGGATCCTGCCGTTCCGCGGAGAGTACTGGGCCATGGCCCCGGCGAGGCAGCACCTCGTGCGGGGCATGATCTACCCGGTCCCCGATCCGCGGTTCCCGTTTCTCGGCGTCCACTTCACCCGTGGCGTCTACGACGACGTCCATGTCGGGCCTAACGCGGTACCGGCGCTCGCCCGCGAGGGGTACAGCTGGGGACGGGTATCGATGCGCGACACCTGGGGATCGCTGACCTGGCCCGGCGCCGGCGCCCTGGCCCGCCAACACTGGCGGATGGGGGCGAAAGAGGTGGCGGCGTCCCTGATCAAACAGGTCTATTTCGCCGAGGCAAGGCGGTTCGTACCCGACCTCGAGATGAAGGACCTGACCACGAAAACGGCGGCAGGAGTGCGTGCGCAGGCGTGGGATTCCAGCGGGACCCTCCTCGACGACTTCGCCGTGGATCAGGTGGGCGCTGTCACGATTCTCCGCAACGCGCCGTCGCCCGCCGCAACGTCATCGATGGCGATAGCCGACTACCTTCTCGACACCCATGTCTTCGCGGGCCGCTGAGCGCCAGCGCACGTCCCGGAGTCAGCTCCTGGTCGACGCCGTCACCGTGAACTTGGCGTTGCGTCCGATCTGACGGGTCGGGCCGATCATGCGCTCAAGTGCTGACCGGTAACCAAGGTGGGAATTCCACACAGCCCACAGTTCGCCGCCCGGTCTCAACACGCGTGCGGCATCCGCGAAGAGCTTGTGCGCGATGCCGGCGTGCACGGTGGCGCCGACGTGGAACGGCGGGTTGAGCAGGATCAGCGACGACGATGCGTCCGGCTGCATCGACAACCCGTCGTCGCGCACAACCGAGACCCGATCGGCGACGCCGTTCGCGAGCGCGGTCTCACGGGCGGATGCCACGGCGGCAGCCGACTGGTCAGTCGCGGTCACGCGCATGGTGGGCCGGGCGCGAGCGAGGGCTGTAGCGAGCACACCGGTGCCGCAGCCGAGGTCGATGGCATCAGACGCATCGGGCACCGCGTCGAGGACCTCGAGCAGGAACCGCGTACCGATGTCGATCTTCGTACCGGCGAATGCAGCACCGTGCGCGACGACCCACAAGCCGAGGTCGGGGTGGAACTCGCGCGCCGGCCACGCCGGTTCACCGCTGACACTCACTGGGTCACGGGCAATGAGCACTCGGGATTTCTGCTGCGCGAGCGACGCGGTCACGGTGCCGAAGGACCGCGCGAGCACGTCGTTCATCGCTCGGGTCATGTGTTTGACCCGCCCGCCGGCATACACCGTCACGTCCGGCTCGGCATGCCTCGCGATCAGTTCGGCGTTCTCGGCGAGCGCGTCGAGCGAGCGCGGCAGCTGCAGCAGCACCACCCGTGCACCTCGAAAAAGGGTGGCGTCCAGCGGAAAGTGGCTCACGGCATCCGTCATGGACAGCGCCCTGGCATTGGCGTCGAGTGCACGTTCGCCGGACAACTCATCCTGATGTGTACGGATGCCTGTGGCCCCGTCGTGCGCCGCAGCGAGGGTGAGTGCGCCGTACCGGTCGCCGACGACAACGGTCTCTCCGCTGCCCGCTGCGCGGAGTACGTCAGCCGCTGTTTCGAGGATGAGCCTGTCGCTGGCGTCAAACGCGAAGAGGTTGTCGGCTTCGATGTCTGGCCAGCGGCGGAGCCGGTCGAAGGCGAAGTCAGTCACCTGTTCAGGGTATCTCCCCGGCTCACCCCGATTCGCCTGGTTCGCCCCGGTCCGGCATCCCCGGACCGGGCGAGCTCGGTCTGCGGTCAGCCCTGGCGGTTCTTCGGTTCCCCGTCGGACGGATCTGTGCGCCCTCGAGCCGGTTCAGCCGGGGTCGGCGTCCCCGGGTTCGATGCTCCCGGTGTGTGTGCCCCCGGTGTCTGTGCTCCCGGTGCCTGTGCCCCCGGTGCCTGTCCGGCGTGCGTGGTTCCGGCGTTCGGGGTACCTCCGTGTGTGGTGCCGACTGGAGTGTTCGCGCCGGCACCGTGCTCACCACCGGCGGACACCCGGTGGTCGGCCGGCGCCTGTTCCCTGAAGACGTGAGCCATCCACCACCAGCTGAGCAGACCGATAGCCGCATTCACGACGAGACTGATGAGCAGGAAGAGCAGGGCAAGACCGAGCGCTGTCGGTGCAAAGTTGACGCTGTCCATCCACTGCATCTGGCCCGGGTCTCCGAAGTTGCGGAAGTCGTCAGGATCGTTGAAGTCCGGGTCCCACACATTGAAGAGACCGGTGATCGGCGAACTGAGCGCGCTGAGGAAAAAGTTCCCGACGACGGCGATTCCGAGTCCACTCCAGGTCACGGCAACCGGCCTGTTGACCGAGTGGCTGCGCAGGATCCACAGGCTGGAGAAGTAGCCGAGGAGCCAGATGATGATGCCGAGTATCAGGGCACCGATGAGCCACGGAAGCAGGGTCGACCACGCCTCTCCGATGAAGCTCTCGATCTCCTGGGGCTGTGGTCCTCCGTTGGGAGAGAAGTCATCGGGATCGTTTCGGGCGGCCCAGCCGATAATCGTGCCGAGGAAGGCGCCGAGCAGAGCGATGACGAGCGGGATGGCGATCATGGTGAAGCCGAGAGTCATCAGCGTAAACCCGACGGCACCGGCGATCATGGCCCCGCGGCGCTGGCGAGGAGCAAGCGGCGGCCGCGGCGGGGTGACCGGACCGGCAGCGCGGGGAACATAGTTTCTCGGCGGCTGGGGACCGCCGGGACGAGGCGGGTACCCCGGCTGCGGCGGGTAGCCCGGCGGGTAGGGTTGACCACCCTGCTGGGGCGGATAACCGCCCTGTTGCTGCGGATAACCACCCGGTTGTGGCGGATAACCACCCTGCTGGGGGGAGCCGGCCTGCTGGGGGTAACCGGCCTGGGGGTAGCCGGCGTGCTGCTGCGGCGGGTAACCCGCATGCTGCTGCGGGTAACCGGCCTGGGGCTGACCCTGGTTGATCGTGGGCGAGGTTCCGGCCTGCTGGCCCGGCACCTGCGGGCCGCTCATCTGCTGACCCGGCACCTGGTGAGCCGCCGCCTGCTGGACCGGACCCGGCGCCTGATTGGCATCGGGAGCGGGAGGGGGCGGGCTTCCGGGAGGTGGCGCCTGGGGCGATCCAGGTGGTGGGCCACCGGCGGCGTTCGAGCCCGTCGGTGGCGGTGTCTTGGCTTCAGCGCGTGGTTTGCTTTTCCTGCCCGCCGGCGGCTTCTGCTCGCTCATGCGGTCAGCATAGACCGGGACTTCCCGGGCCGAAAGGGACTAACGCTGGAACGGTCTCCAGACGACGAGCTCGGTCCGGCGCTGTGCCCTCGTGCCGCTCTTGAGCGGCACGACGTCGCCCTGCGAACCGGCGGCGAAGACCCGCCGGCCGGGTGATTTGAGCATCTCATCAGCGAGCGCGTGCTCAAGCTCGCGAACGCGCGATGACAGTGAAGCGACCTCGTTCTCGAGGGCGAGAATGCGGCCGATGCCCTCGAGGCTGACGCCCTCGGCACTCAGTTTGGCGACCTCGCGCAACTGCACGACATCCCTCATCGAGTACCGGCGGGACTTGCCGGCCGTTCGGGTTGGCGAGACGAGGCCGAGCCGGTCGTACTGCCGCAGCGTCTGCGGGTGCAGTCCGGCCAGCTCGGCCGCTATCGCGATCGCGAAGATCGGCGAATTCTCGTCCACGCTCTATCCCCTCGCGCGTGCGATCAGGTCTTCGCGAGGGTTTTCTCGGGGTTCCACCTCGTGGAATCGCTCGAGGGCCTCGCGTGCCTCAGCGCTCAGGTGCGACGGCACGGCTACCTGGACAACCGCGAGCAGGTCGCCGGTGCCCTTCGAGGTAGCGACGCCCCTGCCCTTGACCCGGAGCACACGTCCGGACGGCGTTCCCGGTGCGACTCGCAGCCGCACGGGTTCCCCGCCGAGTGTCGGCACCTCGATCGTCGCGCCGAGCGTCGCTTCGACGAACGTCACGGGGACGTTGACGCGCAGGTTGAGTCCGTCGCGCTCGAACACCGGGTGCTTGCGCACGGAGACCGACAGCACGAGGTCACCCGCTGGCCCTCCGTCCGGAGACTGGTGGCCCTTTCCGCGCAGCTTGATCTTCTGCCCGTCGGCGACACCCGCGGGGATCTTGACCTTGATCGTCCGCCCCTCCGCGGTCTGCAGGGTGATGGTGTCACCCTTGACCGCGGTGAGGAAGTCGATAGTGGTGGATGCCGTGACGTCACGTCCCGGCGTCGGGCCACCGAACCCACGGTAGCCACCGGAGGGCTGGCCGAAGCCACCGCCCCGGCCGAAGACGCCACCGAGGATGTCCTCGAAGTCCGCCTGCTGGTAGCTGGTGCTCGTGCCACGAGCACCCCCACCGAACATGCCGCCGAAGACATCGTCAAAACCGCCGGCCTGTCCGCCGCCACCGGGAGCGGTGAACCGTGCACCGGATCCCATGGCGCGAACCGCGTCGTACTCCTTGCGCTGTTCCGGGTCGTTGAGGACCGAGTAGGCCTCGCTGAGCTCCTTGAACTTTGCTTCAGCCTTCGGGTCGCCCGCGTTCGAGTCCGGATGGTATTTCCGCGCAAGCTTGCGGTAGGTCTTCTTCAGTTCAGCCGGCGTGACATCCTTCTTCACGCCAAGAACCTTGTAGAAGTCCTTGTCGAACCAATCCTGACTTGCCATCGTTCCTACTCGGCGGGAACAGCGACGACGACCTTCGCCGCGCGGAGGAGGGTCGAGCCGACCATGTAGCCCGTCTCAACGACATCGAGAATTGTTGCGATCTCAACGTCGGGGCTCGGCTGCTGGAAAATCGCCTCGTGGATGTTGTGGTCGAACGGTTCACCCTTCGCGCCAAACGGGACAAGGCCCAGTTTGGTGACGCTCGTGCGGAGCTTCGCGGCGATCGCCGTGAACGGGGTATCGCCCTCGAGGTCGCCGTGTTTCTCGGCGCGGTCGAGGTCGTCGAGCACGGGAAGGAGGGATTTGACGACGTCACCGGTCATCCGCTCACGGTCAACCTCGCGGTTCGCCTCCGTGCGCTTGCGGTAGTTGGCGTACTCGGCGCTCAGCCGCTTGAGGTCGACCAGGTGCTCGTGCTCGGGGTCTGCGTCTGCAGCACGCGCCGCCTCGTTCTCGGCGTCCTCGGTCTGGACCGCGTCGAGGATGTCCTGAACGGTCAGCTCGTGGTCGCCATCTTCGGGCAGTTCGGCCTCGGGGACGTCGGTCTCGGATACTTCGGGGTCCACCTGCGACCGAGGGCCGGAAGCCGTAGCTTCCGACCCTTCGTTCACTGGCTGAACCTCGTCACCGTTTTCTGGAGTCGGGTTCGTGTCAGTCATTGTTATTTCTTGTCGCTTTCCTCGTCGTCGACTACTTCAGCGTCAACAACATCCTCATCGGATGCCGTCTCAGCCGGCTGCTCGGTTCCCGCTGCTCCCGCTGCTGCGTCGGCCTGCTGGGACTGGGCGTAGATGGCCTCGCCGAGCTTCGTCTGGCTTTCGTTGAGCTTATCGAAGGCGGTCTTCACGGCTGCGTCGTCGTCGCCAGCGAGCGCTGACTTGAGTGCGTCAACGTCGCCCTGCACCTCGCTCTTGACGTCTTCGGGCAGCTTGTCGTCGTTTTCCTTGATGAGCTTCTCGATCGAGTAGGCGAGCTGCTCTGCTGTGTTGCGGGTCTCGGCCGACTCACGGCGGGCCTTGTCCTCAGCAGCGTGCTCTTCCGCCTCGCGGACCATGCGCTCGATGTCTTCCTTAGCGAGGGACGATCCACCGGTGATGGTCATCGACTGCTCCTTGCCCGTGCCCTTGTCCTTGGCGGACACGTGCACGATGCCGTTGGCGTCGATGTCGAAGGTGACCTCAACCTGCGGGACTCCGCGCGGCGCCGGAGCGATACCGGTCAGCTCGAAGGTTCCGAGGTTCTTGTTGTCGCGGGTGAACTCGCGCTCACCCTGGAACACCTGGATCGCAACGGACGGCTGGTTGTCGTCTGCGGTCGTGAAGGTTTCGCTTCGCTTCGTCGGGATGGCCGTGTTGCGCTCGATGAGCTTGGTCATGATGCCACCCTTGGTCTCGATACCGAGAGACAGCGGCGTGACGTCGATGAGCAGAACGTCCTTGCGCTCGCCCTTCAGGACACCGGCCTGGAGTGCGGCGCCGACAGCGACGACCTCATCCGGGTTGACGCCCTTGTTCGGCTCCTTGCCACCGGTTTCCTGCTTGACGAGAGCCGAAACGGCGGGCATGCGGGTCGATCCACCGACGAGTACGACGTGGGCGATGTCGCCCACCTTGATGCCGGCCTCACGGATGACGTCCTGGAAGGGCTTCTTGGTGCGGTCGAGGAGGTCAGAGGTCATCTGCTCGAACTGCGCGCGGGTCAGGGTCTCGTCGAGGTTGACCGGGCCGTTCTCCGTGAGGGAGAGGTACGGCAGCTGGATCGACGTCGACATGCTCGACGACAGTTCCTTCTTGGCCTGCTCGGCGGCTTCCTTGAGACGCTGCTTGGCGATCTTGTCGTTCGAGACGTCGACGCCTGTGGTCTCCTTGAAGCGCTTGATGAGGTACTCAACGATGCGCTGGTCCCAGTCGTCTCCACCGAGGCGGTTGTCACCGGCGGTCGCGCGAACCTGGATGGTCGAGAAGTCGTCGTCCTTGCCCACTTCGAGCAGGGAAACGTCGAACGTTCCTCCACCGAGGTCGAAGACGAGGATGAGCTCGTCTTCCTTGCCCTTGTCGAGGCCGTACGCGAGCGCTGCGGCGGTGGGCTCGTTGATGATGCGGAGGACGTTGAGTCCGGCGATCTCACCGGCTTCCTTCGTGGCCTGACGCTCAGCGTCGTTGAAGTATGCGGGGACCGTAATGACGGCATCCGTCACCGTGTCACCGAGGTACTGCTCAGCGTCGCGCTTGAGCTTGGCGAGGATGCGCGCCGAGATCTCCTGGGGCGTGTACTTCTTCTGGTCTACGGCGAAGGTCCAGTCGGTTCCCATGTGGCGCTTGACCGACGCGATGGTGCGGTCGACGTTGGTGACTGCCTGGCGCTTCGCGGTTTCACCGACGAGGACCTCGCCGTCCTTCGTGTATGCAACCACAGACGGGGTGGTGCGGAGCCCCTCAGCATTTGCGATGACGGTGGGCTCGCCACCTTCAAGTACGGCCACACAAGAGTTGGTGGTTCCGAGGTCGATTCCTACTGCACGTGCCATGTGTCTATTTCTCCTTTGAGACCGCGAACGGTCTGATTCGATGTTGGCCGGGTATGTTGGCCCGCAATTCGAAGTGTGTGATGGTCGCTCATAGTTGAGCGCCGATGACTCAAGTTTACCGAACCGCCGACGGCTGTCAACTTTTGTCGGCAAATCTTGAGCCGGGTCGGCTCAAGTTTCCGGGCGCGGTTGACAACCGGAACCGCCCAACCTCGGGTGTACACGACGACCGGATGACACGCCAGAGGCGACCATCGAAATGGCCGCCTCTGGCGTGCCTCTGGTGCACCCCTGCACCGCCCGAAGCCGGCATCCGGGAGTCCTCAGTCGGTGCGCCGAAGCGCCGCAGCGATCCCCGCGATGACGAGGACAACTCCCCCGGCGACGAGAGCCACGATCAGCCAGGTGCCCGCATCCAGGCTGAAGGGCACGAGCGCGTTGGTCACCATGAAAGCGGCGAAGACGAGCAGGATCACGCCCCCCAGGATGGTGCCGAATCGAGCGTGCCGCCGTTCAGAATCACGGGATGCCGCCCGGTCACCCGTGCGATCCTCCAGTCCGGAAAACAGGGCACCGGTCGGGTCGGTTGACGGGTCGGTTGACGGGTTGGTTGCCGGGTCGGTTGCCGAGCCGGCTGCCCCGGCTGTGAGATTGCCGTTGCCGTTGCCGTTGCCGTTGCCGTTGCCGTTCATCGTGCACTCCTCGCGTTGTTCTCAAGGTCGACGCTTCCCGCACCGATCCAGATCCGGACCGTCGTGGTGTCACCCTCCGAGGTGTTACCGAAGCGAAGCACCTGCCGGTACAGCGCCGCTCCCCTCTCCCGCCGCTCACCGTTATCGACGTCGCTGATACCGGCGACACCGCCGGCGACCTCGAGGATGACGGGGACGTCCTGCGGGAGAATCAGGTCGACGGTTCCCGCTGCAAGCCACAGGTCAACGGTCCCGCCGGTCTGAGCACCGCGATCATCCAGCGCCGAGAGATCAAGCGTCGGCGATCCAGCCGCCATGGCGAATCCCGACGTGGATTCTGCCGGAGCATCGGTCACCTGCCAGGTCGTGTTGCCGAAGACGGAGAGCGCTGTTCCGCGCGGGAACACTCCCACGAAGAGCAGTGCGAGAACCGCGACGACGGCAAAGAAGCCGAGCCAGCCACTCTCACGACCGCGGATGCCGGCAATGACGGTGGCGAGCGCCAGCACTCCGAGTGCGGATCCTGTGCCGATCACCACCGCGGTGTCTGACATCGTGGTGTACCCGAGGGCAATGGCGACGAAGACACCGGTGAGCACCGCCAGCCCGAGCGAGATCGAGACGAAGGCGGCTCCGGGCTGGCGGGAACGGTAGCGCTCCTCGTGCTCACGCCGTTGCTCAGCGTGAATGGCCGCGCGACGCCTGCGCTCGGCATCCCGCTCGGCCGCGCCTGGCCGCTGCGGCGGGTTCCAGACCGCGCCGTACACCCGGGTTCCCTGGTCTGGGACTGAGTGGGCTGCTTCAGCCGTTGCGAACCAGGGCTCAGCGCCGGCCGGGGTGGCTGCGGGAGCAGGACCGAACCCGTATTACGCGCCCGCCCCGGCATCCGGTGTCGAATCAGTGCCAGCGCCGGTCGACGGACGCTCGTGAGGTGCCTGCGCCTGGGTCGGTGCTGCCTGCATCTGGCTGGTCCAGAAATCGGCGTGCGAGCGGGGCTCGGGCTGGCCGGGGGCCTGTGCTCGTGCGGACGGCACCCGCCGTGCGATGACGACGGTGAGCCAGATGAGCCCGGCGATGAGGGCGAGTGTCCAGCCCGTGCTGAGCGTCGACTCGAGCCACCCGGGCATATTCCACGCGTCGGGGGCACCCCGCCACCAGATGCCCTGCATGAAGGGGAGAAAGGCAAGGGTGACAAGAATGATGATGGCAATCATGGCCGGGTCGAAAATCCCCTTGAGGGCCCGTTCGGCGTATATGCGGCCAGAGCTGTCGGGCAGCAACGCCCACGCGATCGCGTAAAGGAACAGTGCGGGGCCACCGAGCAGGGCGACGACGAGGATGACGCCGCGCACGATCAGCGGGTCAAGGCCGGTGTGCCGGGCGATGCCACCGGCGACTCCGCCGAGCCAGGCGTCGTCTGAACGACCGATACCCGTTCCCCGGATCCAGTCGAAGAAGGTGACCTGTGGCACAGGCGGCGTGTGGCTGTCCGGTGCCGGTGGGGCGTCTGGTGTTGACGGTGCTTCGTTCATACTCCGAGTGTGGCGCTCACCGGCACGCCGCTGCCATGAGGGATCCCCCGGATCGGACCCTGAGATTTCGGATTTCGGTCCCTCGGTGAGTATCAGGGGTGCTTGGATTGCAGCATGGACGCAGCGCTGATGACCCGCCCCCGCGTCCGACTCGTTGGCGGGGTGTGCGCTGGTTTCGCCGAGCACACCGGTCTGCCCCTCCCCCTCGTGCGGACGTCTGCGGTGATACTCGCCCTGTGCGGCGGAGCGGGGATGCTCCTCTACGCCTGGTTGTGGGCGACGACACCGGTCGCGATCGAGACCGCCGACCCGGTGAAGCGCGCGCTCACCAAGCCCCACGACGAAGACACCCCGTCGTCACCGCCGGAACGACGGGCACCGGTCACCGAGGCGCTGCTCGGCCTCGCGCTGCTCGCCGCCGCCGCGGCTCTCGTCGCCTCCCGACTCGGCGTCGATGTTCCGCTCTCCTTTGTCATCCCGGCCATCGTCGTGCTTGGCGGAGCGGGACTGGCCTGGCGCCAGTTCGACGATCTCAGGCGCCAGCGGTCCTCCTCGTCATCGGCGTTGCTCGTCCGGGCGCTCGGGGCGCTCATTCTCGTCGCGGTCGGAATCCTCCTGTTCTTCGTCACCGGCGACGAGCCCAACGTCTGGACCGTGTTCGTCGCCGCGATCGCTGTGCTGTTCGGAGTCGCGATCGTGGTCGCGCCCTGGCTGGTCCGACTCACCCGTGACCTCGCCGACGAGCGGGCAGCGCGCGTGCGCGAGGCCGACCGGGCGGAGATCGCGGCGCACCTCCACGACTCCGTGCTGCAGACCCTTGCGCTCATCCAGCAGAAGGCCGGGCCGGCGAGTGAAGCGTCCCGGCTTGCCCGAGCACAGGAGCGTGAGCTGAGGGACTGGCTGTTCGCGGGCTCCCCCGGATCCTCGGTCGAGTTCGCCGATGAACTCCGCAGAATCGCCGGGGTGATCGAGCAGGACTATGCCGCCCTCATCGAGGTCGTCGCCGTCGGCCAAAGCCAGACCTCTGTCCCTGACGCGCTCCTCGGCGCCGCTGGCGAGGCGATGCTCAACGCGGCGCGGCACGCGGGTGGCACCGTGTCCGTCTACCTGGAGTCGTCGCCGACCGCCATCGAGGTCACAATCACCGACCGCGGGCCGGGGCTGAACCTCGACGAGATCCCCTTCGACAGGATGGGGATCCGCGAATCGATCCTCGGTCGCATGCAACGCATCGGCGGCACAGCCGAGCTGACAACCGGACCGGGCGGCACGGGCACCGAGGTCCGCCTTCTTCTGCCCCTGACCACTGGAGCCGACCATGCCGACAGATGAATCGAACCACCCCGAGGCCTCGAGCGGCCCGGACCTCACCGTGGTCATCGTCGATGACCATTCGATCTTCCGCTCCGGTCTTCGTGCCGACCTCGCCGACAGCATCCGGGTCCTGGGCGAAGCAGCGACGGTCGATGACGCCACCGACCTCGTTCTCGCGACCCAGCCGCAGGTCGTTCTGCTCGACGTTCACCTCCCCGGCGGTACGGGGGGTGGGGGCGCCGAGGTCATCCGGCGGGCAGCGCCGCAGGCCCCGAACACACGGTTCCTCGCGCTCAGCGTCTCCGATGCCGCCGATGATGTCGTGACGGTTATCAGGGCGGGGGCCCGCGGTTACATCACAAAGAGCGCATCGGGTGCTGACGTGTCGGATGCCGCGCGGCGCGTTCGCGACGGAGATGCCGTGTTCTCGCCCCGGCTCGCCGGGTTCGTCCTCGACGCGTTCGGCGCGGTCGCGGGAGAAATCGCGGAGGCCTCGGATGAGCTTGATCGCCTCTCTGCGCGAGAGCAGGAGGTGATGCGCCTGATCGCGAGGGGCTACTCGTATAAGGAGGTAGCGGCATCCCTCTTCATCTCGGTGAAGACCGTGGAAACCCACGTCTCCAGTGTGCTGCGGAAGTTGCAGCTGTCGTCGCGGCACGAGCTCACCGCATGGGCGCTTGCCCGCAAGCTGCTCTGAGCCCCGCACGTACGAACGTCTCTACGTGCACCCCGTCACCCCGGCGGCGGATGCGATCGTGCTGCATCCACCGCCTGGCGGTTTACCCGGAGTGGGCAGATCTAGCCGAGCCGCGCGGCATCGACGACCGCTCGCGCCAGGGTCGCCGCGACAGGCGATATGGGCTGCGCGTGCCGCAAGCGCAGCGTCGTGAGTGTCACGCTGCCCTCACTCCAGCGCACGGTGGCTGTCGTCGTCGCAGCTCCGCGCAACCAGCCGGAGAAGATCCCCGAGTAGACCCTGGCGGAACGGATGGCGTTCGGAATGCCGGTGAGCACGTGCTCGCCGAGCAGATCCTCGAATGCGATGCCGAGGAGAGTACTTCCAGGCACGTTTGCGAACGGACCCGAGCGGTCAAGCCATTCGCTGCGCGGCACCCAGTCGCCGTCACCAGAGCGCGGGCCGACCCGACCGGCGGTGAGCAGGTCGAATGCCCCGTCGAGGGCACCCGGCTCTTCGACCAGCACGAGCACGCGGCCGCCGTCACTGGCGTGTGCGCGGGCAGCGGCGTCGAAAACGGTCGTGACCAGGAGTGAATCCGGTTTCAGCTCGGCATCGCAGCCAAGCCCGATGGACCGTGCCCAGTCGGCGATGCCGCTGTCTGCGGCAACAACCGCGCCCCCGGCATCCGCACCGACGGGTGCGACGACCACGAGGTCGGCGGCGTCGCGAGCAGCCACCTCACCGTTCACGACAAGTTCTGCGGCGAGCTCGTACTGGCCGGGCTCGCCCGGCACGGGCACTGACACGCGCGCGGTCGTCCAGCGCTCGGCGTCGTCCGGGATCGTGGAGAGCTCGACGCCATCGAGCAGCACCCGGACGGTACCCGCAACAGGCGCGGGTGCCGATCCGGTGCGAGCGGGCACCGTCGTGATGCTCAGCGCGAGGCTGTCACCGGTGACGGCGCTGTATGCGTCTGGCCGGAGGGCGATCGCCCGGTCGCCGTTGGCGAGGGCAAAAGCCGCGGTACCCGCCTTCGGTGTGCGGTTCATGTCGAACAGCCCGTTGGCCTCCCACTGCACATCGCTCAGCTGCGTCAGCACGTATCCGCTGATGCTCGGCTGCATCCGGATGGATGTGGTCTGGTAGCGGTTCGCCACGAGTTGCGCGTGGTGCAGCTGGGCGACGAGGCCCTCCCACGTGCCGAAGACGCGGTCGAGACCGAGTTCACCGAATCGTTCCATCAGGCGGGTGCCTTCTGCAGCGCCGTAGGCCCAGTTGGCGCCGAGGCCGAACCACCACGGTTCCACCCCGTCGGTGTACTGGTCGCGCACGACCGGCAGCGCCCAGTTTCCGAACTCGGAGAGCATGAGGGGCTCGGTTCCGGAGCGTTCCGCGTCGCCGTACGCGGAGTACGTCCAGTCGGGACGGGCGGCGAACTCCTCGATCTTCTCGTCCCATTCCCGACGCGACTCGGGGATGCCACGGTAGACGTGGTAATCATCGACATCCGAAACCATGTGGAAGTTGGGGAAGCACGCGGAGTTGTCGACGACGAGCGAGCCGCGAGCAACAGCCTTGATCCGGTGGAACGCGTCGGCGAGCCAGCGCCGCTGGCGTCCGCTCGTCATGTCGAGCCCCCAGGACTCGTTGATGATCGTCCACAGTACGATGCTCGGGTGATGCTGGTCTGCGGCGATGAACCGCTCGAGCATCGCGAGTCCCTCGTCTGCGCCGCTTTGGGTCCAGACCATCCAGCTCGGGAGCTCGGTCCAGACCAGCATTCCCATCCGGTCGGCGATCTCGTAGTAACGCGGATCGGGACGCTTGATGTGCACGCGGAGCATGTTGAAGCCGAGCGCACGAGTCTCGTGCAGCAGCTCTTCCCACTCCTCGGTGCTCTCGGGGATCGGTGCCGAAGAGGGGTGGTAGTCCTGGTCGAGAACCGCACGTACCTCGAGCTCGTGGCCGTTGAGGAAGAACGCACCGTCGCGTGCCTCGATCGTGCGGAAACCCGTGTTCCGCGAGACGACATCGGCTGTGCCGTCTGTCGCCTCCAGCCTGAGCGTCACCGTGTAGAGCGTGGGCTGGTCGATGCCCCACAGCTGCACATCCGGCACTGTGACAGTCCCGTTGTACTGGCCGTCCTGTTCTTCCAGGTCGGCTCGAGCGACGACCTCGTCGCCACGGCTGACCGTCACCTCGGCCCGCGCCCCGGGGAGCGAGGCAATGGCGCGAACATCGATGGTGCCCGTCGGGGCATCCGCCCGTACCTCGATCTCGGCGATGTGGTGCAGCGGCCTCGACTCGATGAAGACCGACTGCCAGATGCCCGCCGAGGTGCCGTACCAGGACTGTTTGCCGTGCGGGATCTCGAGGTAGCCGGGCTCAGTGTCGGTGTCAGCGCGCGGCGGATAGGCAACAACCACATCGAGTGAGTTCGTCCCGGCGGTCACAACGTCGCTCACGTCGAAGGAGAAGGCTTCCCAGGCGCCGACGTGGGTTCCGACCACGGTTCCGTTGAGCCTGACCTCGGCGGAGTGGTTCGCTCCGTTGAACACGAGGTGCACAGCCCCGGTGCCTGGCGTCCAGTCGAACGTGCGCCGGTACCGGACGCTCTCGTGCGAGTCCCCGTGTCCGGCCAGCTGAGCGGTCCACGCGCCGGGCACGGTCACGGCCTCGAGCCGCCCGCCAGCGTCGTCGCCGTCGAGGAGTTCGAGCTCCCATCGGCCGTCGAGGGAGAGTCGTTCGCGAGGGTGCAGGCTCATGTGCCCATCCTTCTTGATAATGAGTGGATCAGAGCCGTGGCCCGCCCCGAAAACGGGAGCGGGCCACGATTGTGTTGCGAATCAGTCCTGCTACTTCAGTTCCTGGCCGACGCGCTGCTGCGCCTCGGTCAATGCTGAGTCGAGGTCTTTTCCGTTGAACCAGACCTCTTCGAGCTGCTTGTGGATCAGCGACTTGATCGCCGTCCAGTTCTCGACCTGCGGCACGAAGCTGATGTTCTCGAGCGCCGTGTCTGTGTAGTTCGCCCGCTCGGGAGCGTTCTGGTACTCGGCGGATTCAACGACCGAGACGCGAGGCGCGATGTGCCCGGTCGCTGTGGCCCAGACACTCGTGTTCTCGTAGAGGAAGGAGGCGAACTCGAGCGACGCACGGTACTTCACCGGGTCATTGTCCTTCTGCACGGGCAGCACCCACATGTGCGAGGACGCCCAGACGGCGGCTTCGTCCATGATCGTCGGGAAGTCGGTGACCGTGTAGCCGAATGTAGCCGTCGATGCGTACTCGTTGACGCCCCACGTACCGTTGACGAGGATTGCGGACTCGCCGTTCTTCCACTCCTCGATCGAGCCCGAGTAGTCGGCCGTGGTGTGGATGTAGCCGTTGTCGATGAGTTCCTGGAGCAGCTCCATCGCGGCCTTCGCCTCGGCGGAATCGACGTTCGCCTCACCGTCGACGATGAGGTCAGAGCCCTGCTGGCGCACGAACGAGTAGAACATCCGCCATGCCATGTCGTCGTTGGCGAACCCAACGGACATCAGAGCCTTGCCGGTCTTGTCTTTGACAGCCTGACCCATGGCCATGAGCTCGTCGGCGTTGGTCGGCATGACGGGCCGGCCGTCCGCGTCCATGTAGCCGGCAGCGCCGAGGACATCGGTGTTCACGTGGGCGAGGATCGCGTGCGAGTCGAACGGGACCGCGAAGGTCTTGTCGTCGTAGGTGACCGAGTTCTGAGCCTGCTCGGTCGCGTCATCCATGTCGATGTCGAGTGCTGCGGGGTCGAACGACACCAGCTGGGCACGTCGCGCGTAGTCCGACAGCGCGTAATCGTGCAGGTTCGCGATGTTCGCGGGTTCTCCACCGGCGATCGATGCGTTGAACGCGTCGTAGTACGAGTTCCAGTCAGCACCGCCGAGGCGTTCAACGGAGATGCCGTGCTCGTTCTCGGCGTTGAACTTGTTGGTCAGGATCTGGATCGCTTCACACTCGGATGCCGCCATGGCGGGGTCGGTGACGCCCTTGGTGGTCTCCTCGCAGTCGCCGAACATGCGCGACATCGTGATGCTGGTGCCCTTGAGCTGTTCGTCTGTAACGGCTTCGATCTTCGCCGTCATGTCATCGTCGCCGGCGGCTGTGCCGGATCCGGTTCCGGTGCCACAGCCGGCGAGCAGCATCGATGCTGCCGCGACTGTCGCGAGAACCGCTGGGATGCGTTTTCCGTTCATGTCTGTTCCTGTCTTGTTAGGGGAGTTCGTGTTACGGGTGTTCGTGTTACGGGTGTTACGAGTGGACCTGCAGCACAAATGCAGGGGATGCGGTTGCGGGGCTGGTGCCCTACTTGCCGCCTGAGGTCATGGAGATTCCGCGAATGAGATGACGCTGGAAGAGCAGGAAGATGATCAGCAGCGGCAGCGAACCAACGAGTCCGCGCGCCATCAGGCTGCCGAGTTCGGTGGCCTGGGCGAAGTTGCCCTGCAGCGACGCAAGTCCAGTGGTGATCGTGAACATCTCGCTCTTTGTCGCCGACACGAGCGGCCACAGGTAGTCGTTCCAGGTCTGGACGAAGGTGAAGATTCCGAGCGCGAACATACCGGGGGTAGCCAGCGGGAGCATGATCGAGAAGAACGTGCGCCAGGGTCCTGCGCCGTCGACGCGCGCCGCTTCCTCCATCTCCAGCGGAATCTTCGAGAAGAACTGCGTCATCAGGAAGACACCGAGGGGAGCGGCGATCCGCGGCAGGACGAGCGCAGCGTAGGTGTTGTGCATTTCCACGTCTGCGACCATCGTGAAGAGCGGGATGAACATCGCCTCCTTGGGGATCATCAGACCCGCGAGCACAGTGGCGTAGACGAACGTGCGGCCGGGGAACTCGATCCGCGCGAAGGCATAGCCCGCCATTGCGCAGAGGAGCACCGTCAGGACCGTGGTGAGGATGGCCACGATGGCGCTGTTGAGGAACCAGCGGCTGGTGAGTCCGACGGAAAAGACGCCGAAGACATTGTCGAGCGTGAAGTCCCGCGGGATGAGCCCGGTGACTCCCTGGCTCAGCGTCGCGTTGTCGCTGAGCGCGAGCGACAGCATCCACAGCATGGGAAGAAGCCAGACCAGCGCGGCCACGATCATGGCGAGGTGCCACCAGGTCGCACGCGTCGCGGTGTGCCGTGATGCGGTGAGACCGGGCTGAGCGGCGCTCGTCTTCCGGGTCGAGGGAGGGCTCATGACGTTCACTTGGTGTCGTCCTTTCCGAGGAAGCGCATCTGGACGACGGAGACGATCAGCATCAGTGCGAAGAGGAAGAGCGACATCGCCGACGCGTAGCCGAGCTCGAAGTCGCGGAAACCGGTCTGGTAGATGTGCCGGATGAGCACCTCGGTCGAGGTACCTGGGCCACCACCGGTCATGATGTTTACCTGGCCGAAGACCTGGAACGATGCAATCGCCTGCATGACCATGACGAGCAGGATGACGTGGCGGATGCCGGGAAGCGTCACGCTCACAAACTTGCGCCACGGGCCGGCACCGTCAAGTGATGCTGCCTCGTAAAGCGACTTGTCGACATCCTGGAGTCCGGCAGCGAACATGACGAGGTTGAACCCGACGGTCCACCAGATCGTGGTGATGATGACGGCGGTGAGCGCTGTGTTCGAATCACTCAGCCAGGGAATCGGGTCGATGCCGAGCGGGGTGAGGATCTGCGCGAGCAGCCCCTGCCCCGGTGAGAGGAAGTACGTCCAGATGAGGGTGACGACGGAGACCGGGAGGATGTACGGGAGGAAGAACGCCATCTGGTACCAGCGGGATCCGCGTCGCTGTCCCTGCAGGGCAAGCGCCATGACGAGTCCGAGCAGGGCGATGATCGGAGTGGAGATGGCCGTGAACAGCAGGGTGTTCTGCAGGGCGATCCAGAATGTCGGGTCGTACCAGTAACCGTCTTTTCCCGGCGCAAAGCCGAGGGCGACGAACACCCCGAGCAGGCCGAGCACGCCGGAGACACTCCAGACACTGATGTGCCTGCGCTTGATCGGACCGACCAGCAGCGCAGCAACGAGGGCGAGCACGCCGATGCGCCACCAGAGCAGGTTGGTGATCGACCACTGAATATTGACGCCCCAGAGCATCCGCTCATAGTTTTCGAGGCCGATGAACTCGCGGACCGAACCGAGCAGGTCCCAATCGAAGAAGCTCATCTGGGCAGCCTGGACAACGGGGTACAGCACAAAGATGAGGTACAGGACCGCGAAGGGAGCGACGAAAGCGAAGCCGTACTTCAGGCCGGCCTGAGAACGCCGTTTGCGGGGTAGTCGCGGTGGGCGCTTCCTGGTCGCTTGGGCCGCTTGATCGAGCGTCAGCGTCATCGATTCCTTGCCTTCCGGTTTGCCACGTTGCAAAAACTGCACGGGAGCTATTGTGTTCACTCCCGCGATGCTTTGTCAAAACGCCGTCGTGCGTACCTTTGCCACGTTGCACAAACCGGTTCACCGCTGCTCCACTTTGTAGGCCAAGATGGTCGAGGAGGGAACATGGCAACCAACATTCACGACGTCGCGAAGCTTGCAGGCGTGTCCCCCCGGACGGTCTCCAACGTCGTCAATAACTACGTGCACGTCAGGCCCGACACGAGGCAGCGCGTCCAGGACGCCATCACCAAGCTCAACTACCAGCCCAACATCTCCGCCAGGCGGCTCCGCCAGGGCAACACGAAGATGCTCGGCTTTGCCGTGCCCGAGCTCTCCCAGCCGTATTTCGCCGAACTGTCCGAACTCGTCGAACGATCTGCCCAGCGGCGCGGATACACGGTCATCGCAACCCACACGCAGGGAACGAAAGAGCGGGAACTGCGCACCCTGAAGAGTTTCAGCTCGCACCTCGTCGACGGGCTGATCTTCAGCCCGATGTCCCTGACCAGGGAAGACCTCTACTCGGCTCCCCCGAGCGTGCCCACCGTACTCATCGGCGAACAGATCTCGACGTCGTCCTATACGACCATCGCGATCGACAACGTCGGTGCTGCACGGGAGATCACCGCGCATCTCATCGCCTCGGGACGACGCCGTATTGCGACGGTGGGAGCGTACCGATCCGACGACTACCGGAGTTCGCGGTTGCGACTGCAGGGCTTTCAGGAAGCCGTGTCGGCCGCGGGGCTCAGCCTCGACCCCGAGCTGCTGCTCTACACGGATCGGTTCGGCACTGCAGCCGGCCACGACGCTGTCGGCCGCGCGCTCGCCGCAGGCATCCGTTTCGATGCCCTCGTGTGCTTTGCAGACGTCATCGCGTTCGGCGCGATGCGCGCGCTCGCAGACGCGGGCCTGCGGATGCCGGAGGACGTCGCCATCGTCTCGATCGACGACGTGCAGGAGTCGACCTACTCGATTCCGTCACTGACGTCCGTTGCACCCGACAAACAGGCGATCGCCGACCGAGCGGTTGACACCCTCGTCGACGCCATCTCCTCGGAGCGGGTGAACCCGCGCAGCATCGAAATCGGGCATCGTCTTGTCGTGCGCGAGAGCTCAGGTGCACGAGCCGAAGACACGGCAGGACAGGATTCGGGTGCGAGCCTCCCCGTGCCAGTAGCCTGAACAGCATGACGACGAACGCGGGCAATGGTGCAGCGATAACAGCAACCCCCCTCTCCGAAACTCCGACGAAAACCTCGACCAAACAGGTACTGGCGTGGGGCTTGTGGGACTGGGGATCCGCGTCGTTCAACGCCGTGATCACCACGTTTGTCTTCACCGTCTACCTCACGAGCGACGCCTTCGGCGAGGAAGCCGCCGTCTCGGCACAGCTCGGCTGGGCGCTCGGCGCCGCCGGTCTGTTGATCGCCATCCTCGCCCCGGTCACCGGACAGCGCTCAGACAGTTCGGGCCGCCGCAAGTTCTGGCTCGCCGTCAACACGTACATCGTCGTCGGGATCACCGCGGCCATGTTCTTCGTCGAGCCCGACCCAAGCTTCCTGTGGCTGGGACTTCTGCTCGTCGCCGCAGGCAATATCTTCTTCGAATTCGCTGGCGTGAACTACAACGCGATGCTCGCCCAGGTCTCGACGCCGACGACTATCGGACGGGTGTCAGGCATTGGCTGGGGCCTCGGCTATATCGGTGGAATCGTGTTGCTGCTCATCGTGTACTTCGGCCTGATCCAGCCGGAGGTCGGCATCTTCGGAATCACGGGCGATGGCGGCATGGACATCCGGGTGACCGTTCTGATTTCCGCGATCTGGTTCGGTCTGTTCGCACTGCCGGTGCTCTTCTTTGTTCCCGAGTACAAGGGCGTCGGGGCGCGGCGCGACAAGGTCGGATTCTTCGCCTCGTATCCCCGGCTCTTCGGCGACATCAAGAAGCTCTGGAACGAGAGCAGGCAGACCGTGTACTTCCTGATCGCGAGCGCGGTCTTCCGTGACGGGCTCGCTGGAGTGTTCACATTCGGTGGTGTGCTCGCCGGTGGCTGGTTCGGTTTCTCGCCGGGTGAGGTCATCATCTTCGCCATCGCCGCGAACGTCGTCGCGGGTATCTCGACGATTACCGTCGGTCTGCTCGACGACAAGCTCGGCGCAAAACCGGTGATCATGGCATCCCTCATTGGGCTCGTGCTCGCCGGTCTTGCCGTCTTCTTCCTCCACGACGGTGGTGCGCTCATGTTCTGGATCTTCGGACTCGCGCTCTGCCTGTTCGTCGGCCCGGCGCAGTCGGCCTCACGGTCGTTCCTGGCCCGCCTCATCCCGGCCGGCCGCGAGGGAGAGATATTCGGCCTGTACGCAACGACGGGTCGTGCCGTGTCGTTCCTCGCTCCGACAGCGTTCGCCATCTTCATCACCATTGGCGGAGAGCAGTACTGGGGAATCCTCGGCATCATCCTCGTCATCCTCGTCGGACTTCTCCTGCTGATCCCGGTGCAGGCGAAGCAGAAGCAGCTGGCGTAGCAGCGAAGCCTCTGGATGAGCGATACACCCCAGCAGAAGGACACCATGAGTTCCCAAACCTCAGCATCGGCATCCGGTGGCGTGCTCATCGTCGGAAGCATCAACGTCGATCTCACGACCTTCTCGTCGAGGCTCCCGGCTCGAGGCGAGACGATCATCGGCGACGAGTTCACCCTCGTGCTCGGCGGCAAGGGTGCGAACCAGGCCGTCGCCGCCGGACTCGCCGGCGGCAACGCGCACATGGTCGGCTGCGTGGGCACCGACCTCTTCTCCGACGTAGCGAGCAGCGGGCTGGCGGATGCCGGCGTGCACGTCGACCACGTCCGCTCGGTTCCGGGGCCAACAGGAGTAGCGCAGATCCGGGTTGACTCATCGGGTGAAAACGACATTGTGGTGGTTCCGCTCGCGAACTCGTCACTCAGCGAGTCACATATCGACGACGCGTTCGAGGCCATCGGGTCGAGCTGCCGGGTTCTACTCACCCAGCTCGAGATCCCGTGGGCGCTCACGCAGTACTCGATCAGGAAGGCGCACGACGCCGGCCTCACCGTCGTTCTCGACCCAGCGCCGGCCACGGCCCTCGACGACGCGATCTGGCCCCTCGTCGACATCGTCACTCCGAACGAGACAGAGGCCGCCATCCTCACCGGCATCGAGGTGACCGACGAATCATCGGCGGTTGAGGCCGGTCGCTGGTTCACCTCCCGCGGCGCGACCAGTGCCCTCATCACCATGGCGGCTGCTGGAGCGGTTCTGGTCACGGCGACGAGCGTCGAGCGGTTCGACTCCATCCGGGTCACCGCCGTCGACACAACGGCAGCCGGTGATGCGTTCGCCGGTTACCTCGGTGCTTCACTCGCCGACGGCCTCGACCTCGCCGCTGCGATCCGGCGCGCGATCGCCGCTGGAGCGCTCACCGTGACGCGACAGGGCGCTTCCCCGAGCCTCCCCCACCGTGACGAGGTCGACGCGCTCCTCGCTCGTACCCGCTGAGTCCAGCGGGCGTTGAGCGCCCCGGGTCGGGTTCGGGGTCAGGGTCGGGCCTGATACCGGGTTCACGATTCGGCCGCACGGCCTGTCCCTCTCCCGCACCGCGGAGTAATCTCTGCCGGAACGGGCTTCGCACCGGCGCGGCCACCGGGGTGGAAGGACACGATCGTGCTCATCGGCGCACACGCTCTCGTCTTCTCAGGCTCATTCGACGCCGCGGGGCTGACCCTCGCGATCGAGAAGACGAAACAGGCGGGATTCGACCTGATCGAAATCCCCCTCATGGACCCTTTTCATTTCGATCGGATGCTCGCGGCTCGCCTTCTGCAGGACAACGAGCTCGCGGTCAGTGCGTCGCTCGGCCTGAGCGAGGCAACCGACCTCACGAGCGACGACCCCGATGTCGTGGCTCGAGGCGAACGGATGCTCGAGGAGTGCCTCGACATCGTGCACGCGATGGGTGGGACCAATCTCTGCGGCGTGATCTACAGCGCCATGAAGAAGTACATGACGCCCGCGACCCCGGCTGGTCGCGCGTCGAGCGCCGCCGCACTCGCCCGGCTGGCGTCACGGGCCGAGGGCCTGGGCATCCGTATGTCACTCGAAGTCGTCAACCGTTACGAGACCAACGTGATGAACACGGGCAGGCAGGCGCTCGCGTTTCTCGACGAGGTGGGGCACGCCAACGTCTCAGTGCACCTCGACACGTACCACATGAACATCGAGGAGTCGGATCTGTACACCCCGGTCCTCGACGTCGGCGATCGGCTGGGTTACGCGCACGTCGGCGAGAGCCACCGCGGCTACCTGGGTTCAGGCACGGTGGATTTCGGCTCGTTCTTCCGCGGCCTGGCGCGGATCGGTTACGACGGGCCCGTCGTGTTCGAGTCGTTCTCGTCGGCCGTGGTGAACGAGGACCTCAGCAGGATGCTCGGCATCTGGCGCAACCTGTGGGACGACTCAGACGACCTCGGCGCGCACGCCAACCGCTTCATCCGCACCCAGCTGCGTGCCGTGGAATCCATCACGCTGCACTAGGCGAAAGAGCCGCCTATTCCTCCGGGTAACCGGTACTGAGGCTGAGGTCGCGCCAGGTGTCAGCGTCCCGCCGCTCCCGATCAGCCAGCGTCTCGAACCCGTCCATGGCGTCGGCGCCGAGCAGCAAGAGGAGGGGTGCGTTGGGAGATTCGACCGCCGTGATGATCGCCTCGGCGGCCAGCGCCGGGTTGCCCGGCTGGGTGCCGTGCACCGTGTCGTTTTCCTTCCGCCGCTTGCCAGCGGTCTCGGCGTAGTCCGGGATGGCGGTCTCAGACTGTGCCAGCGAGCGCCCGGCGAAGTCGGTGCGGAATCCGCCCGGTTCGACGACGGTGACGGCGATTCCGAGCGGTTCCAGCTCCTTGCGGAGGGAGCCGGACATGCCCTCGAGGGCCGCCTTCGACGCCGCGTAGTACCCCGACCCCGGCGGCGTGAGGCGCACGCCGATGGAGGAAATGTTGACGATGGCGCCGGAGCGGCGTTCCCGCATCGCGGGCAGGACCGCCTTGATCATGGCGACGGCTCCGAAGAAGTTGGTGTCGAAGAGCCGCTTGACGTCTTCGGGGGTGGCTTCCTCCACGGCGGACCGATACCCGTAGCCCGCGTTGTTCACGAGCACGTCGACGGCGCCGAACCGGCGCTCCGCCTCTCGAACGGCTGACTCGATCTGCGCCGGGTCGGTCACGTCCAGCGAGAGCGCGAGGGCGGAGTCGGGAGACGTGTCGGCGATGTCCTGCACCGTCGACGCGTCGCGCGCCGTGACGACGACGTTGTTGCCGTGGGCGAGCACGGCGGTCGCGAGCGCGCGACCGAGGCCTGTCGAGCAGCCGGTGATGAGCCAGGTGGACATCTGAGTTCCTTTCGACGGGCGCCGGGCGGGAGAGGCCGACGCGCTCCGAGACTAGTGGTGAGCGCCAGGACACGGAAAGGGCTTGCACTGGACCGCGGGAGCCCTCGTTGTGCCGGTAGATTTGGTCGATGCGCGACGCCACGTTCTCCATCCGCCCCACCACCGATGCCGACTGGCGCGAGGTCAGAAGACTCCGTCTTGAAATGCTCGCGGACACTCCGATCGCTTTCGGCGAGACGCTCGCGCACGCACAGGCCGTGGGCGAAGCCGAGTGGCGGATGCGAGGCAGGCGAGGCACGAGCGACGGTGGAACCGTGCTCGTAGCGATCACGGATGACGGCCGCTGGGTGGGCACGATGGGTACGTACACGCCGAACGGCAGCACGGTGCCGATGCTCGTCGGCGTCTACGTCACTCCGGAGTTCCGGGGTGAAGCGGCCGGCGTCACCTCCGCTCTCCTCGAGGGCGTCGAGCAGTGGTCAAGGGAACGATCCGACCGGATCACCCTGCACGTTCACGAAGACAACACCCGGGCGCACGCGTACTACGCGAAGAAGGGCTACCGCGACACCGGCGTGACCGTGCCGTACGACCTCGAGCCGGGTAAGCGCCAACTCGAGATGGTCAAGATTCTGGTGCCGGGCGAGGCCAGGTCCGCCTAGAGTCCGTCGGCCACCGCCGCCGTCACCTGGAGCCACGCTTCGCGAGTCTGCGGAGAGAGCACGTCGACGTTGAGGGGACCGCCGCCCTGGAAGCCGGGGTCGTACGGCACCTCGAGCACCACGCGGGTGAGGGCCGAAAAGTGGCTGTGCAGTCGCTGGGACAGCTCGGGCTGCACGGTGTCTCCTGGTGACGAGAGGATCGTCACGGCCTGGCTGACCTTGTCCTGGTGCCCCTTCTGCCTGAGCCCATCGATGAGCCACGCAGCACTCGCCGCGGTTTCCTCGTTCACCGTGGTGACGACGACGAGCTGGTCGGCCGCTTCGACGGCCGCTTCCCAGTTGGATGCGCGCATGTTGTTGCCCGTGTCGATCACGAGTACGCGATAGAACCGGCTGAGTGTCGAGTGGAGGCTGCGGAAGGCATCCGCATCGATGGTGGAGGACGCGGCGGCATCCTCGTCAGAAGCGAGCACATCGAACTGGGCGTCGCCCTGCCCGCGCACGTAGTTGTCGAGGTACCCGACGCGCGCCGACTCGACATCGGAGAACCGTCCGAGGTCGCGAAGCAGGTCGACCGCGGTGTTGGAGTGCACCGAGGGCTGGGCCCGCCAGCCGAGGGTGCCGCGGGTTTCGTTGTTGTCCCAGGCGAGCGTTGATCCACCGCGGTGGGTACCGAAGGTCGCGGCGAGCAACAGGGTTGCGGTCGTCTTGTGCGCTCCACCCTTCGGGTTGAGCACGACGATGGTCCGCGGCCCCTTGAGGCTTCGCTGGACCCGCCGGATCGCATCGCGGTGGGCTCGCTCGCCTTTGCCTGGGCGCGGCGAGATCAGTCCGCCGGTCACGCGACGGACGGCTCCCTGCCAGCCCTGTTTCGCCGGACCCTCCGGCGCCGATGGCCGTGACTGGAGGAAGTCCTCGAGGGTGGGCGCGACGCCCGCTTCACCGTCCGATGGCGAGGATGTCGAAGCGGATGCCTTCTCCCGTCTGCTCGATGACGGCAACAGCTGGTCAAACGTAAG
The DNA here is from genome assembly GCF_056898615.1 of Mycetocola sp. Y442. Lineage (NCBI taxonomy): Bacteria > Bacillati > Actinomycetota > Actinomycetes > Micrococcales > Microbacteriaceae > Mycetocola > Mycetocola sp. Y442. The sequence continues at coordinate 270,734 of NZ_JBXHBV010000003.1, forward strand.
CTCTGCTGCCTCCGCCTCCGCCTCCGCCTCCGCCGAGTCAGGTTCCTCGGTGGTTTCTCCGGCAGCGGACCGTGCAGTCGTGAATGGAGTGACCTCGGCTGGCGCGGCGGATCCGGAATTGTGGTGCGACAGGTCGCTCTCCTCTGAATAGGACCGGAAGGTTGACCTCCGTGTCGGTGCTGACTCGAAGCTTCTGTCGTTGTGCGGCGTCGGCTCGGATCCGGACTCGGCGAAGTCGATGAGGTCATCGATGCCGAAGGGGGGCGGGGGAATCACCGGGGTTGCCTCGCCGAAGGCGGGGTTCAGCACGGCTCGTGCCGGTGCTGACCCGCGGACTGATCCTTCCGCTGGAGACGATGGGCGGGTCGGCCTGGTCTCGGGTGCCGGCTCCTTCGCGCGGGCGGACTCGCTTCTGGACCCAGCAGCTGTCGCATCGCGCGCCGAGGCAGCGGCATCCGGCACAACAGGACCTTCCGACTCGACGTTGCCGTCGGGGTGAACAGACAGCAGGTAAACGCCGTCGAGATCGGTGATGGCCACCAGCACCCGTTGGTTGCGCGCCTTCGCCTCGTCGGTGACACGCGCAATGATCGCGGCTCGAACCTCCGCGACGTCATTTGCGCGAATGTCGGACTGTGCGCCGTCGACCGAGATCGTGCCTGTACCGTCGGCTCGGGCTACGGCTGTTATCCACGGCTCATTCGGCTCAGTGGACTCGTTCGGCTCGTTCGACACGTCAAGTCACCATCTCTATCAGCGGCTGATCAGTACCCGTGCGGGCGTCAGATCGGCCGGTTTCCAACTACCAGTATCGCCTGACCCACATTCGGGGGGCGAATCCGGGCCGCCCCCTCACCGCTGAGCGACGCTGCAGCAACCGTGTTCGCGATTCAGTTATGGGTGGCGCCGAGGCATCCGACCTGTCCAGACTGGGGAGATGACGACTCAACTCGAGAAAGCTCAACTGCTCAACCGCCTCCACGCCCCCGGTGATCCGCTCATCGTGACGAACGTGTGGGATGCCATCACGGCGAAGATCGTCTCAGAGGCCCCGGGAGTGCGTGCCCTCGCGAGCGCTTCACACTCGGTATCCTTCGCGCGGGGCGTGCCCGACAACGAGGGACTCACCGTCGATGCCGCGATCGAGGCGGCGCGCATCATCGCCGGTGCCGTCGACCTGCCGCTCTCGGTCGATTTCGAGAAGGGCTACGCCCCGGATGCCGCCGGCGTCGGTGACAACGTTCGTCGCCTGATCGAAGAATCCGGCGCCGTCGGAATCAACATCGAGGACTCACTTGAGGCGGCAAACGGTCCCCAGCGCAGTATCGACGACTCGGTCGTACGCGTTGCCGCCGCCCGCGGCGCGGGTGACGCCACAGGCATCCCGCTCGTGATCAATGCCCGGGTCGACACACTCGCCGGCGGCGGCAGCTGGGAGGAAGCGGTCACGCGGGCGAATGCCTATCTCGACGCCGGTGCCGACGTGATCTTCTTCCTCGGGCTGAGCGATGAGGATCGCGTGAAGCGCGCGCTCGACGAGGTGAACGGGCGCATCTCCACGATCGGTGGGCTCGGCGGCATCCCCCTCAAGAGGCTCGCCGAACTGGGAATCTCCCGCGTCAGCTTCGGCCCGCAGACCCTCGGCCTCACCCTCGCTGCGCTGCAGCGTGCGGCGACGACGCTGACGGCGCTCGGGGACTACCCCGAGGACCTCAGCTTCCGGTTCGAGCTGTAGCGGGCGCCTCACGCATCAGTTCCGGTCGAGAACATCAGGCGCAACTGGTGTTCTCGACCGCAACTGATGCTCTCGCGGCACGCGCGGCGGTCAGCTGACGCGCATGCCCTCATTGTGCTCGTTGAGCACCCACGTGGTTCCCTCGTCTTCCGAGACGAAACTCTCCCACCGGTAGGAGTGCTCGGTGATCTTCGAGAAGTTCCAGCGGATGAGCAGACCGTCGTTCCGCGTTCCGTCCTGACGGATGCCGTCGCGCTTGTGCGCGGTGGCGACAAGATGCGCGTATTCGCCGCGCTCCGGCTCGAAGTAGCTCACGCGCCAGGCACCCATGTCGCGGTCGTAGACCCGGACCGCGGTTGAGATGGTTTCGAAGCCGTCCTCTGTTGGCGTGAGCGCGACATCCTGAACGGCCTTCCCGTCCAAAATAAACCCGACCACCCAGACGAAGTCCGACTCATGCCAGTTCCCTGTGGCCTCATCCATGCGGCGTGAGTGCACGTTCCAGCGACCGACAAGCCGACCGAAGCGGAACATCCGATTCGGGTATCTCTCGGTGGCCGCATCCGATATGAGTGCGTCAGCGAACGAAAGGTCGATGGGGTCACTCATGGCGGTGGCCTTTCTTGCCTAGCTGCCGGCGCTGCCGGCGTCGATGAGGCCGACGTCGGTGCGGTGGAAGTTCTTGAACGAGCGGGATGCGGTCGGGCCGCGTTGACCCTGATAACGGGAACTGTACGCGGCTGAGCCGTACGGGTTCTCAGCCGGGGAGGTCAGCCGGAAGAAACAGAGCTGGCCGATCTTCATGCCGGGCCAGAGCTTGATCGGGAGGGTCGCGACGTTGGACAGTTCGAGGGTCACGTGGCCGGAGAACCCCGGGTCGATGAAGCCGGCTGTCGAGTGCGTCAGCAGACCGAGGCGGCCGAGTGAGCTCTTGCCCTCGAGCCGGGCAGCGATGTCATCGGCGAGCGAGACCTGTTCGAACGTTGCGCCGAGCACGAATTCACCCGGGTGCAGGATGAACGGTTCGTCTGGCTTCGTTTCGATGAGGTGGGTGAGCTCTGGCTGGTCTTCGGCCGGGTCGATGTAGGGGTACTTGTGGTTGTCGAACAGCCTGAAGTAGCGGTCGAGGCGCACGTCGATGCTCGAAGGCTGGATCATCTCGGAGTGGGACGGTTCAAGACCGATGCGTCCGGATGCCAGCTCTGCCTTGATGTCGCGGTCGGAGAGAAGCACGAGGTCAGTTTATCTGGCGCGTCTTGCTAAGATTGCGAACGTCGCCGTACGGCGTCACGCGGATGTAGTTCAATGGTAGAACTTCAGCTTCCCAAGCTGATAGCGCGGGTTCGATTCCCGTCATCCGCTCTCCCAGGCCCGACAGCGGACCCGCCGGTCCCCGATCCGTGAAGGTCAGGCGCGCGACCGACGCCAAGGACCTCGGCCTCTGCCACCTCCCACGCCCCCTCTTTACCGTCGAGGCATGAACGCGTCACGCAACACTCGAGGCGGGTCTGCGCAGGGTGCCGGTGGCGCCGAGGGATCCACGGAGTCCAAGGCCAAACGTCCGAACGCCAGGCACCCCAAGGGCAGTCCGATAGTGATCGTCCTCATGATCATTGTGGTCCTTCCCTCCGTGCTCCTCGCCGACGCGTGGGGAGCCGGCGCAGCGGGGATCATCGGCGGCCTGACGGGTATGTTCTCGCTGGTGGTATTTATGGGCGGCCCTCTGAAGCCTGACCTCCGCGTGATCGCGGTAATGGGACCGCTTCTGGTCGTCGCCGCGGTCGTTCCGCGCCTCGTGGCTGAGGCGTCTCGCCCCGCGGCGATTGCGCTCGTCGTTGTGCTCATTTTCGTGGCCGCATTGCTTCCGCTGATCGGGCCACGCTTCGCCAACGCCGGCATGGGGCTGGGGATGACCACGGTGTTCGGTTACGGCTACGCTCCAGCCGGCGGAGCCGACCACCGACAGGTGATCGTGGCCGCCGTCGCCGGCGTCGCCGTCGCTCTGCTGCTGCGGGTTCAGATGGGGATCTCGGACCCGTCGAAGCCGACAAGGGAGCAGGTCGCCAATGTGCTCGTTGCGGATGATCCGGGCGCGGCCACCGCCACCGCGTTCGGCACCTGGCTGAGCGACGGCAGGCAGCGATGGCTGGCTGACGCACTCGAGGGGGCCTCCCGCTACCGGCGGGCCCTGCACACCGCAGAGCTGTCCGACGCGAGCGGTTCGGCCGACACCGAGATTCGCGCCCGGGCCCACACGCTGGCCGAGCAGCTGACATCCAAGCCGGGACGGAACAACAATCCGGTCACAACCTCGCCGCCTTCGTCGACGTCGGCCCCCACCGGGTCACCTCTCGCCGAGGCCGCAAGCGGCCTGGACGCCGTTGAGCAGGCAATGCTGGATCATGACGCCTCACCGGTTAACCTCGATCGCGATCGGCGGCGCCAACTTCAGGATGCAGTGCTGCATCCGTCCGCGAGGCTGCGGTCCATCCAGGTCAGGCACGCGTTCCGCACCGCGCTCGCAATTCTTCTCATGCTGTTGATCACGTCCGGCCTGCAGCGCGGCGATCCCCTGGTCTCCACCGCACTGCTGGCTACGTTCGGCATCATGCAGGCCAGCTGGAACGACACCGCCACCAAGGCGAGGAACAAGATCATCGGCCTGGTCGCGGGCTCGCTCACAGTCGCGTTGGTCCTGCTGTTCGTCCCGACCCGCTACCTCACCCTCGTCGCAGTGGTCGCGCTGTGTCTGGGGCTGTGGTTCATCGCCACCCGCCCCGCGCTTGGCAATGCTTTCATGGTTATCGTCAGCGTCGGCTTCAATTCAGCGACCCGCGACCTGAACCCGGTGAACCTTCTGGCGCAATACGTCGGACTCACAGCGGCAGCGGTGCTCATCGGATGGGTTCTCGGCTTCATGGTCATCCCCGCGTTCCGACCAGCCCCCCTGCGACAACGGATCGAGACAGCGACCCAGGCCACCGCGTCCGCCCTGCGTGCATCTTCGAACCGCGCTGGTCCGCCGGGGCCAGAGGAGCTCGCCCTGTTCCGGGACGCAACACGCACGCAGGACGAGCTGGTTCCCGACCGCGACCGGCTCGATGACAGGCAGCTCGCCGAGCTGGACACGCTGCGCTCCGGGTTGCGGGATTTGACCGCGCTGGCCGACGCCACCGAGCTGACCAGCGGCGAGCTGGATCAGGTGATCAAGGCGCTGAGCCCCGATGACCGGGGCAGCCGGGAGGAACAGGGCGGCACTACCCCCGAGGCCTCCGGCGCGGCATCCTCCTCGACTCTGTGGAACCTGGCCCAGCAGACCGGCTCAGCCGAACGAGACCTGTTGCGGACGCTGCCGGCCGGCACCTGAGAACACTCGGTGTTCCTACTGATCATCCACCCGTCTCACAAAGTCCAGAACAGCGGATGCCAGCTCCGCGGGTGCCTCCTGGGCAACGAGGTGACCGACGCCCTCGATGTGCACCGCCGTGAGCTCTCCAGCCGCCACCGGGCGAAACGACTGCTCTGTGAATGGGGAATTGGCGCCGTCGACGGCGAGGACGGGGACGCGCAAGGGATGCGCCTCGGCGAGCGCCCGAGTCGCCCCCTTGTCCGTGAACAGGGAACGGTAGAGGCCTTCCGTACCGCGCCAGGCGTTCGGCCGCGAGTACGTGCGAACGAACTCATCGAGGTCCTCTGCACGGATTGCACCGGCCGTGCCGTTCATCATCGGGTAAGCCCAGTCAGCCAGGAGCTCGCGTTCGTGTCCGGGCAGGAGCATCGAAGGGATGCCGGGAGTGCCAAGAAATCCGACATGCCACGAACCAAAGGCGTTGACGTCGGCAAGCGCCTCGAGACCGAACCCGGCAAGGGAGGATTCGACCGCTGTGAAGCTTCGCACCTCATCCGGATGGGACGCAGCGAACCGGAACGCCACGCCTCCGCTGATGTCCTGAGCGAGAAGATGCACAGGGCCAGCCCCCAGATGTGTGACGAAGTGGTGGAGGTCGTCGGCCAGGGCCTGCTCGCTGTAATCGTTAGCGGTGGTGCTCGAGTCGCCGAATCCACGCAGGTCGAGAGCGTAAACCCGGTGGGACTCCGCAAGCAGCGGAATGAGGCCCCTGAATGCCCACCACGTCTCAGGCCAGCCGTGCACGAGCAGGATAGGTGAACCGGACGTACCGGCGGTGACGTAGTGCAGCTCGGTGCCGTTGAGCTGAGCTCGATGGTGGGAGACGCCGGGGATGGTTGCGCCGAGTGCCGCAGTGGCGGACATATCGTTCTCCTTAATAGACAATCTTGTTGTCCATCAACCATAGACAACAAGGTTGTCTATATCAACCCTGGCTTAGACTTCCCCTATGTCTCGGAAGGGTGGCGACCTAGCGCTGCTGATGCTTGCGGGGTTCCGCACTCTTGCCGACAGAGCCACCGCCGAACTGGCGCGGCGAGGCCACGATGACTTTCGTCCGGTGCACGATTTCGCGCTTCACTCGATCCTCTCCGGCGCCGAAAACGCGTCAGAACTGGGCCGAGCGATGTCGGTAACAAAGCAGGCTGCGGCACGAACGATCGCTGTCCTGGAAGAACGGGGTTACGTCGCCAGGGAGCCGGACGAGGCGGATCGCCGGAAGATGCGCCTGCGGGTCACCGAGCGCGGGACAGCTCTTCTGCGCGAGGGCGAGGCCGTATTCGATGAGATGCGGGATGAGCTCCAGAAGCAGGTGGGCGCAGAATCACTCGCCATCACGGAAGCCACACTGCGCGCGCTCGTTGGCGACAATGCGATTCGCCTCGACTCCCCCGGCTGGGCCGCCGACATCGACACCGACGCTCGCTCCTGACCGTCGACCTGAGAACGTCCGACTCAGGCAGGCAGCCCACACAGGGCAGGTCAGACGGGGCAGCTCAGACGGGGCAGCCCTTGCCTACGAACGGATAAGGGACGGCGCCCGCACTCCGAGGTGTCTCACTATTGCCCAGGCGCATTCCTCGGCCGGCCTGGAGGTCGTGTCCACCTCGAGGTCGTAGCTCACGCCGGTGTGCACACTCAGGGCCTGTTGCCGCGCCATTCCCTCTGCCCGGTCAGGCCGCCGCGCTTCGCGGGATGCAGCAACGTCGGCCTCGCAATGGACACCCACCCACAACATCCCGGTATCGCTGAACGTTGAACGCAGACTCTCCTGCCCGGTACCCCCGGAGAGAAAAACTTCGTCGAGGATCATGTGCGCCCCAGCCGCTGTCATCGCGCTGAGGCCGGCATACCAGCTTCGTTCGAGAGCCCGATACTCGTCGCTGAAGGTGATCGTGCCGTCGTGCTCAAACGTGACCCCGGCTCGCGGGCTGTCACCCCGACCCGGGAGTGCGTCGATGAAGGTGTCGACGCCGAAGGTCAACCAGACGCCGGGGAGCATTTCCTGCAGCGCTCGCGCGATCGACGATTTACCTGAACTGGATCCGCCGTTCAGCACGATCACTGTGGGGTTGAGACTGGCAGACACTCTCCGAGCGTAGCCACATTGGCTGCCCGCTGAAACACGCGAGCTGGCAGGATGTCGCCATGACGACAATCGCTCCGTACGGGTCCTGGCGCTCACCGATCTCCGCTCATGACCTCGCCGAGAGCGGGCACGCCGTGAGCGAAGGCACATGGGTGGGCGATGAGGTGTGGTGGCTCGAACTTCGACCGAGTGAGGGCGGCCGGTTTGCGGTCCGCACGACAGGTGAAGATGGCGACCCCATCGACATCCTGCCGGAGCCCTGGAATGCCCGGACCCGCGTGCACGAGTACGGCGGTGGAGCGTGGGCAGCGGACGACGACGGCACTCTCGTGTTCGCCGAGTTCACGGATCAGCGACTGTATCGCCTGGATCGTGGCAGCCGTAGTCCTGTACCGCTCACGAGTGCCGGTACCGGATTCCGCTTCGCAGATCTCACGTGGCGCGACGGCGAAATCATCGCCGTGCGCGAGACCCACTCTGGCGACCTCGTTGACAGAGACATCGTCGCGGTGCCGGTGGACGGCAGTGCCGATGGCAACAACGAGGCGATCCGCTCCATCGTCACGGGTTCACACTTCCTCGCCTCTCCGAGGTTCTCCCCCGACGGCAGAAGCCTCGCCTGGATCGCGTGGGATCACCCGCAGATGCCATGGGACGGGACCGAGTTGCGCGTCGGCGACCTCGACCGAGCGGGCCAGGTCAGCGAGTGGCGCGCGCTCGCGGGTTCAACGACCGAGTCTCTTCTGCAGCCCGAATGGCGGGATGACGACCATCTGACGATCATCACCGACCGATCCGGCTGGTGGAATCTTGCCGAGGTTGATCTCGAGGGAAACGTCACACCGCTGCACCCGGACGAGGCCGAATACGGCGACGCACTCTGGTTCGTCGGGCTGGCATGGTATCGACTGCTGGCGGATGGCCGCATCCTTGCCGCGCGAACTCTCGGCCAGAGCGAACTCGTCATCATCGATCCGGCGACGGGCGCCAGCTCGGTCGCGGCCCAGCCGCTCACTCACATTGTCCTCGGACCGGTCCGCGGCACGAGTGTGCTGCTCGCGGGAGGCAGTGCGAAGGACGCACCCGGGCTTCGCCGTCTCGACCTCGACTCGGGAGAGATCACCGTGGTTCGACTCTCGGTCGATTCCCTCCCGGATGCCGGATACCTCCCCGTCGCTGAATCCCGGACGTTCGAGGGAGACCGGGAGGTTCATGCCATCGTCTATCCGCCCCGGAGTGCAGATTTCGCGGCCCCCGATGGCGAGCTGCCACCGTTCGTCGCGTTCGTCCACGGTGGCCCAACCACCCGGGCACCGTTCGTCGTCAACCCCACGATCGCCTATTTCACCAGTCGCGGTATCGGTGTCGTCGACGTCAACTACGGCGGATCGACGGGATACGGGCGGGAGTATCGGGAGCGGTTGCGCGGGCAGTGGGGCATCGTCGACGTGGAAGACACCGTTGCCACCGTGCTTGGACTCGCGGACGCCGGACTCGCCGACCGGGCGCGCCTCGCGATCCGCGGAGGCTCGGCGGGCGGGTGGACGGTGCTCGCTGCGCTCACGAGTTCGGACGTGTTCGCGGCGGGTACCTCGTATTTCGGCGTGGCCGAGCTGACCCAGTTCGCCAGGGACACGCACGACTTCGAATCGCGCTACCTCGACGGGCTCATCGGTCCGCTTCCGGAAGCGGCCGATCTTTACCGGTCGCGTGCGCCGCTCAACCGGGTGGATAACCTCTCCACCCCTGTACTTCTTCTTCAGGGCCTCGACGACCCGATCGTGCCGCCGTCGCAAGCAGAGCTTTTCCGTGATGCCCTGGCACGGAAGGGCATCCCCCACGCATACATCGCCTTCGAGGGAGAGTCGCACGGCTTCCGTCGCGCGAGCACAATCGTGAGCGCGACGGAAGCCGAGTTGTCGTTCTACGGTCAGGTGATGGGGTTCGACCCGGTCGGCGTACCGCCGCTCGAACTCGTCAGCGAATAAATTCGTCGGCCCGCCCTGCTCGCTCCCGAGCAGCAGGATGCCGTCCGGCCGAGAGCCGTCAGCGCCGCTGACGCAGGCTCACGAGCACGACAGCGCCGGCGATTGCAGAGATGCCGCCGACCAGGAGGGGGGCGGTGGCTGCGACATCATCGACGAGGATTCCCCCGACGATCGCACCGACAGCGATCGCAATGTTGCACACGGTCACGATCACTCCGCCGATCTGCTCGAGACGGGTCGGCTGAGTTCGGGCACCCCACGTGAGCACGGCGGTCGGAAGGCCACCGAAGCCGAAACCCCACAGCGCAGCCGCGACAAACAGAGCGACGGTCGAACCGCCGGTCGCGAGCATGACAAGCATCCCGATTCCCAGGACCGTTGGGAACAGGAAGACTGCCGCTCGGAGTGCACGGTCGGCCAGCGGACCGCTGAGGGCCGTGCCGACGAAGTTGGCTATTCCGAACACGAGCAGAAGCAGAGCGAGTCCCCCGGCATCGATGTCGGATACGCTCTCGGCAGCTGGCCGAATGTACGTGAAGCCGCTGAAGTGACCGCCGAAGGCCAGCAGCACCGCGACCAGTCCGATGATGACGGCCCTGGAGCGCAGTGTCGCTCCGAGCGCCCGAATTCCGCTGCCAACAGTGGGTGTGACGTGCGGCAGTGTTGCCGCCTGCACGATCAGCGCCAGTGCCGCCACAACGGCACCGAGGACGAACACTCCCCGCCATCCCCACAACTCCCCGAGCCATGCGCCGAGGGGCACCGCGGCGACGGTTGCAACGGACACACCGGCATTTACGACGGTGAGCGCGCGCCCGAGGTGGTCCGCGTGAACCAGATGCGCGGCGACCGCCGTGGCCATTGCCCAGAACCCGCCGAGTGCGACACCCAGCAGGAGCCGGGACGAGAGAAGCACCAGGAGGTTCGGTGCCAGCGCGACGGCGAGGTTGGAGATGATGGCGAGCAGCGTGAGGCCGATCATGACGCGGCGCCGGTCGGCATGCGGCAATACCACCGAGATGAAGAGGGCTGAGAGCGCGGCCGCGAGCGCGGTGACTGTGACGCTCTGCCCCGCTGCGCCGACCGTCACCCCAAGGTCGCCGGCAATACGCGGCAGCAGGCTCGCTGGCAGGAACTCCGACATGACGATCGCGAAGATCCCCAGTCCGAGTGAGACCACGCCGGCCCAGGAGCCGGGCTTGTGGTCGGTCGATGTGTCGATCGACGAGGTTGTGCTGGTCACGATTCAATTCCTTCGATTGTTCGAGTGGTCAGGCGTGCTTGCGTACGGGGGGGGGATGCCGTTCTCACCAGTGAAGATGCCCGTCTTCGTCCTGGAACGTCCCTGTCGGGCCGTCCGGGTCGAGGGTCGCCAGGCGCACGACGGTTTGCGCACTCTCCGCGGGCGGCCTGCCGCCTTCGAACGCCGCCGTCATGTCTGTGGCGGTGTACCCCGGTTCGAGTGCGTTGAACTTGATGCCGGGATGCGACTTGGCGTACTGGACGGTGAGCATGGTGGCCGCCGCCTTGGACGCGGCATAGAGGAGATTCCTCAGTTGCGATTCGACCCGGTCGGGATTGTTGACCGCCCAGAACGACCCAGCGCTGCTCGAGACGGTAACCACCGTCGGGTTGGACGATTTCTTCAGCAGCGGGAGCGCAGCTTCCGTGACGCGCACGACTCCCACCGCGTTGGTGTCGAACGCTCGCAGCGCCATAGGGCCGTCGACATCGCCAAACTCCTGAATTCCCGCGTTGTTCACCAGGATGTCCAGCTGGCCCTCGACATCACTGATAGCCCCCAGCGCGTTCGTTACCGACAGGTCATCAGTCACATCGAGCTGCACAAATCGCGCGCCGAGCGACGCGGCAGCCTCCTCACCCCGCTCAGCGTCCCGCGCGCCGACGTACACGAGGTGCCCCAACTCCACCAGCTGTCTGGCTGTCTCAAATCCGATGCCCCTGTTTGCCCCGGTAACCAGTGCGACGCTCATGCGTCTCCTCTCGAAATAAGCGGCCCGATCGGGCCGTTAAGGAAGCTATGAGAAGCGCACACCGCCAACCAGCACCCTCCCCAGCCGGGGGTATGACAGGGCCCCCTCACTCCGCGCCACACAGCCATAGGCTGGCGTCGTGAGCGAGACAACGAATCCCCTCGGCGCATACCTGCGGGCGCGCCGCGAACTGGTGACCCCGCAGCAGGTCGGTATTCCCGACGGTGGACTCCGTCGCGTTCCCGGGCTGCGGCGCGAGGAAGTCGCCATGCTTGCCGGCATCAGTGCCGACTACTACCTGCGCCTCGAGCGCGGTCGCGATCGCAACCCCTCGATTCAGGTGCTCGAGTCGATAGCTCGCGTGCTGAACCTCAACGATGAGCACCTCTCCCACCTGCTGACACTGGTGGCGGATGTTCCGCGCCAGCGGAAACGGCGGCCGCGGCAAGAGACGGTGCCGTCCGGAGCCCTCAAACTCCTCGACTCCCTCGTCCAGCCAGCGTTCATCGAGGGCAGATACTTCGACGTGCTTGCCTCGAACCCCCTCGCCCGAGCGCTGTCCCCCGGACTCAACGTCGGCGGAAACCAGCTCAGGGATCTGTTCCTCGATCAGGGCGAGCAGGCGCTGCAACCGGATTGGGAAGACCTCACTGAGTGCTTCATCGCGAATCTCCGGCAGGCCGTCGGCAATGACATCGATGATCCACGGTTCATTGAGCTCACCGGGCAGCTCAGTCTGGCGAGTCCGCGCTTCCGCCAGCTCTGGGCTCGCCACGAGGTCCGCGGCCAGTACGGCACACTGATTCGGTTCGACCACCCTCAGGTCGGGGAACTCGTCCTCAACCGGGAACGACTGAGCATCGGCGGCACTGACGGCATCATGCTCGTCGTCTTTCACGCTGACGCAGGGTCGATCGATGCAGACAAACTGGCGCTGCTGGCATCCGCGAGCGCCCCCACCTCGGATCTGTCACTCGAACTGCAGAGCCAGGACCCGTCGGTAACGGCCCGGTCCTGACACCCGCGGTCAGCTCTCCCGGTTGCCCTTGCCCCAGCCCCAGCCGGTCCGCTTCCTGGGAGCGGCAGGGGCGGATGCCACCAGTGGGGGCAGTGAGAGCGCCTCGCGAATGCGCTGGTTGGCCTCGGTCCATTCGTCCGCACCCGCATCGGCCCACAACTCTGCGAGTTCGCCGTCAGGGACCGTTGCGACGTCGAGGGCCCTCAGCGCGATAGAGGCGACCTCAGCGGGCGGGGCAGGGACGCGATCGACGAAGGACGAAATGCTCTCGGTGTAGCTGTCGGACTGCGTAGGCCGCCCACGCTGATGTGCCACGACCTCAGCGGCGGCGATGGCGACGGTTGCCGCGTCAGCGTCCACGGACGCGGGAGCTGCGTCAAGCACAGCCTGAAGCGCCTCGAGGACAGCATCCCAGCCGTCGGACCCGTCCAGTTCCCATGCCCAGTCGGCTGCGGCGTCATTGCCAAACGGTTGTCCACTCCAGGTTCCCATGAGGGAATCCTAGGGGGACATTGCGGCTGGCGGGCGCGTGTCGCCGACCGTCGCGTCGCTGCGCTACGGCCGACCCACCCGCTCGTCGCGCACGTCGTCCTGCGACGCGATCGGTTCACTGATCAGCCGCAGCCCGGCATCCGAGTTGGACGACGCGGTGAGCGCGCTGATCCAGTCGAGGTTGATATTGGGCAGTCTCGATTCGTCGTACCTGAAGTGAAGCGAGATCCCCGGCGCAATCCACAGGCTCCCGGGTAGTCCCCCGGCGCCGTCAGGCAGCTTCCAGCGGAAGGGAAAGCTTTCGCCTCGCCTGAGCTTCGCACCGATCACGATCTGAAGGTGCGCGAGCGTGCGGTCGTCGAGGTTGATGCTCGTCCTCGAATCGTAAACAAGCCGTCCCACCAGGACTCCCTACCCGGCGGGTACACGGGACTCGCCGTTGCCCCGAGACTACTCCCGGGTCGGCCGGCGGGAAAGACCGGTATTCAGGTGGACGATGCGACCTCGAAGGCGTGCCGAACCGCCTCGATCGACGTGGCGATGTCGTCGGCATCCGTCGACCAGTTGCTCACGGAGATGCGCAGGATGTCCCTGCCCTGCCAATGCGAACCGGACATCCACACTGAGCCATCGGCGATGAGCTGCTCGGTGACCCTGCGGGTGAGGTCGTCTGGGCCGAAGGCGAGACAGACCTGGGTGAAAACGACGTCGTTGAGGACCTCGATGCCAGGCACGCGCGAGAGCCCGGCGGCGAGCTCGGCCGCGGTGTCGACGAGGCGTTCAACCAGTGCGACGGTTTCTGAGCGGCCCAGTGAGCGCAGTGCTGCCCAGACGGGGACGCCGCGGGCGCGGCGGGAGAGTTCGGGGACCTTCTCCCACGGGTCGCCCGGGCCGTGGTCGTCGTGAATCAGATAGTCGGTGTGAACGCCGAAGGTGGAGCGGAGGACCTGGGGTTGAGCGACGATCGCGATGCCGCAGTCATAAGGCACGTTGAGGGTCTTATGGGCGTCGGTCGCCCAGGAATCTGCCATGTCGATTCCGTCGAGCACGCCTCGATAGCGCGGGCTTGCTGCGGCCCAGAGCCCGAATGCCCCATCGACGTGCACCCAGGCGCCGTGTTCGTGTGCCATTCGGATGGTCTCTTTCATCGGGTCGAAGGCACCCGAGTGCAGGTTGCCCGCCTGGAGACAGACGATCACCGGGCCATCGACGCTCGCGAGGGCATCCGTCAACGCTGAAGCGATGAGCCTGCCCTGGTCGTCGGAGGCGACAGGAGTCGGGGCGCCGAGGCCGAGGTAACGGAGGGCGAGGTCCACCGACGCGTGTCGTTCCTGGCCGACGAGCACGGTGACCCGTGGGCCGCCCGCCAGACCGCGGGCATCGAGGTCCCAGCCGACGGCATCCAGAACCGCTTTTCGACCAGCAGCGAGACCGACGAAGTTTGCGACGGTGCCGCCTGTTGTGAAGCCGACGTCTGCCGTTGCTGGGAGGCCGAGCAGGTCGAGGATCCAGTCCCCTGCCGCTTGTTCGATGGCGGCCGTTGCGGGCGAGGCGTACCGGAGAGCGCTGTTCTGGTCCCAGGCGCTGACGAGCCAGTCCGACGCGAGGGCGGCGGGAAGCGTTCCGCCGATTACCCAGCCGTAAAACCGGCCGGACGGCATCGCCATGAGGCCGGGTTCGGCGAACCCGGCCAGCTCATCGACAACCGCTGCCGGATCGGTTGGGCCGTCTGGCAGCGGAATGGAGAAATGCTCGGCGACCTGATCTGCGGTTTGCTGTGGCCGCACCTGGCGCGTTGGCAGTGACGCGAGCCACTCCAGGGAGTGCTCCCGTGCGCGGTCGAGAGGTTGGCGGTAGGCGTCAGGATGTGCAGCCACAGTCAGAGGCTAGACCTGGCCGGCTCGGCGCAACACCCCCTGCGTCGGTAACGTGCAGGCTCAGCGTCCGCCGCCCTGGTACACGTCGGGGGTCCCGTCGTTGTCCGCGTCCACGCGCTCCTCGGCTTCGATCTGCTTGTACCTGCGGTTCCGGATGCGCAGTACCACTGTCGCGAGCAGGGCAGCCAGAACGGATGCCGTCAGAATCGCCACCTTGGCGTGGTCGTTTTCGAGGCTGCCGAATCCGAAACTCAGCTCGGCGATGAGAAGCGAAACGGTGAAACCGATTCCCGCGAGCAGGCCGACACCGAACAGGTCCACCCACCGGAAGGATGGGTCGAGCCTCGCCCGGGTGAATTTTGAGATCAGCCACGTTGTTCCCAGGATTCCGATGGGCTTTCCGGCGACGAGGGCAATGATGATGCCTATCGTTACCGGGTCCATCAGGGCCGAGGTGAAGCCGTCAATGCCACCGATTACTACGCCGGCGGAGAAGAAAGCGAAGACGGGCACGGCGAAACCGGCGGAGATCGGCCGGAACCGGTGCTCGAAGATCTCAGACAGGCCGGGCCCAGCCGCCGGGCCGCCACTGGCTTTGCTCCTGATCACCGGAATCGCGAAGCCAAGCAGAACACCGGCGATCGTTGCGTGAATCCCGGAGGCGTGGAGCAGCGCCCAGGTGACCACACCGAGGGGCAGCAGGATGAGCCACGCCGCCGCAGGCTTCAGACCGAAGAATCGCCGGTACTTCTGGGCGAGGAAGGCGTACAGCGCAAGCGGAATCAGGGCGAGGCCCAGGGCCACCACGTTGATGTCTGTCGTGTAGAACACGGCGATGATCAGGATGGCAATCAGGTCGTCGACGACGGCGAGGGTCAGGAGGAAGATCCGCAGTGCGCTCGGCAGGTGGGAGCCGACGATGGCGAGGACGGCGACCGCAAAGGCGATATCCGTCGCGGTGGGGATTGCCCAACCGCCGATTGTGGCGCCGTTTCCCCAGTTGATGGCTGTATAGATCAGCGCTGGAACGAGCACCCCGCCGACCGCCGCCGCAACGGGAATCACCGCTTTGCGGAAGTCGCGCAGGTCGCCTGCCACCAGTTCTCGCTTGAGCTCAAGGCCGACGAGGAAGAAAAAGACGGCGAGGAGCCCGTCGGATGCCCAGGCTCCGAGGCTCAATTCGAGGTGCCAGGGCTCGTAACCGATCCTGAAGTCCCGCAGGGCAAAGTAGCTGTCAGAGGCGGGAGAGTTCGCCCAGATCAGGGCGATGAGCGCGGCCGCGACCAGGAGCATCCCGCCGACAGTTTCCTTACGGAGGATCGTCGCGATTCTGCTCGCTTCGGAGTAGCTGCCCCGCGACAGTACGTTGGGGCGGTCTGGCGGCAGGGTTGCCATGGGAACTCCTTGAAAAATGGGTCGTTGATCGAATTTGCCGACCAGACTTCCCGGCGCACCACGTCGATACTATCCGGCCGAACTCCGGAACGGCACAGACCTATACCGGGAGAGCAATGGCCACGAAGTTGGCATTACGACGGGGTTGGGCCGGCAGGCTCCACAAGCGCATCTAGTGCGGCCTGCAGCGTGTCGAAGCACTCCCATTCAGGACCGTGTTGGAGACGCACCAATTCGTAAACGCCCGCTGTCCTGCCGATATAGCCCAGCATCCGTCTGGCATCGCTCTGGCTGAACCGCCCATCGCACACGCGCCACTCGTGGTCGCTGATGGCAAGAATCTCCAACACCGGCTTTGCTTCAACATTCCGGGAAACCGGCACTCACTTCTCCACTTCTTCGTCAGCGAAATCGCTGAGACTTGCCCGAGGGTCTTCCACCGTAGGTTCACAACACAAGTCACGTCAGGACTTGACATCGGTCGACAGGGAGGTCCGGGCGCGTCTCTCTGGAGCGGCTCACTGGAGCTGCTCCCAGCTCACGAAGGGCCTGCACGTCACCGATGCTGATGGCCGGGTTGTCGGTGTTGAGCCCGACAACGCCGAGACCTGGCGGGGAACGGTCAGGCGAGTCGGGGGTTCGCTCTTGACCGGGACCACCCGCGGCCCTAGCTTGAGAGCCAACAGCCGAAGGAGAAATCCATGAATGCCGACCTTGCTCTCGCCTTGCTGGTCGTTGGGCTCACAGGCGGGGCGTATCTGGCCGCTATCGGTTACGGCATCGTACAGATCGTCCGGACCCGCGATCTTTCGCGGGTCGAACGATACCTCTGGGTAGTCGGCTTGGTCTTCTTTCCTCTTATCGCAGCGTTCGTCTGGTTCCTGGCCGGCCCGCGCCCCTGGGGGCTGCGGTTGGGTACTCCGGCCTTCCGCTGATCCTCGCGAATGCCGCAGCGGCATCCACCATTGCCTGAAGGGGTGACAGGCCCGACCGGACCGCGCAACGCCGGCCGGCTACTGCCGTGACCGCGTTGAAGCGGCGGCGATCGCCGTCAGCTCACCGCGCGTGCGAACCCCGGCCTTGCGGAGCAGGTTCGACACGTGGAACTTGACGGTGTTGTCGGTGATGCCCAGCTGAGCAGCGATCGCACGGTTGCGCGCGCCCGATGCCACCAGTCGAAGCACGTCGCGTTCGCGGGGGCTGAAGTCGGCGGAATCCTCGAGCGGTTCCGTCTCGGCGGGCGGGTCCAGCGGGAGTCGGATCGCGAGCGTCGTCCCCCAGCCCGTTGTCGATGACACGTCGAGACCGCCGTCGAGTGCGGAAACCCGTTCCGCGATGGGACGCAGTGAGTCGTCGTGGGCGCTGATGCTGCCTTCACCATCGTCCCGGATGTCGATCAGCAGATTGAGGCCGTCGCAATCCCATTGGATCCGCACACGTTTGGCGTCTTCCTGATCCACGAGGGCAAGCACCGCGCTGCGCACGATCGCCCGCGCCGCGTGGGCAACCTCTCCGGGCAGGGCGCGACCCCCGGTGGGCGGTTCGACGAATTGCACGTCGAGCCCGCCGAACCGGGCAAGCGGACGCAGGTCGGAGCGAAGCCGGGCAAAGGCTCCGTCCACGGGTTCGAGCATGGTGCCGCGCTGCTGGTCGGTGGTGCTGCGCAACTCGATCAGTGATGCGGATGCCAGGTCGATCGCCGTCGTTCGGCTCGCGCGGTCATCCAGCCGCGACGAGCGGAGAACGGCAAGGACCGACTCGAGTGTCACGGCGTGCCGGTCGGCCTGTTCGGCAACGGCCTGCGCGTGCTCGAGCTGGAGTCTTCGGGGTACGGGGGTCGGATGCTCGCTGTCGATAGTCACCGGTTCAACCTACCCAGACAAGCTGTACCTCCCCCGATGGGTAGGTCGACTGCACGGGCGGGCGGGCACCTCGGGGCACCCGTCTGGAGACGATGGATCAATGACGAATTCCGAGACGGCGACGAGCCCGAACACCGAAGTGACGGCATCCCTCGCCACGATCATGCGGGAACTCACCGCAACGACAGATGCGATTACCGCACACGGCACCGACGATCTCGCCGACGTCGCGAACGCGGTGCACGGCGCTCGTCGGGTTTTCGTGCTCGGAGCGGGGCGATCGGGACTGGCGCTACAGATGACAGCCATGCGCCTGATGCACCTCGGCCTCAGCGTCCATGTCGTCGGTGAAGTAACAGCTCCGGCGATCGGACCCGGCGACGTCCTCGTGACGGCAAGCGGTTCGGGGACGACGCCGGCGATAATTCGCGGGGCGGATGCTGCCGCGAACGCTGGTGCATCCGTGGTCGCCATCACGACGGCCGCTGATTCCCCGCTGGCTGCTCTCGCCACCGTGGTCATGGTTGTGCCGGCGGCGGGCAAGCTCGACCGTTCCGGTTCGGTCTCGGGCCAGTACGCCGGAAGCCTGTTCGAGCAGACCGTCATGGTTGTGGGAGACGCCCTGTTTGACACCCTCTGGCTTCGCTCCGGACAGAGCGCAGACGATCTCTGGCCACGCCACTCAAATCTTGAATGACCGATCCCGTTTGCACTTGCACGCGATCACATCACCAACAGAAGGAACACACTATGAAGCTTCAGTTCGCTATGGACACCCTGACCACCGAGGCCGCCCTCGAACTCGCCGCTGCTGCCGCGCCGCACGTCGACATCCTCGAACTCGGCACTCCCCTCATCAAGAGCGCCGGTCTCTCCGCGATCACCGCGGTGAAGGCGGCACACCCTGACAAGGTGGTTTTCGCGGACCTCAAGACGATGGATGCCGGCGAGCTCGAGGCTGACATCGCGTTCACGGCGGGAGCCGACCTCGTCACCGTGCTCGGCGTTGCCGGTGACAGCACGATCGCCGGAGCCGTGAAGGCCGCGAAGAAGCACGGCAAGGGCATTGTCGTCGACCTCATCGGTGTGGCCGACAAGCCCGCCCGTGCACGCGAGGTTGTCGCACTCGGCGCCGAGTTCGTGGAGATGCACGCCGGACTCGACGAGCAGGCCGAAGAAGGCTTCACGTTCGACACGCTTCTGCGTGATGGAGAAGCGTCTGGCACACCGTTCTCCGTCGCTGGCGGGGTCAATGTCACGACCATTGCTTCGGTCAAGGCCTCCGGTGCACAGGTTGCCGTTGCCGGCGGAGCGATCTACGGCGCACCCGACGTCGGAGCAGCTGCGGCCGCTCTGCGTGCGGCGATCGGCTAGGGAGTCCTGAGCCGGACACGAGTCCGGCACCCGGCACCCGGCACCCGGCACCCGGCACGAGCGTTTATGCGCACGTGCCGGGTGTTGTGCTGTCTGGAGCCGAAGTTGCGGTCATTTATCGGAAGTATGGTTTGCGGCGGATCCATTCGGCGATGGTGACTTTCGGTTTGCCGTTCACCATCGTGACCGTGAAAACCCCGGTGTCGACCATCCGGTGGTGGAACCAGCAGAACAAGACTCCGTTATCGAGATGGGTGGGGCCACCTTCGGAGTGCGGGATGATGTGGTGGGCTTCGCACCCGGTGGCAGGGATCTGACAGTCCGGCATCGCGCAGGTCGGACCGTCGCGGGCGATCATTCCCATTCGTTGGGTCCGGTTGAACCCGCGTTGGTCGTTTCCGAGGGCGACGACGATGCCGTCGGGGTCGATGAATACCGGGATGATGCTCGCGTCACAGAGAATCTGGGTGATTGTTGACGCCGCCACCGGGCTGTTCACTCCCACGATCTGTCCGGTACCGCTCTTGGAGTCGATCACGTCCGCGTTGACCGTCACCACGACGGTCGGTGCTGCGCCGGTCACTGATGGTGCGTCCCCGGAGCGGGCAAGGGCGTCGATCATCGCGGCGAACACGTCAGCGCGTTGCTGCCCCGCGGTCCGCCGGGCCCGGACCGGTTCGCTGAACTCCGCACCGGGACTGACGTTGGTGCCTTGTACCTCGTCACCGGTGTCTGGGTTGGCGCCGGTCACCGGCGACGCACCGGTTCCGAAGGCCCCCGCGTCATCGGTTCCGGTGCCACCGGCACCACCGCCAGTTCCCTCGCCAGCATCAGTGGCCGTGGGGCCGTACCGGTCCGCGGTCTTCGGACTCAACACCGCATCGAGTAACGCGTGGAGTTTCGCGCCGACATCAACAGTGACCTGGCCACCGAACTTCACCAACCCGTCCTTCGCGGTACGGGCGATCCAGAAGTCACGTTTCTGGAACGCTTTGTCGGTGCGGGGTTCGATCCCGTCTTCGTCCAACCGGTCCCGCCACTGCCGAGCCTGAATCCCCACCAAATCGGCCGACATGGGTAACCCGTCGCGCCAGCCCGCACCGACCGCCTCACTGACCAGGGTCCGCTCGGCAATCGCGAGGTGTTCCACCTCGGCACGAGGTGCGGCGAGCGAGAGTTCCCGGGTGATCGCTTCGGCGGTTTCCACCCCGATCAGGCCCTGCCGGAATGCCTCCCCGACCACCGGAAACAACGGTGGTAACGGGAACCCAGCGTCCGTGGAGCGCCGGCAGGTGCGCTGCCCGACCCGGATCAACCGTGATGCTGCAGCGGAGGAGACTCCGGTGATCACCTCGATCAGGTGCGACGGACGCTGGTAGTTGTGCTTCACCGCCAACCCGTCACTCCCGCGCGCGGGGTCTGACCGGTCCGCGACCTCGGCACTCAACGCCGCGAGGACCGCCTCCCCGGCACGCACCACCCCGGCGACCTGGCCCAGCTGCGTCAACAGTTGCTCCCCGGTCAACCGGTCCAGATGATCCAGGTCGAGAACATCAACCACCTGACCCAGGTGCGTGAGCAACCCGGTGAGCGCACTCTCCCCCTCCGGCACCGATGCCGGCGGAAAGTCGCTCACCGCGAAACTCATGACACCCGCACACCCCCACCAGTCGAGGCGAGGACATGACGCCCGGCCAGACCGAAGTCCGCCGCACCGGAACGGGTTCGGATCGGGCTGCTGACCGGGATGTTCATGACTTCAGTACACACCCAACCACTGACATTGAAACTGCCACACTGGGGGCCTCGCACCGACACCATCCCGGGCGTTCAAACGCGACCCTGCATGGGTGCGGATTGAGCAGTTGACCGGGATGTTCATGACTTCAGTACACACCCAACCACTGACATTGAAACTGCCGCATTCGGGGCCTCGCGGTGGCATCCGCCCGGGCGTTCGAACGCGACCCTGTAAGGGTGCGGATCGGGCTGCTGACCGGGATGTTCATGACTTCAGTACACACCCAACCACTGACATCGGCGTTGACCGAGCTAAGGCGCTGACCGCGGCATCCAGCACCGACTTTGGTGCCCGGGATCAGGGGGCAGTGGCGGTTTTTCGGGAGGAGAATCGCGGCGGCGATTCGCAATACGAGGCCGGGCACCCGGTTCTTCCTCCCGAAACGCGGCTGACACCTCCGAGGCTCGACTGCCGCCTCCAGGACTCGGCTACCACCCCCGCCCAGCTGGCGCTGACCGCGGCATCCGGCACCGCCCTCGACGCCGCAAATCAGGGAGGGCGGCGGGGTTTTTCGGGAGGGGAATCGCGGCGGCGAATCACAATACGAGGCCGGGCACCCGGTTCTTCCTCCCGAAACGCGGCTGACGCTCAGTCGCCCACACTCTGCAGGCCAGCCAAAACGTCTCTCTTGAAGTCGCTTATCCGCTTCGCCCGCAACTTCTCATACTTCGGATCGTTGTCGCGAACGTAACCCGTGTTCCGCAGCCTCGACCGCAACTCCCTGCCGATCTCCTCCCAGGCGTCGTCCCGTGCCTGTTCCACGACCTCGCGAATCCGCTCGGGGTTATCAGCCTCGGCCCTCAGCGCATCGGCGAGCGCGCGATGCACCTGGGGTCGCCGCCTGTGCTGTTCATCGATCTCGTCTTCATCGATGAATGGGTCGGCCAGGTCTGCGGCTCCGACCGAATACGCATAGTGCCCCAGTCTCTCGAGCCGTTCCGCGGTCGCCGCGTTCTCCTCGGCGGCCGCGAGAAATTCCTGACGGGCAGCCTCACCGAGGGACTCTGCGTCGAACTTGCGGTCATCACGGAGCGCGCCGACGATCAACTTGTTCTTGATGGCCATCCGCACCGACGACGCAGTAATGAGCACGCCTTCGTCGACAACCCTGCCGATGGGAGCGATCGGTTCCTCTGGCGCGGGTTTATAGGTGCCGAGACTCACGCGTTTGGGGCGGCGACGGAAGAAGGACACCGGTCAATTGTCTCGCGAACCCTCTCGCGGTGCACCTTTCCCTTGAGGGGTGGCGCATTGGAGAAAGAAGGCCATCGGATGCCGTCATCCGCCTCGATTCGCCCCCGCGAGAAAGCGCATTGAACAGCCCGCGATCAGCGAACCAACACCGCCAGCGGCGATATCCCCGACGGTGTCGGTGTACGACACGTAGATGGTTTCGTCGAGGTAAGTGTGGCCGAACCACTCCCACATCTCCCACACCGCCCCGAGCGCAAGACCGAACGCCGTCGTCAGGCTGACCGTGAGCACGAACCGATACCTCGACTCCGCCTCGACAAGCGAAACCCCGAGCTGCGTGCAGAGCACCCAGGCCACAGCCGCGATCAGCCCGTTAAGGGCGCAGTGGACAACGATGTCCCACCACGCAATCGCCTGGTAGAGCTGGAGCACAGCGCTCCAGGCCGCCACGAGAACGGCGACGCAGACCGCGACATCGAGGGTTGCTCGCGCGCCGAGGAACCGCGGCAGAACCACGCCGAGCATCGACAGCGCAAACACCGCCATGGCTACAAAGCCCCAACCGAAGGCCACGACGACCAGGCTTACCAGCCCGATAACCCGGAGGAGATCGGCGGCATGCTCTCCCGTGGTACGAGCTGGCCGGAGGAAATTCTCAACCAGCCGATGATGAAACAGTGTCGCGTGGGGCACTCTCTCTTCTCCTCCTCATCCGCAGCACTGCCTGGATTGGTTCGTGGTCGGATGCCGCTGCGCCGGAATAACGGACAGCGTTGATGGCCACAGACTCAACGGCGACAGCGTCGTTGACGAGTATCCAATCGATGCGCTTGCCTCCCCGCCGTGGCGGACGGTATCCCGAGTACGTCACCCACGCCTCCGTGAGGCGGCGCTCGGCGACCACCCAGCTGTCCTGGAGTGCGCCATCTCGCGTCATGTACCGATACGGCAGCGACCGGGGTGTCGTGTTCATGTCACCCATGACAATCGCGGCGGCGGGTGCCTGGGCCGCCAGCTCACTCACCATGCGCGCTGACCGCTCACGGGATTTACGCGAGTAGTGATCGAAGTGGGTGTTGATCAGCCGTATCGGCAGCCCGGTGGCGAGGTCCACGAAATCGGCGACAACCGCCACTCGCGGGACCAAATTTCCCCACGATCGTGAGCCAGGCACCTCCGGGGTGTCCGAGAGCGCGAACTGCTTCCACGACTGCAGCCTTAGCCGCTCGGAGTCGAAGAAAATGGGAATGTGTTCGCCCCCGTGGTCGGCATTCCTGCCGTACCCCACCCACTGCCAGAACGGCCCAAAGGCCGCCCGCAGAAAGTGCAACTGGTCTGGCATGACCTCCTGCATCCCGATCACCGAGGGTTGCTCGCTCGCCAGCAGGCGGACCGCGAGCCATTTGCGGTCTTCCCACCGGTCAGGATGCCGTCGCGCCAGATGCGGAAAAGGCCTGCGGATGTTCCAGCACATGACGTGCAGCCGAGCCGGGCTGGTCGGACCGATGAGGGCGGGATCAGCCGCTGACGGATCACTCACAGCCGCGCACCTCCCTGGCAGGGTCGGAGCCCGCTCATCACCGCACCCCTCATCATCGTGGTCATCCGGTCAGGCTATCCGCGTCACAGATACGCCGCTACAGCCTTTTGATTGGTTGCGGACGGCGCTGTGGTGTTAACCAGGGACGGTTCCTGTCAACCCACGGAGTGAGACCCCGGTTCGGCATAGGCTGCTCGAGGAGCACGCCGGCACGAGAGCCGACGGCACGCCGGGCACGCGCCCAACAGGAATCGAGGCAGCATGACCGCACGAACAGTCGTCATCACCGGAGCGAGTGACGGCATCGGAGCTGAGGCCGCCCGTCGCCTGCACGAGGCGGGCGACACGGTCATCGTGGTCGGCAGGTCGCCGGAGAAAACGAAGGCGGTGGCCAACGCTCTGAAGGTGGCATCCTTCACCGCTGATTTCTCGAAACTCGACGATGTCAGAAAGCTGGCAGAGGACCTCCGCGATAACTACGAACGGATCGACGTTCTTGCCAATAACGCTGGCGGCATCTTCGGGCCACGGCAGCTCACCGTCGACGGAAATGAGACGACCTTCCAGGTCAACCACCTCGCGCCCTTCCTCCTCACCCACCTGCTGATGGACCGCCTGATCGAAAGCAAAGCGCGCATCATCAACACCTCGAGCATCGCCAACACCCGATTCGCGAAGTTCGACATCGACGACCTCAACCTGATACACGGGTACTCGGAGAACCGGGCGTACGGAAACGCGAAACTCGCGAACATCCTCTTCACCGCAGAGCTGAACAGGCGCTTCTCCGATTCGGGAATCTCGACAGCAGCGTTTCACCCCGGTGTCGTCGCGACGAGCTTCGCCACAGGCTCGACGACCGCGATGCGCCACATCTACCGCAGCGTTTTCCGGTTCCTGCTGATCTCGCCCGAACAGGGCGCAGACACTCTGGTCTGGCTCGCGCAGTCGACCCCCGGTGTCGACTGGGTCTCCGGCGCGTACTACGCGAAGCGCCGGATCGCCAAGGCGAATCCGCTCGCATACGACGAGGCGCTGGCCGCCGAGCTGTGGGACAAGAGCGAGAGGCTCGTCGGGATTTCCAGCGGGTCCACCGACCGGCGCTGAGGGTTCCTGGGCCACCGGCCCTAACGTTTCCCGGTCGAACGGAGAATACTGCTTACATGAGCGACAGCGAATCCACACCATCGGCCGACCCCACTGCAACCCGACCCCGCCCGATAGTCGTGGGAATCGACGGTTCAGAGCTGTCGATCAAGGCACTCCGTCATGCGCGGCGGCTCGCGGAGGCGCTCGGTGCCCCGCTCGAGGCTGTCGCGGTGTGGCAGCAGGCCCACTCCCTCTACGACTTCTACCAGGCGGAGTCGGGCTGGACTCCGGAGAAAGAGGTGGAGAAACTCCTCGGTGACGCGGTCACCTCCGCTTTTGGAGAGGACCGCCCCGATGGATTCACCCAGACGGTCCTGAACGGCCCTCCCGCCCGCACGCTCATCCGCTACTGCGCCGACGCCGAGATGCTCGTCCTCGGTTCACGCGGCTACGGCGGCTTCACCGGACTGCTGGTCGGGTCGGTGAGCACCGCGTGCGTTGCACACGCGACGTGCCCTGTGCTCATCGTCCACGGTTAACCGCAAGCGGTCAGACAACGCGTCGCGCGGTCACATCCCACAGGTGGTGGATCGGATCGTGGACGAGATAACGTCCGAGCGTCTCGACGGTGAATACCGCGCCGTCGCTGCGCCGACCGGTGCGGGACGCCGCATCACGGGGAACCGCCTCGAAGGCGTCGGCCAGCTGATTCCCCGCTGAGACGAGTTCAGCGGACACGAAAGCGGGATCGAGTTCCGCGTATCGTTCCGCGACTGCGGTGGCATCCTGATCCCAGTTCTCGAACAGCGGATCGTCGTCGGAAAGCATCGCGGCGAGACGCGAGGCGAAGATCCGGAACACATCCCTGACGTGAGCCGCGTACTCGAGCGGTGACCACGTGCTGTCATCGGGACGAACCCGCACCCGGTCGTCGCGCATCACCGCGGGCCATGCCGCGGTGTTCTCGCGAATGATGGCCGGCACGTCGGCGAGCCGCACGGCACTCGCATCGAAACCGCACTCGGGGCAGGGGCGCGCAAGCACCCAGGTCCAGTTCTTGGTGTCCGGGACGATAGGCATGACCCAACACTAAGCGGAGCCGCTCTCTCACCGGGAGAGGAAAACCGCCGCCGACCGTCGAGTTACGGCCACGCACGGTGCCCGCGTCAGCACACGCGACCCGCGGCGAGCTGTGCTGACATCTGCTCCTCGGACCAGGGCAGCCCGATCTCGGGCGGACTCCCTTTGCCCGACGGCGCGGCCTTCGACGCAATGGCCGCCAGCTTCATGGCGAGCGTTTGGGCGAACTGCTCGCCAGCGCTCGAGTTATTGAGCATCACGACAACGGTCAGACCCGATTCCGGGTCAGCGAGCATCGCGGAAATGTGGCCGGGCATGTAACCGGACTGGCCCCGCATCGGTCCCACCTGGACGGCACCCGGGCCGTACGACTGCCAGGACGGGGCCCCTTCCATCGGCATCGTCTCCCACGCGGCATCCTTCGTTTCCTGGCCGCGGAGCGAGCCGACCGCGAGGGCCTGCACGTACCGTTTCAGGTCACCGAGGGTCGACACGACGCCGCCAGCGGCGAAAACCATGGAATTCGACAGCCGGGACTCGTCATACGGTGCATCGCATGCGAACGATCCGTCCGGTTGCCTGCGCCCTTCCCAGCCGGTCGCGAACGGTTTGGGAAGGGTCAGGTCGTGCGGGCCGGGGTATCCGCTGTTCTCCATGCCGAGCCGCTCAAAGACGTAGTCGTTGTAGAGAGAGGCCATGTTGGACTGCGTCGCCGCCTCGAGCGCGAGTCCGAGAAGTACGTAGTTCGGTTCCGACGGGAAGTACGTCGTTCCCGGTGTGGCGACGGCAGGGTAGGAGACGCCGTGCGAGACGAGCTCGAGGGGCGTCCAGAGCCGTTGCGGATTGCTCGCGAACATCTGCTTCAGTTGAACCGGGTAGGCGCCGAAGCCCGACGTGCTGCGACAGAGCTGTCCCAGGGTCCTGCCGTCCACACCGACAACACCGGGAAGATAGTCTGCGACGTCGTCATCGAGCGACATCTTTCCGGCATCGACGAGGCCGAACAGCACATCGCAGGTCATCGGCCTGGTGTTCCCACCGATCCGGAAGTGCATGTCCAGCGTCATCGGTGCTCCGCCCGGCGTCACTGTTCCTGCAGCCTCCGTCCAGTGTCCCGACCATGGGGCCCAGACTCCGACGACGGCACCGGATGCCGCAGCGAGCGTCATTGAATCGGCGAGCGCCGCGTTGAGCTGTTCAACCGTCGCGGCGGGAAGATCACCCGCTGCCTGTTCCGGCAGATCGATCGGCGTTTGCATCGGCCCGGTCGCGCACCCGACGAGCGCCGCGACGAGGCTCATTGCGACAGCAAACGCAGCAAAGCGCGCGCCTGTGGATCGAACAGTTCTCATCCATCCCCCGATGGCTCAACGAGGGGCGATCATACCTACCGGCGGTCACACCTCTGAGAGGCCAAAGACAGGTGGAGTCAATCCGTTATGCGATCAAGACATCGCCGGAGCGCGCCGCCGTCAGTAGAGGCGCCTGCTCCCCGGCTCGATCACCCGAAGCCACCGGTAGCCGTAGCCTCCAAGTTCGAATTCAGCGGCACCGTCATCGGAGAGCGTGACTTCGCCGGTGGTGAGCAGGTCGACAAGCCGGGTACCTTCAGCCGTTTCAGGAATGGTGAGCTCGAGGCTCACGGGATCCGGGCCGAAGTTGTGCAGTGCGACCATGCGGCCCTCCGACGCACTCACGACATGCGCCATTACCGCTCTGTTCGGCTGATCGAGCACCTCAAAGTCGCCCCAGCCGATCTCCGAGGAGTTGCGGTAGGTCCTGATGAGCGTCCTGATGAAACTCAGCAAAGAGTCCGGCTCGTGGCGTTGCTCCGCCACGTTGACGAACCGTGGCCCGTAGCCATCGTCCACCACCGGCGCTGTCAACCGCCGCGGTTTCGCGTTCGAGAAGCCACCGTTCGGCTCGGGCGTCCACTGCATCGGCGAACGAACCGCCTCGCGCCCACTGATCTCGAGGTTCTCCCCCATACCGATCTCTTCACCGTAGAACAGCACGGGCGTGCCGGGCATCGAAAAGAGGAGGCTGTACGCCATCCGTATACGTCGCGGGTCACCGTTCAGCATCGTTGGCAGCCGGCGGATGATGCCGCGACCGAACACGCGCATGTCCTCGTCGGGAGCGAACGCGGTGAAGACCTCGTCACGCTCGCCGTCGCTGAGCTGGTCGAGGGTCAGCTCGTCGTGGTTGCGGAGGAAGTTCGCCCACTGCGCGGGTTGCCCGAGCTGCGGGCGGCTCGCCAGCGCTTCGGCGAGCGGTGCCGCGTCTTCCCGCGCGAGCGAGAGATAAAACTTCTGCATGGCGACGAAATCGAACTGCATGGTGAGTTCATCGAAAGCTTCTCCTCCGAAATACGTGAGCTGCTCCTCGCGCGGGAGGTTCACCTCACCGAGGAGGATGCCGTCTCCCGTCCGCCTGCCGAGGAACGCCCTGAGCGACTTGAGGTAGTCGTGCGGGTCTCCGTACTCATCTCCTGAAACGGCCCCTGGATCTCCCTCAATAAAGAAAGGAACGGCGTCGACGCGGAACCCGCTGAGTCCAAGCTCAAGCCAGAACCCCATGATCTTGGCGATTTCTTCGCGCACCGCGGGATTCTCGACATTGAGGTCGGGCTGGTGACGGTAAAACCTGTGCAGGTAGTACTCGCCCGTCTTCTCGTCCAGCTCCCACACTCCGGTTTCTTCGCCGGGAAAGACGGTCTCCGGCTGGCTCTTGGGAAGGTCCTTCCGCCAGACATAGAAGTCGCGGTACGGCGAGGTCACACTCGAACGGGACGCCTTGAACCACGGATGCTGGTCAGACGTGTGATTGACGACGAGATCGGCGATCACCCTCATGCCCCTGTCCTTCGCCATGCGAAGAACCTCGACGAGGTCGCCGTGGTGGCCAAGCCTCGAGTCGACCCCGTAAAAGTCAGTGATGTCGTACCCGTCATCACGGTCAGGCGTCGGATAGAAGGGCATCAGCCACAAACACGTCACGCCCAACTCGGCCAGGTAGTCGATGCGTTGGGCGAGCCCGGCAAAGTCTCCGACGCCGTCGTTGTTCCAGTCCAGGAATGTCTCGACATCCAGACAGTAGACGACGGCGTTCTTCCACCAGAGATCGGCGGTGTCGGTCTTCTTCATGTCGTTCATGCAAACTGCCCGAGCACGCGGTCGCCGAAGACATCGAGGAACTGGTCCTGCCCAGTCCCGACGTGGTGCAGGTAGATCTCATCGAAGCCGAGGTCTACGAACTCGGCGATCCTCGCCGCGTGCCACGCGGCATCCGATGAGACCAGAACACTCCCCCGCACATCCTCGGGCCTGACGTGGCGCGCTGCCTCGTCGAACGCTTCAGGAGTGTCGAGGTCCCAGCTGACCGGTGCCGAGAAGACGTTGGTCCGCCACTGCGTGTGGGCGATGGCGAGCGCTTCGTCGTCTGTGGCCGCATAGCTGAGGTGCACCTGGAGCACGACGGGCCCGCGACCGCCGGCACCGCGGTACGCGTCGATGATGCGGCGGAGGGCGTCCGGCTCCTGCAGCACTGTCGCGAGGCCGTCAGACCACGGCGCGACGAAGGCCGCGGTTTCCGGGCTTGTCGCAGCGCCAAGCAGTGGAGGCGGAGCATCGGGCAGTGTCCACAAGCGAGCCCGGTCTACTGTGATCAGGCCATCGTGGGTGACCTCGTTTCCGGCGAGCAGTTGCCGCATGACATCGACGCTCTCGCGCAGCCGGTCGTTTCGCAGGCTCTTTCGAGGCCAGCCATCCCCGGTGATGTGCTCGTTGACGTTCTCGCCTGAGCCAAGCGCGGCCCAGAACCGACCCGGGTACATCGCTTCGAGCGTCGCCACAGCCTGCGCGATGATCGCCGGGTGGTACCGCTGACCAGGAGCGTTGACCACACCGAGCTTGAAGCTTGTTGCCTGCAGCGCGGCACCGAGCCAGGACCACGCGAACCCGGAATGCCCCTGGTCGGTTCCCCACGGTGCGAAATGGTCGGAGCACATTGCGGCGCCAAACCCCACCTCTTCCGCCCGGATCACCGAGTCGAGCAAGCGACCGGGGTGGATTTGTTCGTGGGATGCGTGGAAACCAAGGATCACTGCGTATGCCGCCTTTCGGGTCATCCCGAGCCTAGGGAGTCGCGATGAACCCGGACCAGCCCTCGCGTTTGCCGCCTGTTCCGTGGTATCCACATTGACTTTTCACGCGGCAGTGGGCTGTGATGAGGGCATGGCAGGTCACAACTTCGACTCGAGCGTCGTTGACGCGGTTCTCCGGCACATGAACAGCGATCATTCCGACGACAACCTCCTCATCGCGAGGGCGTTTGTAGATCAGGACGCCTCGGCGGCGAGGATGGTGGGCCTCGACGGAGACGGTGGAACGTGGCTCGTGCGGGTCGGCGGCGTGGAGCGCGAGGCCCGGGTTCCCTGGTCGACTCCGGTCACGGAACGCCCCGAGATCCGCCGGGAGGTCGTTGTCCTGTACGAGGCGGCGTGCGCCAAACTCGGTGTCCCCGCACGCGACCACTGATTCGCTGCCACTCGGCATCCGCTCGCACCCGCCATCGACTAGCCGTGCGACCATCCCATAACACGCTCGCGCCGTCATTACCAGTCAGCGACCGAACTCAGCGTTCTGCCCAGTCGGTTTCGATAGAATAACGCTGACCGTGACGTTTCCCACACCGTGAGCAACAGCAACGCAACCGCCGACGACGGAGTCCCTCATGTCAGTCATTCCCTTCTCGCAGGAGCTTCGTGAGCGCACTCGCACGAGTCACTCCGAGAGCGAAGGCGCGGATTTCATGGGCGACCTGATGAGCGGCAAGGGAACGGTCGACGATTACATAGCCCTCGTGGCCCAGCATTACTTCATCTACGAAGCGCTGGAGGCCGCAACGGAACGCATGAAGAACGACCCGGTGGCGCTCCCATTCATCTCAGACAAGCTGACACGGCTTCCAGCGATCGAAGAAGACCTGCGTTTTCTCATCGGTGACGGATGGCGCGACCAGATCAGCCCTCTCCCGACGACGGTGGCGTACGTTGCCCGCATCCGTGA
Organism: Mycetocola sp. Y442; assembly: GCF_056898615.1. Lineage (NCBI taxonomy): Bacteria > Bacillati > Actinomycetota > Actinomycetes > Micrococcales > Microbacteriaceae > Mycetocola > Mycetocola sp. Y442. The sequence continues at coordinate 301,740 of NZ_JBXHBV010000003.1, forward strand.
GGTTGCCGCTGTCTGGGCCGGTGGCTTCGTTGCCCACCACTACACCCGTTACCTCGGCGACCTCTCGGGCGGCCAGGTGATCCGCACCCTCATGCAGCGCCAGTTCGGTTTCGAGACCAACGGTGTCGGGTTTTACCTGTTCGGCGACATCGCCGAACCCAGACGTTTCAAGGACACCTACCGCGAACAGCTCGATGCTGTGCCGTGGGAGGAAGACGAACGGTCGCGCGTGATCGATGAAGTTCGCGTGGCGTACCAGTTCAATACAGATCTCTTTCTCGACCTCTCGCGTGCAAAGGCAGCGAGCGTGGCGTAGAGACCGCTTCCGTACCAGGATGCGTGAGTTCCAACCCGAGGAGAAGTGTGAATCCGTTTGAAAACAAGCCGTGGCTTGATGCCTATGCGCCGGGTGTGCCGCACGAAATCACCCTGCCGACGGGGTCGCTTGTCGACATGATCGAGGATGCCGTCAGGCGATTCCGGTCGAAGCCCGCGCTCGAATTCTTCGGGAAGAGCATGACATACGGCGAACTGGGCGCCGAGATCGGACGCGCGGCCGAGGGACTTCGGCGGCTCGGCGTGAAGAAGGGCGACCGGGTCGCTCTCGTGCTCCCCAACTGCCCGGAGCACGTCATCGCGTTCTACGCGGCGCTCCGCCTCGGCGCCGTGGTTGTCGAGCACAACCCGCTCTACACGGCGCGTGAACTCCGCCACCAGTTCGAAGACCACGGCGCGCGCGTCGTGATCGCCTGGGACAAAGTCACCGACACCGTTGCCGGGTTCCCCGCCGACCTTCCCATCGACGCCGTTGTGTCCGTTGACATCACCAAGTCGATGCCCTTGTCGACGAGGCTCGCCCTCCGCCTTCCCGTCAAGAAGGCTCGCACCTCGAGGTCTGCCCTCACGAGTGGGACCGTCACTCGCGGCACCACCACCTGGTCACGCCTCGTCTCGCAGGGCACCCTGCGCAAGCGCCACCCGCGCCCGGATGTGCACGACCTGGCACTGCTGCAGTACACGAGCGGGACGACGGGAACCCCGAAGGGGGCCCAGCTCAGTCACTTCAACCTTCGCTCGAACGCCGAACAGGGTCGCGCATGGGTGCCTGGACTCCGCGAGGGAGCAGAGGTGTTCTACGGCGTCCTCCCCCTCTTCCACGCCTACGGCATGACCCTCTGCCTCACCTTCGCCATGAGCATGGGTGCACGCCTTGTGCTCTTCCCGAAGTTCGATGTCGACCTCGTCCTCTCCGCTTTCGCGAAGCATCCGGCCACCTTCCTCCCCGCCGTCCCACCGATCTACGACGCGCTCGAGCGCGAAGCAGAGCGCCGGAAGGTGGACCTGTCCGGGATCAGGTACTCGATCTCGGGCGCCATGAGCTTGCCGGTATCCATCGTCGAACGGTGGGAGGAGTCGACGGGAGGCCTGCTCGTCGAGGGCTACGGCATGACCGAGACGTCGCCTGTCGCCGTCGGCAACCCGATGGGTCCCACCCGGCGGCCTGGCACTGTCGGCGTCCCATTCCCGAGCACGGAGATCCGCGTCGTCGACCCGGAGAACCCGTCGGTCGACCGTGAACCCGGTGAAGCCGGCGAACTCCTCCTCCGCGGGCCCCAGGTGTTCTCCGGGTACTGGAACCGGCCGACGGAGACCGCGGCCGTTCTCGACTCGGATAACTGGCTCCGCACGGGCGACATCGTCGAGGTGTCAGAGGATGGTTTCATCACTGTCGTCGACCGGGTGAAGGAACTGATCGTCACCGGTGGGTTCAATGTTTCTCCCTCAGAGGTCGAGGTTGCGCTCATGAGCCACCCCGACGTCCGGGAGGCCGCCGTCGTCGGACTGCCGCTGCCCTCCGGTGGTGAGCAGGTCGCCGCTGCCGTCGTGCTCAGGCCCGGCGCCGTTTTCGACGAGATCGGGCTTCGCGACTTCTGCCGTCACGGACTCACCGCGTACAAGGTCCCGAAGCGCATCACCGTCGTCGACGACCTGCCCCGTTCCCTCATCGGCAAGGTGATGCGACGTGAGGTCCGTGAGGCGATGTTGAAGAAGGGCGCCTGACGCTCAGCGCTCGATGCCGCGCATGAACCGTTCGACATCCTTGTCGACGATGATGTCGCGCGGCCGCAACGGCCTGGTCAGGTACAGCCCGTCGAGTGACGTAAGTCTGCTCAGCGCGACGTAGGTCTGGCCAGGGCTGAATGCCCGGTCGCCGAGATCTACGATCGCGCTGTTGTAGGTCTTGCCCTGCGACTTGTGGATCGTGACGGCCCACGCGAGCCGCAGCGGAAACTGGGTGAATTCGGCGACGATTTCCTTCTTGAGCTTCTTCGTCGCCGCGAGGTAGCTGTACCGGTACTTCTCCCAGACGACGGGTTCGACCTCGAAGATGTCGCCGTCGACCTCGACGAACACGTTGACGTCGATCTTCGTCACCGTTCCGATGGTCCCGTTGACCCAGCGCTGGCCTTCGCCACCACCACCCGAGTCATTGCGCAGGAACATGACCTGCGCGCCGACCTTGAGCTCGAGCGACTCGTCGGCCGGGTATGACGCCTTGCCGAAGTCACCGCTGACCTCGGCCTCTGCCTTGAGCGCACGCCCGGGCAGCTTGGCGAGCGCCGCGGCGTTGATTCGATTGACTATGTCGTTTCGCGTCGCGAGAGTGATCGTTCCGTCGTCCGGTGGTGTCCTCGCCCCCGTGCTGTTGAGGATGCCGGCGATCTCCGCCGTGACCTGCCCGAACCGTACGGCGTTGAGCATGTGCTTGAAGTCGGCGTCGGCCTGCCGGTGGATTTCGGTGAGCTCGATGACCTTGAGCGGCGTCTCCTGCCAGACCTTGGCGTCGAAGAACCAGAACGACCGGTAGGTATCGGCGATGTAATTGCGCTCATCACCCTGCCCGGGCACCGGTGCCAGCTGGTACGGGTCCCCGAACAACACGAGCTGCACACCGCCGAACGGTTCGTGCCGCCGCTGCCGTGCCTGCCGGAGGCTCCGGTCGATGGCATCCATCAGATCGGCGTTCACCATGGACACCTCGTCGATCACGAGGGTGTCTATGGTGTTGAGCAGCTTCTTGAGCGCGTCGTTCTGGTCAATGTCGTGATCGGCGATCAGCCCGATCGGAAGCCGGAACAGGGAGTGGATGGTCTGGCCGCCCACATTGAGCGCGGCGACACCCGTCGGCGCGCAGATGACGATCTGCTTCTCGGTTTGCCACGACAGGTGGTTGAGCAGGGTCGATTTACCGGTGCCCGCTCGCCCCGTGACGAAAACGTGTTCCCGGGTTCCCTCGATGAGGTCGAACACGAACCGCTGCTCGGGAGACAGCTCGATCGTCGGTTTGGTCTGGGTCACGGATGCCTTCACTTCTTACGTCTGCACCTCAATGGTATGCGGCGTTCCTCAGGCTCTGGCGCGAGGCCTCGCCACACCGGCATCCGGCGCCCCGGCCGCTCACCCGTGCACGTGCCGCTTCCGCATAGGATAGCGGGGTGAGCCAGGTCCATGCCCCGCACGACTCCTATCCGCAGCAGGCCGTGCCCCCGGCCAGTCAGGAAACACCCAAACGCAGGAAAATGGACGAGAAGTCTCAGTTGCTCGTTACCTGGCTGATTGTGGGTGTGCTGCTCGTTGGCTCGGCATTCGCCGCCATCGGCGCGCTCAACCGTGACGTGTACGGCCCGGGCGCCTTCGTTGGCACCTATCTGTCGGAACTCGCCGCAAAGGATGCCGCCGCAGCGCTCGCCATGCCCGGTGTCGAGATCAGCAAGGCCGATCTCAAAGCCGCCGGCCTGCCGGAGGCCGCCTCGGGTGCGTTGCTGCGGAGCGCGACGCTTGGCTCGATCGAAGAGATTACCGAGGTCGCAGACGAGGAGGTCGGCGACGGCATTCACGAGGTCACGTTCTCCTACGAAGCCGACGGCGTTTATGGAGAGTCAACGTTTACTGTCGCTCCCAACGGCACCCGGTTCCCGCTCATTCCTACTTGGAAGTTCGAGGTGAGCCCTGTCGCAGTCGTGAACCTCTCTGTCGAGCACGCCACGGCGTTCACCGTCAACGGGTTCGACGTCGACACTCGCGCGGTCGCTCCGGCCGAGCAGAAGCCGGCGTTCGACAACATCGTCAACCTGCAGGTGTTCACGCCTGGGCACTACACGTTCGAGACCTCGACCGAACTGCTTGAATCCGAGCAGGAAAAGGTGCTCGTCGATGTGCCGTCAGACATGCACGAGGCTGCGGTCACCGCCGGACCGACCGAGGAGTTCGTCGAAAAAGCACAGGAGGCTGTCAACGCCTCCCTCGATACCTGCGCAGAACAGGTGGTCCTGCAGCCGACCGGCTGCCCGTTCGGCATCGTGATCGACGACCGGGTCGACGGCGAACCGACCTGGTCGATGGATGAGTACCCGGAGATCACCCTTGAAGCCGGCGCCGAGTCGTGGCTCATTCCGTCGACAACGGGCACCGCGAAGATCGATGTCAACGTCCAGTCACTGTTCGACGGCTCGATCACCAACCACAAGGACGACGTCGACTTCACGATGGACGGGCACATCTACCTGCTGTCCGACGGCTCCATGCAGGCCCTCGTCACCGGTGAGCCGGCCCCGTAGGGCCGCACCCGCGCTGCCCCTTTCGCCGAGAGCATCACTTCCGGTCGAGAACACCCCGCGCAACTGATGCGCTCGACCGGAACTGATGCGCTCGCGCACGGCCCGCTCGCGGGAGCGACGGGCGCTCGCGCGCCGCCGGTACCGAGGTGCGCCAGGGGCCCGCTACGCGGACGTGCCCGGCCTTCCCTGGCCGGAGACCGCGTCGGACCTCTCCGAGCCTCTCGCGTCCACCTGGTCGTCATCGGATCCCGCCGGGGCCGCACCCGCGTCAGCCGCATCGGCCTTCGCCAGTCGCGCGAGCCGCTCGTTGTACTCGTTGAGTTCGGCATCACCGGTCCGGTCGGCGTTCCGGTCGAGGCGCTTCGCGTCCTTGGCGTCGCTGCGGCTCCACTGGATGGCAACGGTGATGGCGAGTGCAATGGTGGGCAGTTCGCCGATGCTCCAGGCGATGCCGCCCCCGTTCTGCTGGTCGATGAGCGGCGGATCTCCCCAGGTGCGCCCCATCGCGCCGAACCAGTCAGGCAGGAACAGGCCGACATTGGACATGATGGAGAGTCCGAAGAACGCGTGGGCAGCCATGGTCGCGAGCAGGACCAGCAATCGCATCGGATAACTCAGCCGAACCGGAACCGGATCGATGCCGATGATCGACTGCACGAACAGGTACCCGGTGAGCAGGAAGTGGACGATCATCCACTCGTGCCCGATGTGGTCCATCGTCGCCCAGCGGAACAGAGGCGAGTAGTAGAACACCCAGAGCGAACCGACGAACAACGCGGCCGCAACGATGGGATTCGTGATGAACCCGGCGTATTTGGAGTGAACCGCGAGCAGGATCCACTCCCGGGGACCCCGGGAACCGTCGGTGCGCTTGTTGATCGCCCTCATTGCCAGCGTGATCGGCGCACCGGGCACGAGCAACACGGGCACGAGCATTGTCAGGCCCATGTGGCCAAGCATGTGCACGCTGAACAGGTAGTCCTGGTACGCCGCGACGCCACCGTTGGTGAGGTAGAACAGCACGAGCAGGCCGAGCACCCAGGAGACGGCGCGACGCACCGGCCACTTGTCACCGCGGCGGCGCAATCGCACGACGCCGGCGAGGTAGAAGAAGATCCCGAAGGCGCAGATGAGCAGCCAGATCAGGTCGATGTTCCACACGGTGAAGTACCGCTCGGCGGTGAGCTCGGGAGGGAGGGGTTCGCCGGTGAGAAGCTCGGCCGCCGTCGGCGTCCCGCCGAGTTCCTCGGGAACCGGCGTGGCGGTCCGGGCGAGTCCAGCCGCCAGGCCCGACGCAATACCCATGAAAGCCAGCTCGACAGACACGAGTACCCAGAAGTATCGTCCGACGGCGTTGGCCGCCACTGCCATCTTGCCGATCAGCCATGACCGCTGCAGTGCCCCTAATACCCCGAGCACGATGAGCGCCCCGACCTTCGCGAGCACGAGAATGCCGTACGGGGTGAACAACTGGTCCCAGGTGCCGACGCGGAGTGCCGCGCTCGCGTAGCCGGAGACGGCCACGACGATAAAGGAGACGAGCGCGATTGTCGAGTACCGCTTCATCACCGGGATGATCCTGTCGCTGCCGAGGGTGTTTCGCAGCAGCACGATCGTGACCAGTCCACCGAGCCAGACAGCGGCGAACACCAGGTGCAGCCCGAGCGCGTTGACGGCGGCGTCGTGGCCGGCGCTGCCGGCGGCGTGTCCCTGCTGGGCCATCGGCACGAGCGAGACCACGGCGAGAAGCCCGACGAAGACCATGAGAGTCTGGCCGCGCACGGCGAAGCACAGGACGGTGAGCGTCGCAGCGATCAGGGTGGTCACGAGCCAGGCCTGGCCGAGTTCCACATCGGTGAAGAACATGCCGAGCTTCGACCCGAACTGGTCATCGAAGCTGAGCGCCGTCCCCGTGACGTTGAGGAAGGTGAAGAACCCGGTCATTCCGGCGGCGACCGTGTACAACGCTGCTCCGGCAGCCGCGATGTCGAGGGCCTTGTGGTACTCGTCCTTCTTCGCGGAGAGGGCGAACAGGGCGAGCAGGATCGGACCGAGGGTCAGTGCGGCGCCGAGGTTCACGAGCATCTTCGCGATCGGCAGCCCGAACCTGACAACCGCACCCGGGTCACCGATGGGGCGTGCGTTCGCTCCGCCGCCGAAGGCCAGGGCAACGATCAGCGTCACGAATGCCGCGGCGATAAGGGCGGCTGGACCGGCTAGGCGGATTACTCGGGACACACGTCAAGACTACGTTGTCGTACCTGCACGCTGCGTCTGAGCGCAGCCGCCGGGAGCCGCCGGCTGCGACCAACGGATGCCGCGTTAACGCCGAAAGGGATGCCACTTTCGCGGCATCCCTTTCTGTGAAGCGGGGAAAGCTACTTTGCAGCGGCCTTCAGCTTCGAACCAGCGGAAACCTTGACGGAGTGGCCGGCCGGGATCTGGATCTCGGCGCCGGTCTGCGGGTTGCGGCCGGTGCGAGCTGCACGAGCGGTGCGCTCGACGGCGAGCCAACCCGGGATGGTGACCTTGACGTCGTTGCTGACCGAGTCAGCGAGCACGCCGAACAGCGAGTCGAGGACGCCACCGACGGTAGCCTGGCTCTGGTTGGTCTCAGCTGCGATCTTTGCAACGAGCTCGGTCTTGTTAAGCGACTTATCAGCCATTGAGTTGTCCTCCTCGGACTTTGCTTTCTACAGCCTGTTTATAACTGTCCGTGGGCATTTCTTCACCCACGGTGGGTCTGTCTGACCGCCTCGAATGTATCAGAGTTCCGCGTGTTTTCGCGGAATTGGGTGTCGTGTGAGGCATTTTTCTGCGGCGTGTCCCAGCATCGGTCCCTCTGGCGCCCCCCAAATCGACGTTTTTGACGCTCTGAGCGTAAATCCGCACGATTCCGCCGTAATTGCCCCCGGATGGCGAGCCACTCTCGTTGCTCCCTCGCGCAGCCGATCCCGGCGGTGCTACGGGTCAGTCGGTGCCGGGCCGGGCGCTGCTGACGGCAACATGATGCTGCCGTCCTCCCGGCGGTTCCGGCGCTTCTGCACCGGAGCGTCCTTGCGGATCGGACCCTGTCCATCGAGTGCGATTTCCGCGTCCCGTCCCGGTGCCACCTCGAACGATTCACCCCGGACGGTGAAGGGAACGGTGCCGTCCCCATCGACGACCGAGACGCGCATGGCATCCGCAGTCAGGTGGACAAGCAGCCGCGTCCCGCGCCAGGTCAGCCGGTAGCGAAGCTCCGACCACGTCGCCGGCAGTCGCGGGTCGAAGCTCAGCTCGCCGCCATAGTCCCGCATTCCCCCGAAGCCGTAGATGAGCGAACTCCACACTCCCCCTGCGGCAGCGACGTGCACGCCGTCCTGGCTGTTTCCGTGCCGGTTCTCGAGATCGACGAACGCTGTATCGATGAAGTAGTCAAGGGCGAGGTCCTGGTAACCGACCTCAGCCGCCATGATCGACTGCGCCACCTTCGACAGGCTCGAATCGCTCGTGGTGAGCGGGTCGTAGTAATCGAAGTCCGCGAGCTTCTCGTCGAAGGTGAACTGGTCGCCCTGCAGGTACAGCGCGAGAACGACGTCTGCCTGCTTGAGCACCTGGAACCGGTAGATCACGAGCGGGTGATAGTGCAGCATGAGCGGCTTGCGGTCCTCGGGCGTGGTCTCGAGGTCCCACACCTCGCGCTCGAGGAAGTGCGAGTCCTGCGGATGGATCTTGAGGCTCTCCGCGTAGGGGATCGTCATCGCTTCAGCGACCCGTTCCCACTCCTCGAGCTCCGAATCCTCGATAGCCAGGCGTTTCACCGCACGCGCGTACGCGTCAGGTCGCTCCCGCTCGAGCGTTCTCAGCGCTTCGATGGCGTAACGGAGATTGAACCTCGCCATCACGTTGGTAAACAGGTTGTTGTTGACGACCGTGGTGTATTCGTCCGGACCGGTGACGCCGTGGATCTCGAAGCGTTCTTCTCCATTGCGGCGCCAGAACCCGAGGGTGGCCCACATCCGTGCGGTTTCAACAGCGATGTCGATAGCCCCGTGGCTCAGGAAATCGATGTCACCCGTCGCGTGAATGAACTTCGCGAGCGCATAGGTCACGTCGGCATTGATGTGGTACTGCGCTGTGCCCGCTGCGTAGTACGCGGATGCCTCTTCACCGTTGATCGTCCGCCAGGGGAAGAGAGCGCCGGCTTCGTTGAGCTCCCGCGCGCGCTCGCGTGCTTTGGGCAGCATCTGCTCCCGGATCCGAAGTGCGTTCCGCGCCCAGAGCGGGCTCGTGTACGTGAGGAACGGCAGCACATAGATTTCGGTGTCCCAGAAGTAGTGGCCGTTGTACCCGTTTCCTGTGACGCCCTTTGCCGGCACGCCCAGGCCGTCGGCCCGAGCTGACGCCTGTGCGAGCTGGAACAGGTTCCAGCGCACGGCCTGCTGCAGTTCATCGCGCCCGGGGATCTCGACATCCGAGCGCGACCAGTATTCCGTCAGCCATTCCTTCTGCTTTGCGTACTGCGCCGTCACGCCAGCCGAAGCGATCCGGTCGAGAGTGCGCCTGCACCTGTCGATGAGTTCGCGCGTCGGCGTGGTCCGGGAGCTGTGGTAGCTCACGACCTTCGTGATTTTGACGGGATCTCCGCGCTTGGCGTCAACGGAGAAGACGTTCTTCGCGATATCGCCGTCGATGTATCGTTCGACCGTGTAATCGTTTGACGTCTCGATCAGGTGGTCCGCGGCCACGGCGAGCGTCATGCCGGAATGCGCCGTCTCGTAGCTCAGCACGCTTCGGTTACCGTCCTGCCAGCGCTCCTGCGGTTCGAATACCCGCTCGGACACCCGGCCTCCCGCGCGGGGATCGCTCTGTTGCGCGTTGCCGCCAACACCGCTGGGGCCGTCGTACTCGTCTTCACCGTCCTGCCGGTTGAGGATCTGGCAGGAAATGGTCAGGGGAGCATCGGCGTCGAGCACCGTCACCTCGAGGGTCATGACGGCCAGGTGACGCTCGGGGAACGAGACCATACGGCTCGCAGACACCTGCACTCGCTTACCCGATGGGGTCAGCCAGACGAGGTCGCGCCGGAGCACGCCGTCGCGAAAGTCCAGCGCACGCTCATAGCTGAGCAGATCGGCGTCACCGAGCGACAGCGGTTCGTCGTCAACGTAGAGCCGCATCACCTTGCTGTCGGGCGCGTTCACCATGATCTGCCCGACCTGGGCGAACCCATACGCGTCCTCAGCGTGGCGGATCCTCCAGGTCTCGTGCAGACCGTTGACGAACGTGCCGTGCTCGTAGGCCCTTCGCCCCTCGACGGCGTTGCCACGCATGCCGAGGTAGCCGTTGCCTACCGCGAAGAGAGACTCGGTCTCACCGAGGGTCTTGCGGTCGTACTCGGTCTCGATGAGGCGCCACGGGTCAACAGGAAAACGATCGCGGTTCATGCGTTGTTGCGCTCCTCGGTGGGGACTGATCCGTGCGCGTACACGGCAAGATCATCGATGACGACGTCGGCCCCGGCCGCGAGCAACGCGTCGCTGCCCGCTCCCCGGTCGACACCGACCACAAGGCCGAAGTTGCCAGCGCGGGCCGAGGCCACCCCCGAGATCGCATCCTCGAACACGGCGATCTCGGACGGACTGATCTGCAACTTTTCGGCGGCGTACAGGAACATATCCGGTGCCGGCTTACTCCCGAGCGCCTCCTCAGCCGCGACAACGCCGTCGACGATCACGGCGAATCGGTCCAGCAGGCCGGCGCTGGTGAGTACCCACCTGGCGTTCTTCGAACTCGAGACGACGCCCATTGGCATCCGCCTGGCGTAAAGCTCATCGACGAGGGCGAGCGAGCCGGGATAGGGGCTGATGCCACGCTCCTCAAGGACCCGTGAGAAGTAGCCGTTCTTGCGGTTCCCGATGCCACACACCGTATCAGCGGCCGGCGGGTCGTCTGGCGCTCCGAGCGGCACCTGGATACCGCGGGATGCCAGCAGGCTCGCGACGGCCTCATACCGCTGTTTGCCATCCAGGTATTCGAAGTAGTCGTCGTCGGTATACGGCTGGGAAACGCCCTTTTCGGCGAAGACTTCCGTGAACATGGATTGCCATGCGTACCGGTGCAGGTCAGCGGTCGGCGTCAGTACCCCATCGAGATCGAAGAGCACAGCGCTGACCTGGTCAAGACTCCGGAGAGCCGGGTGTGGTGCGTTCTCGTGCGCGTTCAGTGGGTACTCCTGAGTATCGGGTAAGAGTGTGAAACTGACTCTACGACAGAGCAGACCGGCCACAAGAACCTGGCCGTCAGACTTGCGCGCGGGTGGCCGGGGGCGTTAAAGACAAAAACGGGTGCCGGCCAGAAGGCCGACACCCGTTTCAGGGTTCGAGAGTGCTTACCAGCTCGACTTGGTGATGCCGGGCAGTTCGCCCTTGTGCGCCATGTCGCGGAAGCGGACACGCGAGATGCCGAACTTCGAGAGGTGGCCGCGGGGGCGTCCGTCAACAGCGTCACGGTTGCGCAGGCGCACCGGTGAAGCGTTGCGGGGAAGCTTCTGCAGGCCGACACGAGCGGCTTCACGCGATTCGTCTGTGCCGTTCGGGTCCACGAGGGCCTTCTTCAGCTCGAGGCGCTTTGCTGCGTAACGCTCAACGATAACTTTGCGCTGGTTGTTCTTCGCAATCATGCTCTTCTTAGCCATGGCTTAGCGCTCCTCTCGGAATTCAACGTGCTTGCGCACTACGGGGTCGTACTTCTTCAGTACGAGACGGTCGGGGTTGTTGCGACGGTTCTTCTTGGTCACGTAGGTGTAACCGGTTCCTGCCGTCGAACGAAGCTTGATGATCGGACGAACGTCCTGGGTCTTTGCCATTAGATCTTCTCCCCACGGGCCAGCAGGTCCTTGACGACCGACTCGATTCCACGAGCATCGATAACCTTGATGCCCTTGGCGCTCAGCGTGAGCGTGACGTTACGGCGAAGCGACGGTACGAAGTACGTCTTCTTCTGCACGTTCGGGTCGAAGCGACGCTTGGTGCGTCGGTGCGAGTGCGAAATGTTGTGTCCGAAGCCGGGAATGGCTCCGGTCACCTGGCAGGTTGCTGCCATGGTTCTCTCCTTCAGTACCGCAGGACTCTCGTCCTGCCCAAGATCTCTTGTCGGCACACGCAAACCACCCGAATTTAAAAGCGGAGGGAGTGTCTGTGCGATCCGAACGGGAGGTGCCCGCTCAGCCAAAGATCAATCGTACAGGAGAAATGGCATCCCGGCGAATGGACGTGGAGCAAGCGACAGGCACGGCCCCGCCAAACCGAGGAAGCTGGCAGGCCGCTCTTAGCCTCCTGATAGCACCGCCGCACACAATCGAGTTACAGGCAACAGCCGATGAAACCACAGGTCCACAGAGAATCGAACAGGAGCACAGAGACCTTAAACATGCGTAAAGACACACCAAACACGAACACGCCGAACACGAACGAGACCACCCCGAACGTGAACACGGGCGCACCAACGGTGGACCCGGACACCCCTCGCGCTTACCCGCAGTCAGCGTTCACGTATCCCCCGGCAGAGCCCACGGAGCAGCACACGGATTCCAGCCGACCCAGCGGCAAGCGCATCGCGCTGCTCAGCGTCGCGGGCGTCGCCCTCGCCGCCGTGCTCTTCGGCGGCGGTTTCTGGGCAGGAACCGCTATCGACGACGGCCCGGGGATGTTCCACAGCACGTCGGACGACGGCCCCCGCTGGGGCGACAGAGGAGGCCAGGGCGGTCCAGGGGACGATGGCCGTGACGGCGGACCCGGCGACAGCGGCCACGTACGCCCGCACGACCTGGATGGTGACGAGATCGACCCCGACCGTACAGCTCCGGACGAGACGACCCCGGAGGACGCCGAGTCGACCCCGGAGAGGGATGAAGGATCCGACCCGGCTGACACCGAACCGGCGACCCCCTCGCTCTACGTTCGCTGACGCGCGCATCGCGTGAGCCCACACAGCGCCCGCACCCGACCCCGGTCGGGTGCGGGCCTCTACGTTGTCAGGCCGTGGTTATCGCCCGCGAGCACTCGGCACAGTAGCCAAAGATGTCCACGATGTGCTGCGCCTCGGTGAATCCGTGTTCGGATGCCGTGCGCTTCGCCCACTGCTCGACCTCCGTTGCCTCGATCTCGACGGTCAGCCCGCACGAGCGGCAGATGAGGTGGTGGTGGTGGCCGGTTGAGGCACACGCGCGGTAAAGACTCTCGCCATCAGGTGACTGCAGCGAATCCGCCTCACCGACCGTGGCGAGATCCGCCAGGGCGCGATAAACCGTTGCCAGTCCGATCGGTGACCCCGCGTCGCGCAGACCCTGGTGGAGACCCTGCGCGCTGACGAATCCGTCGCGGGAATCGAGCGCTTCGCGAACCGCTTCACGCTGCCAGGTATTTCTCTTGACGGCCACGGCTCACCTCCGCAATTCGACTGTTGGAATGATCTTTGTCATGGCTAGCGTAGCCCCGGCCGCGTCTTCGTGCCGAGGCCGATGAGCCTCGCGACGAGGTAGATCGTGAACGAGATCGTCGTGATGTACGGGCTGATCGGGAGCGACCCTCCGAGCGCGAGCAGAATGCCGCCAACCGCCGAAACAAACCCGAAGACCATTGCGAGCACGGGCACCCAGAGCGGCGATGCCGACAACCGGAGTGCCGCTGCGGCAGGCGTCACGAGGAGCGCAAGAACGAGCAGGGCGCCAATGATCTGAACCGAGACCGCGACGATGAGGCCGAGCAGCACCATGAACGCGAGCGAGACAAAGCGGGTGGGAACACCACGCGCGGCAGCGACGTCCGCATCGAGGCTGTCGAAGCTCAGCGGGCGCCACATCCACAGCAGTCCGGCGAGCACGACGATGCTGATCCCGGTCAGCCAGACCAGCTGAGGGTCGTCGACCGAGATGATCTGACCGGTGAGCAGCCCGAACTTATTGCCACTCCTGCCCGGATACAGGGCGAGGAACAGGATGCCGAGACCGAGACCGAACGGCATGAGCACACCGATGATCGAGTTGCGATCCCGCGCTCGCGATCCGAGCAGCCCGATCATGATCGCGGCGATGAGCGCACCCGCGATCGAGCCCGCGACGACATTGACACCGAACAGCAGCGCAGCCGCTGCACCGGCAAAGGAGAGTTCGCTGATGCCGTGAACAGCGAACGCCATGTCGCGCTGCATCACGAAGACGCCGATGAGCCCGCCGACGATCCCGAGGATGGCGCCGGCGATGAGCGAGTTCTGCACGAGCGCGAGCAGTTCACCGTAGTTCTCGAAGTTGAAAAGACGGGACCAGAGCTCGTCGAGCGTGATCACAGGACACCCTCCGCGTGGGAGTGGTGGTGATGGTGGGTCTCGCTGTCGGGGATTCCAACGACGACAACACGCTCGCCCGTGCGAAGCACGTCGACCGGCGTGCCGTAGAGCTCAGAGAGCACGTCGCTCCGAAGCACCTCATCGGGCGTTCCCTCACGGAACTGTCCGCCGGCGAGGTACAGGATCCGGTCGACCATGCCGAGCACCGGGTTGACGTCGTGGGTGACGAAGACAACGGGCGTCCCGTGCTCACGGCGTCGCCGGTCGATGAGCTCGGAGACTCCCCTCTGGTGCTGCAGGTCGAGACTGAGCAGCGGTTCGTCACAGAGCAGCAGTTTCGGATCACCGGCGAGCGCCTGGCCGACGCGCAGCCGCTGCTGCTCGCCACCAGACAGGTTGCCGACAGGCTCGTCGGCGTACGCGGTCGCGCCGACGGCCTCGAGCAGTTCGTCGACCTGGCGCTTTTCCGATGCGCGCGAAACGGGAAGTCCGAAGCGGTGTCCGTTCACACCGAGCGCAACGAGGTCGCGGGCTCGCATCGGCGTCCCACCCGGAATCAGTTTCTGCTGGGGAATGTAGCCGATCCTCCTGTCGCCACGTCGAACAGGATGCCCGTCGAAGTCGGCGGTTCCCGAGTCGAGCTTCTGCTGGCCGAGGATCGTCTTCAGCAGGCTGGTCTTGCCCGACCCGTTCGGCCCGAGCACCGCGAGAAACTCGCCGGCGCACACGTCGAGGGTGAGCTTGTTCCACAGCACGCGGTCTCCGAAGCTGAGTGCAGCGTCGGTGAGGCTCAGGACCGGTGCGGTGGGATGGCGGTGACCGCCTGGATCGGAGGGTGCACTCACGAGGCGAGCACGTCCGTGATGGCGTCGAGGTTGTTGGTCATCCAGCTCACATAATCCTCACCGTCAGGAAGCGTCTCAGCGAAGGAGACGACGGGGACGGAATTCTTGTCGGCAGCGTCCCGGACCTGTTTGGTTTCCGGGCTGCTCGTCTGCTCATTGTAGGCGAGCATCGCGACCTCGCCCGAGCTGAGGAGGTCGAGCGTCTCGCGGAGACTTGCCGGTGGCACATCAGTGCCTTCCTCGATCGCTTCGCTGAAGTCATCAGGCGTGAGGTTGTGAAGACCGGATGCCTCGAGCAGGTAGAGCGGGACCGGTTCGGTGAGCGCGACCGCAGTTCCGTCATTCGCTGCCTTGAGCTCAGCAGCGCGCCCGGTGAGCTCGGCGATGTCTTCGGAGAAGGCCGAGTAATTGGCTGAGTAGCTTTCGGCGTTCTCCTCGTCGAGGTGCGAGAAGGTGTGGGCAAGCGCGCTTGCCAGTGCGTCAGCGGCCGCGAGGTCGTACCAGACGTGCTCGTTTACCCCCTCGATGTGTTCGTGGTCGTGCTCCTCGCCCTCCGCGTGGTCGTGGTCGGCGTGGTCGTCGGTCTCGACGGGCGCCCGGCCCGACAGGTCGACGACGTTGACGAGTTCGACGTCGTCGCTCGCCCCGGCGTGGACGAGCGTGTCGATGAAGGGGTCGTAGCCGCCGCCGTTCTCGATCACAATGTCCGCTTTCGAAATGGCGAGCTGGTCCCGAGCACTGGCCTCGTAGCTGTGCGGGTCCTGCGCTGCGGAATCGATGATGCTGGTGACGTCGACGTGATCTCCCCCGATCGTCGACGCGATGCTGCCGTAGACGTTGGTGGAGGCGACGACACGCAACCCCGAGGGTTCGGTGGCGGCAGAATCTGCCTGGCCGGAGCATCCGGTCAGGAGAAGTGCTGCCACCGGGATCAGAACGAGAGAAGCGCGGAGTGGGGTCACGAGAAACGATACTAGCCGTAATGATAACGGTTATCAATTTGTTTTGCGGGACAGACCCCGCAGACAAACCACGAGAGCCCGGCTCGCCAGTGGCGGGCCGGGCTCTCGTTTCACCGAGTTGCTTCGGAGTCGGGGGTCTTAGGAGGTGAGTCCGTCGACGTACTCCTGGTTGTCGTCGATCCACTTCTCGACGATCGGTGCGTAGTCGTCACCGTCGTAGTCGACGAAGAGGGCCTTTTCCAGCGAGTACAGGGTGTCGAGGTCCATCTCGAAGTCCGAGAACCAGCCGGCGACAGTGGGGTGGCTTTCGCTGAAGTCGGTGGAGGCGTAGGAGTGGATCGACTCAACTGCGCCGAGTGCGCCCTCGGGGTCCTCGAGGTTCTTGAGCGGGAACTCACCGTATGCCCAGTGCGGCTCCCAGAGAGTAACGGCGATGTTCTCGCCCGCCTTGGTCGCACTGGTGAGCTCGGTCAGCATGGCCGACGTGGACGACGTGACGTACTCCATGTCTTCGAGGCCGTACGTCGGGATGACCCGTTCCTCGGTTGCCATGGTCAGTCCTGCGCCCGGCTCGATGCCGATGATCTTGTTGTCGAACAGGTCTGCGTTCTCGGCGAGTTCCGCGAGCGAGTCGATCGGGGCATCCGCGTTGACAGCTATGGCGTTCTTGCCCTCGTTGTTCCACGCGCCGAGCTCGGCGATGTCGTCGCCGTACTCCTCGAGGTAGCTCTTGTGGGTGAACGGCAGCCAGACATCGAGGGTGACGTCGTAGTCGCCGGCCGCAACGCCGGCGAAAACCGGTGCGGGGTCTGCGTAGTCGAGGGCAACGTCGTAGCCCTTGTCGTTGAGGATGCTCTCCCAGAGAACGCTCGTCGCAACCGCTTCGTCCCAGCCGTTGAAGACCGCGATCGAGACATCCTTCTCGTCTCCGTTGTCGTGCGCTGCGGAGGTCTCGGCCGCCGTGCAGCCGGTGAGGGCGATGAGGCCGGCGCTGAGCGCTGCCACTGTTGTGATTCGTGAACCGGTGTTCATGGGATTACCTTTCGGCCGCCGGTATTCGGCGACATGGTTGTTGTGCCTGAACCGCGAGAAATGACAAACGCCGGGGTGAGATCCAGCCCACCCCGGCGCTTGCCGGCTGTGTCGAACTAGGAGGTGAGCCCGTCGACGTACTCCTGGTTGTCTTCGATCCACTTCTCGACGATCGGTGCGTAGTCGTCACCGTCGTAGTCGATGAACATGGCCTTCACGAGTGACATGAGGGTTTCACTGTCCATCTCGAAGTTCTCGAGGTATCCGGCAGCCTCCGGCGAGTTCTCGGCGAACTCGGTGCTTCCGTAGCTGTAGAGGCTCTCGGTGGCACCGAACGCGCCATCGGGGTCCTCGAGGTTCTTCAGCGGGAACTGCGCGTACGCGCGGTGAGGCTCCCACAGGGTGACGACGACGTTCTCGCCCTTGTCCGTCGCGCTCTTGAGTTCGGACAGCATGGCGGCCGTCGATGAGGTCAGGAACTCCATGTCGTCGAGCCCGTAGGTCGGGATGACCGCATCCTCCATCGCCGCGGTGAGGCCGGCGCCGGGCTCGATGCCGACGATCGTGTTGTTGAAGAGGTCGGCGTTCTCGGCCAGTTCGTCGATCGAATCGATCGGTGCGTCCTCGTTGACCGCGAGTGTCAGCTTGGACTCGTCGTTCCAGGCGCCGAGCTCGACGATGTCGTCACCGTAGTTGTCGAGGTATGCTTCGTGCGTGACGGGCAACCACACGTCGGTCGTGAAGTCGTAGTCACCCGAGGAGAGGCCCTCGAAAACCGGCGCGGGATCGGCGAACTCGAGGTCGACGGAGTATCCCTCGTCTTCAAGGATTGTCTTCCAGAGCCAGCTGGTCGCCACTCCTTCATCCCAGCCGTTGAACACAGCGAGGGTGAGGTCGGTCTTCTCGCCACCATCGGCCGAGTCTGACGAGCCCGTGCTTGCGCATCCGGCCAGTCCAACCAGGCCGACCGTTGCGAGTGCTGCAATGGCGATTCTGCTGTATTTCTTCATTCTTACCTCTCAGTGCTGTCGATCAGATCCTGCTGGCCGGGCCCACCGCGTGAACCCGGCCGATGTGTGTGGTTAGGCGCTTGCGCCCTGCGGGGTGCGGCTGTCGGTGGGTGCACCCGCACCGACGGCCTGTGCGATGAGCTGCTCGTCCTTCGGTGAAACGGGAGTCACCCCGGAGCCGGAGGAAGCGGCATCCGCCTTCTTCGCACGCTTTTTCCTGGTGCCAAGTGACGCGGTGAGGCGGTCGAGAACAATGGCGAGGATGACGACAGACAAACCGGCTTCGAAGCCGAGGCCGATGTCGATGCGGTTGAGACTTGCGACGACGTCGCCGCCGAGTCCGCCAGCGCCGACCATTCCGGCGATGACGACCATGGAGAGCGACAGCATGATGACCTGGTTGATACCGGCCATGATGCTCGGCATCGCGAGCGGCAGCTGGATCTGGCGCAGGATTCGGAAGGGTGACGAACCGAAGGCGTGACCGGCCTCGACAACTTCCTTGTCAACGCCACGGATGCCGAGCTCGGTGAGACGGACGCCGGGGGCGAGCGCGAAGATGATCGTCGCGACGATTCCCGGAACGACACCGACGCGGAACAGGATGAGCGCGGGGATGAGGTACACGAACGCAGGCATGGTCTGCAGGAAGTCGAGGATCGGCTTGAGGATCCGCGACCAGGTGTCGGAGCGCGCACCGAGAATGCCGAGCGGCACGCTGATGAGCACCGCGAGGAAGCTGGCGACGAGCACGAGGGACAGTGAGTCCATCGCGTTCTCCCACTGGTCGACCGAGAAGATCAGCGCGAAGCCGATAACGACACCGACGGCGAGCTTCCAGCCCGTCGCGAAGAAGCCAAGAACAGCGACCGCGAGGATGATGACCCAGAACGGCGGGGTCTGGAGAATCAGGTTGACGAGGTCGTAGAGACCGAGGAAGACGGCGCGAAGCACGTCGAACAACGGCTGGAGCGTGTCGGTGAGGATGTCGACAAAGTCTTCGACCCACTGGCCGAGCGGAATACGGAAATCCATCAGCGAAGGCTCCCTTCAGAAGCGGTGCGGACATCGTCGGCAGGCATTGCCCTGGCCTGGTCGACTTCGTCGGTGAGCCCCGCGGTTTCGCGGAGCGTCTGGGTGATGACGTCGACGGCAACGGTTGCCGGAGTCTCGATGACCTGGTTTTCACCGGTGGCCGTCGGCAGGTTGGCAAGCGCGGCGAGCAGCGTCACGCGGGGAATGGCGCCGAGCAGGCGGCCCTTCTCATCGACGACGGCGACGGGCAGGTGGCTTTCGGCTGCTGGCTCGAACAGGTCGACCAGGTACTGGTCGGGTCCGACCGTTGCCGGGTCGTTGCGAACGATCGGCATCAGGTCGCGGTTGCCCGCCTTGACGAGGCCGAGCACCTCGCGGTCGTGAACGACGCCGAGCAGCCTGCGGCCGTTTCCGACGACGAAAGCGGCGGATGTCTGCATGTCACGCATGGTGCGCAGCGCGGCACGCGGTCCGGCTGAGCCGGAGACGACGGCGCGCGCCGGCTCCATCACGCTCGCGGCGGTGAGCACGCGGGCACGGTCGACGTCCTGGACGAACTGGGCGACGTAGTCGTTGGCCGGATCGGTGAGGATCTCATCGGGAGTTCCGACCTGCACGATGCGACCGTCGCGCATGACGGCGATGCGGTCACCGAGGAACATAGCCTCGTTGAGGTCGTGGGTGATGAAGATGATCGTCTTGCCGAGCTCCTGCTGGAGTTCGACGAGCTGTTCCTGCATCTCACGCCGGATGAGCGGGTCGAGTGCCGAGAATGCCTCGTCCATGAGCAGGACGTCGGTGTCTGCGGCGAGCGCGCGGGCAAGGCCAACGCGCTGCTGCATTCCACCGGAGAGCTCGCCAGGAAGCTTGTCTTCCCAGCCGGAGAGACCGACGCGGGAGACGACCTTCTGCGCGCGCTCACGCCGCTCGGCCAGAGGCACACCCTGGACTTCGAGAGCGTAAGCGGCGTTATCGAGCACCGTGCGGTGCGGCAGGAGGGCGAAGTGCTGGAAGACCATCGAGATCTTCGACCGGCGCACCTCGCGGAGCTGCTTCGCGGGCACACCGCTCACGGCTGAGCCGTAGACGGCTACGGAGCCGGATGTCGGCTCGAGCAGCCCATTGAGCATGCGGATCAGCGTGGACTTGCCCGAACCGCTGAGGCCCATGACAACGAAGATCTCGCCCTTTTGAACGTCGAAACTTGCGTCGATGACCGCGGCGGTTCCGAGCGAGGACAGCTCATCCCGTTTCGCTCCGCCTTGCAATCGCTTAACGACGTCGCGCGGCTTTTTGCCAAAGACTTTGTAGACATTGTTTACCTCAACGGCAACAGTGTTGGTCACGTTTTCTCCGTGCGCGCGCAGGTGCCACAGCCACATTTCATGACTTTCCCGGGAGGGGACGGATGCCTGCACGGCATTCTCGTAAGTTACGACCGGGTCAGGGACGAGTGCACCTGCCCCACCCATCAAGCGGCGACGACCAGTGCGTCTGAAGCGATTCGGGAGCTGTGCTGACGCGGCCATGGGACCGCCGCCAACGTCACAAGACCATACGTCCGAATGCGCGACATTCCTGTGTCACATTCGCCCGCGGACTAGCGTTACGGCCATCATGGCCAGGGACGAGCCTAACAGAAACCGGAGGGAGCTTATTCTGGGCTGTGCCTTTGCCGTGAAACCGCCCAGAGTCTGAGTGCCGGCGCGCACGGCCACGCGCTGGGACACTGCCCTGGATATCTTCGCAGTGTGCTCACGGCATCCGTTCGTAAACTGGGCCAACTCGACAACATGCAAGGAGCACACCATGGGTTTTCTTGACAGGATTTTTGGCTCACGCCAGCAGGACGCACAGCAGCAGTATCGCCCGCAACAGCAGGGTTACGGCCAGCAGGGCTACGGGCAGCAGGGCCAGCGCACCGACGATGAAATCGCCGTGGAGCGTTACCGCTACCTGCTGCGCACGGCTCCCCCCGAGGCAATTGAGCAGGCTCACGAAGAGGCGTTCGCAAAGCTGACGCCCGAGCAGAGGCAGCTCCTGTTCACGCAGCTCAGCGCTGACGCTGCACCCGGTGATGCGCCACGCGGCGACGACCCCCGGTCGCTCGCGCAATCGGCGACGCGTTCCGAGTTGCGCCAGCCCGGCACGATGGAGCGCACCATGAACGGCCCTGGCTTCGGCAGCATGGTCGGCGCGTCACTCCTCGGCACCGTCGCCGGGTATGTCATCGCTTCGGCTGTCGTCGGAACGTTCATGCCTGACCCGTCAACCGAGGCCGGCACAGAGGGGTCCGGCGCGGATGAGTCAGGTTCAGATGGCGGATCGGATGCCGGTTCAGACGCTGGCGCGGATGCCGGCGGCGGAGACGGC
This sequence comes from Mycetocola sp. Y442, assembly GCF_056898615.1. NCBI lineage: Bacteria > Bacillati > Actinomycetota > Actinomycetes > Micrococcales > Microbacteriaceae > Mycetocola > Mycetocola sp. Y442. The sequence continues at coordinate 322,943 of NZ_JBXHBV010000003.1, forward strand.
GGCGGTTGGGGCGACTTCGGAGGCGGCGGGGGCTTCGGCGGCGGAGACTTCGGCGGCGGCGGAGACTTCGGCGGCGGCTTTTAGGCCCGCTACCGAACCGGCAGCCACCGCTCCTCGGGTCGCGCGCTGAGCGCCACCCGAGGAGCGTGCACTGCTACTCGAGCAACAGCGCCGGTTCCTCGATGATCGATGCGACATCGGCGAGGAATCGCGACGCGACATCACCATCGACGACCCTGTGGTCGAACGACGCACCGAGGGTCGTGACGAAGCGAGGTCGCACCTCACCGTCGACAACCCACGGCTTCTGCTTGATCGTGCCGAGCGCAACGATCCCGACCTCACCCGGGTTGAGGATCGGTGTTCCGGTGTCCATCCCGAACACACCGATGTTCGTGATGGTGATGGTGCCATTCTGCTGGTCGGCGGGGGGCGTCTTTCCCTCACGCGCGGTGAGGGTGAGCTGCTCAAGCGACTGAGCCAGCTCGAGCAGCGTCATCGACTGCGCTTCCTTGACGTTCGGAACAATGAGCCCGCGCGGGGTGGCGGCGGCGACACCGAGGTTGACGTAGTGCCGGACGATGATCTCCTCATCGGTCCAGGTTGCGTTCACCGTCGGGTTCCGGCGCACGGCCCAGATCATCGCCTTTGCCATGATCAGCAGCGGCGAAACCTTGACCCCGGCGAAGTCCGTCGAGTTCTTGAGCCGTTTGATGAACTCCATGGTGCGGGTCGCATCGACGTCGACGAACAGCGATACGTGCGGAGCCTTGAACGCAGCCTCGACCATCGCTTTCGCGATCTGCTTACGAACACCCTTGACCGGAATCCGTTCCTCGCGGGTGTCGCCCCACTCGGGTGTTTCGATGTTGCGGAACACACTCGCCTGGCCGGCCTCGCGCACCACGTCGTCCCGGGTGACCTCTCCCCCGACACCGGTGCCGGTGACCTGGGCGAGGTCGACGCCGAGGTCCTTCGCGAGCTTGCGGATCGGCGGTTTCGCGATCACCGGGCCCTTCGCGGGTGGGACGGATGCCGGTCGAGCGGCGGGCGGGACGGGCCGCGTCCGCGCGCGGCGGCGAGAAGACACATGCCCGGCATCGCCGTAGCCCACGAGAACCGCGCCGGGCTTCTCGTCGTCAACGGTGCCCCTGGTGTCGGCAACCGCTTCTGCGAACTCCGTTGAGACGGCGGGCGGGGCGACTTCTGCAGCTGCCTGGCCACCGGCATCCGCTGCACTGATCGTGATGATCGGGGTGCCGACATCGACGGTTGTGCCCTCGGTGACGAGGATGGATGCGACGGTGCCCGCGAAGGGCGATGGCAGCTCGACGAGGGACTTGGCGGTCTCGATCTCGACGATCACCTGGTTGAGCTCGACGGCGTCGCCTGGCGCGACCTTCCACGAGACCACTTCGGCCTCGGTGAGCCCTTCACCGGCATCCGGCATCAAAAACTGGAACTCACTCATGGTTCTCCATTCGGTCGACGGGCGACTAGTAGGCGAGCGCGCGATCGACGGCCTCGAGGATGCGGTCGGCGTCGGGCAGGTACAGCGCCTCGAGCTTGGCCGGCGGGAAGGGGACATCGAAGCCGGAAACCCGCAGTACCGGGGCTTCGAGCGAATAGAAGGCGCGCTCGGCAACCGTCGCCGCAATCTCAGAACCGACGGAGACGTTGCCCGGTGCTTCCTGGGCGACGACGAGGCGGCCGGTCTTGCGCACGCTCTCGAGGATCGGGCCATAGTCGATCGGCGAGATCGACCTGAGGTCGATCACTTCGAGGCTGATGCCCTCCGCAGCCGCCAGCTCTGCGGCCTGGATCAGCATGCTGACCATCGCGCCGTGTGCAACGACCGTGACGTCAGTTCCCGTCCGCACGATCCGGCTCGCGTGCAGCGGTGCTGCTGATCCGGAGAGGTCGACCTCGCCCTTGGGCCAGTACCGGCTCTTGGGCTCGAAGAACATGACGGGGTCGTTCGACGCGATCGCTTCCTGGATCATCCAGTACGCGTCGTTCGGTGTCGATGGGCTGACCGAGCGAAGGCCAGCGGTGTGGGCGAAATACGCCTCGGGGCTTTCCTGGTGGTGCTCGATCGCACCGATATGTCCGCCGTACGGCACCCGGATGACAACGGGCATCTCGAGGGCGCCCTCGTTGCGATTGGTCAGTTTGGCGAGCTGCGACGTGATCTGGTTGAAGCCGGGGTAGATGAAGCCGTCGAACTGGATCTCGCACACCGGGCGGTAGCCGCGCATGGCGAGGCCGATCGCTGTCCCGATAATGCCCGACTCCGCGAGCGGGGTGTCGAGCACCCGGCTCTCTCCGAACTCGGCCTGCAATCCCTCGGTGATGCGGAAGACGCCACCGAGCTTGCCGATGTCCTCGCCCATCAGGAGGACCTTGTCGTTCTCGACCATCGCCTGCCGGAGTCCGGCGTTGATGGCCTTCGCCATGGGCATGGTCGCGACCTGCGCGTCGATGCTCAGCGTCATGCTGCACCTCCGGCCATGGTGCGCTCGTAGGCCGACAGCCACTCCCGCTCCTCGGTGACGAGCGGGTGGTCTTCGCTGTAGACGTTGTCGAACATGCTGGTCAGGTCCGGGTCCTTAATGGCGTGTGTGCGCGCACGGATGTCTGCGGTGTAATCGCGTGCCTGCTCGGCGACACCGGCGAAGAACTCGTCCGAGGCGCCCTGACGACGGAGGAACGCCTCGAACCGCACGATCGGATCCTTGAGGATCCACGAGTCGGTCATTTCCTGGGTGCGGTACTTCGTCGGGTCGTCACTCGTGGTGTGTGCGCCGACGCGATAGGTGAGCGCTTCGATAAGCTGCGGGCCACCGCCTGACCTGGCATCCGACAGGTGTTTGGCCGAGACCGCGTAGCTCGCGAGCACGTCGTTGCCGTCAACCTGCACGGCGGGAAGGCCGAAGCCTTTGGCCCGTTCGAAGAGCGGTGTCCGCGACTGGGTGGTCACAGGAACGCTGATCGCCCAGTGATTGTTCTGCAGGAAGAACACCTGCGGGGTCTGGTAGCTGGCCGCGAAGATCATGGCCTCGTTGACGTCGCCCTGGCTGGTCGCTCCGTCGCCGAAGTAGACCATCACTGCCTCGTCGGTTTCGGGATTTCCCGTTGCCGTCGCGCCGTCGAACTTCACGCCCATCGCATAGCCCGTCGCGTGCAGCGCCTGCGCTCCGATGACGAGTGTGTACGGGCGGAAATTGCCGTTGGCCGGGTCGGAGATGTCCCAGCCCGAGTGGGTGGTTCCGCGCATGACCTCGATGATGCCGAGGAGGTCGACCCCGCGAATCAAGCCGACGGCGTGCTCCCGATACGACGGGAAGATGTGGTCCTGGGCGCGCGCGGCGCGACCGGATCCAACCTGGGCACCCTCCTGGCCGTGGCACGGCGGCCACAGGGCGAGCTGGCCCTGACGCTGCAGGTTCGCCGCCTCGGTGTCGAACGCCCGAGCGATGACCATGTCCCGGTAGAACTGTTCGTGGTCCTGATCGGTCAGCGTGTCGAGATACGGCAGATACGGCTCGGCCGACGCGGTCGGTGAATAGCTTCCGTCAGTGGCCAGAACCTGGACCGGGGGCGTGAGAGACGTCGTTTCGGTTTCCGCCATTGTCCTAACCTAACTGCCGGGCCGGATGCCCAGCTGGTAGAGATCCCACAACGTCCGCGCTCGCCTGTAGGAGCTTCTCCATAGCTTCTTCCTCGCCAATCGTGATTCTGATGCCCGATCCGGGGAAGGCCCGCGCCACGATCCCGTGGCTGAGGAACACCTCATTGACGTGGAGCGTCTCGTCACCCGTTGCGAGCCAGATGAAGTTGCCCTGAGCATCCGGCACTCTCCAGCCCTGGTCGAGAAGCGCCGAACGGATGCTGTCGCGCAGCACGCTGAGACGGTCCACCCGTTCGAGCAACTCGTCTTCGAGCCCGAGCGAGGCGATGGCCGCTGACTGGGCGGGCTGGGTGACCGAAAGCGGGATGGCAGACGCGCGCGCTGCGTCGAGAATGCCTGCGGGCCCGAGAGCCCAGCCGACGCGGAGGCCGGCGAGCCCGTATGCCTTGGAGAAGGTGCGCAGGACGACGAGGTTCGGGTAGCGGCCGGTCAGGGTGAGTCCATTGACGGCATCCGGGTTCGTGACGAACTCGGCGTACGCCTCATCGAGGAGGACGAGGACGTCGGCGGGAACCCGCTCCATGAATGCCTCGAACTCCGCGGCGGTGACAATCGTGGAGGTGGGGTTGTTCGGCGTGCACACGATGACGACGCGGGTTCGCTCGTCGATCGCCGCGGCAATGGCGTCGAGATCGTGAGTCCCGTCGTCCCGGTTGGGGACCTGCACGCTCTCGGCGCCCGCGACGGTGACGAGCCCCGGGTAGGCCTCGAAGGAACGCCACGCGTAGACGACGGTGTCGCCTGGGCCGGCGGCAGCGGTGATGAACTGGCTGAGCAACGCAACGGAACCCGATCCGATGTGGATCTCCTCGGGGCTGACGCCGTGTTTCTCAGCGAGCACCTCCCGCAGCGCGGCAGCGCTCGCGTCCGGGTATCGATTGAACGCGCCCGCAGCGACGACAGCCTCGACGACCCCGGGCAGTGGGGGAAAAGGGTTCTCGTTGCTGGACAACTTGAACGCGTCATCCGTCGCCGCTTTGCCCTGCCGGTATGGGGGTGTTGCGAGTATCTCCGGCCGAAGCTTCACCGCAGGCCGGGAAAGCGGGTGATCTGCGTTTGCCGGGGTGAAAGTCACACGTCGAGTCTAGACAGGGGCCATTCCGCTGATCGCATACGTACGGGCGCGGATACGTACGTTCCGTTCGGCGTTGGCCGCCCCGGCCGGGGGTTCGAGACGGGTGTCGCCGCGCGGGCTCACAGGGGAATGCACTGATTCCGACGCGGTGCCATAGTAGAGCATGGCCAAATTCCTCCTGAACATCGTCATCAACGCTGTGGCGATCTGGTTGACCACGCTCGTTGTCGCCGGCGTGCAGGTCACCCCGTACGCACCGAACAACGGTGTGGCAACGGCGCTGACCTACCTGTTCGTCGCCCTCATTTTCGCGATCGTGAACAGCATCATCGGCACGGTGATCAAAATCGTGGCCTTCCCGCTCTATATTCTGACGCTCGGCCTGATCTCGTTCATCATCAACGGCCTGCTCCTTCTCATGGCCGGCTGGGTCAGCGGATGGTTCGGTTTCGGTCTCACGGTCGACGGTTTCTGGTGGGCCGTTCTTGGTGCTCTCGTGATCAGCGTCATCAACTGGATCTTCCAGATCATCCTGCGGCCGCAGCGCCGGGGCTCGGCCCGCTGAGCCGCATGGGGCGTCACCCCGATCGGACTCGCTCCGAACGGAACGCCTGAGCGACCCCGGCGCCTGAGCCGATTCCGGCCAGCGCCTCGGTGAGGTCAGTGAGGCGCGGGTCGGTGCACTCATCGATGAGCGCTGCCGTCTTCTCATACCCGTTCATGGCGTGGGACGCCCCACCGTCGTCGGCATCCGGCGGGGTTTCATCGAAGAGGGAGCGGGAAACGACGAGACGGTCGCGTCCTTCGGCCCCGTCGACCGGTTCGCCTCCGAGCGCTGGCACGAGGTCCTCTGCGTGCTCGACCGCAACCTGGGTGACCGAGTCCGGCACGGCGACCTGCCCGCTCGGCGAACCAAAGGTGACGAGAGACTGGGTATCGAAGCTCCCTGACTCGGCGATGCGGGCGGCGACCAGCCCGCCCTGGGAGTGGCCGAAGAGGTTGACCCGGTCGCCGGGCTGGATCCCGGCCTGCTCCATGGCATCGAGCGTGGCCCTGTACGCTCCCGCGTCGCTGTCGGCGACCGCGGCCAGGTTGCTCGCCATGTCGAACGGCTCGGCGCTGTTGCCGCCGAAGTCCGTCGTGCCCGCGATGTACACCGCGTAGGAGGCGGTGCCAGAGGGGTGCGTGTACTTCTCGACAGTAATCTGGGGTTTTCCCACACCGGTCGGAGGAATCCGTCGCGCGGCGTCCGCAAGGGAGGCCGGGGGCCGTACATCCCGCGCGACCCCGTAGCTCGCGGTCCGCACCGGCGTCTCGGTGAATACGTGTCGACCGCCGAGGATGATTGCGGCGCTGGCGACAGTGTCGAGTCCGACGAGGCCGGTTCCTTCATCGCCGAGGATTCGCGCCGCGGGCAGGCTCGTTCCGCTGAATCCCATCAGGATGTCGTCTGCCGCTGACACCACATCGCGCACCATCCCCACGAACGCCGGATTCGCGGTGAGGCCCGGGTTCTGCGCCAGTCCACCGGCGAGGCCGACCCCGAGAACCGCGACAGCACGGCGCAGCGCCGGCTGCTTCATGACCGTCGCGGTGAGAATCAGGCCGGGCAGAAGAGGGAGTGCACCCATGACGAGGTTGCGCAGATACGTGCCGACCAGGAACCCGGCGAACGCTTGCATGGCGCCGAGAGCCTCCCGGCTTCGTGCCTCTCCGTCCGCGTAAGCATTCGCGGCATCCTGAACCACGCTGCCGAGCCGCTCGGCGCAGTCTGACGCGTCGGCGAGCAACCGGCTGGCCGTCATCAGCGCGGGTTCCGCGAATCCGTATGGTGCGGCATCCGTCGACCACTCCGTCAGGCACCGTGCGATCGATGCCCCGTGTGCCCAGTCGGCTGCGTCAGCGGCGAGAACATCGAGAGCGCTCGAGAATGCGAAAAGCTCCTCGGTTGAGACGCTCGTCAGCCCGCCCGTCGACAGGGTGAGCGAGTCGGACATCAGAGAGCGCCGGTCGCGCCAGGGCCGGCTGGGTACCCGGGGTAGCCACGGGAACCGGGTTCCGCTCCGCCCCCGGAATAGCTGGCGAGGGCCGCCCTTCTCGCGTGCTCACACTGCTCGAGCGCCTCGGTGAGATGAATCGCGGCGAGGGTGAGCCGGTCTGCGAGTTCGGAAACCCTCGCGTCGAACTCGGCCCGGCTGGAGGACCGCCAGGTCAGGTCGCCCGCTGCATCGAGAATGCGCCGTCGGCCGGGCGTGACATTCTGCTGGAGCGCATCGATCCGGCGGCGCTGTTCGGAGATGACGTCAAGAGCCCGCAATTGCGCCGCGCGAAATTCCGCGTCCCCCGCTGCGCCGACCCCACCAATCATCGCCGTATCCAGTGCCGCGGTGATCGCTGTGGTGATCGGCGTATTGACCGTCGTCATCGTGAATCTCTCCTTCACTTTTCACTGCGCTCGCGGGGTGAGGCTGTGCTCCAGAGAAGCGCTCGGCCGTCGGATCCAGTGTGGCCGGGCGACCCCGTGAGTTGCGCGATGCGCACAGGCCGTGGACAGCCCACCCCGATTCGGGGGTTTGTGAAGGGGTTTGGGGGACTCCCGCCTGAGCCTCGAGCAGTACAGAATAGGGGAATGATTTCCGACCCGGACCCGACCGAGGTGCAACCTTTCCGGGTGTGCTTCGTGTGCGCAGGCAATATCTGCCGATCGCCGATGGCCGAAATCGTCTTCCAGCACCTCGTGCGCCAGGCCGGGCTGAGCCGATACGTGGAGACGGTGTCCGCCGGAACCGGAGACTGGCATGTCGGCGAACAGGCAGATGCCCGCACCATCGCCGCGCTCCGTAAGTACGGCTACGACGGCGCACGGCACCGGGCGAAGCAGTTCAACCCGGACTGGTTCGAGAAGCTCGACCTGGTCGTTGCCCTCGACCGCACCCACGATCGGGTCCTTCGGGCGTGGGCGCCGACCGAGACGGACCGCGGAAAGATCGCGCTTTTGCTCAGTTTCGACGCAGAACGCAGCGAATTGACCGACGTTCCCGACCCCTACTACGCGGATGACGAAATGTTCGATCGGGTATTGGGCATGATTGAGGGGGCGATCCGTCAACTTTTTCGCCAGATCGAACCCGCAATCCGACAGGGAGCCACCCGATGACCTCACTACCCGCCCAGCCACTCAGCCCGCTCGATGGCCGTTACTCCTCTGTGGTGAGCCCGCTGGGTGAGTACCTGTCCGAGGCCGGCCTCAACAGGGCGCGGGTGCAGGTCGAGGTCGAATGGCTCATTTACCTGACCGGTGCAGGAATGTTCGGATCCGCACCGCTCAGCGAAGAGCAGATCTTCTCGCTCCGTTCGCTGTACCTCTACTTCGGACAAGCCGAGATCGACTGGCTCGCCGAGAAAGAAGCGGTCACACGCCACGATGTGAAGGCCGTCGAGTACCTCGTGCGCGACCGGCTCGCCTCCCTCGGCCTCGACTCCATCGCCGAGCTGACGCACTTCGCCTGCACGAGCGAAGACATCAACAACCTCGCGTACGCGCTCACCGTATCGAACGCCGTTCAGGCGGTGTGGCTCCCGAAGCTGCGGGTCACCATCGACACGCTGCAGGCGCTGGCCGTGAAGCACAGGGCGGATGCCATGCTGGCGCGCACACACGGACAGCCGGCGACGCCAACCACCATGGGGCACGAGCTCGCGGTCTTCGTCTTCAGGCTCGAACGCATCGCCAAGCAGATCGACGGCACCGAATACCTCGGCAAGTTCTCGGGCGCGACAGGCAACTTCGCCGCTCACACCGTCGCTGATCCGACAGCGGACTGGCCGGCTCTGTCCCGGGCTTTCGTCGAATCGCTCGGACTGGTCTGGAACCCGCTGACCACCCAGATCGAATCGCACGACTGGCAGGCGGAGCTCTACGGTCGCGTCTCGCACGCCAACCGGGTGTTGCACAACCTCGCAACCGACATCTGGACCTACATTTCGATGGGCTACTTCCGGCAGATCCCGCAGGCCGGTGCCACGGGTTCGTCGACGATGCCACACAAGATCAACCCAATCCGGTTCGAGAACGCCGAAGCCAACCTTGAACTCTCCAGCGCCCTGCTCGACTCGCTCGCCGCAACCCTCGTCACCTCCAGGCTGCAGCGCGACCTCACCGACTCGACGACCCAGCGCAACATCGGTGTCGGGCTCGGGCACTCGCTGCTCGCCCTCGACAACCTCGCCCGCGGTCTCGGTGAGATCGACCTCGACCGCGAGGTGCTGGCTGCGGACCTCAACGCCAACTGGGAGGTTCTCGGCGAGGCGATCCAGACGGTCATCCGCGCCGAGGTTGTCGCCGGTCGCTCGACGATCACCGACCCGTACGCCCTGCTCAAGGACCTCACCAGGGGCAAGCGCATCGGCCGTGACGACCTGATCGAGTTCGTATCGACGCTCGACATCGGCGTCGACGCGAAGGAGCGCCTGCTCGCTCTCACCCCCGCGCACTACACGGGCCTCGCCGACGAGCTCGTCGACTACCTGGCGTAGCGCCCGCGTAACCGCGAGAAAATCAGAAGCGGTCGAGAACATCACGCGCAACCGATGTTCTCGACCGGAACTGATGTTCTCGGCGCGTGCTCGACAAGTGCCACGCGTCGACCCTTCCGCGTTTCGCACACCGCGCGTACCCTGAAATCGGGAGGCGATCATGCAGACAACAGCCGGACAGCGGATTGTCATTCGGGGCCAGAGCGTCGGAGCGCCGGAACGGCACGGACAGATCCTCGAGGTGCGTGGCCCGGACGGCGCACCGCCCTATTACATCCGGTTTGACGATGGCCACGAGAGCCTCGTCTATCCGGGGCCGGACTGCGTCCTGGAACACGCCTGACCTGGCATCCGCGGACCGTGCCAGCAAGCTAGCGGGCGCTGGTCAGGAGCCGACTGCCAGAACCCGATTGCTAGAAGCCGACTGCCAGAGCCCGACTGCCAGAGTTCGGGCATTACCGCCCGAGAGTCAGTGCCCGGTGTCCTGGTCGTGAATGTCTTTCTTCTCCATGTCGTCGGGCTTGACCGTGAGGGCGAACATGGCGATGAAGACGAGCGTCACGATGAACGCGATACCGAACCCGATCAGCGCAAAGGAGATGTCGCGGGTCACCATGAGGGTCACGAGGCCGGTGAAGATTCCAGCGACCGCAGCGAAGACAAGCAACTCGACTGGTTTGAGAATCTCGCGACGGCTTGGTGGCTGTGGTGTGCTCATGATTGTGACTCCGTAGTGCCTGTTGTAGACGAACGCCCGGCGCCGTCCGTTCCCCATTTGAGCGACAAACCGCCAATGATGAGGAGCACGGCGACGATCGCGGCGTAAGCGCCGAAGACCCCCACCGTAACGATGGATGCTGTGAGGCTGCGGTCGACGCCGTCAGGCCCGGTGTAGTGCTGGTCGAATCCCGGCGGCACGAGTAGGTAGACGATGCCGAGGAGCACTGTGGCCCCGCCGACAGTCATCCAGTCTCGCGCGAACGGCGATCGCCCGCGCAGGCGGAAGCCGCTGTAGAGCTCGAGAACGCCGGTGAGCAGCGCCCAGATGATCACCGTGAGGAAGAGACCGGGCAGCGCGGATGTGCCGGTTCCGGCGAGGAACAGAGCGGCCGCGCCGGCGAAGAGGCTGACAACTCCGCTCAGGAGGAAGTTGAGGCGCGAGCCCCGATCGTCAGCGAGGACCCGTGGCACGAACACCACGGCCATCAGGCCGGTGACCACGGCGAATGCGCCAAAGACCGTCAGACCGAGGGGAGCCGAGTGGTCGACGCTGAACGTGATGACTGCGGCCGCGACCGCCGCTGGTACCGCCCTCAGCACCTGGAAGATCCAGTACCGCGACGTCGAGTCGACGGAGCCGCGTGGTGCAGCAGCGGCGGAACTGGCCAAGGAGAACGCCTCTTTCGTGGTGGAGCGTGAGGGGGATACCTCTAGTCTACGCGGCGTAGAAGAACGCGGGACTCGGCCGGAGCTTAGGCCGGCGCGAGGTCGGCGAACCGCGAGAAGTGGCCGTGGAACGCCACGGTGACCGTTCGCGTAGGTCCGTTACGGTGCTTGGCGACGATGAGGTCCGCTTCACCTGCTCGCGGGTTGTCTTTCTCGTAGGCGCTCTCTCGGTGCAACAGGATGACCATATCGGCATCCTGCTCGAGCGAACCGGACTCACGGAGGTCGGAGATCGCCGGCATCTTGTCAGCACGCTGCTCGGGTCCACGGTTCAGCTGCGAAAGCGCGATGACGGGAACCTTGAGCTCCTTCGCGAGAAGCTTCAGTGCACGCGAGAACTCGGAAACCTCCTGCTGGCGGCTTTCAACACGCTTTCCGGACGTCATGAGCTGCAGGTAGTCGATCACCACGAGCTTGAGTCCGACGCGCTGCTTGAGTCTGCGGCACTTGGCGCGAATCTCGACGAGCGTCATATTGGGGCTGTCGTCGATGTAGAGCGGGGCGTCGTTGATCCGCCCACGCACAGCCGCGAGTTTGTTCCAGTCGCGCTGGTCGACGTTTCCTTTACGCATGCTCTGAAGTGGCACGGATGCCTCGGCTGAGAGGAGCCGCATGGCGATTTCGCTCCGCCCCATTTCCAGGGAGAAGAAGATCGACGGCTGGTCGTTTCCGATCGATGCCGCGCGCGCGAAGTCGAGCGCGAGGGTCGACTTACCGAGCGCAGGTCGGGCCGCCACGATGATGAGCTGGCCACCGTGGAAGCCGTTGGTGAGGTCGTCGAGTTCGGCGAACCCGGTCGGCGTGCCGACCATCTTGCCGTCTGAGCCGTTGTTCGCTTCGATCTCTTCGAACGCGGTTCCGACGGCTTCGTTGAGCGGCACGTAGTCTTCGGCCGTCGTCGACCCGGTCACGCCGTAGATCTCGGCCTGGGCGGTGTTGACGAGGTCGAGGACCTCACCCTCGCCCGCGTAACCCATCTGCACGATGCGGGTTCCCGCCTCGACGAGGCGACGGAGCAGCGCCCGTTCTGCGACGATCGAGGCATAGAAGCCTGCGTTGGCTGCGGTCGGTACGAGGCTCGTCAGCGTGTGCAGGTAATCAGCGCCGCCCGCACGGGACAGCTCACCGGTCTTGATCAGTTCATCGGTGACGGCGATGACATCCGTCGGTTCGCCGTGGGAATACAGCGACAGAATCGCGTCGAAGATGATTTCGTGCTTGGGGATATAGAAGTCAACACCGCGCACCGACTCGACGACGTCAGCCACTGCGTCTTTCGAGAGGAGCATTCCACCGAGAGCGGACTGCTCAGCGAGCAGGTCGTGAGGTGGGGTCCGCTCAGCGCGCTGCTCCGGTCGTTCGCCCGACGACTGATGGTCGTTGAGCCCGAGATGAGCGATCGACACTCGTTCCTCCTCTGGCTTTTCAGCCCGTCCGGCGGGGACAGCTCATGACTTTCATGCTCAGTTACAGCAGATCATCGACCACCGACATTGGTGGGATGAACCGCCTGGCGCGCCCCGATAAAAACCTGCGCTGCTACACACTAGGAGCGCCACTCCCCCGGCACAAATGCGCCTGTGGATAACTCTGTGAATAAAGTGGGCGAAACGCCGGGCGGTGTGTGCACAAGGTGTGGATAGATCTGTGGAAAGGGAAATACTTTTTCCCGATAAATAGCTCCTGACCGGGCAAATCCTGTTTCCACATGTGTGCACTTCGACCTGTTTAGAGTTTGTGTTGAACGTTGGCGCGCCGCCGAAAACCTGTGCACAAATAACTTGACATTTCGGCTAACAGGGCTAGAGGCATCCATACAGAAGTCGAATAAATCCTCATGTTTACGGCGCGAAAAAGCGGCTGAGCCCGTGAGGGCTCAGCCGCTTATTCGAGAGGGGATGACGGGCTTTTGACCCGTCACCCCGCATCGCGTTGTACTACTTGGCAGCAACCACCTGGAGGGTGATGACGGCGCTGAGGTCTTCGCGCAGGCGGACCCGAGCTTCGTGCGTACCGACGGACTTGATCGGAGACAGGATCTCGATCTTGCGCTTGTCGATCTGGCCGAGGCCAGCTGCGGCGACCGCGTCAGCGACAGTGCCTGTCTTGACGGAACCGAAGAGACGGCCTTCAGCGCCAGCCTTGACGGCGAGCTTGACCTTGGTGCCTTCGAGGGCAGCCTTGAGGGACTGAGCGTCTTCGAGGGTGGCAAGTTCGCGCGCTGCGCGTGCGGCCTTGATCTGCTCGACCTGCTTCTCAGCACCGCGGCTCCACGCAATGCCGAAGCCCTGCGGGATCAGGTAGTTACGTGCGTAACCGTTCTTGACCTCGATGATGTCACCAGGAGTGCCGAGACCGGTCACTTCGTGCGTGAGGATGAGTTTTGACATGTGAGTGTTCCTTACCTGCCTGAGCCGGCGTAGGGAAGAAGAGCCATCTCGCGTGCGTTCTTGACTGCACGGGCGATGAGGCGCTGCTCCTGGACGGAAACACCGGTGATGCGGCGGGCGCGGATCTTTCCACGCTCGGAGATGAACTTGCGAAGGGTTGGGACATCCTTGTAGTCGATGACCCCAACGCGGATTGCCTTCGCGGGAGCGAGCGGCTTGCCGCCCTTGCCACCGCGGGCAGGCTTGCGGCTTGCGCCGCTAGACTTTCCAGCCATTTGGTTTCCTTAGTGTGAATGTGTCCGCCGGGACCTGGGCCCCAGCGGACGAAGTGTTTAGAAAGGGGTGTCGTCGCCGTAGGATCCGGGCGTGTTCCAGCTGTCGCCGGAATTGCCCGCATTGCCTGCGTTCGAGTTGCCGCCACCGAACGCCTGTGGGGCGGCCGGTGCACTTGCTGCCCACGGCTCGTCCTGGACTGCAGCGGGGCCGCGGCCACCACCACCGCCGGAGGACTGTGCGCGGCTGACCTGTGCGGTTGCGTACCGAAGCGAAGGGCCGATTTCGTCAACCTCGAGTTCCATCGAGGTGCGCTTTTCGCCTTCCTTCGTTTCGTACGAACGCTGCTTCAGACGCCCGGTAGCGATGACACGGCTACCCTTGGTGAGCGATCCGGCGACGTGCTCGGCGAATTCACGCCAAACGCTCGCTCGCAGGAACAGTGCTTCGCCGTCTTTCCACTCGTTTGCCGCGCGATCGAAATTGCGCGGAGTGGATGCGATGGTGAAGTTGGCAACCGCCAGCCCGTTCTGCGTGTAACGCAGCTCAGGGTCAGACGTGAGGTTGCCCACCACGGTGATTACGGTCTCGCCAGCCATCGGGACTAAGCGCCTTCGACCGTTGCCGGCTCGGCAGGCTTGGCGTCAACCTTGGCCTTGGTGGCAGCAGCCTTGCGGGCGGCCTTCTCCTCGGCGCGCTTGCCTTCGGACTCAACGAGAGCGATTGCCTCTTCGGCACGCAGCACCTTGGTGCGCATGACTGCCTCGGAGAGCTTCAGCTGACGGTCGAGCTCGACCGTTGCTTCGCTCGTCGCGGTGAAGTCGACGACGGCGTAGATGCCTTCGGTCTTCTTGTTGATTTCGTAAGCCAGGCGACGACGGCCCCAGATGTCAACCTTGTCGATGGTTCCACCATCGTTGCGGATGACATTAAGGAACTTATCGAGACTGGGAGCAACTGTGCGCTCGTCAATCTCGGGGTCGAGGATAACCATGAGTTCATACTGATGCGTCACTAACCCACCTCCTTCGGACTCGAACGGCTGCAGACGATCTGCAGCAGGAGGGTTCTAGCATCGTTGACCGGACGGGAACAGAGTGTTCACATACGGGCAACCTGAGTAGCTTACCGGATCTCGCCGGGTTTTACCTATTGGGGCCGGCATCCTATGGCTCGGTCCGTGGCTGCTGCCGGCGCAGGACATCGCGAGGGCATCACTTCCGGTCGAGAACATCCGGCGCACCTGGTGTTCTCGACCGCAGCTGATGTTCTCGCTCCAGGCTCGGTCGCGCCGCGAGAAGTCCCCCACAGCGCCGCCATCCCCGCCACCCTTCCCACCGCTTACCCGGCAACCTCGCTACACGCCGCCGAGCCGCGCCATCCTCGAGACCATGGCGACCGATCTGATTCGCGACGACGACCCCCTGCAACTCACCCGCTCCCTCGAACTGATCGGGGGCGACGGGAGGGCGCTTCGGCGCGGCCTCGCGTCCGGCACTGTCGTCGGCCTCCGCCGCGGCGCCTATGTCGCGAGTGATACCTGGGCAGCACTCACCGACCGGGACAGGTACCTGCTCCGCATGCGGGCGGCCACAGCCACCCGTGCGGGCGGCGCGGTGTTTGGCTACGAGTCGGCGGCTGCCCTGTGGGGGCTTCCGGTGATCGGCAGCTGGCCCGACACCGTTCACCTCTATTCGGCCGACGGCAGTCGGCGCGCGTCCCGCAACGGTGTTCTGTGGCATCAGGCGCCGCTCGGGGACACTGACGTCGTGGATCTCAACGGCACTCTCGTGACGAGTCTGGCGCGGACGATGCTCGACCTCGCTCGATCGGCGACCTTCCTCTCAGCGGTTGTCACGCTCGACGCCGCACTCGGTCGCGATGCGCGCGGCCGCGATGCGCGCGGCCGCGACGACACGACAGCGGCCGAGCTCGTGCGGAGCGATCTTTTGGAGCGACTCGCCGCGCTGGGGCCGGCCAGAGGCTCCCGCCGGGCCCTGCGGGCAATCACCTTCGCGTCGCCGAACGCGGAGTCACCCGGCGAGTCGGCAAGCAGGGTGACCATGTACCGGTGCGGATTTCCGGCACCTGTTCTCCAGTTCCCGGTGACCGACAGGAACGGCACCACCTGGTTCGCTGACTTCGGCTGGCCAGCGTTTCGACTGCTCGGCGAGTTCGACGGTTACGTCAAGTACTCGCGGGCATCCATGACCGGCGGCACGAGCATCGAAGAGATCGTGTGGGCTGAGAAACGGCGCGAGGATCTGATGCGCGGCACCGGCAACGGGATGGTCAGGTGGTTGTGGGATGCCGCGCTGAGCCCGCGGCTTCTCACCGCGGCGCTGCGCGAGGCTGGCCTGCCCCAGTCGGCACGCCGGTAGGCACGAGAACATCAGTTCCGGTCGAGAACACCCCGCGGAACTGATGGCCTCGGCCGGAAGTGATGTTCTCGGGGTGGGGCAACGCGCGGGGCGGGCTCGGGAGAGCTAGCCCGCGATCGCCGCGTTCGCCGCGTCCTCGGCCCGCTTCAGACCGGCCTTCACGTCGAGCGTTCCCTTGAAGATCTCCTGGAAGATCGGGTCGAACGCCTCGAATCCCTTGCCGTAGTTGGGTCCGGTCGGAGCGGGAATCGGATCGGCCTCGTCGATCACGTCGAAGAACGGGTCCACCGAGACGTTCTCGCCGTCCCAGAAGTCGAAGTAACCAGCCTGCGCGCTCTTCACAGCGGGCACGGCTGCACCCGAGGTACCGAGATACCCGTTACCTTCCTCCGAGCCAAGCCAGGCGAGGACCTCCGCGATGGCATCCTGTTTCTCGGATGCCGCGTTGCCAGCGACGACGACGCCGTTCGTCACCGAGACACGGCCAGCAGGCCCGGCGGGAATCGGCGCGACGCCCCACTCGAATTCCGCGCCGTCGGCGATGTTCTTGAGGTTGTAGAGGCCCGACTGGAACATGGCGACCTTGCCCTGCAGGAACGCGTCACGGCTGAAGTCGCTGTTGGTGTTGGTGTCAGCGGCTGACGGCGCGACCTTCGCAACGTTGATGGCGTTCACGAGGTAACTGACAGCTTCGACCGTCCTGGGATCCGTGAAGGCGAACTCGTCGCCCTCCTGGTAGACACCGCCGTTCGATCCGATGAACGGGAGCGTGATCGCCTGGGTGTCGTAACCGACGTTTGTGCCGTACTGCGCGATCGCCCCGTTGAACGCGGGGTCAGCGGCCGAGACTCCGGCTGTGTCGAGGGTCAGCGCCTTCGCGACAGGCAGGTAGGTGTCCGCGGCCGGGTCCGGGGACCAGGTGAGGTCGGCGAGGGACTCAGGGGTCACTCCCGCAGCGTCAAGAAGCGCCTTGTTGTAGTAGACACCCACTCCGGCGTCGTACAGCTGCGGAACTCCCCACAGCTTGCCGTCGCGGGTGAACTGGTTGACAACACTTTGTTCCCACTCGGCGCTGGCGTCGTCGCCGAGGACGTCGTCGACGTTCACGAGCTTTCCCGAATCGGCGTATGCGCCGAAGTAGGAGTTGTTGACCCAGAAGATGTCATCCATCGTCTTGCCGGCGATGTCGGTGCGGAGCTTGGTCCAGTAGTCGCCCCAGCCGACGATGTTGATCTCGACGTCGATCTCGGGATTCTGCTTCTCGAACGCCGCGAAGGATTCCTCATAGGCCTCGGCCACGGTGTCGTCCCAGAGCCGGAACGACACTGTCGTCTTTTCGTCGTCAGGGCTGCCTGCCGCACAACCGGTGAGTGCGAGGGCGGACGCGGCGACGACTGCCGCAAACTGAAGAAAACGCTGAGCCATTTCGGGTGGTCTTTCTTTTACTTGAATCCGGAGATCGTGATGGAGCGGACGACCTGCTTCTGGAAGGCCAAAAACAGCACGACCAGCGGGACCAGGGCGAGCGTCGTCGCGGCCATCACGAGGGTCCAATTGCCGTTGTACTGAGACTGGAGGCTAGCAGTTGCGACTGTGATGACCCTCCAGTCCGGTCCCGTCGTGATGACGAGGGGCCAGAGGAAACTGTTCCACTGGCTGACGATGGTGATGAGGGTAAGTGTCGCGAGAATCGGTTTCGAGAGGGGAACGATGATGCTGCGGAGGATGCGCCAGTGCCCGGCCCCGTCGATCCTCGCGGCATCGACGAGGTCATTGGGAATGCCGCGGAAATACTCGCGGAGCAGGAAGATCGCATACGGGCTACCGAACATGAACGGCAGAACCAGTCCCCAGAACGTGTTGCGAAGTCCGAGTTCGACCATCATCAGGTACAGCGGAATGACGAGCACAATATTTGGGACCATCAGGCCGGAGAGATAGACCCAGAACAGCACACGGCGGCCAACGAAGTCGATGCGGGCGAAGGCATATGCAGCGAGCACCGAGAACCCCAGCTGGAATATGACGATGACGGATGTCACGGCGACCGTCACGAGGATCGCATTCCCGAATTCGGCTGGCCCGGTGAGCAGCGTCACAAAGTTCTCGAACGCGAACGGAGCCGGCACGGTGAGTGAATCCTCACTCGCGAACTGGCGCGGCGATTTGAATGCGGTCATCACGCTGAGCACAAATGGCCCGAGCGTGACGATGGCGGCCGCGATGAGGATCAGGTAGGCGCCGATGGTGGTGATGATGCGGCTAGGAGAGGTCATAGGTCGTCCTCTTGCCGAAGTAGAGCTGCTGGCCAAGCGTGATGACGACGAGCACGGACAGAAGCACAACGGCCATGACGGCGGCGTGCCCGAGATCAAAGGTCGAGAAAGCCTCGCTGTAGATGCGGGACGCGACGACGTCGGTCCTGCCGTACGTACCGGCATCCGTCACGACGAACGGACCACCGCCGGTGAGCGCGTAGATCTGGTCGAACAACTGGAAGACGCTGATCACGCTCGTGACGAGCACGAAGAAGGTGGTCGGCCTGAGTAGCGGCAGCTTGATTCGGAAGAACGTGGCGATCGGACCCGCCCCGTCCATGCGCGCAGCGTCGAGGATCTGAGTGGGGATATTGAGCAGTCCCGCCATGAAGAACAGGGTGATGTAGCCGACGTTTGACCAGATCACCACGGCGGCAACGGATGGGAGCGCAAGCGCGGGATCGCTGAGCCACTCGATGCGTGTGCCGATCAGGTCGTTGAGCAGGCCATCGGTGGGCGCCAGGATCCAGCGCCAGACGATGCCGAGAGCGAGCGGGGCACATACCCACGGGAGAATGTAAATGGTTCGGAAGAACAGTGACCCGGGGAGCCCGCGGGTGAGCAGCGAAGCGGCGACGACGCCGAGCACCGTCTGCACCGGAATCACGATCACGACGAAGAACAGCGTCACGGCGAGCGAGTTGTAAAACGTGGGGTCACTGAACACGTCACCGTAGTTCGCAAAACCGACCGGCGTTATCGGGGAGAGCAGATCCCAGCTCTGGAAGCTCAACCAGAACACCACGAGGATCGGCAGCACAAGGAACGCGGCGAGGCCGAAGAGGCTCGGTGCGAGCATCGAGTACGCGGCGACGTTGCTCCTGCCGCGATGAGTCCTGCGGCTGGGCAGGGGAGGGCTGCCGTGATCTGTCCTGCGGCTGGGCGCGGACGCGCCTTGCAGCAGTATTTCGGGCATCCGTCAATCGTAAATGCTGCATCGGGGTCACCCCGACCGCGCACGACGGATGCTGCGGCGTCAGTCCTCGGGGATCACCGGGTTATTACCCGGCGTCGCGTGAGGCAGATCTTCCTCGACGTCGTGTTCCACCGACGAGATCGGATTTCCCGGCGTCGTCCGGTCAACGTCGTCGTCGACCGCATCGGTGCCCGAAAGCGGATTTCCCACCGTGGCGTGAAGTTGGTTTTCTTCGGCGAGGTGTTCCGGATCCTCGATGGGGTCACCGGTCGTTGTGTAATCTGCACCGTTCGCTGCCTGAGATTTGTCGGCGGTCCTGAATTTCTCGTCCGAGCCGTATTCCTCCGTTGGAATAGCTGGCTTCACCCGGTCGTCCGGGTCGTGTGAGTGAGTCATTCTGCAGACACTACGCGCGCGATGAGGCCAGCAACAGGGGCTTTCTGCGGGTCAGTGCGCGCCGAGCTTCTCCGGTGACACTGTGTTGAGGAGCGAACGGATGCTCCCGTCGAGAGTGAGCTTCTGAGAAACCTCGACGGCCCGCGCGAGGTCAGGACCCGTCAGCGCGACGTACACCGGTTCGACATGGTGGACGAATCCGATAGTCATGCCGTTAAGGAGCACTTTCTCAACGTCCTGCCCGGCGTGCTTGAGGTGAAGTTCAACATCCCGTTCCACCTTGTCGCTCTCGAGCTGGATATGAACAAGCCAGGTTGCCGTCTTCGGTTTGCGACCGAATGTGGTCGCTGTGTCGATTCGCTCGGCGGTGGTGATGCGCATGAGATTCTCCTGACATGCGTACGCTGCGTTGAGTACGCTCTCGACACCCAAAATAGGCGCGGAACACCCGAGTAAAAAGGGCTTGACAGCCGGACGCTGTGCGCTGCACGGAGTCTGAGCGCTGCAGGGAGTCTGAGCGCTGCAGGGCCCTCAGCCGCCGAGAATACCCGCGACGACAGCGGCGATGACACAGACCGCGTACGTGACGAGAACAATCACCGTGAGGTTCGGCGTCGGCAGCCGTCTCCCGCCATCGGCGACGATGTCCGTCCTGACGTCCCCGACGCGCTCGTCCCGATAATTCACGGTTCGCTTGTACGCGCCCTCGGCAATAGTGCCGATGATCCGCTGGATGCGCTCCCACTCCGCGGGCTCAGCGAGGGCGAACGGCCGTGGCCGGTAAAGGAAAAGCCTGTCGTCAACGACTTCGATGTCGAAGTCCCGGCCTTCATCGATGAGGACGGCCATCAGGTCCGGGGTGAGCAGGTAGAGCGCGTCACGCTCGTATCCGGGCGGACAGGTCATCCGGAAGTGACGGCTGAAGTCACCCTCGAGCGCGATGGCGCCCTGCCCCGAGTACGGGTTCTCGAGTTCGCGCCCGCGCAAACCGTGGTTGGACAGTGAGTCAAGGACGATATGCGGGAACCGTCGGGGCAGGTCGACCTCGACGTAACCCCACACGTGCTGTTCAGCACCACCCTTCGGAAGACTCCTCAGATAGGAGAGATTACCGACGCTCCACCGTGACTGCTCACCAAAGTCGACGACGTCGGACGCGCGCCTCCGGTCGCCGCGCGAAAAGAGCATCCCGGCCAGCTGTGGCGCTGGCATGACCACTGTGTACCTGGCGCCATTCTGCTCGGCGAAGCGGGCGATCCGGAACCGGTCCCGCCACAACCGTGATCCCCATCGCGGCCAGCGAAATCGCCCGACGATGAGCGTTGAACCGAAGACCATCAGCGCTGAGACGAGGGCGACCACGACACTTTCGACGCTGACGCCCTCGACGAGGATCAGCAGGCCGACAAGGGCACTGGCAACGCCGAACACGGCCATGCCGATGACGGTCAGCCATCCCCGGAGGCTCGGCGCTGTCGGGTCCAGCCTCGGCACCCCGGCAGCGATGGACGTGTGACGAAATGAGCGCAGTTCGGGGCCGGTCACCGGCTCAGCGAGTGCTCTCAGGTCGAGTGCCGTCGCTGCCCCGCCGCTCACGAACTCGCGTCCCGCTGAGCCCACCACTCACGAAGACGACGTTCGGCTTCTTCCGCGCCAAGCGGTCCCTCATCGAGGCGCAGCTCGAGCAACCACTTGTAGGCCTCGCCCACCTCGCGGCCCGGCTTGATTCCCAGAATCCGCTGGATATCGTTGCCGTCGAGATCCGGACGAACGGATTCCATCTCCTCGCGTTCGCGCAGGTCGGCGATGCGGGCTTCGAGGTCGTCGTAAGCGAATCCGAGGCGGTCTGCCTTGCGGCGGTTTCGGGTGGTGACATCGGCCCTGGTGAGGATGTGCAGCCGTTCGAGCAAGTGGCCGGCATCCCGCACGTAACGGCGCACCGCGGAGTCGGTCCAGGCCCCGTCGGTGTAGCCGAAGAACCGGAGGTGAAGCTCGATGAGCCGGGAAACATCCTTCACCGTGTCGTTGTCGTACCGGAGCGCGGTCAATCGCTTCTTCGCCAGTTTCGAGCCCACCATGTCGTGGTGGTAGAAGCTCACAGCTCCGCCGGGCTCGAGCCGACGGGTTGCGGGCTTCCCGATGTCGTGCAGGATGGCCGCGAGTCGCAACGTGAGGTCCGGCGCCTCGCCCGGATGCCGCGCCTTTTCGTAATCGATGGCCTGTTCGAGCACAGTCAGCGAGTGCTGGTAGACATCTTTGTGGTGGTGGTGCTCGTCGATCTCCAGCCGCAGCGCGGGAATCTCCGGGATCACGATCTCCGCGATGCCGGTGTCGACGAGGAGCTCGATCCCCGCCCTCGGCTTGTCGGTGAGCAACAGCTTCGACAGTTCCCCCTGCACCCGTTCGGGAGACACGATCCGGATGCTGTCAGCCATATCGCTCATCGCCGCGGCTGCCGCCGGTTCAACGGAGAACCCCAGCTGGGCGGCGAAACGTGCGGCACGGAGCATCCGCAGTGGGTCGTCTCCGAAGCTGACCTCTGGGGCACTCGGGGTCCGCAGGGTTTCAGCGAGCAGATCCTCAACACCGCCGTGCGGGTCGACGAGGATCTTCTCGGGCACCCGGAACGCCATGGCGTTGACCGTGAAGTCGCGCCGGTGAAGATCGTCTTCGAGATTGGTGCCGAACGCGACGACCGGCTTGCGGGTTACACCGTCGTAGGCGTCAGCGCGATAGGTGGTGATCTCCACGGTCTCGGTCACACCGTTCGCCGTCACTCGCGCGCCGATGGTGCCGAAGTCGCGGCCGATGTCCCACTGCGCGTCTGCAACGGGTTTGGTAACCGCGAGGATCTCATCCGGCGACGCGTTCGTGGTGAAGTCGAGGTCGGTGACCGGGCGGCTCAGCATGGCATCCCGCACCGGACCGCCGACGAGCGCGAGTTCAAATCCGGCTGCGGAGAACGCGGATGCCACCTTCATCACGACCGGCGACGCGGCAAGTTCCGACAGGCGTTCCAACGATTCAGCCATGCTCACCATGGGTTCAATGGTAAGGGGGCCGCTGGTGCCCGGGCGACGGCGTCTTCTCGACAACCGACCTCAACAACCAACCGCGATCGACCAAAACTCGATCGACCAAAAGTTTGAGCCACGCGCCATCGGTGTTCAAGCTGCCCCACGAGAACACCGACGGACGCGAAGCTACAGAGATAGTGTGTCCGAGCTGACTACGCCGCACACTAGGGGGCATCCCTAGTCAGGGATCTCTCAGGTTGGGCGGACGGAGGTAACTCCTCCCCGTCGATCAGGTGCCGGATGCCGCGCCGCGAGGTGAGATGGAGCTTCGCGAGAACATTGCCCATGTGGTACTCGACACCCTTGACGGTGACGAAGAGGCGCTGGGCCACCTCTCGGTTCGTGAGTCCCTGGGCAGCAAGGCGTGCGACTTCGCGCTCCCGCCCGCTGAGCACGCTCAGGGGGTCCTTCGTCGCCGCCGATGGACGCGAGGGAAGCGCCGATTCGTCGCGGAGCTCGAGCCACCAGCCACGCTCAACCTGAGCGCGGGGGTGCTCGGTCGCGAGCGCCTGCCTGGCGATGCGCACGACAGCGGCGCGGTCACCCTTTGCCCGCGCGGCGACAGCCCTAACCAGCATGGTGAGGGACGTGTCGACCGCGGATCGCGACAGGTCGGCGTCGGGGAGGAGGATCTCCGCTGCTTCGAGTTCACCGCGCGCCGCTGGCACGAGCGCGGCAACGACCTGGCAACTCCCGTATGTCCAGGAACCACCGAAGTCGTCGGCAAGTGACACAGCGACAGCGGCGGCGGTCGACGCGTCGTCCCAGTTCCCGCGTCTGAACTGGGCAAGGGCGAGCTCGATGCGCCCGAAGGGAGCGAGTGCGGGGTTTATCGCGTCCGTCAGTTCGATCCCCAGCTCAAGGTCGCGGATCGCGTCATCGAGGCGACCCTGCTGGCGGCGAACTCCGCCGCGAACGACCAGCATCAGCGCGTGGCGCGGCTCAAAACCCGATTGCTCCCCCCGGCTGATGTGCTCGGAGATCTCCGCATCGACGGGTTCCGCGGCACCCGACCGCCACCTCGCGAGCGTCCGCCAGGTGAGCGCGATGCCTTCCAGTTCGTCAAGGTCGACGCCGCCGATTGACTCCGGAGTGTCCAGCAGGGCAGAACGGGTTCTCCCGACCTCGGAGAGGACAGCGTCGCACGCCTGGCAGACGGCCTCGAACCTGCGCGCTTCGATCTCCAGGTATGCCATCGAGCCATTGGCGAGAGCCACGATGGCTCTCTCTCGCAGGGTTGCCGGGCGACACAGCGCTGCACGGGAGAGCATCGTCCTCGCGGGCGCGATGTCTCCCATCGCGTAGAGTGCGCTGCCGAGGAGAAGATCCCGTTCCGGCCCTGCGGGGAGGTTACTGAACTCAGGCATGGCCGGCACCAGGAGGCTGTAATGCTGTGTCGTGACGGCGTAAATACCTGCCCTGATGAGCCGTTCGTGCCGGTCGGCCAAAGAGCTGGACACGGATGAACCCCAGCGAAGGTAACGTACGGCTCTCGCCGCCTCATGGTTCCGCAGGGCTTCTTCCGCCGCCGCGTCGAGTGTTCTCGCGAGTGAATCGTCGGGGCCAGGCGCAGACCTGACCCGGTGACGGAGACCTCGATCGCCTCCGACAACCTCGGCAGCCGCTCTGTGCAGTTCCTGCCGCGACCTCTCCGGGAGCTCTGCAAGCACAGCGTCACCGACCCGCTGGTGATGCATCCGCAACTCGAGCGACCCGCTCCCCTCCCCGGCATCGATCATGCCGGAGAGGATTGCGTCGTCAATTGCATCCATCGTGACGGTCGGCGATCCCAGACGGCCGGCTGCCGCCATCAGCAGGCTGGCGCTGACCGGGCCCTCCAGCGTTGCGACGAGGTGTATGACCCTGCGCGCGGCCTCCGGCATCCGGTCCATTGCCTCCCTGGTGATGGTGTCGAAGCCCGGCGCGGGCGCGAGCGCTCCGTCACCGAGCCGGCGTTCGATTTCGACGGCCACGTCGGGGGCGGATGCCACCCGGTCCAGAATCGCCCGGATGTGGAGCGGATTGCCATCGGTGGCAGCGACCAGCCGCTTGGCGGTCCGGCGCGGCACAGACACACCGAGCACCGTCCGGACGAAGTCCACCACGTGATCCGGCGACAGCCCGTCGACCTCGACGCGGATACCGGATTCGCCATCGAGAGCGAACCTCCTCACCTGGTTGAGGAGGTCAGTGGCAACGGGGCGGGCGACGACGATAAAGAGCAGTCGGTCATACAGTGATCGCCGCGCGGCGAACCAGAGCGCCCTCGCCGATTGTTCGTCGACCCACTGCGTATCGTCGATGGTGATGATGGATGCTCCCTCGCTCGCATCCACCACCGCGAGAAGCGCGGCCCCCGCGACGAGGGCCGAGACGTCCTGCTCGACCCCGCCGGCCAGGACAGGCGGAAGCAGGGACTGGTCGAAAGGTGCGAGGAGCTGATTCAGGACACCGTACGGCAGAGCCCGTTCATAGGCGTCCGCCACGGCGTGGTACCGCGGCCAGTCAGGAAGGACAGCCAGAGCCGCCCGAAGAAGCGCCGTCTTTCCGAATCCCGACTCCCCCTCGATGAGGACGAACTTCGCTCCGCCCTCCACCGTCGAGGCTGTTCGCACTATCGCATCCAGCTGGCGGGCACGCCCAAAAAGCACCGGTGGGGGCGGTGATTTTGCTCGCTCGGGGCGCACATCTGACATGGGACTCCAACGGTAAACGGGAATGGATTGTGTCACCACCCCTCATACCGGTGTAGTGCGCCGAACTTTCTGGTCCGAACTCTGGCGGGTTACCGGTCAGCGCACAAGGTACCAACGTCCCTGGTCACGAGCGGTCACCGTCCAGTTCAGAACCTCAGCGATGAGCCCGGTCTGCTCCGCCACGTGACTGCCCACCCTCAGCGCCTCACTGGCATCCTCGGCGGTAAACCGCACGACGATCCGAGGAGAGCCGGCGACGACGGAGAGATCGGATGCTTCAACAACGACGAGCTCAGCCGCAGCGGCAGCAGCTCCGGGGAGCACTGAGTCAGGCATCACCCGTGGCGCCAGCCTGCCAACGCTGATGGTCACTCGGTAGGAGGGCATTCTCCGAGCCTACGGGCCGCCGGGCGAGAGAATACAGTTGACCGGTGCCTTCACCACGATCAGCCGCTACCCCGGCGCGCTCCGGCGCTCCCCTGGCCCCGACGGTTCTCGCCACACTCAGGAACCCCAAAGCCCTGAGTGTCGAAGTACTCGCCGGCATTGTCACGACGCTGGCGCTCATTCCCGAGGTGATCTCGTTCTCCGTGATCGCCGGCGTGGATCCGAAGGTCAGCCTCGTGGCATCCGTCGTTCTCGCGATCTCGATGTCGTTCCTCGGCGGACGACCCGCGATGATTACCGCGGCAGCGGGAGCCGTCGCACTTGTCGTCGCTCCGCTGGTCAAGGAGCACGGCGTCGAGTATCTGCTGCCCGCCGTCATTCTCGCCGGCCTGATCCAGGTGCTGTTCGGCGTTACCGGGCTGGCCCGCTTGATGCGATTCATTCCCCGCTCCGTGATGATCGGTTTCGTGAACGCCCTCGGCATCCTGATCTTCACCGCGCAGGTGCCCCACCTCCTCGGACAGCCGTGGCTGGTGTATCCACTGTTCGTCCTGACCGTCGTCATAGTTCTGGTCCTGCCGAAAATCACGACAGTGATTCCGGCACCGCTCGTTGCGATCGTCGTCGTGACGGCGATCACCATGGTGGCCCACCTCACAGTGCCCACTGTCGGCGACGAGGGCGACATTGCCGGTGGCCTTCCCGGGATCACCCCTCTTCTCGTGCCGCTCAACCTCGAGACCCTCTCGATCATCGGCCCGACGGCTCTCAGCGTTGCCTTCGTCGGTCTCATGGAGACGCTGCTCACGGCCAAGCTCGTCGACGACATCACCGAGACCCGGTCAGCGAAGAACCGCGAGTCCTGGGCACTCGGCATTGCGAACACTCTGGCTGGCTTCTACGGCGGCATTGCCGGCTGTGCCATGATCGGCCAGACCGTGGTCAATGTGAAGCTGGGCAGGGCACGCACGCGGATCTCGACCTTCGTTGCCGGCGTTGTGCTTCTTTTGCTCGTGACGGTGCTCAGCGACGTGATGGAGCAGATCCCGATGGTGGCCCTCGCCGCGGTGATGATGATCGTTGCCATCACCACGGTGAACTGGCACAGCGTCTCGCCGTCGACGCTCAGGCGGATGCCGGTTCCCGAGACTGTCGTGATGCTCACGACGGTTCTCGTCGTTGTCGTCACGCACAACCTGGCCGTCGGCGTTGCCGCGGGCGCTGTCCTCGCCATCGTGCTGTTCGCGCGCCGGGTGGCGCACGTCGTTCGCGTCTCGAGGACCGTCTCAGAGGACGGCTTGAGTGTGCGTTATGCCGTGAACGGTCCGCTCTTCTTCGGATCGAGCAATGACCTCGTCGAGCAGTTCTCGTACGGCCAGGACCCGGCCGAGGTGATCGTCGATTTCAGCGCGTCGCAGATCTGGGACGCGTCGACAGTCGCGGTCCTCGACTCGATCGAATCCAAGTACAGGGCGCACGGCACGACCGTGCAGTTCGTCGGGCTCGACGACCGATCGACGAGCTTCCGCAACAACCTGACAGGACGACTCTGACCCGCGAGGGCGAGCCGCAGAGCGCGGGAATGTACACCCAATGAGGCGACAGTGGAAGAGCTGTGCGCTTTGTGCCGCCGGTGGGTAGCCTCGGGGCATCCGTCAATGAAAGGACCCCCGCATGACCGACCAGCACCCCACCGAAAGCGGAAACGACACGCTCCCTGAGCTCCCCGACCAGGGGCAGCGCGACGGCAACTACGAAGAAGCCAAGAACGCTGACGCGGCTGACCACTCGTCGCTCGAAACCCCGCCGGCTGACGGGACGGGCTCCGACGGCGCCAGCTCCGACGACTCAGTGGACGGAGCAGACGACCACGGCGGTTCGAAGCCGTCCGGCCAGTCCGGCACCTACGCCGGAACCGATGCCGTCGACGAGACCGTGCCCGTTCAGGATTGACCTGACGAAGAGAGCGCGACGCCGCTCCCGCGCACTGCTCCCGCGCGCCGCTCCCGCGCTCAGAGGATCATCGATCCTAGGTGCGACCGAACTCTGTGATGTCCTTGTGGTGGCGGGCGAACGGGAGCGGCACGGCACCAGCGTCGTCCGGGTCGCGATGCCGCAGGGGGAGGGCGACGAGCCCGACAATCAGGAGAATGATCCCGGTACTCGCCATCGTCGGCGGGAGGCCAGCCAGGAATGCGGCCACCGGTCCGTCGAAGATGGCGAGTACCGATCCACTCAGATCGGTTACGGATGCCGTCCACGCGGCCGGACTGACGATGTCGCGGAGAGCGACAGTGCCGTCGTCCACCTCAGCCACGCGCCCGACGGCCACCGAGAGCGGTGTCGTCGACGTGCGAACGACCACCGTCTCCCCCACGGCCGGCGCGCCAGCGGCCGGACCGACGATGGCGATGCTGCTGGCGGCGTCGCTCAGGACTCCCTCAATCCTCAGGGTGCGTTGACCGGTCACCGCCGTCCACAGGGTCGGCCCGATGAGCAGCAGCATGAGAGTGATGATCATTACGCGACGAAGCACAATTCCGAGGCGGAGTATGGGCTCGACGGCTGGTACGGCGCCTGCAGCTTCGTGGCGCCCTGACTCTGATACCGCCGAGGAAAGTCGGTCATTCACTGGTCGTCCCCTCGATGCCCGAATCCGTCGGGTACGGAGGTACGCCGGGCATCCGTAATTCTGGCGGTCCTGCGCGTTCAACCCACTGGGGTTGCCCCCTAGGTTTCAGATGTTGGCGCCGTCATCGTTGACGCCGGAGCAGGCCCGGATCCCGCGTCATCCGTCTGGAACCTGTAGCCCATGCCGGGTTCAGTGAGCAAAAATCGCGGCCTGGATGGATCCGGCTCGATCTTCTTGCGCAACTGGGCGATATACAACCGCAGGTACCCGGTGTCGGTGATGTGCTCAGATCCCCAGATGTCGCTGAGGAGACTCTGACGAGTGACCAGTTTTCCCGGATTCCGGACGAGAAGCTCAAGCACCTGCCATTCGGTGGGCGTGAGTCGTACCGACTCGGTCCCGGAGGCGAGGGATCGGGTGACGCTGCGCGCCGCGAGGTCGATGGTGATATCGGCGATCCGCGTCACCGGAACGGATTCCTGTGACGGCACCCGCCTGGTGAGGGCCCGGATCCGGGCGAGGAGTTCATCGATGGAGAAGGGCTTGGTGACGTAGTCATCGGCACCGGCATCCAATGCCTCGACCTTGTCGGTTGCGCCCGTGCGACCAGAGACAACAAGGATCGGCGCCTGGGTCCACCCGCGCAGCGCCTGGATCACCTCGATGCCGTCGAGCTCCGGCATCCCGAGATCGAGCATGAAAATGTCGGGGCGGTGCTCGATCGCCGCGTTGATCGCTTCCACTCCGGTCGCGGCGGTGACGATGTCATACCCCCGTGCCCGCAGGGTGACCCGAAGCGCGCGGAGGATCTGCGGGTCGTCGTCCGCGATGAGAATCTTCATGTCGGTCATTCCTGGTCGTTCGGAGCGGGTGGGGTGCTAACGAATCCGGTCTCGGCGGGAACGTCCTCGGCAATGGGGAGAGCGATCACCATGGTCAGTCCACCGCCGGGGGTGTCCTCCACCTCGAGAGTTCCGCCCATCCCCTCGGTGAATCCCTTGGACAGCGCGAGCCCGAGGCCGAGTCCAGTGAGGTTGTCGGTGTCCCCAAGACGCTGAAATGCCATAAAGACGTCGTCGCGACGTTCGGGGGCGATGCCGGGGCCGTGATCGATGATGCGGATCTCGACGGTGCCGCCGAAGCTGCTCCCCGCGACCCGCACCCGGGTTCCCGGCGGGGCGAAGCGGGTCGCGTTCGCGAGGATGTTGACGACCACCCTCTGCAGCAGCCCGGGGTCGGCGATGATGTCTGGCAGCCCGTGTTCCAGGGCGATTTCGACGTCGCGCGGTCCCAGGTGAAGCTCGTCAAGCGCGGGAAGGATGACGTCGTCTGCGGCGACTCGACTCAGTGACACCCCGAGCACACCGGCTTGCACCCGGCTCACATCGAGGAGAGTAGTGACGAGCGAGGAGAGGGTCCCGAGGCTTTCCTCCGCGGTAGCGAGGAGCTCCTCTCGATCGTCGGGCGACCAGGAAACATCGGTCGCACGCAATCCGCTCACGGCAGCTGTCGCCGCGGCGAGCGGGCGCCGAAGATCGTGACTGACGGCGGACAGCAGCGCGCTCCGTACCCGATCGGTCTCGGCGAGCGGACCGACCTCGCGAGCCGTTGCCGTGAGGTCGGAGTGTTCGAGCGCGGCGTTGACCTGAGCGGTGATCACGGCGAGAAGACGACGTTCGGATGCCTGCAGGTCGCCTCCGTGGAGCTCGAGTGTTGCCCGATCGCCAACGGGCACCGCGGTGAATTTCTCGTCGGGGGTCGGCTCGCCATCACGAACCAGTACCTGCCCGTCGACCACGAGGCGCACTCCGGTCAGGGAGAACGCCTCCCTCGTCCGGCTGATCAACGCCTGGAGCGCGCTCTGCCCGCGGAGCACACTCCCCGCGACAGTTGCGAGAAGTTCCGCTTCTGCTGCGGCGCGCCTGGCGGCTCGTGTCCGACGCGCGGCCTGGTCGACGACGTAGCTGACAAGCGTCGCGTTGAGGACGTAGAGCGCGAGCGTCACGAGCTGGATGGGTTCGTTGACCGTGATCGTGCGCACCGGCTCGACGAAGAAGAAATTGAGGGTGAGTCCCGAGAGGAAGGCGGCGAACAGGGCGGGCCAGATTCCACCCACGAGCGCAACGATGACGACGAGCAACTGATAGGCAAGGACGTCGCTCGAGAACGAGTCAGGGCTGCGGAGCGAGACGAGCAGCCAGGTGAGCAGTGGACCGGCGCCGAGAGCGAGGAGGAACCCGGCGATGCGCCGCTTCATGGTGAGCGCCCCGCCCAGCCGCGGGAGCGAGAATTTCCCTCCTCCGGCTGCGGAGTGCGTGACGATGTGCACGTCGATGTCACCGGACTCGCGAATCACCGTTGCGCCGATTCCGGGGCCGCTGATGGCTGCCGCGACGCGGTTCCTGCGGCTCACCCCGATGACGAGTTGAGTCGCGTTCGCTCCTCGCGCGAACTCAACGAGCGCACGGGGAATGTCGTCACCGACGACCTGGTGGTAACTGCCGCCGAGCTTCTCAACGAGGGCTCGTTGCTCGGCGAGGGCTTCGGGGTGTGCGCTCCGAAGCCCGTCCTGGCCCGTGACGTGCACGGCGAGGAGCTCTCCTCCAGAGGATCTGGCGGCGATCCGGGCACCGCGGCGGATGAGGGTCTCTCCCTCAAGGCCACCGGTCAGCGCGATGACGACCCGCTCCCTCGCCTCCCATTTCGCGTCGATCCCGTGCTCAGCGCGGTAATTGCGGAGCGCACTGTCGACCTCATCAGCCAGCCAGAGCAGCGCCAGTTCGCGGAGAGCCGTGAGGTTTCCGAGCCTGAAGTAATTCGACAACGCGGCGTCGATCCGCTCTGCCGGATACACCCGGCCCGCCGACAGCCGATCCCTGAGCGCCTGCGGGGCCAGGTCGACGACCTCGATCTGCTCGGCCGCTCGCAACACCTTGTCGGGAACCGTTTCGCGTTGGGGCACACCGGTGATCTGGTGAACCACGTCATTAAGCGACTCGATGTGCTGGATATTGACCGTCGAAATGACGTCGATCCCGGCGTCGAGCAGGGCGTCGACGTCCTGCCATCTCTTCTCGTTCGCGGATCCGGGAGCATTGGTGTGGGCTAGTTCGTCCACGAGGGCGACATCCGGATGCCGGGAAATCACGGCGTCGAGGTCAAGCTCGGTCAGTTCCACACCGCGGTGCGAGACGGCCATGCGCGGGATGACCTCGAGGCCTTCGACCATCGCTGCTGTGGCCGCGCGACCGTGGGTTTCCACGATCGCGACGACCACATCGCTGCCTTCATCGCGAAGACGTTTGCCTTCTTCGAGCATGGTGAAGGTCTTTCCGACACCGGGAGCGGCGCCGAGCAGGACCCTCAGCCGCCCTCGCTTCATCCTCAGCCCTTCAGGCCCTGGAGGGCGATATTCAACTCGAGCACGTTCACGGTCGGCTCGCCCAGAAAACCGACATCCCTATTCTGGACGCTATCCTCAACCAGAGCTGCGACATCATCCTCTGACAAACGTCGTTCAGCCGCTACCCGTGCCACCTGGAGACGGGCGTATTCGGGGCTGATGTGGGGATCGAGACCGGAGGCCGACGTGGTGAGGGCATCGACAGGGACCTCTCCGGGATCGACATCGTTGAACGCGGCGACCTGGTCCCTGCGCTCTTCGATTGCCGCAATCAGGTCGGGATTCTCCGGGCCAAGGTTGGAGCCGCTCGAGGCGCCAGCGTCGTAGCCGTCACCGGCTGCTGACGGCCGCGGCTGGAACCACTCGGGCAGGGGGTTGCCTTCGGCGTCGCTGAAGGACTGGCCGATGAGGGCTGAGCCGACGGTTGTCCCGTTCGCTTCGAGAGTGGAGCCATTCGCCTGACCGGGAAAGGCGATCTGCCCGATACCGGTGATCGCGAGCGGGTAGGCGAGGCCGAGGGCGACGGTGAGAACCGCGATCGCCCGGAGCGCTACCCCTGCTGTTCGCAGACTGCTGCGTGAGGTACTCATTGTTTTTTCTTCTCTCTCAGGAGGTAAATCAGAATCCGGGGACCAGGCTGACGACGAGGTCGATGAGCTTGATTCCGATAAAGGGAGCGATGACGCCGCCGACGCCGTAGATCAGCAGGTTCCTCGACAGCACCCGTGAGGCGCTCAAGGGGCGGTACTTCACTCCGCGGAGGGCGAGCGGAATCAGCACGATGATGACGACAGCGTTGAAGATGATCGCGGACAGCACAGCGGATGCCGGCGAGTGCAACCCCATGATGTTGAGCACGGCCAGACCGGGGAAGACCCCGGCGAACATCGCGGGGATAATCGCGAAGTACTTCGCCACGTCGTTGGCAATGGAGAACGTGGTGAGCGCTCCACGCGTGATCAGCAGTTGCTTGCCAATCGCCACGATGTCGATGAGCTTGGTCGGGTCGGAGTCGAGGTCAACCATGTTGCCCGCCTCCTTCGCCGCTGATGTGCCCGTGTTCATCGCGACTCCGACGTCGGCCTGTGCCAGCGCCGGGGCGTCATTGGTGCCGTCACCGGTCATGGCGACGAGGTTGCCGCCCGCCTGCTCCTTCTTGATGAGCTCCATCTTGTCTTCGGGTGTGGCTTCAGCCAGGAAGTCATCGACTCCGGCCTCCGCGGCAATCGCCTTCGCCGTCAGAGGGTTGTCGCCCGTGATCATCACCGTGCGGATACCCATGGCCCGCAGCTCAGCGAAACGCTCGGCCAGTCCGTCCTTGACGACGTCCTTCAGGTGAACCACACCCAGGATCCTGGCGCCTTCCTCCGGCGACTTCGCGGCAACGACGAGGGGGGTTCCGCCCGATGAGGAGATCCGTTCCACCTGCTCGTCCAGGTCCGCGAGTATGGAACTCGCGGCACGCTTGTCCTGCTCGATCCAGGCAATCACGGCAGAGCTCGCGCCCTTCCGGATCTGGGTGCCGTCCGGCTGGTCGATTCCAGACATCCTGGTCTGCGCGGTGAACGGCACGACGTCACCGACGGCGAAGTCACCGACGTGGACACCCTGCTCGTTGGCGAGGTCGACGATCGACTTGCCCTCCGGCGTCGGGTCGGCGAGCGACGACAGCGCGGCAGCCCGAACGAGCTCCTGCTCATCGATTCCGGCAAGCCTCACGAACTCGGATGCCTGTCGGTTTCCGTACGTGATCGTTCCTGTCTTGTCGAGCAGCAGGGTCGTCACGTCTCCGGCGGCCTCAACGGCTCGGCCCGACATCGCCAGCACGTTGTGCTGCACGAGCCTGTCCATTCCGGCGATGCCGATCGCGGACAGCAGGGCGCCGATGGTTGTCGGGATGAGGCACACGAGAAGCGCGATGAGCACCGGAACGCTCACCTCGGCCGACACCGACGACGCAATCGGGTTGAGGGTGAGGGTGACGACAACGAAGATGATGGAGAGACTCGACAGCAGCACATTCAGCGCTATCTCGTTGGGCGTCTTCTGCCGTGCCGCACCCTCGACCAGCCCGATCATGCGATCGACGAAGGTCTCGCCCGGCTTGGACGTGATCCGGATTACGATGCGGTCGGACAGCACCCGGGTGCCGCCGGTGACGGCGCTTCGGTCGCCCCCCGATTCGCGGACCACGGGCGCTGATTCGCCGGTAATGGCTGACTCATCGATTGAGGCAATGCCCCAGATGATGTCACCGTCTCCCGGTACGAGTTCACCGGCGCTGACGACGACGACGTCCCCGAGGGTCAGATCAGCCGACGAGACCTCGTCGGGGACCGCCCCTGAGGCGGAGGGGTCCCCCGCCTCGTCGTAGTCGACAACGCGGTGGGCGGTCGTACTTGTCCTGGTCTTTCGCAGGCTGTCGGCCTGGGCCTTACCGCGCCCCTCGGCAACCGACTCCGCGAGGTTCGCGAAGAGAACGGTCAGCCACAGCCAGACGGCGATACCCCAGGTGAACGTCGAGGGGATCGCAGACCCGCCCGACGCTTCCGGTCCGCCGAGGAACGGTTCAGCGATCGCGATCGCCGTGGTGAGAACGGCTCCGACCTCGACGATGAACATGACGGGGTTGCGCCACATGATTCGCGGGTCGAGCTTACGGAATGCGCCGGGAACGGCGTCGAGGAGGGCGGCGGGCCCGAACGCCGCCCTGGGTTCTTCCGCCGGTTTCTGCTCGGGAGCGTTCCGTGACGATGACGGTGCGGTGAGTGTGGACATGGTTTACAGCAGCCCTTCTGCGAGGGGTCCCAGTGTGAGCACCGGGAAGAAGGTGAGGGCGGTCACGATGACCGTCACACCGGTGAGAAGACCGACAAAGAGCGGCCGGTGGGTTGGCATGGTTCCCGCTGTTGCCGGAACCTTGTCCTGTGCCGCGAGCGAACCGGCGAGCGCGAGAACGAAGACCATCGGCAGGAACCGCCCGAGGAGGATCGTGACCCCGAGGGCTGTGTTGAACCACGGAGTGTTCGCTGTCAGTCCCGCGAATGCCGAACCGTTGTTATTCGCGGCAGAGGCGAACGCGTAGATCACCTCGGAGAGGCCGTGGTTGCCCGGGTTCCAGATCGACGTCGACTCAACGTCAGAACGGATGGCGGGGATCGCGAAGCTCAGGGCCGTGCCACCGAGAACGAGGGTCGGCATGACCAGGATGTAGAGGCTCGCGAGCTTGATCTCCTTCGGCCCGATCTTCTTGCCCAGGTACTCCGGAGTGCGTCCGACGAGCAGTCCGGCAACGAACACGGCGATGATCGCGAGAATCAGCATGCCGTAGAGCCCAGAGCCGACCCCACCTGGCGCAACTTCTCCGAGCATCATGTTGAGCATCGGCATCATGCCGCCGAGAGCCGTGTATGAGTCGTGCATCGAGTTCACGGCACCGGTCGAGGTGAGCGTGCTCGTCGAGCCGAAGAGGGTCGAGGCGAAGATTCCGAAGCGCTGCTCCTTGCCCTCCATCGCACCTCCGGCCAGCTGTGGCGCCGTACCGAGGCCAGCGCGCTCGACGAGCGAGAGGATGGTGAGTGATGCGATGTAGAACGTCGCCATGACCGCGAGGATCGCAGAGCCCTGACGGCGGTCTCCGACCATGCGGCCGAAGGTGCGTGGCAGCGCGAACGGGATGGCGAGCATCAACACGTTCTGGAAGAGGCTTGTCCACGCCGACGGGTTCTCGAACGGGTGCGCGGCGTTCGCGTTGAAGAAGCCACCACCGTTCGTACCGAGGTTCTTGATGGCCTCCTGCGAGGCAACGGGGCCACCCGGCAGGCTCTGCACGCCACCGGACAGTGTGGAGATTTCAGTGAACCCGTTGAAGTTCTGGATGACTCCGCTCGCGATGAGCACTATTGCGCTGAGCACGGAGAGTGGCAGCAACAGCCGGAGGGTTCCGCGTGTCATATCGACCCAGAAGTTGCCGATGGTACCGGAACGACTCCGCGCAAAACCGCGGACCAGCGCGATGGCAACCGCAATTCCGACGGCAGCTGAAACGAAGTTCTGCACGGCAAGACCAGCGATCTGCACTGTGTAGCCGACGGTCACCTCGGGCGAGTACGACTGCCAGTTGGTGTTACCGACGAACGATGCCGCCGTGTTGAACGACAGGCCCTCTGGCACAGCCGGGAGCCCGAGAGAGTACGGCAGCACGGTCTGGAAACGCTGCAGGAGATAGACCAGGAGAAGACCGATGCCGGAGAACCAGAGCACGCCGCGCACGTAGGCCTGCCAGGTCTGTTCGACAGAGGCGTCCACTCCGATGAGCCGGTAGAAGCCGCGCTCGATCCTGAGGTTCTTCGTCGAGGTATACAGGTGCGCCATGTAGTCGCCGAGCGGGCGATACAGGAGAGCGAGGATGAGGGCAAGGGAAGCGACCTGAAGGATCGCGAAGAGACCGGCCATCCTAGAACCGCTCCGGTTTTACGAGTGCGTACACGAGATAGACGATGGCGGCGATTCCCAGGCCAGCGGCCAGGAGGGAGAAGAACATCACAGCTTCTCAACCCCCTTGGCGGCAAGGCCGACCAGCACGAACACGGCAATGCTGCCGAGCACGTAGACGATGTCAAGCAATTTCGGTTCCTTCAGGGGATTTCTCGCGCAATGCCGACGGGCATGCGGTCACCCGGGCTCGGGTGCGACATCTGATTAGACACCCGGGGTTCAGGGCCTTTGCGGCGTCCTAACGGAATCCAAACGGCGCTTACGCGAAACCTAACGACACCCGAGCAGCGGGTCCGAACGACCCTCGCTGCTCGCGCACACCGAGATGGATTCCGGGGAGGGCCCGTCGTCACAAACCCGTGGGGCCTCTGGTAATCGACACACCCGGCGTGAGAATGGGAGGGTGATTCGCAAACATGTCATCGTGCACGGCAGTGTGCAGGGGGTCGGCTTTCGCTACTGGACGAGAGCCGAAGCTGCGCGCCTCGGTGTCACCGGTTGGGTGCGCAACAGACTCGACGGCAGCGTAGAGGCCGAGGTCGAAGGAACTGAGTCCGCCGTTGCCGCCATGATGGCCTGGCTTCAGCACGGCCCGAGTTCAGCGGTCGTCTCCGATGTGGACAGCGCAGACATCCACGTGAGGAACGACACCGAGTTTTCGGTGCTCTAAAGCCCCGTTCCCCTGGCCGTAGACTCGGCACATGTCGCGCGTGGTGGTGGTCGTTCCCTTGGAACCGCTCCGGGCCGGCGACAGTTTCCTCGTCAGTTCGTGGCCATTGCACATCACAGTGGTTCCCCCGTTTGCAACGGAGGCGGAGACGGCCGTGATCGCGACCGCTCTCGCCGACGCGGTCGGTGACCTCACACCGTTCAGCGTTCGCGCCACCGGGGACGCCCTTTTCGGGCGCCGCCACGACATCCCCGTCACCCTCATTGCCGACGACGAACGCCTGTTCGCCCTCCGCGACCGGCTGGTTGCGGCTGTGCGGCCGCTCGCGACGACACCGGACGAACCTGCTTTCTCGAGGCCGGACTTTCGCCCGCACGTCACCGTGAAGGGTGAGAAGCGGGTTGTCGACGGCCAGGAACTCCACCTGGCGCAGGTCGCTCTCGTCGACATGGCTCCGCGCCAGTCGCCCGGCGGACGAACGGTTCTCGCGACAGTGCCGCTGAACTCGTGCCGCTGAACTCGTGCCGCTGAAACCCGCTCCATTGGAGCCAGGCGTACTGGGCCAGGCCGCTACGCCTGGTCCTCAGCTCCGTCGACCTGCTGCTCGTCCTGGTCGTTATCGAGGAACACACGTTTGTATTTGCGTCCGTCTGGCAGCTCAACAGTCTCAGCCCGAAGAGAACCCCGGCTTACCCGAAGGTAGATGGCCTGCGCGGTGACTCCCAGGCGGGCGGCCGCCTCCGACACGGACAATCCGGGAAGGTCCGTCGGCACGCTGCTCGGTCGTGCTGCCCGCTTGCGTCCCGCCTCGTGACGCTCGGTGATCTCCTCGTCAGTGCCGAGCCAGCGCCATTTCGCTGCCGACGGTTTCAGCCCGGACGCATCGGCGACGCTTTCCCACGACGCGCCGCCGTCGATGGCCTCACGCACCGCCGTGAGGGTTGCCGGGTCTTTCTCCAGCTCTCTGAGAAGTGAACGGATGTCGCGAAGCCGGCTGAGGGCATCCGGCGGCGTTTCGGCACTGTCGCCGTCAACGACGCGGGAGAGGGCTGCACGTGAGGCTGGCGACAGGTATGGCACGGCCCCTATGGTAACTGCAGGCCGCTGCATGACGCGGATCTGTCTCGAGCGCAACCCCTTGAACCGTGGAGCATTAGGCAACAGGGTTGACGCTGTCCCCACCATGACTGTCAGGAGCTAGACATGAGTCCCAGGTTCATCTTCATTCTCGCCATAGCGTTCAGCGCCTATGTGCTCGGTGCCAGGGCTGGCCGGCCGCGTTATGAGCAGATTCGCAAGAGCGTGACCTCGTTCTGGGACGACCCGCAGGTCAAGGCAGCCCGCAAAACCGTCGGCAAGAAGGCCAAGAGGTCCGAAAAGGCGCTCGTGAAGAAGATCAAGCAGCGCAAGCGGTAACCAGCACGACCAGACACGACCAGAATTGACCGACCACACACTTTCCCGGAGGTAACAATGAGTGAGCCCACAAAAGACGAAATTCCCACCCCGGCGGAGGTCTTCGCCAACTCCGACCTGGCCGATGCCCCCGACACCAGCCACACAGACGACGACGCTTCGGCGGACGACTCAAGCAGCAACGAGCCGAACGACAGCGACTCGAACAGCAACGACTCGAACGACAGCGACTCGAGCGACAATGACTCGAACGACAATGACTCGAACGACAATGGCGGGTCGGATGACGCAGACAGCGCTGCCGACGCTGACGCCCCGATCGCTTTCGAAGAGCCCCACGCCGACCAGTCCGGTGACGAGCAGTCGGATGAGTCCGACGGGCAGTCCGATGGCGAGCCGTCCTCGATCGGCGAACCAGACGTGGAGGCCGCAGCGGACCACGCGCACACGGCAGTCGACGAGGCGCCAATCGACGCACCGGGGCTGAAGGACGCCGCCCACGATGCTGTCGAGCGGGGCGCCGAGGCGGTGAAGCCTCTCGCCGAAAAGGCCGATGATGTTGGCGAAGCTGCCGAGAAGGCGGCGCAGGCGGCCCAGGCGGTCGCCGCCCAGGTCTCCGAGAGGCTCGCGAAAGCGGCGGCGATGGCCTCTGACAAGGCGTCACAGGCTGCGGACGCCTCACGCGAGGCGATCGATGCCGCCCGTGATGCAACGCAGGCCGCTGTCGCAGACTTGCGGACGAACTACGAAAAGCGTCCGGGCAGGCTAATCGCTATCGCGGCCGTCGGCGTACTCGCGACCGTCGGACTTCTCGTCAAGGCGTTCCGCCGCTAGACGTTCCCAACACCGACGAAGGCCCCCGACGATCCGTCAGGGGCCTTCGTTCTGTGGCGGGTCAGGTCGGGTCAGCCGGCGTACGGCAGCACGGGCTTGCCAGCCACGTCCACCCTGACGGTGAATACCGCGCCAGCCTCCGGCTCGGGGTCGTCGAGGTTCTCCCTGGAGGTGGTGATGAACAGATCGCGACCGTCCTCTCCGCCAAGGGTGCACGCTGTGACAAGGCGAACCGGCAACGCGATCTCGGTGAGGATCGTGGCATCCGGTGAATACAACCGCACCCGGCCGACGGAGTTCATCGCGACCCAGATATTGCCCTCGGAGTCGACGCAGAGCCCGTCGGGGCTGCCGTCGACTCCGTCGGCGAACGGCCGGCGGTTCACCAGGACGTTGTCGACGACGTCGAAGACATCGGTTCGGCCGGTGGCCGTGTCGTTGTAGTACGCGAGGCTGCCGTCCGGGGAGAAGTCGATACCGTTCGACACCGTCACGTGCGGCAGAAACGTCGACACCGAGCCGGCTGGATCGATGCGGTAAAGCGCCGCGGCACCCGGTGTCTGGTCGTAACCCATCGATCCGGCGTAGAGACTGCCGTCTCGTGCGCACCCGCCCTCGTTCATGCGCACTCCCTGGTCGGTCCACAGCTCGATCTCCGACGTCGGCGGCGCGTCGACATCGTCGGCGAGTCCGATGCCGCGCTCGAGGCCGACGACATAGCCGCCGCGCGTGCGAGGGCGCACGAACGCCGCCACGGTGCCGACGTGCATCCGTGTGACGCCGCCGGAGGCATCGACGGAGAGGATGTCGCCCGCGAGCATGTCGACGAAGCGGAGGCCACCCCAGGTGGTCGACCAGACGGGGCCTTCACCGTGGTACGCGACCGGGTCTGTCAGTTGGTGCAGGGGAGCCATACCGTCAGATCTCGTTCGGGATGAGTATCCACAGGATGACGTAGGCGAGGATCTGTGGGCCGGGAAGCAGGAAGCTCAGCACGGTCAGCACCCGCACCAGGGTGGCCGATACTCCGAAACGATTGGCGACCGCCGCGCACACACCGGCGATGACACGGCCGCGACGAGGACGAATGAGGTTCATGCCTCACAGCCTGTCACCGCGGGCGGCCTCGCACAATCGGGGTTGTACCTGATCCTGAGTCAGGGTGAGCGACCGGCTCAGGAAAGCCGGCTCAGGTAAGCCGGCTCAGGCCAGTTCGAGGTGAGTGGGTGCGGTGCTCATCGCCACGCGGCTCGCGCCCGAGTCGGTGACCTCGATGCGAAGTTTCGCGTGGATCTGTTCCTTCATCGCGTCGACATGACTGATGAGACCGATGGTGCGGCCCCCTGATCGCAGGCTGTCGAGCGTTGACATGGCGATCTCAAGAGTGTCGCCGTCGAGGGAGCCGAATCCTTCGTCGATGAACAGGGTATCGAGGGTGATCCCGCCCGCCTGGTTCGTGACCACCTCGGCGAGGCCGAGCGCGAGCGCGAGCGACGCGAGGAAGGTTTCGCCTCCCGACAGCGAATGTGTGGGGCGGGCGCGCCCCGTGTGCTCGTCGAGGATGGCAAGCCCGAGTCCGGACCGCGTATTGCGGTATTGCACTGAATCGTCGTGCTGGAGCGTGTACCTGCCGCTGGTCATGGTGGCGAGGCGGGCGTTCGCCGCGGTCACGATCTCCTCGAGCTGGGCTGCGAGAACGTAGGTCTCGAGGCGCATGCGCTTCGTGTTGGGTTCATTACCCTGTACGGCACTCGCGAGTGCCCGCACGCGGTCGTATTCCTCCCTCAGCTGGGCGGATGCTTCCTGCTCGGCACGCACCCGGCGCACGATCACGGAGAGCTGGTCGAGGCGCTCCGCCAGAGAGCTTGCGGTCTGGAGTGCTGAGTCACGGATGGCCCTGGTCTCGGCGACGAGAGTTGCTGCTGGCGCGAGAT
This sequence comes from Mycetocola sp. Y442, assembly GCF_056898615.1. Classification (NCBI taxonomy): domain Bacteria; kingdom Bacillati; phylum Actinomycetota; class Actinomycetes; order Micrococcales; family Microbacteriaceae; genus Mycetocola; species Mycetocola sp. Y442. Next base: position 363,911 of record NZ_JBXHBV010000003.1, read on the forward strand.
CGACGAGATCGACCGGCAGGTCGGCCAGTTCCGGGTCGGCGAGGGTGGACCTTGCGGACGCCACGGCGTTGTCGAACTCACGGATGCGGACGTCGAGCGCGGCAATTTCGGCTGCGCCTCTGCGCGCAGAATCGACGGCGGACTCGTCGGCGAAGTCGTTCTCGGCGAGTTGGCCGACAAGCGTTTCGGCGGCGGCAGCGAGGGCGTCCTGTCGCGTTCGGGTGACCGAGGTGGCTTCGAGCAGGTCACGCGCGGCATCGAGTCGCTGCTCGAGGTCCAGGGCGCGTTCGGCGACGGAGTCGAACCCCGCGCGGTTCTCGGTAACCAGTGACGTTGCGTCATTCAACCGGGTGGTGGCTTCGACCACATCACGAGCGGCGTTGTCGAGGTCAGCGCGCAGCGCCGTCAGGGTTTCTCTGGCGGTGTCGAGCCGGGTTCGGAGTGCCTCCTGCCTGGCCTCCAGCTCGGCGACGTGTTCATCGGCCGTTTCGAGGTCGACCAGCAGGACCGTCGCGTCGGCCAGCTCGGCGTCGATCTCGTCGAGTGGCTTTGACTCGGCGCGCGCCTGCTCACTCGCCAGGCGCGTGGCGAGGTCCTGAGCGGCAAGCGTCGCCGTCTCGAGGTCGGCGCGGCGGGCCTGGACGAGAGCTCGCGCTTGAGTGATGTCAGCCTCGGTCACCTCGGCACCGTCCCACGACGCGGGCTTCGGGTGCTCCGTCGAACCGCAGACCGCACACGCGTCTCCAGCCACGAGTGCACCGGCGAGCTCGGCCGCGTGGCCGTTCAGTCGAGCACTGAAGAGTTCGTCGAGGTGAGTGGCGGCGGCGAGGTGCGCCGCACTGGCGTCTTTCTCGGTGAACCGTGCCTCGGTGAGTTTGCGGTCGAGCGTTGCCGCGCGCTGGGCCGCAGCCCTGGCCACCTCGAGCCGCGCGACCCTGGCCCTCGCCTCAGGGAGACCGGCGGCGGTAACCCGAACCGTCTTGAGTTCATCAGCGACGGCGTCGAGTTGCGTTGGGAGCTCTGCGACCCGGGTGGTGGCGTCGGTGACGTCGGCCGCACGGGCAGCATGGACCTGTGTGCACCGCTCGACCTCGGCCGAGAGCCGCGGGAGGGCACGCTCTTCGCCGAGCACGCTCTGCAGCGTGCCGAGCGAACGCGCGAGTTCGTCGATGACCGAACCCAGAGTGTCCGGATCGATGTCGGCGGCACTGTCGGCGTCGATGTCGGCGTCGATGTCGGCGTCATTGTCGAGCAGACCGAGGTACACCCCGGTCTTCTCCTTCTCGGCATCGATCGCACGCTGGTACGCCGCCTCGGCACCACGGCGGGCGGCGACATGAGCCCAGACCGATGACGCCCGTCGCGCTCGCTCGAGTGCCTCGCGATCGACCTCAATCGCGCCTGTCTGCGCTTCGAACGTCTCGAGCGTGGACAGGGCACTGTCGCGTCGGAGCTGGCGACGGCGGAGGTCTTGCAACCCCCGGTGCTCGGCGTCGGCCGTGGAGAACTCGGCGTCAGCGACGGTCGCGGCCTCAGCAGCACTCGCGTGTGCGTCGGCGAGACCGGCGAGGATCTCATCGAACCAGGCGAGGGCCGGCTCGCTCGGTGCGTCGTCCTGGACGAGTCCGGCGGCGAGGGCCGCCTGGGTCCTCAGGCTGCCCGCCGAGGAATCGAGCATGGCAGCGAGGTTTTTGCTCCGGCTGACGAGAGCGAGCTCCATTTGTTCGAATCGCTCGGTTCCGAAGAGCGTTCGGAGCACGGCCTGGCGCTCGTCGTTCTTCGCGAGCAGGAACTGCTGGAACCGGTTCTGAGCGAGCAGGATGACCTGGAGGAACTGGTCCTTGGTGAGGCCGAGGATGGCGTCGAGTTCGTGTGCGACGTCGACCGGACGGGCGGCGATACCCTCCCACACACCGCCGGTCAGCCGAAACAGCTCTGCCGTCGCCTTCTGCGGGGTCGTGCCTGTGCCGCGGGCCTTCGGCCGGTCATATTCCGGTGCTCGGCGCACACGATAGCTCGTACCGTTCACCGTGAATTCCAGCTCGACGAAAGTTGGGTCGCCGGTCTCGCAGTAGTCGCTGCGCAGCCTGGACTGGGTACCGTCGTACCGGGGAACACTGCTGTACAGCGCGAAGCAGATGGCGTCGAGGAGGCTGGACTTGCCCGCGCCGGTCTTGCCGGTGATGAGGAAGATGCCGTCGTCGTCGAACCGCTCGAAATCGATGTGCTGCTCGTCTTTATATGGACCGAAACCGGCGATCCTCAGCTGCTGGATCTTCATGCGTCGACCTCGGCGAGGGCGTCAACCGGGCCACGGGCATCCGTCGGGGAGACGCTCGTCTTCATGGGCTTCGCGGCCGCTTCATCGGTCTCGCCAACCGCCACCTCGCCGATCGCCACCTCATTAAGCACCGAGCTGAGGATGTCGGTTTCGAGTTCGGTCGGGCCGATGCCGTTGCGCACGAACTCGAGGAACCCCGAGACGATCTCGGCGTCGGTGCGGGCTCGCACGCGATCGGCGTACGTGGTTTCAGTTGCCGCGGTGGTCACCGCCGGGCGGTGCTCGAGCGTCACGCAGTGCCCGAACCTCCGCTGCAACTTGCGCATGCCGTCGAGCGGTCGCACCTGGTCGGTGAGAATGACAGAGAGCCAGTGGTCTTCGACCGCTGTGTGAGCGGCATCGGCGAGTATCTCGTCGAGGGAACCGGTGATCACCGAGAGCGAGCGCGGAACCGGAAGACCGACCCACTCCACGGTGGACAAGCCATCAGCATCGAGGTCGACGAGCCAGCCGCCCCGCGGCTTCGATGCCTCGGAGAAGGAATAGTGCAGCGGCGCACCCGAGTAACGGACACGCGCACTGAGCGTCGACCTGCCGTGAATGTGCCCGAGCGCGACGTAGTCGGGACCGTCGAAGACGCTCAGCGGGACGTAGTCGATGCCGCCAGAGGTGATGTCGCGCTCGACGTCGCTCGGCTCGACCCCCACAGCGAAGCAGTGGGACAACACGACGCTGCGGCCCCCACGCTCGGCGAGATCGTCGCGGATGCGGTCCATGACGAAACCGAGGACCTGCTCGTGGTTCTTCAGCGGAACATCGGGGTAATGGTGCCGCAGCAGCGCCGGCTCGAGGTAGGGAATGCCGTAGAAGTGAACAGGACCAAACCCGTCGTCGATCGTGATCGGCTGGCTGTGCTGTTCCTGCCGTGTCACGACGTGCACCCCGGCGAGACCCGAGAACCGGGACATGAAGCCGAGGCGGGTCGCGGAGTCATGGTTGCCGCTGGTGAGAACGACGGATGCCCCGGCCTCACGCAGCGCGACAACGGCGGCTTCAAGCACGGTGTATGCCTCGGCTGACGGGGTCGCCGAATCGAAGATGTCGCCCGCAACAACCACCACGTCGACCGAGCGTTCGCGCACCTCTGCGGCGAGCGCCGCAAGCACGGTGCGCAGGTTCTCGATGGTCGAGTGACCATGGAACGTGCGACCGATGTGCCAGTCGGAGGTGTGCAGGATTCTCATACCGACACGGTAACCCGGGCCACTGACATCGCTCGCGTGCGACGCCGGTGGCGCGGATTCCCACCGACGTACTGGCGGCATCCGTTGATGAAATCAAGCCCCCCGCGCTACTTGTGCCTGTGGGTGGTGGCTGTCCTAGTCTTGCGGCATGACTGCAACCCAACTGTGGCTCGTGCGGCACGGCGAGAGCACGGCGAACGTGATCGCGACCGAGGCTCAGCGGGCGGGACTCGAGGCGATAGCGGTTGAACACCGGGATGCCGATGTTCCCCTGTCGGATGCCGGTATCCAGCAGGCAGAGGCGCTCGGTTCGTGGCTCCGAGCGGCGGAGGGCACACCTCAGTCCGTGTGGAGTTCGCCATACCTTCGCGCGCAGCAGACCATCGCCATCGCGATCGAGGAGTCGGGGCGGCCGCTGCCCATCCTCGTCGACGAGCGGCTGCGGGACCGTGAACTCGGGATCCTCGACGCGCTCACTGCGCACGGCGTCGACGTCCGGCTGCCGGACGAGGCCGCGCGGCGACGCTGGCTCGGCAAGTTCTACTACCGCCCACCCGGAGGCGAGTCGTGGACGGATGTCGTGCTTCGGGTACGTTCCTTCCTGCGCGACCTCGATTCGTCGAGCGACGGCGGCCCGGTGCTCATCGCCGCCCATGACGCCGTCGTGATGGTGTTTCTCTACGTCTGCCTCGGCTGGTCCGAGCGGGAACTCCTCGACTTCGCCTCGACCCACACCGTGCTCAACGCCTCGGTCACCCTGCTGTCGAGAGAAGCGGGCGACGCGCGATGGACACTCGATGTGTTTTCACACGACGACCACCTGGAGGCGCTCGGCGCCCCGGTAACCCGACACGGAGGAGACAGCAATGTCCAGCCCATCTGAATCGACGGATGCCGCCACGCCGGCTGGTGAGGTCGTGGTCACTCCGAACCTTCTCCGTGACTGGGCATTGCCCGACGCCGGGGAGTCCAAGTACGGCCGCGGCACAGTGCTCGTTGTCGGGGGCGCCAGGCGCTCCCCCGGTGCGACGATGCTCTCCGGGATGGCGGCGCTCCGGGTCGGCGCGGGGCGACTGACCCTCGCGATCGCCGACTCGGTGGCCTCGGCCGTCGCGGTTGCCGTGCCCGAGTGCGGAATCGTCCCGCTCCCCGAAACCGACGGCACCGTCTCCGGTGAGGGCATCGCGACAGCGGAGCACGATCTCGGAACCTCTGACGCTGTGCTCGTCGGACCCGGCCTCGACGATCCTGACCAGCTCGAGGTGATGCTCAACGCGCTTCCGCCCCTCGTGGGCGACGAGACCGTCGTCGTGCTCGACGCGTTCGCGCTCGGCGTCCTCCCCCGCGTTCCCGACGCCGTCAGTGCGCTCGCCGGTCGGCTCGTGCTGACGCCGAACAAAGAGGAAGCCGCGCGCTTGCTCGAACGGGACCTCAGCGACGACCTCGCCGCCGACATCGCGGAGATCGCCCAACGGTACGGCGCGGTTGTCACCTGCTACGACGCGATTGCCCACCCGGACGGCCGGATCTGGCGCACGGGAAGCGGAGGCGGCGGTCTCGCCACCTCCGGAAGCGGCGATGTCCTCGCCGGCGCGATCGTCGGGCTGTGCGCCCGGGGCGCTTCGCTCGAGCAGGCTGCGGTGTGGGCGACCCACGCCCACGCCGCCGCTGGTGACCGGCTCGCCGTGCAGGTGGGTCCGCTCGGATTCCTCGCGCGGGAGCTGCTCGACGAGTTGCCGCGGGTGCTCGTCGAGATCAACGGGTAGTCGCGCCGCGCGCGCTGCTGTCCGGGGCCGCCCCACCACGGCATCCGTCGCCAGCCGACGGCATCCGTTCTACCACGCACGCGTTGCTCGGCCACAAACGGTCGTTCGTGCGTTGCTCGGCCACAAACGGTCGTTCGTGCGTTGCTCGGCCACAAACGGTCGTTCGCGCGTTGCTCGGCCACAAATGGCGGGAGTTTTCGCGAAACCTCGACCATTTCTGGCTGAGCACGGATGCCCGAGGCGCCGAACAGCCATTTGTGACCGAGCACGGGGCACGGGGCACGGAGTTTTCGGTCGACGGAAAATTCTTTCCGCGAGTCGGGAATAGCTCGGCGTTCCCTGTCGTTGCGGCTACGGCGACGTCGATCAGGCGTTCGCATCGCACTCTGGCCCCCACGGTCCTGAAAGCTCGTCGAGCCTCGCGCCCGACCCCCAAGATTGGACCCTCGTGAACGAACGTGCCCCTCTCCTCGATGGCTCGGTAGCGGCATCCGCTGCCCCCATCGCTCCTGACCACACCGCCCGTAACCGGCGCGTGATCTGGTTGCTGCTCGCCGCGACCTTCGTCGTGATCCTCAACGAGACGATCATGGGCGTCGCGATCAACGAGCTGATGCTCGACCTCGACATCGACGCGCGTGCTGCCCAGTGGCTCACGACGGCGTTCCTGCTCACCATGGCGATCGTCATCCCGATCACCGGGTTCCTGCTGCAGCGCTTTCACACGCGACCGATCTTCATCACAGCGATGAGCCTCTTCTCGGTCGGCACACTCCTCGCCGCTCTCTCCCCCAACTTCGAGGTACTGCTCGGCGCACGCGTCGTACAGGCGTCGGGTACCGCGATCATGATTCCGCTCCTCATGACGACGATCATGACGCTCATCCCGGTTGCCCAGCGCGGCCGCATGATGGGAAGCGTCTCCATCGTCATCTCGGTGGCACCCGCCATCGGCCCGACAGTCTCCGGCATGATCCTCAACGCCCTGAGCTGGCGCTGGATGTTCTGGATCGTCCTGCCCATCGCTCTCGTCATGCTCGTCATCGGCATCAAGCGGGTTGAGAACGTGTCGGAACCCGAGCGTGTTCCGCTCGACGTGTTGTCGGTGCTCCTCTCGGCCTTCGGTTTCGGCGGCCTGATTTACGGCCTCAGCCGAATCGGCGAAAGCGCCCCCGCAGACGCCACAGCTGCGGAGCAGGCCACGGCGACAATGCCAATGTGGATCGCCCTCGGTATCGGCGTTCTCGGCCTGGCCTCGTTCGTCTGGCGACAGCTGCGCCTGCAGCGCACCGACAACGCGCTGCTCGACCTGCGCACCTTCCGCTCAGCGAACTTCAGCGTCTCGCTCCTCGTGATGGTCGTCAGCATGGCCGCGCTGTTCGGCACGATCATCCTGCTGCCCATCTACATGCAGCAGGTCCTCGGACTCGAGCCGGTCGAGACCGGCCTGATGCTCCTGCCCGGCGGGCTCCTGATGGGACTCCTCGCACCGTTCGTCGGCCGCCTCTACGACAGGGTCGGTCCCAAGCCGCTCCTCATCCCCGGCACGATCGTCGTGAGCGTCGCACTGTGGGCACTCGCCATGGTCGGTGAATCGACATCCCCGATGTACCTGCTCGGCGCTCACCTCGTGCTGAGCCTTGGACTCGCGTTCCTGTTCACGCCGCTGTTCACCTCAGCGCTCGGTTCGGTGAACCCGCACCTCTACTCACACGCCTCCGCGACAGTCAGCACCGTCCAGCAGGTCGCCGGTGCCGCCGGGACCGCCCTGTTCATCACCCTGATGTCGACAACGACGGCAGCTCTCGCGAGCGACGGAGCCTCGGATGTCGCGGCTGCGGCAGGCGGCGTGCAATCGGCTTTCATGGTCGGCGCGATCATCTCGCTGCTCGCCATCGTCGGAGCGATCTTCGTGAAGAAGCCGGCTGACATGCCCGAGGGTATGCCGGTCGGGCACTGATCCTCCAGCGATCAACAGCGCTCAACGGCGAAGGGCCGGTCAGGATTCTGACCGGCCCTTCGCTGTGTCATTACCGACGTGTCACCGCGGTGTCGATCCAGGTCACGCCCCCGCTCGCAGCACCCGATAAGTTGCCTGGGTGAAGCCAGCGCCGAGCTCGCGCGTCGCGGTCAGTTCGAGCGCCACATCGCTCTCGAGCGGCCCGAACAGCGGGATCCCGCTTCCGATGAGTACCGGCGCAACACTGATCGTGATCTCATCCAGCAGCCCCGCACGCAGGAACGTCGACACGGTCTTGCCCCCGTCGACGTAGATTCTCGTAATTCCCTCCCGCGCGAGCGTCTCGAGCACATCGTCGAGCGAGCGGTGCACCGTGGCGTCCGGCCACTCGGCGCTCTCGAGCGACGTGCTCAGGATGAGGATCCGCTTGCCCGCGTACGGGTATTCCTCAAACTCCTTGACCACGTCGTGCGTACCTCGGCCCATCACCAGCGCACCGACCGAGGCAAAGAAGTCGTCGTACCCGGTATCGCCGAGCGTTTCACCACGACCGACCAGCCAGTCAAGACCGCCGTCGTCACGCGCGATGAAGCCGTCAACGCTCGTCGCGAGAAAAGCGGATGCCGTCAGGCCGTTGTCCCTGTGGTTGCCGTTGTTCGTTGCGTTCATGCCGACACGCTACTCGCAGCATCCGACTCCCGAAAGTGGCTTCACCCCGCCCTCGCGGTCAGGCTCCGGGATTACTCTTAACGGATGCCATCCACCCTCGCCCACGAACCCGACGCGAACCGGTACACACTGCGGATCGGCGACGAGCTCGTGTGCGTCGCCGACTACTCGACGCGTCCCGGCGCCATCTATTTCACCCACACGTACACAACCCCGGCACGCCGCGGCAATGGCTACGCGGCCGAACTCATCGATTTCGCGATGAAGGACATCGAGACGCGGTCAGACGACCGTGTGGTTCCGGTCTGCTCGTTCGTTGTTGACTGGTTCTCCGATCACCCGGAGCGCCGCGGGCTTCTGTCGCGCTGACGCCGAGCCCGGACTTTAACCGCGCGTCGGCACCGGTTCCCGCTCGGCCGCCGGCCGTGCTTCCGACTCCGGTAACGGGTCCGGCCCTGACTGCGGCTCAGACCGTGACTGAGCTTTAGACCGTGACTGCGTCTTAGACCGTGACTGCGATCTCGGACTCCACCCGCGGCTCCAATCCTGATTGCGAACCGAGTTCATGCTCCGATTCCGCCAGGGTGATGAACGCGCTGAGTTCGGCGACCTCCTTCGCAGTGACGGGGAGGTAGTCGGTGAGCGCGGGCGAATACACGAGCCAGGCCGCCCACTTTGCCCGCGAAATAGCGACATTGAGCCGGTTCTTGAGAATGAGAAAGCCCATCCCCCGCGGCACATCCGCGGCACTGGACGCGGCCAGCGTCATGATCGCGACGGCGGCTTCCTGGCCCTGGAATTTGTCGACGGTGCCGACTCGGACATCGCCGAACCCCGCCTCAGCGAGCGCCTCTCGGACCTCGGCCACCTGTGCGTTGTACGGCGAGACCACGATGACGTCCGCCTGCTCGAGCGGACCGGCAGGGCGCGCCTCGGTGGGGTCCGTCCATGCCCGGCCGATGACGGAGCGGACAATCTCGACCACACGGTTCGCTTCCTCTCGTGAGTATGTGGCGTTTCCGGTGTGTTCGACCCGTTCCACGTGGAGTCCGGGTTCGACGCCCTCGAGCCGTCGCGTCGAGGCGACCTCGTGAGCCCGTAGTTCTCCCTCGTAGGACAGCCTCGACACCGGTGCCGTGACGGCGGGGTGCATGCGCCTCGACTCCGCGAGGAAGTACCCGAGTTCGGGCGGCAGCACGTCGTGTCCGTCGCTCACCCAGCCGAGTGCGGAGGTGTCGATGGGTTCGGGGTGGAGCCCCTGACTCACCTGCGGCAGTTGCTGCGGGTCACCGAGGAGAAGGAGATTGCGTGCCGCGACACTCGCGGCGATGGTGAACGCGAGCGAATACTGACCGGCTTCATCGATGACCAGGAGGTCGAGCGAGTGCCGAGGGAACCGCGCCTTGTTGCTGAAGTCCCAGGCCGTCCCGCCGAGGACGAATCCACTCTCCTCGCGCTCGGCGGCAAACATCAGCTGTCCGTTCGACTCCAGCTGGGTGTACGCAACGTCGGTGGCATCCGCACCGCTCTTCTGCACCTTGCCGACGAGACCGCCGCCGAGCCCAGCTTTGACGACCGCGGTGAGCAGGTTCTCCACAACCGCGTGTGACTGCGCGACGACGCCAATCTTCCAGCCGTGGTCGTTCACGAGCGCGGTGATCACGTGCGCGCCGAGGTAGGTCTTACCGGTGCCAGGCGGACCCTGGACAGCAAGGTACGAGGCATCAAGATCGAGCAGGGACGCCGTCACGGCGTCGATACGCTCACCCGTGACCGGCGCCAGGCGGCCGCTTCGTGTGCGGGGAGCTGTGCGGCGCAGAATGTCGACGACCGGGTCTTTCGGCCACTGGGGCTGGGCGTCGACGATGGCCTGCGCCCACTCTTCGATCGCCGGCTTCTGCTGCCCCGCTGGTGGCGGAGCACCCGGGGTCAGAGCGATGGGAACGGCGTCGTACGGTTCGACGCCCGCGGGCGTCGTCTCTTCGACGAGCGCGCCGCGGTCGTCGACCTCGAGCACGCGAACAGCCCTGGGCACACGCGCCCCGGGATCGCCGACCTTGGCGTCGAACGGGCGACCCTCGTACTCGTAAACGATGTACGGACCCGCCGATTCGCCGGGTTTGACGCTGCTGCCGGGGCCCCACTGCCCGGTGAGCCTCAACCAGCGGCGATCGTTCTTCTGCCTGCCCTCACGGAACCAGGGTTTCTCAACGCTGACACCACCGGGGGCAATGATGAGCACATCGCGGGTGTCTGCCCAGTCACCGACATCCTGGACGAGCCGGGCGAAGTGCCCCCACCAGAAGCTCTTCTGTTCGCGCTGGTGGTAATCGATCGCGGCGGCGGCGAACGCGGCAGCTGTCTCGTCTGCGCTGCGCCCGGCGGCAAGCCGGTCGCCGGCGAGGCCGAGCAGCGCGTACCGCAGGGGCGACGGCTCAACATCGGGAACTGAGTCTTTTGCTTCGTGCAGGGTTCCGGGAAGGATGCCGTTCTCGCGGGCACGCTCGATCAGCCAGTTGCGCAGGCGAACCGTCGAGACACAGTCGTACCGGTTGTAGTCGGCGATCTCGTCGAGCTTTCTCTGACCGGCCACGGCGTTGCCGCTCGCGATCAGGTGCTGCGCATCGGCGTACTCGGTGATCGAATCAGCGGCGTTCGTGACGCCATCCTGGTTGCGGATCTCGTCGCCCATGTACAGCGGCTCGAGCTTCTTGATCGAGTACGACCTCGACCCGACGCGGATGCTTTTCTTGACCATGGGGTACAGATCGACGAGCACATTCTCCCGCAACAGCGCGTCAACCTCTTCTTCGCCGACGCCGTGCCGAGCCGCGATCGACGAAAGATGCGTCCGCTCGTATGAGGCGTAGTGGTAGATATGCAGATTCGGGAATGTCCGACGGCGCTCGGCGACGAAGTCGAGGAACTGCCTCAGTGCGACGCGTTCCTCGGCGAAGCTGTGGGCCCAGAATGCCGTGAAGTTCTCGTCGTTGTCGACGAGGCCGAACAGGTAGTCGAGCCCCCAGGAGTGACCGTCGCCCTCGGTGTACAGCGGGTCGCCCTCGAAGTCGAAGTAAATGTCACCGGCATCCGGTTGCGGCAGCGCCGCGAGCGCCTCGGGGTGGAACACACGAACGGGTGGCGGGTTGTGATCCTCGGGGCTCGACGGTCCGTGCAGCTGAAGGTCGGCCTGCAGTTTGAGGCCCGCGAGGGTGGAGTCGCCAATCCCGTCGATGCTCGCCCCGGAATACGCGGCAAGCTGTTCGATCGTCGTGATACCGGCGTTCGCGAGTCGCGCACGCTGGGTGACGCGCATGCCGGCGACGAGGAGCACGTCGCGGCTGGCCTGGATCTCGAGCTCGCAGGTTTCACACCGGCCACAAATGGAGTACCGCGCGTCGCCCCAGGCAACGGCATCCGTCTCGGCGATGCGCTCGGCGATGATGCGGGCGAGCCGCTGCTTGCGCTTGCGGTACACCGGCAGGATGTCGCTGACCCTGTGCTCGCTCGTGGTGCCGTTGCCCAGCAGGAGTTCGACGGTATCTGCCTCCGCCACCCCGCGATTTTCGAGCTGTTCGACGTACGCGGCCAGCTGCAGCAGCGCCGTGACCTTCGCGGACCTGGCCAGCTTGGTGTCTTGCACGAGATACCTGCCGTCGGGCCTCCGCACGATGAAGTCTGCGAAGCCGACGAAGGTACCGTCGAAGAAGGTGGCCTGGAAGACCACGTCAGCCTCACTGGCGAATGCCCGATCGGTGGCGGCGACAGCGGCCTCGAGGGCGTCGCGGGTCATCTTGTCTGGCCGCTTGATCTCCGCGACTCCGTCGCCGAACTCGGCGCGATAGGTATCGAGCACCCTCGCCTCGTGTTCGTCTCCGAGCCGGCCGGTGCGGGTCAGCATGGCGTCGGCTTTCTCATCGACCTTCTCGGCGCGGCCGAGCTTCGCATCGAGCTTGCGGAGGAACGCGAATTCGCACTTCGACGCCGCTGTGAGGTCGCTGGCGCTGGTGACTAGTGAGTCGTCGAGGAAGAACACGTACCCTCCGATGGTCGGTGCTTTGAGGCTAGCGGCAGCGACCGACATCGGGCCGGGCGACGTCCACTCCGGCTACTCCAGTGCGAGGGCCACTCCGTCGAGGATGTCGTGCTCGCTCGTGAGCACATCGGTCAGCGGATGCCCGCTGGCTTCCGTGAGATCCCTCACCCAGCGAAGCACCTCGGCCCAGATCACCGCGCCAGCCGGAAGAACATCCACCCGACCCTCGACCAGGTACGGCAGGGCAGCGCGTTGTTGCCGCGGCATCCGCACCAGCTCGTCACACGCGGAAAGCACGGCATCGAGGGGCAGCCGCGTCCCGTTGATCGCCACCGGGTCATAGCCGGGCAGGCGAAGCGCGTGCGCCGTGATCGTCGTGACGGTTCCCGCAACACCGAGAACCACGGATGCCGCCGCCAGGTCGACGACGCGGCCCGCCTCCTCAAGGGCGGAGCGCACGTCGGCGGCGAGCGCGTCCCTCTCCGCATCAGACATGGGATCGCCGGGCGAATGCCGTTCGGTGAGCCGCACCGACCCGATCTCCATCGACACCGCGGACACCGGGTGCGAATCGCCGAGGACCAGCTCGGTCGAGCCGCCACCGAGGTCAACGACGAGACGCATGCCCTCGTCGCGGTCGGCCGGGCCGAGGGCACTGAGCGCGCCGGTGAACGACAGCTCGGCCTCCTCGCGACCGTCGATGACCTCGGGTTCCACTCCGAGGATCTCGCGAACCGGGCCCAGGAAATCGTCGCGATTGGCGGCATCCCGGGTCGCACTCGTCGCAACGAATCGCAACCGCTCAACCCCGTGCTCGCGGCACAGTTCGGCGTAGCGGCGGGTGACGGCGAGGGTGCGGTCGAGGGCGTCGGCGGCGAACCGGCCGGTCCGGTCGACGCCCTGGCCGATCCGCACGATTTCCAGGGTCCTGACCACGTCGGTGAGGTGCCCCCGCTCAACATCGGCGATGAGCAGGCGGATCGAGTTGGTTCCGCAGTCGATGGCGGCGACTCGGGTCATGGGCGGCTCCCTGGGGTGGATCGGGTGGGGTTGCGTTTACGGAGTTGGGCGGGCGGCGGGACGGGTTCGGTTGGGCAGCGGACGGGTGGATCGGGCGGCGACGCGGAGGCCCGCTCGCCGAGCGCTACAGCTCCATGCCCGCGCTACAGAAGTATCTGCAGCCCACGCATGGAACTGTAGCGCTCGACGAGAGCGCGAGCACGGGCACCCAGCCGCACTCCAGCGCGCACCCAGCAGCGCGCGATTAGGCTGAGCGGGCCATGACCACAGCACACGACCAGGACGCACTCGACGACCAGACCCGCCGTCTCGTCGGCGCGCTTCACGGCCGCGTGCTCGAGATCGGCGCAGGCAACGGCGAGAACTTCGACATTCTCGCCAGCGGGATCGACTGGGTCGGCCTCGAACCGAACCCCAAACGGCTTGACGAACTCGCCTATGAGGCCGACCGCAACGGCCACAGTGCACCGCCCCTGAACGCGAAGGCCGAGAACATCCCCCTCCCGGATGCCAGCGTCGACGCCGTTCTCGGAACCCTCGTCCTGTGCTCGGTCACCGACACCGATCGCGTGCTCGACGAGGTCGAGCGGGTGCTCAAGCCCGGCGGATCCTTCGTTTTCGTCGAGCACGTTGGAGCGCCGCCCCGCACTTTCCGCCGCGCCGCCCAGCGGATCGCCGCCCCGTTCATGAAGCTCGCCGCCGGCGGGTGCGACCCTGTCCGCGACACCGAATCCCGGATCCGCGCCTCCCGCCTCGCCCTGACGGAGATCGAGCACTACGACCTGCCTGGCACGCTCGGCGTCAGCGTGCCGTTCATCGCCGGCCGCGCCGTCAAACCGGTCGAGTCGGTCACGCCGCCCGATTCCGCGCAACCCGTATAGCACTCGAAGCCGCCGGAATCTCTCCCTTCCACTGGAGCTTTTCGGCGGTTAGCGTTGGGTCATGACTGATCACGAGAACGCCAAGTCCGACGACCTCTCCACCGCGAACTCGGAGGAGTCCCCCAGCCAGCCAGCCGAGAACCTGCCTGACGGCTCGGGTTCGGACAACCCGAACAAGGGCGACACCGACCGCGACACGGTTTCGGGCGGCCCCGCAGACTAACTGCGCTCGCGCCCTCCCGCGCAACCACCGACGAAGGGATGCCGCCCGCGATCACCGCTGGCGGCATCCGTTTGTCTGCTTCCGGTTCTCCGACCGCCACCGACCCAGACCGGCACCGATACAGCCCTCAGCGAACGGATGCCGCCTGCTCGCCACCACGCGGCTGCCTGTCAGTGGCGCGTGAGAACATTGAGGTATGACGTCGACCGCAACTCCCCTGGTCGATGTGACCGACATCATCCGGCTCGTCGGCAACTCGGCGTTCAACCGAGCGGCTGTCTATGCCCGCAACGGCGCCGTTCTCAAGGTCAACTGGAACTCAGACACGAGCCGCCTGACCGGCACCGTCCAGGGCACAGACTTTGAGCCGTACCTCTGCAAGGTCAACCTGGCCGCCGGAAGCAAGAGCTACAGTCGTCCCACATCGAGCACCTGCACCTGCCCGCTCGGCGGTGCGTGCAAGCACGTGGCCGCGACCCTGCTCGCGAGCAACGCCGCCCGGGTGAAGCAGCTCAACGCCGGCTCGGCCGCGAGCGCACGCACCAGTGACGACGAGTGGGCCGACGAGGCCCCGTCGGTTGAAGACAGCTGGCTCGAACGGCAGATGCGCGAAGCCGACGAGTGGGCTGGCATCGAACACCGCCCGTTGCGACCTGCGGCGAAAGAGCCATCCGGTCCGCCGCAGCCTGCCTGGAAAACCGCGGTGAGCGCCCTGACCGGCGACGCGACGGCATCCGCCCCACTCACTCACACGATGATGGGCCTGCAGTTCGAGCTCCGCGAGCAGACGCCGCGCACCCAGCACCGGTGGAACGGCCCCACCGCCAAGACGGCGAAGTCGACGAGCGAAATCAGCGAGTACCGGCTCGGTGTTCGCCCGGTTATCCGCAACGGCAAGGGCAACTGGGTCCGCACCAACGTGGGGTGGAACACCTTCAGTTATCAGGTCAACCGGCTGGGTCTTCAGCCCGACCAGCACCGCTGGTTCGGCCAGTTCTCGGCGCTGCACCGCGCCACCCGCGAGGTGTACGTGGGCGGACAGGAACTCGACTGGCTCTACCTCGACGATTTCCACAGCCCGCTGCTCTGGACCCTGCTCGCCGAGGGCAGGCGCCTCGGCATCGAGATGCTCGGTGCCAAGAAGGATGCGACGGTCACGATCGGCAGCGAAGCGAGCGTCACCCTCGACGCACGCACCGACAGCGCCGACCTCCGCCTCGAGACCACCCTCATCATCGACGGCGTCGAGTATCCGGCCTCGGACGCCGGCAGCATCGGCAACCACGGCGTCTACAGCTACGCCCTCGAACCCGTGCCGTCGTTCACCCTCGCGCCGACGAAGTCCCCGCTGACCGACGAGCAACGCCGCCTCATCGGCAAGCCGTCCACCGTCATCGTCCCCGCCGACGACATCGGCGAGTTCCTCACCGAGTTCTACCCGAAACTCCGGCGGTCCATCGCGATCACCTCCTCCGACGAGACCGTCGTGCTGCCCGAGGTCGAGCCGCCGACGCTCGTGCTCACCGCCACCTTTGGCGCGAAGCACACGCTCTCGCTCGACTGGGGCTGGGAGTACGTCGAGGGAAGTTCGGTCAGACGGATGCCGCTGGCCGCGTCCCCGTCCGACGCGAGTCTCCGCGACACCGAGACCGAACTCGCCGTTGCACAGACCGCCATGCGGATCCTGCGGCCGGCCCCGCTCACTCCCGTAGCCCTGCAGGGCCTCGACGCCGCCGAGTTCACCGACAAGGTGCTGCCGCAGATCGAAGCGGCCGACGGCATCCGCGTCGATGTCATCGGTGAGCGCCCCGACTACCGCGAACTGACCGAGACCCCCAAGCTCAAGGTCACCACCGTCGAGACCGACCAGCGCGACTGGTTCGACCTCGGCGTCGTGATCACGATCGACGGCCAGAACATTCCGTTCGGTCCGCTGTTCAAGGCGCTGTCGAAGGGGCAGAAGAAGCTCCTGCTCGTCGACAACAGCTACCTCTCACTCGAGCAGCCCGAGTTCCAGCAGCTGCACGACCTCATTGAAGAGGCTCGCTCGCTGGCCGAGTGGGACACCGGCCTGCGGATCAGCCGCTACCAGTCCAGCCTCTGGGATGACCTCGAAGACCTCGCCGACGAGAGCGAACAGGCCGCGAGCTGGCGGGCATCCGTTACCGGGCTTCGCGAGCTCACGAGCGTCGAGCAGACGCCGCTGCCCGCCGGCCTCCAGGCGAACCTCCGGCCGTACCAGCACGACGGTTTCAACTGGCTCGCGTTCCTCTGGAAACACCAGCTCGGCGGCGTCCTCGCCGACGACATGGGCCTCGGTAAGACGCTGCAGGCGCTCGCGCTCATCGCGCACGCCAAGGAGACGGCACAGCCTGGCACGCATCGGCCGTTCCTCGTCGTCGCACCGACGAGCGTCGTCTCCAACTGGCAGCTCGAGGCCAAGCGGTTCGCTCCAGACCTCAAGGTCGTGGTCGTGACGTCGACGCGGGCGAAACGGCCCCGCGCCGCCCAGATCGCCGACGCCGACATCGTCATCACGTCGTATACGCTGATGCGGCTCGATTTCGACGAGTACCTCGACCGCGAGTGGGCCGGGCTGATCTTCGACGAGGCCCAGTTCCTCAAGAACCGCACGTCGCGGGTGCACCAGGCCGCTCGCGACCTCCGCGCTCCGTTCAAACTCGCCATCACCGGAACCCCGATGGAGAACAACCTCCTCGAGCTCTGGTCGCTGTTCGCGATCGTTGCTCCCGGCCTGTTCCCCTCGGCGAAGAAATTCACCGATGCATACGCGAAGCCCATCGAAAAGGGATCGAACGACGAACTTCTCCCCCGCCTGCGCCGTCGCATCCGCCCGCTGATGATGCGCCGGACGAAGGAACTCGTCGCGAACGACCTGCCAGCCAAGCAGGAGCAGGTGCTCGCGATCGACCTCAACCCGAAGCACAGGAAGCTTTACGACACGTTCCTGCAGCGTGAACGGCAGAAGCTGCTCGGCCTGCTCGGTGACATGGACAAGAACCGGTTCATCGTGTTCCGCTCGCTGACGCTGCTGCGGATGCTGTCGCTCGATGCCTCGCTCGTCGACGAGCAGTACTCGAACGTGCCGTCGTCGAAGCTCGACGCGCTGTTCGAACATCTCGAAGACGTCGTCGCAGAGGGTCACCGCGCGCTCATCTTCAGCCAGTTCACGTCGTTCCTGCAGAAGGCGGCGGCCCGGCTCGACGAGCAGGGCATCCCGTATGCGTACCTCGACGGTTCGACGACGAAGCGAGCGGATGTCATCGCGAGCTTCAAGGAGGGCGAGGCGCCGGTCTTCCTCATCAGCCTCAAGGCTGGCGGGTTCGGTCTCAACCTCACCGAGGCCGACTACGTGTTCCTGCTCGACCCGTGGTGGAACCCCGCGAGCGAGGCCCAGGCCGTCGACCGCACGCACCGGATCGGGCAGACCAAGAACGTCATGGTCTACCGGATGGTCGCGAACGGCACCATCGAGGAGAAGGTGATGAAGCTCAAGGAGCAGAAGGCCAAGCTGTTCAGTTCGGTGATGGACGACGACGCCGTCTTCAGCTCTGCGCTCACGGCCGACGACATCCGTGGTCTGCTCGAAGAGCCTGAGGAGCCGACGGCGATCGAGAGGGCCGCCGAAGAGTTCGCCGTTGTCGATGCCGAGCGGCGCTCCCGCTGGGTCTCCGTCGAGTAGCGGTCGACTGCACCCCTCGGTTACGCCGTCGACTGCACTCGGCTTGGCCGGCGATTTGGCCGGCGATTTGGCCGTCGGTTAGCGTACCCCCCGGTCGAGGGGTATGTGTCCATGGCATCCCGGCCTAGGCTGTGTAAATGTTGGGCCACGACAGATCGGACACCCCGCCTCAGGCAGTGCGCGAGCGCCTCGCCGACGCGGCCTACCCGCTGCTCGACGAAGCGGGCGTCCATGAGACTGGCATCCACGACACGGCCGAAACGCAAGGCCGACGGGCATCCGGAGTATCGGCAGACGACCGCGAATTCTCGCTGAACGACGACGTCACCGGGGCCGCGAAGGGCGGACCGGAGTGGACATTCGGAATCGTCACGGCCGGCGCGCAACGGCGCGGAACGACCCCCGAGAGCAGGTTGCTCGCCATTTTCGACGTCTTCGACGAGTGGTTTACGCGCCACGACCACGAGGCGCAGACGTTCATCAGCGTGCTTCTCGACATGGAGCCGGCCCACTCGTCGGGGCGGGTCAGCATCATCCACCTCGACCGCATCCGGCTGTTCGTCCTCAGCCTCGCCCGCCAGGCGGGGCTCGTCGACGTCGAGGAGTTCGCCCTCTCGTGGCACATCCTGATGAAGGGCGCGATCCTCAACGCTGCCGACGGCGACACACGCGCTGCCACCCGGTCACGCGAGATGGGCCGCGACCTCATCGCCAGGTTCTCTCCCGGCAGCATCCGCGCGGAGCGGGCAAGCGACGCCTACGACGACGTTGACTGGGAAGTCGAGGATGCCGTGACCGCGCGTCGGCCACGCGTCGACTCCAGCATGTCGTTTGAGGACTACCACTGAGTCGAGCGGTGCGGTGCTCCCGGGCGGCCGCACCGCCGAGCGCGGCAGATGCATGCTCGCGCTACAGAAGCTTCTGCAGCCTGAGGATGGATGTGCAGCGCTCGAGCCTGAGCCCGTGCCTGAGCCCGCGCTTGAGCCCGCGCTTGAGCCCGCGGATGCCACGACGGCTCAGTGCTGGGCGTGGTACTCGGCTTCCCCGCGCTTCCAGTACCCCTTGACGACCGCCGTCGCCGGGTCGAGGCCCCACCGGTCGAAGAACAGGGCGCGCCCGGGCTTCATCACCGACTGCTCGGCGGCGATGAACGCGAAGATATCCCCGGCGGGCCGGTCTGCTTCGGCGAGAGCGTCGAGGGCCAGGCCGAGTGTCGAGCCTTCCTCGGCCCGCCCGCGATGCACCCAGCGCACCTGAACCCCGTCCGGGGTTGCGAGATTCTGCTCACTCGCGGCATCCGGGACTTCGACGACGACCTGGCCAACGGCATCCGCCGTCATCGCGCCAATGAAGCGCTTGATCGCCGGGAGGGCTGATTCGTCGCCGGCGAGGAACCAGCCGTCGGGGGCGCCGTCGAGCACGAGCGACCCTCGCGGGCCGCCGATCCCGACGGTGGCGCCGACCGGAGCGGTTGCCGCCCACGGGCCCGCGACCCCGGCATCGCCGTGGAGCACGAACTCAAGATCGAGGATCCCTGCCTCGGCATCCCACGACAACGGGGTGTATTCACGACTGATCCCGACGGAGCGGACCGCGGCAGGGTCAAGGCCGGCGAGGGCATCCGGCGCACTCTCGCGGTTGGGGAAGAAGACGCGAATGTGGTCGTCCGAGCCGAGCGATCCGAAGCCGCGGAGATCGGCGCCCTCGAACCTGAGACGGACATAAGACGACGTCAGCCACTCACGACGGGTCAGGCGGGCGGTGCGAAAGACAAGCTCGCGGGGTGAGCGGGTGAGCGAGAAGGTCATGGCACTCCGAGGTCGACAGACTGAATACTTTTAGGTTAGCCTAACCTACAGAACGCCTCCCGGCTCCGAGCCGCCTCGGGCTTCCCACCGGCCGAACGGCCCATCCCCCCACGAACTGGAGTTCTCCAATGACCCATGCCCGCACGCGCATTTTCTCGCTCGGCGTCCTCGCTCTCTCCGGCGCTCTTGCCCTCTCCGGGTGCGCATCCGCTCCGGCCGAACCGGCGCCGACGAAGGCCGCGGCCACCGAGATCGATGTCGAGCACGTGCAGGGAACCACCGAGGTTCCGCTGAACCCCGAGACCGTCGTTACCTTCGACATGGCCTCCCTCGACACGCTCGACGCGCTCGGCGTGAAGGTCGACGGGCTGCCGCAGCAGAACGTTCCCGAGTACCTCAGCGAGTACGCGGGCGAGGAGTACCTCAACGCCGGCACGCTGTTCGAGCCGGATTACGAAGCCGTCAACGCGGCCGAGCCCGACCTCATCATCGTCGCGAACCGCTCCGCTGCGGCGTACGAGGAACTCAGCAAGATTGCCCCGACGATCGACCTCACCCTCGACTGGGAGAACTACCTCCCGAGCTTCCGCACCAACGTTGAGACCCTCGCCAGCATCTTCGAGAAGGAGGACGAGGCCACCACGGCCCTCGAGGAGATCGACTCGAAGATCGACGAGGCGAAGGAACAGGCAACGGATGCCGGCACCGGCCTGATCGTGATGACCAACGCCGGTGAGATCACCGCCTACGGCAGTGGGTCGCGGTTCGGCTGGCTGCACGACGAGCTCGGCCTGACGCCGGCCATCGACGACGTCGAGGCCGCGACCCACGGTGACCCGGTCTCTCCCGAGTTCATCCTCGAGACCAACCCGGACTGGCTGCTCGTCATCGACCGTGACGCCGCGGTCGGCGAGAGCGGTTCGACAGCGCAGCAGGTGCTCGACAACGAGGTCATCGCTGGGACCACCGCGTGGCAGAACGACCAGGTCCTCTACCTCGACAGTGTTCCGTTCTACGTTGTCATGAGCGGTCTTGGCGCGGTCAACCAGATGGTCGACCAGATCACGGACGGCCTGAAGTAATTTCCGCTCAGACCGGCACCGAAGCGCCCTCCTCGACCGGGGGCGCTTCGGTGCGCCAGAAATCGAGGCGCCGGAAATCGGTGCGCACGGCATCCCGGCACCGACCGGCGCTCCTGCTGACCGTCGCCGGTATCGCCGTCGTACTGCTCGCGGCGCTCAGCACCTTCATCGGCGTGAGCGATGTTTCGCCACTGAGCCTTCTCGAGGGCGGGCCCGACGGCAAGGCCGCTCAACTGCTCGTCGTGAGCCGCCTCCCCCGCACCCTCGCTCTCGTGCTCACCGGCATCGCCATGTCGATCGTTGGCCTCATCATGCAGATGCTCGTCCGCAACAAGTTCGTCGAGCCGTCAACAACCGGAACCGCGGAATCTGCTGCGCTCGGCCTGCTCGTCGTCACGATTTTCGCGCCGACCCTGCCGCTCTTCGGCAAGATGGTCGTCGCCGCGATCTTCGCCCTCGCCGGCACCGGGCTGTTTCTGCTGATCCTGCGCCGTGTCCCGGTGCGCTCGATCGTGCTCGTGCCGCTCGTCGGCATCATGCTCGGTGGCGTGATCGGCGCCGTCACCACCTTCTTCGCGTACCGGCTTGACCTGCTGCAGACGCTCGGCACCTGGATGACCGGCGACTTCTCCGGCATCCTCCGCGGACGGTATGAGCTGCTCTGGCTCGCCCTCGCAATGACGGCGATCGCCTGGATTGCCGCCGACCGGTTCACCGTCGTTGGCCTCGGCCAGGAGTTCACCACCAACCTCGGCCTGCACTACGGCCGCGTGCTCGCGCTCGGCCTCACCATCGTCTCCGTCGTCACCGCGATCGTGATCGTGACCGCTGGCGTCATCCCCTTCCTCGGGCTCATCGTGCCCAATATCGTGAGTATCGCCAGAGGCGACAACGTGCGCCGCTCCATCCCGTGGGTCGCGATGCTCGGCGCGGGCTTCGTGCTCGCCTGCGACATCATCGGTCGCATGCTCCGGTTCCCCTACGAGATCCCGCTGGGCATCGTCGTCGGCGTGATCGGCTCTGTGCTGTTCCTCTACCTGCTGCTGCGGAGGCCGTCCCGTGCCCACTGACACCCTCGTCCCGAGCCGAACCGACACGGTTCTCGCCTACACCCGTCGTCCGGGCGTGCGACTCTGGATCCTCGCGGTCCTGGCTGCCGCATCCGTCGTCGTCTTTCTCACGGTTGGCATCACGGGCAGCTGGGACTTCGCGGTGCCGTTTCGGGCCCGCAAGGTTTACGCCATGGTGCTCGTCGCGTTCGCGATCGGGGTGTCGACTGTGCTGTTCCAGACCATCACGGACAACCGCATTCTCACGCCGTCGATCATGGGTTTCGACTCGCTCTACCTGCTGATCCAGACGCTCGTCGTGTTCGTATTCGGCGCATCCGCGCTCGCGACCGCTGACGAGCAGGTGAAGTGGGTGGTCGAGGTCGCGGTCATGGTGGCGTTCTCGACGCTGCTGTTTCGCTGGATCTTCGCGGGCGCCAAACGCAGCATCTACCTGCTCGTTCTCGTCGGAATCGTCTTCGGCACGCTCTTTCGCAGCCTCTCGTCGATGATGCAGCGGATGCTTGATCCAGCGTCGTTCGCGGTGCTCGCGGATGCCTCCTTCGCCAGTTTCAACGCGGTCGACGTCGAACTCATGCTGCTGGCGGCGATCGCAATCCTGCTGGTCAGTCTCGTGGGGATCCGGATGATGCGGGTGTTCGACGTGATCGGACTCGGGGAGAGCCACGCGATCGGGCTGGGTGTGAACCATCGCCGGGTCGTGACGGTCATGCTTGTGCTCATCGCCGTGCTCGTTTCGGTGTCGACCGCACTGGTCGGACCGATCACCTTCTTCGGGCTGATTGTGTCGAACCTGGCCTACACGCTGCTCGGCTCGTCGCGGCACGCGCTCGTGCTGCCGGCGACGGTACTGCTCGGTGTGATCTGCCTCGTCGGCGGGCAATTCATTCTTGAGCACGTGTTTGCGCTGGACACGGCGCTGAGCGTCGTGATCGAGTTTGCCGGCGGCATCCTGTTTCTAGTTCTGCTGTTGAAAAGAGGAGTGCGATGATCTCGATCTCGCGAGTGACGAAACGATACGGCCGGCAGGCGGTCGTCGATGACGTGTCGCTCGAGCTCGGCGGGTGCGGGGTGACGTCGATCATCGGGCCCAACGGGGCCGGCAAGTCCACGTTGCTCTCGATGATCGGGCGGCTGCTCCCGGTCGACAGCGGGTCCATCTCGATCGACGGGCTCGACGTGAAAACGACGTCGGGGTCGGTGCTCGCGACGAAGGTCGCGGTGTTGAGGCAGGACAACCACCTCGCTGCGCGACTGACCGTGCAGGATCTCGTGTCATTTGGGCGTTACCCGTACTCGAAGGGCCGGCTCACCACCGTCGACCGCGATGCGATCGCCCGTGCGATCGGCTACCTCGACCTGACCCCGTTCGTGGACCGGTTCCTCGACGAGCTGTCCGGCGGGCAGCGGCAGCGCGCGTTCATCGCGATGGTCATCGCTCAGGACACCGACTATGTGCTGCTCGACGAGCCGCTCAACAACCTCGACCTGCGGCACGCCGTCGAGATTATGAAGCTGCTGCGGACCGCGGCCGATGACATGGGCAAGCGCATCGTGCTTGTGATGCATGACATCAACTTCGCGTCGGTGTACTCCGACGAGATTGTCGCAATGCGCGACGGCAGGGTGGTGCTGCACGGTTCGTCAGAGTCCGTCATGCGGTCGGAGGTGCTCAGCTCGATTTACGACGTCGACATCGATGTGCGGGAGGTCGACGGGGAGCGGATCGGGTACTACTACCGGTAGACGGCCCGCACCAGCCACAATGGGACCAGCCCGCACCCCGGTACATCACCGAGCGCGGCAGATGCATGCCCGCGCTACAGAAGCTTCTGCAGCGTGAGCATGGATGTGCAGCGCTCGAGCACGTGCCCGTGCCGCACCCGAGCCGCACCCGCACCCGCACCCGCACCCCGAGAGGACCCCGTGACCACCATCGCGATCGTCGGCGCCGGCTACATGGGCCGCACCCACGCGGCCGCATTCGCCGCGCTCGGCCACGCCGACAACATCGCGTACGTCTGCAGCCCGACGGCCACGACCCTCACCGACGCCCCGAACGCGGAGCACGTCTCGGACCTCGGCATCGTGCTCGCCGACCCCGCCGTCGACGTCGTCTCGATCTGCACCCCGACGCCCACCCACAGGGACATCGCGGCTCGAGCGCTGGGAGCGGGCAAGCACGTGCTGCTCGAGAAGCCCATCGCCCTCTCGATTCCCGACGCGCTCGCGATCACCGCCGCGGCCCGCCTGAGCGGGCGCATCCTCATGGTCGCCCACGTCGTCCGGTTCTTCGAGGGCTACCGTCGCGCCCGCGCCGACGTCGACGCGGGCCTGATTGGCACGGTGCTCTCGGCGCGCGCCCGACGGCTCATCACCAAACCAGGCCCAGGCTGGTGGCACGACGACGCAAAGTCGGGCGGAGCGGTCGTCGACGTCGGCATTCACGACTTCGACCAGCTCAACCTCTTTCTCGGCACACCGATCGCCGTCACGGCCCGCGCACGCGACGCACTCGGCCCGATCGAGACCACCGTCGACTACGAGTCGGGTGCTCTCGGCCAGGTGCTGACCTTCGCCGACCTGCCCGACGGCGCACCGTTCACCACGGGACTTGAGCTCATCGGCAGCGACGGACTGCTCGACTACGATTTCGCAGCGGATGCCCCCACCGCGTCGACACCGGACTCGGGCATCAACTCGTATCGGCTGGCCACACCCAGCGGCAGCGCAACCGACACCCTGTCGGGGCTCGATCACTACACCCGGCAGGCGGAGTACTTCCTCGAGTGCGTGCGAAACGGGACCGACCCCGTGTTCTGCCCGACGGCATCCGCAGTTCTCGCGCTCGACGTCGCACTCGCCGCCCGCCAGTCGCTTCTCAGCGGCGAGACGGTGCTGCTCGAGGCGCGCGCCTGACGCCCGCCACGCTGGAACGCGCTCGCCACGCGGCATCCGTCGTTCCAGTCGCGCGATTACGTCGTATGAACCGCTATTCGACGTAATCGTGCAACCGGAAGCGACAATCGAACGGATGCCGAGGCGCGCGTTCACACTTTCACCCAATACTCACCAACGAGTGCCACGATGCATCCATGACCGTCACGACGACCTCCCGCGAACTGGCCCAGCAGCTCCGCGACGCCGGGCTCGGCTGGATCCCGGAATCGGGCGACCAGTTCTGCCTCGACGCCGCGGAATTCGACGGCGAAGTGTTCACGGTGAGCGACATGACCATCGAGCCGCACGACTACGACTCGGGCACGATCCTCGGCTTCAATGGAACCACGGAGTGGGCGCTCGACTCGGTCGCCCTCGAGAACACCCTCTGGCTGCCGCGCGAGGACCAGCTGCGTGAGCTGCTCGGCTCCACGTTCAGCTTCCTGCTGCGGGTCGACGACATGTACGCCCTCGAGATCGACCGCGGCGGTGAGACGTTGCGATTCGACGCGGCGACGGTTCCGGATGCCTATGCGCTCGCGGTCCTCGGAGTGCTCAGCGCGCAGACCGCCTGACGCGAGCGACGGCATCCGCTCCAGCGACCGCTCGCCGCAGGCACACGGCATCCGTTCACTGGCACAAAAAAGACCGCCACCGCACAAGCGGTGGCGGTCTTTTTCAGCAGTGCTTACGCGGCCAGCTGGGCCTCGAACGCCCTGGACGCGACGGAGAGCTCATCTCCGGCGACGCCCACCTCGATGATCGAGCCGGCGGGAAGCTCGGCATCGACCATGAGTCCGGCGATCCGGTCGTCAACCTCGCGCTGGATGAGCCGGCGCAACGGGCGAGCACCGAACTCGGGCTCGTACCCGTGCGTGGCGATCCAGTCGACGGCACCATCGCTGACACTCAGCGTCAGGCCCTGCGCGGCGAGCCGCTCCGTGGTCTTCGCGAGCATCAGGCGAACGATCTCGTGCAGCTGCTCGGGGGTGAGCTTCTGGAAGAGAACGATCTCGTCGATCCGGTTGAGGAACTCGGGACGCATCGCCTCACGCAGCTTGCCCATCACCCTGTCGCGCAGTGCCTTCTCCGATCCGAAGCCGGTGCTGTCGTTGGCAGCATCGGCGACGAAACCGAGGGCGCCGCTGCGGCTCGCGAGGAACTCGGAACCGATGTTCGACGTCATGATGATGACCGTGTTGCGGAAGTCGACGGTGCGACCCTGCCCATCGGTCAGACGCCCGTCGTCGAGCACCTGCAGGAGCAGGTTGAACACGTCGGGGTGCGCCTTCTCGATCTCGTCGAGGAGAACGACCGAGTACGGGTTGCGGCGAACCCGTTCGGTGAGCTGCCCGGCCTCGTCGTAGCCGACGTAGCCCGGAGGAGCACCGACGAGTCGCGACACTGTGTGCCGCTCGCCGAACTCGCTCATGTCGAAGCGAACCATGGCCGAGTCGTCACCGAACAGCGAGAAGGCGAGAGCCTTCGCGAGTTCGGTCTTGCCGACACCGGTCGGGCCGAGGAACAGGAAACTGCCCACCGGGCGGTTCGGGTCCCCCATCCCCGTGCGGTTGCGGCGCACGGCCTTCGCGATCGACGTGACGGCGTCATCCTGGCCGATCACCCGCTGGTGCAGCTCGGCCTCGAGGTGGCCCAGGCGCTGCCGGTCACTCTGCGTGATCCGGTGTGCCGGGATCCCCGTCGCACGCGAAATGATCTCCGCGATCTGGCCTTCGTCGATAACCGTGTCGACGACGGATGCCGTCCCTGACGATTCCGCAGACGCGATTCGCTTGGTCAGCTCCTCGATTTCGTCGCGGATGCGGGAGGCCTCCTCGTACTTCTCGGCGGCGACAGCCGTGTTCTTCGACGCTTCGAGAACTGCAAGCTGTGCGTGCAGTTCACTCGTGTCGACGACGGGGCCGCGGCGAAGACGCAACCGTGCGCCGGCCTGGTCGATCAGGTCGATCGCCTTGTCCGGCAGGAACCTGTCGGTGACATACCGGGCGGACAGGTCGACGGCGGCCTTGAGGGCCTCGTCGGTGTAGGTCACACCGTGAAACTCCTCGTAACTTCCGCGCAGCCCCTGAAGGATGCGCTCAGCGTCTTCGACACTGGGCTCGTCGACGTGAACGGGCTGGAAGCGACGTTCGAGAGCCGAGTCCTTCTCGATGCGGCGGTACTCCTTGAGCGTCGTCGCACCGATGAGGTGCAGGTCGCCGCGGGCGAGTCGCGGCTTGAGGATGTTTCCGGCATCCATTCCGCCGCTCTCTCCCCCGCCGCCGGCACCGACAACGGTGTGCAGCTCGTCGAGGAAGATGATCAGTTCACCCTTGTGCGCGGTGATCTCGTCGACGAGCTTCGTGAGTCGCTCCTCGAAGTCTCCGCGGTAGCGGGTGCCACCGACCATCGACGCGAGGTCGAGCGAGATGAGTCGCTTGTCCTCGAGCAGGCTCGGCACTTCGTGGTCGACGATCGCTCGCGCGATTCCCTCGACAACAGCGGTCTTACCGACGCCGGCTTCACCGATCAACACTGGGTTGTTCTTGGTGCGACGCGAGAGGATCTCGAGGGTCTGCGCGATTTCGTCAGCCCGACCGATCACCGGGTCGAGTTCGCCGTTCCGGGCGAGCTCGGTGAGGTCGGTGCCGAACTGGTCGAGCATCGGGGTGTCGCTCGAGGCTGCGCCGTTCGGCTGGGCCATCGGCTGCCCGGTGCGGGCCGCCTCGTGAACGGCCTGCAGCGACTGCGGGGTGACGCCGAAGGACGTCAGCAACTGGCCGGCGATGGCCTCCTGGTTGACGACGAACGCAAAGAAGAGGTGTTCGGGGTCGATGTAGGTCGAACCAAAAGCACGGGCCACCTGGTGGGCGTCGAGCAGGGCTCGTTGCGCGGCCGACGTGAGCGAGGGAGCGGCCGAGGTCGACCCGTCACTCTTGTCGGGAAGTCGTTGTTCTGCGGCATCAGCGAGAGCGGCCGGATCGGTACCGATGGCACGGAGAGTGTCCGCGATCGGGGCCGTCTCGACGAGCACGCGGAGAATGTGCAGCGCGTCGACTTCGGTGTGGCCGTGCGCGATCGCGAATCGGGCCGCCTCAGCGAGCACTGCGTGGGTTCGCCGGCTGAGCAGCCTGGTCATGTCGACGCTGCGTCCCGACTGTGCGGAGCGCTGTCCCTGCAAATAACGAGCGAGGAACTCGTCGAACGATTCGCTGCCGGAGCCGGCAGGACCGAAGAATGTAGGCAATGCAACCTCCTGTTACGTGAGTAATGATCACTCAACTTAACGCTGGGGGCGCCCGCCTATTCCCGTGCTGGGAGAAACCTGAGTCGGGGCAACTCAAGTTTGAGATCAGTAGTCGACGCGGCGGCCAAACGTCCTCGGCGCTCGGGGCCGCGGGGAACAGAACGCCTCGCCGCGAAGCCGGGCGAGCTCGTGAGGCTGAAGCCCGGCGGTTGCCGCGAAATCCTCGAGGGAGACGAAGCCCTTCCGCCTCGTCCGGTCGGCGACGGCCGCCTTGGCGCGTCCGCGATCCATGCCAGTGAGCTTGGCGAGAGCCCGGTGGTTGGCCGTGTTCACGTCCACAAGTTCGACCTCGGTCGGCCCGGTTTGAGCGGCGGGAGACGAACCCCGGTCAAGCGTGTCCGCTGGCCGCGCAGGTTGAGCTGTACGAGCCGACGACGCGGCGGATTCTGCACGCGCTCGAGCTGTCGCTTTCGCGGCGCGCCGTTCGGCCCAGGTCGGACGCTTTCGGGGCGGCGCGGCCACCGAGTCGTCGACGTAATCCGACCGAGACGTGCCACGCGCCCCGAGAACTCCATCGAGTTCCTTCGGGACCTCAGCTCGCCGCGAGCCGGCCGGGTTCGGATCGGTGAGAGATGAAGCCTTCATCGGGAAGCCGAAGATGGTGAGCCTGTTCTCGTGGCGGCTCCAGAGGAGGAGCAGCCAGGACTGGTTCACCGCAAGGCCGTGCGCGAGAGCAACGAGGGTCAGACTGCCCTGCGCCACTTGCCCGGCAACGCCCTCGAGGTTGTGCACAACGACCGCGGCCACCGCGTAGAACACCGCGGAAATCCACCAGAGGGGCCGGCGACCGATGGCGGCGATGATCGCGAAGCCGAGCCATGACAGCCCGGCGCCCGGCGGAATCAGCAGGATCAGCCAGGCGCTCGCGACGAAACGCCAGGTCAGCGACGGGCCCTCACCCGGATCGGGCGCCCGTGTGCTGCGCCGTGTCGCCTGGGTGTCAGTCATCGTTGGTTACGCGCCCGTCCGGACGTTGAGCACCATGGTGACGGTGTCGTCCGTCTCCCGGGTTTCCGAGACCAGATCGAACCCGGCATCGACCGCGCGAAGCCGGATCTTCTCGGCAACCGCGTGTTGCACCCCCTGGGCGTACGCAGCGTCGAGCCGCTGCAACAGGTCGGTTGCACTCGCGACGGTGACCTCACGCGAGTCACTTTCCACGTGTGCTTCCCACACCGCATCGTCGGTGAGCGTCATCGTCAGGGCAACGCCGTCGATGTCAGCGGTGACCCGCGACCGTGAGACGTCGACGCCGGTCGCGCCAAGGCTCGCCAGGGCCTCGGCCAGGAGCGTGCTGTCTTTCATCCGGGTACGCACCCGGATCTCCGGCGCGGGCCGGCCAGCGGCAGAGGCGTCGCTCTTCGCCGTCGCGACGGCGCCGAGAGCGCCAACACCGCCTGCCGCTGCGGCAGCGGCCAGTGCGATGGGGAGGAGGACCAGGGTGACACTCATGCGCGTCTCGCTTTCGTTCCAGGCCGGTCCTGTCGCGGACCGAGGTCATGCAGTAGTTCTTCGAGCGCCGAGGCATCCGCCCAGCCGTTCACGTCAATGCGACCATCGCGGGAGATCCGGATCTCGAGCCGGTCGAGCCCGCCATCGCGCTCGATGGCGGCGACCTCGTCGGCGTAGGCCGCGGTGAGGGCACGGATGCCTTGGTTGGTGCTGCCGAGCCACGGCCGCACGCTGTCCGGCGAATCGCGCAGGTAAGGCCCGTCGATGAGCAGGTCCGTTGCGGCGAGCAGCCGGGCGATGTCCTCGCGGTCCGCCGACCAGTCAGTTAGCAACTCGAGCGTGTAGCCGCTGAACGTCATCACGGTGAGACCGGCGGCCCGAAACGCTTCGGCGATCACGGCGAGCGCGGCGGCCTGGTCGAAGGGTTCGCCGCCGAGAAGGGTGATTCCCTCGACGCCCGCACTGGCGGCATCCGTCACGAAACGTGTGGCCAGGTCCGCCGTCATCTCAACGGTCCCGCCGGTCTCTGCCCAGAGGTGAGGGTTGAAGCAGCCGGGGCAGCGCACGCTGCAGCCCTGCACCCAGAGCGCCGAGCGCAGCCCGGGCCCCTCGGCCGTCGTTGCGGGCAGAAACCGCGACCAGCGCAGCTCCTCCCCCGGCCGAGACACCGGCTCGACGGTGCCGAGCTGCGCTCCCGCACTCCGCATCCGCGGCGTGGCGAGCAAAGTCACCGGGTGCCGTCCCAGTTGTTCGTCGCTGTCTCCTGCTGCGCGGCGACCTGCGCGTACGCCTCGGTGAACGACGACGACGTGGTCTCGGCGTCGAGCAGATTCTCGAGCACCGCGATGTAGTCGAGGCATTCGTCGCCGTACATCCCGATGGTTTCGGCGTGCACGGTGCCGTCCGGCCGGACCTGCACGATGAGCTGCTTGTCTGTCATTCGTCGTCCTCGAGATCAAAACTAGTGAAACGGATGCCGTCAGCCGGCTTAGAAGTCAACGGTGCGTCCGCCGCGTCGGCTCGACAGCCCGGAACCGAGCGAGTCGCCAGCACCGACGAGCGCGTCTTCGTTGGCGTCGATGTCTTCGCTGCCGGTTGCCCGCACGGCGCGGACCTCAGCCCACGCCCGGATCGCCTGCACTTCCTCCGCCTGCGTCACGGCGAGCGGGATCATGTTGGTGATCGCCTCGGTGAGGTCGTCGAGGGTGGCCTGGCGGCGCTCGGCGAACGCTTCGTACAGGGCGACGACGACGGCCTGCTCAATCTCGGCACCCGAGTAGTTCTCGCTGACAGCGACGAGGGCGTCAACGGCCTGGGACCCCATGGCGGCGAGGCCGTTGCCGTCTGTGGCATTGGAAGCGAGCTGGATGCTCCAGATGGCCCGGCGTTCGACGGCGGTGGGGAGGTCGACGAAGAAGATCTCGTCGAACCGCCCCTTGCGCATGAACTCGGGCGGCAACGAGTCGATGTTGTTCGCCGTCGCGACAACGAACACCGGATGCTTCTTCTCCTGCATCCAGGTCAGGAAGTATCCGAAGACCCGCGCGGTGGTGCCGGAGTCGCCGGTGCCCGTCGTGTTCGAGAAGCCCTTTTCGATCTCATCGACCCAGAGGATGCAGGGCGAAACCGCCTCGGCGGTCGCGAGCGCCTGGCGCAGGTTCTGTTCGGACGATCCGACGAGCCCGGAGAAGATACGGCCAATGTCGAGTCTCAAGAGTGGGAGCCCCCACGAAGCGGCCATCGCCTTGGCGGTGAGGGACTTTCCACAGCCGGGAACACCGGTGATGAGCACACCCTTGGGCGCGGGAAGCCCGAACTCCTCCGCCTCGGCCAGCCAGGATCCGTTGCGCCGGGACAGCCAGCGCTTGAGGTTATTGAGCCCGCCGACGCTGTCGAGGTCGAGTGCCTTCGTGACGAAGTCGAGCAGGCCTGACTTACTGACGATCTGGCGCTTCTCGTCGAGCACGACAGTGATGTCACTCGCGGTGAGGTGCCCGTCGTCGACCATGGCGCGGGCGAACGCGTTCTCCGCCTCGCTCATGGTGAGGCCGCGGGCCGCCTGGACGAGGCTCTCGAGCGTCTTGGCGTCAGCCTCCACGCGGATCCTGCCGCCACCCGATGTGTTGTTCTCGATCATGGCGTCGAGCATCGCGGCCAGCTCTGTGGTGTTCGGCAGCGGGAATTCGAGCAGGTGCGCGAGCTTGTCCAGCTCGGGTGGGATGGCGCGAACCGGTGCCGTCACGATCAACGCGCGGGCGGCATCCGCGTGCCGTAATTCGAGGACCGTCTCGCGAACCTTGCGGACGATGACGGGGTCGCCCGGCCGCTGTTCGGTACCGAAGTAGGCGTGCAGGTCGCAGAACACGAAGACGGCGTTCTCGGGCACGGTGATGATGTGGTCGAGCGCCCGGGCGGGCGCTGTCGTGTTGCTGATGCTTTTGCCGTACGGTCCGATGAGGCCGACGGCGCTTGTCCATGTCCAGACGTCGCGGGGGCGGCGAAGAGCCTGGGCGGCGCGGGTGATCTCCTCGAGGGCGCGCACTTCCTCACTCGTCTCGATGTACAGAAGCGGCAGGCGTGCCTTGAATGCCTGGTCGAGCGTCTGAACGAAACTCATGGTGTTCCTCTCGTGGAGCGGGATGCTGGTTCGGCGGGTTCTGCGGGCGGGGTGGCCGGGGTGTCCGACGGCGGCGGGGTCGACTGCTCCGGGGAGTCGCTCGCCAGCTCGTCGATGTCGACGGTCCAGATGCCGCGTTCCGCGTCAGACTCGATGCTGAAGAAGACCGAGTCGGCGGGATCCCACGACAGTCGTTCGCTGACCTCTCCCGAGTCGATGATGGGCTGGTCCCGGTCGCTGCCGGGGGTCTGAATCGTGACGAAAAAGACGCCGGCGCCCGCGTGCTCGAACCGGGCGCTGACCGCATCGCCCCGGTAGATGAGCAATTGGTCGCCCTTGCCCGAGGCGTAACCGTCGGTGATCTCCCGGACATCGGCGGGGGCAAGCGTGAAACTCCACTCGCCTTCGGTGCGAACCCAGAGCTCGAGGTCCGCCTCCGCCGGAAGCACGAACGCCTCGTCGTCTGGATCGTACATATAGGCGATGTTGTCGGGGTAATACCGGTCGTTGGCAGGCTGGTCGAGGTCTTCCGGTCGCGTCACGAACAGGTCAACGTATTCGCCGGCTTCGAGCTGCACCGTGAGGGGGTCGCCATTGTGCTCCTCAAGCGGGATACGGATGACACCGCTGCCATCGCCCGAGTACACGTTCCCGTCCGCCTCGAAAACCGGCGGGTTCTCGGCATCCCACGGGTACTCGTCTTCACCGAGAACGGCGAACCCGTCGTCACCTAAACCGATGTTCTCATAGGTGTTGAGCGCGCTGACGAACAGGAGAACAGATCCGAAGACCCAGAGCGCGACGGAAAATGAACGGATGCGACGGCGAGCGGAACTCGACACGGTGACGTCTCTCAGACTCACGATGCGATCCCTCCCCGGCGTGGCGCGACGTCCCCAAGACTAGTAGGAGGCGCGCGGATTCCGGGGCAGTTCTGATGGGCAGAGCTGCCCATTAACCGGGGTCAGTCGACGGGCAGAAGGGTGGCCCGCTTCGGCTCCCGCCCGTCGCCGGACGACCGCCCAGTGACGCGGCGACCGATCCAGGGCAGGACGAACTCGCGGTAGTACGCCGCGGTGTTGCGGGAGCGGGGCCCTGAGGCCGCTGCCGCGACCTCGTCGACGCCCCACTCCGGCGGAACGGGGACGCCGAGGGCGGTGAGTACGTTGGATGCGACCCGGGCGTGGCCGAGTGCGTTCAGGTGCAGCTTGTCTGGCGACCAGTACCGGATGTCGGTGAGCGTCTCATCTGCCCAGTTGTTGACGATCGTGACGCGAGGGTCTTTGAGTGCCGCGAAGACGGCATCCGCCAGCTGGTCGCCCCGCTTCTGCATCAGGCCACCCATCGGGAGGTGCCTTGACGGGTTTGCGCCGGCGAGGACCACAATCGAGAGGTCGGGCTCCTGGAGCGCGCGGTCGACGAGCTTGACCGTCTCGTCAACGACCCAGTTGATCGCGACCCGGGGTCGCATGATGTCGTTGCCGCCGCCGTTGAAGCTGATCAGGTCGGGCTTCAGGGCGAGGGCTGGTTCGAGCTGCTCGGCGATGATCGGGCCGAGTTTGCGCCCGCGGATCGCGAGGTTGGCGTAGCCGATCGGTTCGTGTGCCGCGGCCTGCAACCCGAGTGCAACGAAGTCCGCCCAGCCTCGCACGCGGCCGTCGGGCAGTTCGTCGCCGACGCCCTCGGTGAAGCTGTCGCCGAGGGCGACGTAACGGAAGTATCGAGCGGTCATTGGGTCACTCCGAACGGATGCCGTTCGCACCGGATGCGCGGACGGACACATTCCATTATCACCGCCGCCGTCGCGGGCTCCAGAGGCGCATGCCCCACGTGCGATGTGGAGACTGTGTACAGGTGCGGGATCAGCCGTCGCACATGCCGGGTTCCGGGTGGATAACCCGACATTCGCGACCGATGAGGGCCGCCGCCGCGCGACCATTCGACCCATCCGTCGCAGATGCCGGGTTCTCCACCGGAAACCCGACCCCCGTGACGGATGAACGCAACCCGCGACACCGGCCCAGGCCCGTCCGTCGCAGATGCCGTATTCTCCACCAGAAACCCGACCCCCGTGACGGATGAACGCGCCCCGCCGCGCGACCCTTCGGCTCATCCGTCGCAGATGCCAGGTTTTGCACACACAACCCGACATTCGCGACCGATGAGGGCCGCCGCCGCGCGACCCTTCGGCTCATCCGTCGCAGATACCAGGCTCCGGGTGGATAACTCGACATTTGCGACCAATGAGAGCCACCACCGCGCAACCATTCGACTCATCCGTCGCAGATGCCGGGTTCTCCACCAGAAACCCGACCCCCGTGACGGATGAACGCGCCCCGCGGCACCGGCCCAGGCTCGTCCGTCGCAGATGCCAGGCTCCGAGTGGATAACCCGACATTCGTGACGGATGAACGCGCCCCGCGGCACCGGCCCGGGCTCGTCCGTCGCAGATGCCAGGCTCCGAGTGGATAACTCGACATTCGTGACGGATGAGGGCCACCACCGCGCAACCATTCGACTCATCCGTCGCAGATGCCGGGTTCTCCACCAGAAACCCGACCCCCGTGACGGATGAACGCAACCCGCGACACCGGCCCGGGCCCGTCCGTCGCAGATGCCAGGTTTTGCACGCACAACCCGACAGGTGTGCCGGACGAACCCGCGGCACCACGAGGGGCGTCAGGCCTCGGGCGCCAGCCGCGCCAGCTCGGGACCCAGCCCGATGTCGACGACCACGATCCGGCCCGCGTAGTCGGCGGCCGGACGGATCAGCAGCCCGGTCTTGCACGCTCCGAACGTGACGGTCAGGTCGGCGTGCAGCACCGTCGGGTCCGGCACCGTGCCGTCATCGGGGTGCACGCCGCTCGGCAGGTCCACCGCCACCACGACGGGCGGGCGCTTGCTGGCCAGTACCGGCAGGATCGCGGCGACGAGCTCCCTGGCCCGCCCGCGCAGCGCGGGGCTGTCGCTCGTTCCGGTGCCGAGGATGCCATCGACCACCACGTCGGATTTTCTGGCGACGGATGCCACGGCATCCGTGTCGATATCGGCCGACAGCATCCGCGCGCCCGCGTCGAGAACGGCCGCGCGGCCTTCGTCGTGCATGCGATCGGCGGTGGGGAGGACCGTGACATCGACCCCGGCCGCGGCGAGCTCGGCGCCGGCGAAGAGGGCGTCGCCGCCGTTGTTGCCAGGGCCGACGAGCAGGAGGACTCGCCCGGGGCGGTCGGGAGGAAGGAGCAGCCACAACTCACGGGCGAGCGCGGCAGCGGCCCTCTGCATCAGTGGAACGCCGGCGGCGAGGAGCGGAGCTTCGGCCGCCCTGATCTGCGCGGCGGTATACGCGGCGGGTGCAGCGCTCACCGCTCGGCACCGAGCAGTTCACGCCAGTTCGGGGGAACCAGCGACGCGGGGCCAGGAACCGGCTGACCGGCGGGATGGCTCGTCGGTTCGGCGAGCGCAGGTCCACGCACATACGTCTCGTCAGCGTAGCTCCAGAACCAGTCCTCGCCCGGTTCGAAACTCTGGATGATGGGATGCCCGGTCTGGGCGTAGTGCGCCGTCGCATGCTTCGCGAGGGAGTCGTCGCAGCATCCGACGTGGCCACACTCCGCACAACGACGCAGGTGCAACCACCAGCCGCCGTTCGCTTCGCAGTCCACGCACCCCGTCGTGGTCGGCGCTGCCCCTGGGTTGATTCCGTCACTGTCGGTCATGGCGTGTCACCTCCCGCTCGGATGGAGCCTACTCCGCGGGGCCTGGCGACGGTACTGTACGGGGGCTGTGACCGGCGCTGCGAGCGACGCTAGCGACTTGCCCTACGACTTGCCCTAGAGCCGAGCGAACCGGGCCCGCGCGAAGCAGTACACACCGTAGGCAATGAGGCCGAGCGCCACGACGGTCAGGATCACCGGTCCGAGCGGCAGCTCGGCCAGGGATTTGAGGGCGCCGTCCAGACCTGTCGCTTCACTGGCGTCCGCGGTGAATCCGGCAACACAGAACAGGATGCCGACAACCGCGATGGCGATGCCCTTCGCGATGTAACCG
Organism: Mycetocola sp. Y442; assembly: GCF_056898615.1. Taxonomy (NCBI): domain Bacteria; kingdom Bacillati; phylum Actinomycetota; class Actinomycetes; order Micrococcales; family Microbacteriaceae; genus Mycetocola; species Mycetocola sp. Y442. The sequence goes on from NZ_JBXHBV010000003.1 coordinate 400,017, forward strand.
GTCTGGCCAAGCACGGTGACCGTTCGACCGGTCTTGCCCGACGGCGCGGTGATGTCCTCGAGGAACTTCTTACGGGCGCCCTTCACGACGAAGTACACGCCGACGGCGAGAACACCGAGTCCGAGCAACACCACGAGGATGACGCCGCCCGGTGTCGCCAGGAGCGTCGCGGTGAGGCCCTGCGTCTGGCCTGAACTGCTGCTGCCGCCTCCGGTCGCCACGCTGAATGCTGAGAAGCCGATGGCGAGGTACGCGATCGCCTTGCCGCCTTCCTTCGCGCGCTCGGCCCAGGCATCCTTGTCGCTGCCACGCACCAGCACGGTTTCCAGCACCTGGAACAGCCCGAGAGCCCAGAGGCCGATTGTCACGGTCCAGAGCAGGAAGGTTCCGCCCGGAGACGACGCCAGACCACTGAGCGCCCCGCCCTGGTCTGCCTCGCCGCCGGCGCCGAATGCGACACTGAGGGCGATGCCGCCGATGAGGATGTGCAGGAGGCCGTTGACCGCAAAGCCGCCGCGGGCCATCAACTGGAAGGCGTGGTTGTCCTGAAGCCGGGATGCAGCCGAGCGTGCCGATCCGGACGAGTGGCCGCTGGGTGAGGCGGAGGACGATGACGCTGCGCGAGAAGACATGGCTTTTACCCTAGGGGTGACCATCGCTTCGGCGACAAAATTGCGACCCCCTTGCACTCGGGGCCGTCAGTCTCTACCGCGTCAGCTCGCGGTGAGGAATGCCAGGGCCGCGCTGCGGAAATCCTTCGACGTCGGTGCGTTGAAGTGGTTCCTGCCGGGGATCTCGAAGAAGGTGCCGTTCGGCGCCGACGCCGCGAGGGTGCGGGATTTCTCGAGGATCGCATCCTCACTGCCCGTCGCGAACAACACAGGCTGCTGCGGCGGATTCGCCGGGTCGGGCTGCGCGCCGCCGCGCATCCCCTCGACGAGCGAGATCAGCGCGGCGAGATCGTTGCCACGGATGCCGCTCGCCATCGACACGTAGGCTCCCGTGAGTTTGTCGGTGGGTGCGGTTCCAGTCTCGAGGCATTCGCGAGCCTCATCGATGCGGAACCGGGTGAGCGGGTCACCGTCGGGGATGCCGCCGAGAACAGCGCGGGTAATCCGGTGGGGAAGGTCGAGGCACGCCTGCCAGCCCACCCTGGCGCCGAGTGAGTAGCCGACGAAGAGTGCTTCATCGATGAGGAAGGTGTCGAGTACATCGAGCAGATCGTCGACGAGCAGCGGCATCGAGTACGCCTCGGGCGAGTGCGGCTTGCTGCTCGCGCCGTGCCCGCGCTGGTCGATCGCGAGCACGCGGAATCCGGCACGGCTGAGCACACGGGTCCACCCGGCGTGGTGCCAGTTGAGCAGTCCCCCCGAGGCGAAACCGTGCACGAGGACAACCGGCGGCCCAGCGGGATCGCCGAACTCATAGGTTGCGATCCGGATGTTGTCCCTGGCGAGAACGAAGCGGGGGTCCGGCGATTCGGGCAGCAAGGGCATGCTCCCATTATCGCCGGACCCCCGGTTGGTTCCTTTTCGTCAACTGCGGCGGTCGTTCCGCGACTCCGACCCCGGAGCGGACTGCGACTCGCCCTGTGTCTCACGCAGCTTGCGGCCGCGCTCGATGTCGTCTTTTTCCTTCTCGAGCTTCTTCTCGCTCGCTTTGGTGTCGCGCGGCGGAAGCTGCAGCGAATCCTCGGCCTCGATTCCGCCCTGGAGCTGGCGACCCCGCTCCATTTCAGCATCGAACTCTGCACCGAACAGCAGCGACAGGTTCATCAGCCAGAGCCAAAGCAGCATGATGATGACGCCGGCAATGCTTCCGTAGGTGGCCTGGTAGTTCGAGAAGTTCGACACGTAGAAGAAGAAGGCGACCGTTGCGATCGCCATGACGAGCAGGGCAATGAACGCGCCGAGGGTCATCCACTTGAACTTCGGCTGCTTCACATTGGGGGTGCCGTAATAGAGGACGGCGACCATGATGATCGCGAGAATCGCGATGACCGGCCACTTGGCGATGTTCCAGACGGTCACCGCAACGTCGCCGAGCCCGATCACATCGCCAATTGCCTTGGCGATCGGACCGGAGATGATCAGCAGGAGGATGATCACGACAGCGATGACGAGAAGCACGACGGTGATCAGCAGGATCACGGGGCGCAGCTTCCAGAACGGCCGGCCCTCATCGACTTCGTACACCTGGTTCATTGCCTGGCTGAAGGCATTCACGTAACCCGAGGCCGACCAGATCGCACCGAGGAGACCGATGACGAGCGCCAGTCCGGCACCCGGTGCACTCGCGAGTTGCTCGATCGGTCCGCGCAGGGTCTCGGCCGTCGACTCGGATCCGGCGGTCTCGATGATCTGCAACAGCAGCTTGGTTGTCTCACCGGCCTCGCCGAACAGGCCGATCAGCGAGATCAGCGCGAGCAGCGCGGGGAAGATCGCCAACACGGCGTAGTAGGTCAGAGCGGCGGCGAGGGTGGTGCACTTGTCACGGCCGAACTCGCGGAGCGTTCGCTTGAACACGTATCCCCACGACGGCTTCTTCACGTCGCTGGGGTCGTCTGGCTTACGCGAGTCATTCGGGTCTGGAGCGTTCTGCTCCTTCGCGATGCTGTCCTCGCGGCCCTTGCTCGGGTTGTCTTTGGTACTCATGTGTTGCCCCTTCGAATCGGCCGTTCACACGGTCGGCATTCAAGGTTCGCTGAGCAACCCGCTTGAGGCCAGAGGGTCGACGGATGCCGTCGGCAAAGTTATAGTGCCGGTCACTGGCCGCGGGGCTCGTGGCTGTGTGCCTCTCCAGAAACCGCAGCCACCAGGCGATCGAGCGTCAGTTCCCAGTTCTCTTCGACGCCGGACTCAGCCCACGCCCGCGCTTGCTGGGTAGTGAGGTGGTCGGGCAACGCGAGGGAAAAGACCATGTCTGTCCCGGCATCCGCTCCGCTGTCCGTTCCCGGGGCCGCGCCGCTATCGGGAGTGCTGTCGGTGGATCTGTCGGCAGCTCTGTCCGCACTACGGGCTGCACCGCTGTCGGCACTCTCTCCGCTGTCGTACGCGCGGCGGGTGAGGTCCGCGGCATCCGACCGGTCAGCGTCTGCGTCTGCGTCACCGAGGATCACCGTGACGAGAGGGACATCGCCGAGTTGGCTCATCGTGATCTCCGGCCACCCGCCGACGGCGCCCCACGAGAACACGAGCCTGTCGACCGGCGAGATTTCGCGGTAGATCCCGCCGGTCACGTACCTCGTGAACTCATCGATGACCATCTGCTGCCGCCACGCACCGCCCACTCGAAGGTCGATATCGATGGGCTCGGTCGGCAGCGGAGCCGTGTCGTTATAGAACCAGCCGAGGTGAGCCGGGTCGGTCCAGGCCCGGAATACCGCGGTGCGCGGGGCGTCGACGTGGCAGACCAGCGTGAATCCCCGGTGCAGCTCGTATGTTGCGATCATGGTCGTACTCCTTGCGGGCGGATGGTGCTCGAACGCCGCCTCACTCAAGAGAACGCTCCGGCACACGGGCCGTCAACCCGTAGACACCGGGGTTTTTGCGCCTCCACATTCGACGCTCTGTTCTCTTGTGGACTGCGCGATGCGGACCTACACTGAACCACATGGTTCACGATTCAGTTCTCGACCGGGCGTTCTCCGCTCTCTCAGACACCACACGACGTTCGGTTCTCACCCGGCTGGGTGACGGGCCGGCAACGATCGGTGAACTCGCTGAACCCGCGGGCATGACGCTGACCGGCATGAAGAAGCACGTCCAGGTGCTCGAAGACGCCGGACTCGTCTCGACCGAAAAAGTCGGGCGCACACGACAGGTCCGACTCGGAACCGAACGACTGGACGACGCCATGGCGTGGATCAGCTTCTACCAGCAGCTCTGGGAGCGTCGACTCGACGGCCTGGACGCCTACTTCACGCTCCAGAAGGGAACAGAGAAATGAGCGAACAACCTGGCACCACCGACACCATCGGACTGCGGATCACGCGGTTCCTTCCCGCGACCCCCGACGAGGTCTTCGACGCCTATACGGATGCCGAAAAGCAGAAGATCTGGTTCAGCATTCTTGACGAGAAGCCAGGGATCGTCGACATCCACGTCGACTTGCGCGTCGGCGGAAAGCAGACCGCCGTGTGGGGTCCTGATGCCGACACCCTCTTCCACGAGACGCAGACGTTCCTCGAGATCGACCGCCCGCACCGGCTCGTGACGGAGTCGACCGGCGGCGGACCGGACGGGTCGGCGATGACCACCCGCATCGAGGTCACTTTCGACGCCCAGGACGACGGATGCCTCGTCACCGTCGTGCAGACGGGATTCCCGGCCGTCGAGGTACGCGACTTCTTCAGCCAGGAAGTGTGGAACGGTGCGTTTGCGCGCATCGAAGCGTACCTGCGAGCCCAGCATGTCTAGCCCGGCCACCGTCGACGAGTACATCGCCGGCTTTCCCGCCGAGCGTCAGGTCGTCCTCCAGAACATCCGGGAGGCGATTCACCGGGGCGTGCCTCACGCCGATGAGAAGATCCGTTACGGGATGCCGGCGATCATGCTGGGCGGGCGCTACGCCATCCACTTCGCGGGCTGGAAGAAACACATCGGTCTGTATCCGGTGCCGCGCTTCGACGAGTCCCTCGAAGCCGAGGTGGCGCCCCACCGCAGCGAGAAAGACTCGGTGACCTTTCCGTGGGAATCGCCAGCGCCGCTGGCTCTGATCGAGCGGGTGGCCGCCGCCATCGCGCGCAAAGCACCGGGCGGCTCTCCGTAACGCCCGCAGCCGGCGGTCCGCTCACGGTCAATACCCGGTGCCGCGTCACCCGGCGGTCAATACCCGGAACCGCGTTCCTGCAGAAACGCGTACCCGTCGCGCCGACCGACCACTGACCCCACTGGCCACCGATTGGCGGTGAAGCGCGAGTCACGCACCATCTGGTCCGCGTAACCGTCGCGGCCGCACTCGCGGCAGCATCCGCTCACCACAATTTTCCGGAATTCCCTGACGTCGAGAAACGGCAGGTCGGCGATCACGGCCTGCGTCGTCAGTCGCCCGGACGCGGCGCCGATGAACGAGAAGCCGCCAACACAATCCCTGACGTCGCACGAACACGGGCCGGGGTCGATCACCAGCTCACCCTCGATCGCCAGTGAGTTGATGCTGCCGTCGGGGCCCTCGATTACGGGTGGTGCCACAAGTACCTTCATGATGTCCTCCATCGAATTGGATAGGTTCATCCGGCACACTTCAGGTATAGAACGCCCCACCGACATTGCCGCGAGGGCGGATGCGGCGAGCGCCAGCATCCGCACAGCAAAAAAGGCGGGCCCCGGGAGATTTCCCGGGGCCCGCCGTTTCACTACGGGTTGGTGCTGGTTACAGCGTTACAACGACGTGCTCGTTGGGCACGCAGTGGGTCATCACCAGTCCGGCGATGTCCCGCGGGCCGTTGTTGCCGAGGTTCGCGAGACGGGCGAGCTCAGCCTCGTTGAGCGTCTGGCTCGCGAGCGGCGGCAGGTGACGAACGTCGTCAGCGCTGATGCCAAGACCGGCACCGACGCGGGCGCCGAGGGAGTCCTCCACCATGAAGAAGTGCCAGACCATACGTTCCTGCACCTCGCGGCTCGCCTGTCCGATGAGCTCGACGAAGTTGGCGACGAGGTCGTCCTGCTCCCACGGCTCCATGAGCAGGAAGCGCTGGCCAGCCTGCGTGTAGTCATCGGTGCGCGGGATGCGCTTGCGCGTGAGGCGCCCGACGATCTCGGGACCCTGCTCGTCGTGGGTCGGGTACGTGGCTTCACGCAGCGAACCATCGGTGATCGACGGCTCGTAGTTGATGTGCGGGTTCTCTCCGCCGTCCACGTGATAGGTCATCTGGCCGTCGCGCTGGTTCGTGTGAACCTTGGCGTTCTTGGCCTGGTTGACCGGGAGCTGGAGGTAGTTCGGTCCGACGCGGTAGCGCTGGGTGTCGCTGTACGAGAACGTGCGGCCAACGAGCATCTTGTCGTCGGAGAAGTCGAGACCGTCGACGAGCACACCGGTGCCGAACGAGAGCTGCTCGTTCTCGGCGAAGAAGTTGGAGACGTTGCGGTTGAGCACCATCTTTCCGACCGTCTTCGGCGGGAAGTCATTCTCCGGCCAGAGCTTGGTGTCGTCGAGCGGGTCGAAGTCGAGCTCGTCGTGAGCGTCGTCAGACATGAGCTGAACGCGCAGTTCCCACTCGGGGTACTCGCCGTTCTCGATCGACTCGTAGAGGTCCTTGGATGCGTGACCGAGGTCGCCGGCCTGAACTGCCGCTGCGTCCTTCTCGGTCATGCTCTTGACGCCGACGCTCGGAATCCAGTGGTACTTGACCAGCTTGGTCTCGCCCTCGGAGTTCACCCACTTGTAGGTGTTGACGCCGAAGCCCTGCATGGTCCGGTAGTTGGCCGGGATGCCGCGCGGGCTGAAGAGGTTGACGAGCATGTGCATCGACTCTGGGGTCTGCGACATGAAGTCGAAGATGCGAGCCGGCTCCTGGCGGAATGTCACCGGGTCTGGCTTCAGGGAGTGGATGACGTCGGGGAACTTGATCGCGTCGCGGATGAAGAACACGCCGAGGTTGTTGCCGACGAGGTCCCAGTTGCCGTCTTCGGTGTAGAACTTGACCGCGAATCCGCGGGGGTCACGTGCGGCTTCGGAAGAGTCGCGTCCGCCGATAACGGAGGAGAAGCGGATGGCAAGGTCAGTGCGCTTGCCCGGCTCCTGGAAGAGCTTGGCGCGGGTGTACTTGGAGATGGGCTCGTCGCCCCAGTTGCCGGTTGCCTCGAAGTAGCCGAATGCGACGGCGCCGCGTGCGTGAACGACGCGCTCCGGGATACGCTCGCGGTCGAAGTGGCTGATCTTCTCGAGGAACTGGTAGTTCTCGAGTGTGGCCGGGCCGCGTGCGCCGACGGTGCGCGAGTTCTGGTTGTCGTAGACGGGGTGACCCTGTCGGTTGGTCAGGACCTCCCGGTCATCGCCCTCTGCGGGTGGCTGGCTTGCGACATCGGTCATGGATTTCTCCTCATTTACTGCATTACGCATCTGGACGTTCCAAACACGGAAGTTGGTTCAGCTTACGGCCTTGTTTTGACTAAATCAAAACAAGGCCTAGCATTGACCCATGGCACTTGCGGCTGACCCCCAACTCGACGTAGAGGTGTTCGGCGCGGCCGCACTCGACACCGATGTACTCCGACAGTCGCTTCGCGCGGCGGGACTCAGGGTGACGGCGCCACGCCTCGCAGTGTTGGAAGCCGTGGAAAACCACCCGCACTCCAGCGCCGAAGAGATCTTCACGCGGGTGCAGGAAATCCTGGGCAGCTCATCACCGCAGGCCGTCTACGGCATCCTCGCCGTCTTCACCTCTTCAGGCCTCGTCCGGCGCTTCGACCCGCCAGGATCCCCCGCGCTCTTCGAGCGAAAGGTCGGTGACAACCACCACCACCTGCTCTGCGTGCGCTGCGGAGCGGTGAAGGACGTGGACTGCGTCATCGGCGAAGCCCCCTGCCTGACTCCCTCCGATACATCCGGGTTCGAGATCTTCGCCGCCGAAGTGATCTTCAACGGCATCTGCGAAGAATGCCAGACGGCATCCGCGCAGTAACTGCCCGGCGTCTGTACCGGTAACAATTAGAGCGCGTCCTGCCCGGCGGTCAGTCTGGCGAGGTCAGCGACGACGTCGGCGAATTGCCCGGTGCGCGCGAGAACGGCCCGCTGACGCATCGCACCGTTCCCCCGTGCCAGCACCGCGTCCATGCGCTGTTCGACGAGCTCTTCGTCGCCGCTCTGACGAAGAGCGGGCCGTACCAGGTCGAGGAGATCGGTGACGACCTCCGCAGCCGGCCGCGGCGTGAGTTTCACCGGGTCGACAAGCATGCCCTCGAGTCCGTAACGACCGGCCTGCCAGCCCGCGAGGCGCACCAGCGCAGCCGGCACCTGCGGCGCTCGCTCGCCGTCACGCCACAGGGCGACGGCCGTCTCCACAAGACCGCGACACAGGGCCGCGATCAGCACGGTGTCTGCGGCATCCGCACAGACATCCGGCACCCGGATCTCCACCGTCGGCGCGTGGTGCGACAGGCGCGCGTCGAAGTACACCATGCCCCTGTCGAGCATGACGCCCGAGTCGAGCATGGCCGCGACCATCGCGTGATACTGCTCTGCTGAGCCGAACACTTCGGTCGGCCCGGCGGTCGGCCAGCGCAGCATTGCCTGCGACCGGTAGCTCGCATAGCTCGAGTCAGCTCCCTGCCAGAACGGCGAGTTCGCGCTCAACGCGACGAGCACGGGCAGCCAGCAGCGAATCCCATCGAGGGCTGCAACACCCTCCTCGTCCGACTCGACCTGCACGTGGACGTGACACGCGCAGGTCAACTGTTCCGTGGCGGTGATTCCGAATACTTCGGCCATGTGCTCATACCGGGGATGCGAAAACAGCCGCGGCTCAACCCGCAGAGGCGACGTGGCCGATGCAATCACGCGCACGCCGGCATCCCTCGCTGCGTCGATCGCCCGTGAACGACACTGACGGATGTCATCGGCCAGCTCTGCGAGATCGGCGTGCGGGGCCGTGTTGGTCTCCACCATCTGCTGCTGCACCTCGTGCTCGAGCCGTCCGCCGAGGTGGTCATGAGACCCGGGGACATCGTTGGTCTGGCGGAGGACGCGCGTCGCCACCGACCGCGCGGCACCACTCTTCGGATCAACCAGGAACAGCTCTTCCTCGACCCCGACGGTGCGCATGCGTATAGTGTCGCAGCCCGCATCGGTTGCCACCAGCGCGAGAGTGGAGAAAGCTGGACACTGCGGAAGGGGGTGCGCCATGTGCCGATTGCTTGGTTACGTTGCAGCCCGCCCTGTCGCCGCTGTCGACGTGCTGGGTGAGGGGCCATTCGAGGCGTTCACCTCGCTCGCGTCGCTCCACGGCGATGGCTGGGGAATGGCATGGCGCGACGGCGACCACCTCACGCACGCGGTCTCCAGCCCGGATTCGGCGGCCCGCGACCCTCGGTACACCGAACTCACCCACACGCCGCTCGGCTCAGCGGGGCTGGTGCACCTGCGCTGGGCCACCGGGGGCCTTCCCGTCGCACCGGAGAACACGCATCCGTTCACCGATGGGCAATACGTGTTCGCCCACAACGGCAACATCACACCGATCTCCCGGCTCGACGAACTGCTCACGCCGGAGTCGACGGCGAAGCTCAGGGGTGCGACCGACAGTGAGCGGTATTTCCGTTTCGTCATGCAGTGCATTGGGGAGAGCGGAAGCGAGGCGAGCGGCGTCACGCGCGCACTGCACACGATGATGAAGGAGTTCTCGGACGCGAGTCTCAACGCGCTTCTGCTCACGCCGACGACCCTCTTCGCGATCCACATCAACAGCCGGGCTGCGTCACCGCCCCCCGCGCTGAGTGCCCTCTATGACTCGTATGAGGACATGCCACCCCGGCACGCGACGGAGTATTACGCGATGGACTACCGCGTGAGTGCGGATGCCGTTCACATCATTTCGAGCGGGCTGGACGAGCCGGGGTGGACGCACGTGCCGCCCGACTCGGCGGCGATGATCGACCTCGACACCCGTGCGGTGACGCGGCTCGACCTGCTGCCCGTCGGGCCGGGGATCTGAGCGGGCGGGCGGCCCTTCACCTCGAGCGCGGCATATCCATGCCCGCGCTACAGATACTTCTGCAGCCTGAGCATGGATGTGCAGCGCCGGGTGAGGGCGCAGCCGAGCAGCCCGCCCGCTTGCCCCGCAGCATCCGCCGCGCGCAGCCGCTCATCGCGCCCACCACATCGAGCGCGCCATATCCATGCCCGCGCTACAGATACTTCTGCAGCTTGAGCATGGATATGCAGCGCCGGGTGAGGGCGCCGCCGAGCAGCCCGCCCGCTTGCCCCGCAGCATCCGCTCATCGCGCCCACTACATCCGCCGCCCGCCCGGAGCATCCGCCGCGCGCAGCCGCTCATCGCGCCCACTACATCCGCGAGCGGGCCACCCAGGCCGCGAGCGCAGCATCCGTCGCGCGCAGCCGCAAGCGCGGCACTTCCATGCCCGCGCTACAGATACTTCTGCAGCTCGAGCATGGATGTGCCGCGCCGGGTGAGGGCGAAGCCGCGCGGCCCGCCCGCTGCCCCGCAGCATCCGCTCCCAACACCTGCCGCCCGCCCGCACCCGCCCGCGCGGCATCCGCACTCAGCATCCGCGCCCCACACTGAGCGCGGCACTTCCATGCCCGCGCTACAGATACTTCTGCAGCTTGAGCATGGATATGCAGCGCCGGGCGGTGAAGGGTGGGGTTGGTGAGAGGGAGCCCAGAGAGAGGAGTGGGGCTCGGCGCGCGCCGCGGCCCGCTACTCGCCGATGTCCTCGTTCCAGAGCGACGGCTCCGCCGCGATGAACTCTCCCATGAGCTCGATGCACTCCGCGCTGTCGAGCACCACCACATCGACGCCACGCTCGCGGAGATAGTCCTCGCCACCATAGAAGGTCGAGTTCTCGCCGATGATCACGCGCGGGATCTTGTACAGCAGGATCGCGCCGGTACACATGTCGCACGGCGACAGCGTCGTCACCATGGTGGCCCGAGCGTAAACGCTCGCCGGCAGCCTGCCCGCGTTCTCCAGGCAGTTGGTTTCACCGTGGTGGATCGGGCTGGCGTCCTGCACGCGTCGGTTGTGCCCGGTGGCGAGCACCTGACCGTCGACGATGAGGGCAGCACCGATCGGGATGCCGCCTTCCGCGCGACTCTTCCTGGCCTCGGCGATGGCCACGTCGAGTTGTTCGGCGTCGGTGAGTGGTGTCGGCATTGCTGCTCCGTTCGAGAGACGTGACGGGGTGGGATGTGAGGAAGTGGGATGTGACGGGGTGGGACGAGACGAGGTTGGCTTCGGCGCAGTTGGCTTCGGCACGGTGGAAGTCGGCGCAGTTGGCTTCGGCGCAGCTGGCTTCGGCGCAGCTGGCTTCGGCGCAGAGCGCTGAACCGCAGTTGGCTGAACCGTAGTTGCCGGAAGCGCACTGGGCCGCGGCGCCGGGGCGGACAACGGCATCGAACCGGACATCACGCCCGCCGATACGGTTTGAGGTAGGCACCCGGATACCGGACACCGCGCCCCCAGATGGCCAGCGCCGCGATGACGACGAGGTACGGGAACGCGATCAACAACTCGTTGGGCACCTCACTGAACAGCGGCGTGATCGCGAGCTGCAGCTGCAACGCATCGACGACGGCGAAGAGCAGCGCGCCGGCGACAACCGGCCACACCTTCCAGCGTCCGAAGATGACGAGCGCGATACAGATCCAGCCGCGCCCGCTGACGATGTCGATGGTAAACGCACCGAGCAGCGACAGTGTGAGGAAGGAACCGCCGAGAGCCATCAGCACGCTGCCCAGGATCAGCGCGGCGTAGCGCGTTTTCGCGACCGGGATGCCAGCGGCATCCGCTGCCTCAGGGTTCTCGCCGACCGCCCGGAGACGCAGCCCGAACCCGCTCGAGCGCAACACCCACCAGAGCGCCGGTGCGAGCAACAGGAACGCGACGTACGTCATCGGGTATTGCGACAGCATCCCGCCACCGGCAAACAACCGATCGAACTTCTCGGTCGTGGTCTGCCCACCGCCCGAGAACAGCAGTCGGTTGGTGAAGTCGCAGGCGGCGACGAGCAGGAGGGTCGTGCCGATACCGGCGACGTGCTGGTTCACGCCGAGCGTGACGGTCAACAGGCCCATCAACGCACCGGCGAGCGCACCGGCCACAATGGCCGCGGCGAGGCCGAACCAGAGCGACCCGCTCATCACCGTGGCGAGGAACCCGCAGAACGCCCCGGCGTACATCGTCCCCTCGATACCCAGATTCAGGATGCCGGCACGCTCGTTGATGACCGCACCGAGCGCCGCCCAGACGAGCGGGGTAGCAATGGTGAGGGTGGCGGCGAGGATCGCGAACAGTGGCAGGTTCATGCGCTGTCCCCCTCGCTCGTCGACGGCTTTCTTCGGCGGAAGACGACCGTGTAGCGCCGCAGCGCGAGGAAGGACACAACGGAGAGCAGGAGCGTCGAACTGACGATCGCGCCCATCTGCGTCGGCAGCTGGAGCGTGATCGACGCATTCTGCGCACCGACGGTGATCGTGCCGAGCAGCAGCGCGACGAGGAGCACGCCACCGGCGGTCAGCGCGCCAAGCGTCGCGATGACGACACCGGTGTAGCCGTAACCGTTCGAGATGCCCGCGGTCAGCTGGTGCTGCACGCCGAGCACCTGGGTCGCGCCGCCCAGCCCGGCGATCCCGCCGGAGATCAGGGCGAAGCGCCACTGCAGCTTCGCGACCGGGATGCCGGAGAACTGCGCGGCCGCTGGTGCCTGACCCGCCGCCTTGAGCTTGAGCCCGAGCGGGGTGAACGACATCACGACGAAGGCAATGAGAACGAGCACGAGGCCGATGATGAGTCCCCAGTGCGCGCGCGAACCGTCGATGATCGCGGGCAGCGTGTAGCCGTCGCCGTACCTGTCGCTGTCGGGGAAACCGCTCTGCGAGTTGCGCCACGGCCCGTTGAGCAATCCCTGGATGAGCAGCAGCGCAACCGGGTTGAGCAGCAGTGTCGTGACGACCTCGTCGATGTGGGCGTGCCGCTTGAGCCAGGCCGGCACGAACGCCCACGCCACTCCCCCGAGTGCTCCGGCCCCGAGCGCCAGCGGCAGGGCAACAAACGCCGGAGCGTCGGCGAGATACAGCCCGGGTACCGTTGCGGCGGCGGCTCCCGCGAGAAACTGCCCCTCAGCACCGATGTTGTAGTAACCGACCCGGAACGCGACGGCCACCGCGAGTCCCGTGAAGATCAGCGGGGTGGATGCCAGCAGCACCTCGTTGAGGCCGCCGATGGTTGTCAGCGGGGTGACGAGGTAGCGCTGGAAGGCGGCGGCGGGATTAGCGCCGGCCAACCGGATCGGCGCCGCGGTGATGAGGAGCGTGACGATCACCGCGAGCGCGACGGCAGCGGGTGCGAGCCATCGGGGCTCGGTCGCGCGAAGGAGGATCTTCATGCGGCATCCTCCGCCCGGTGTCCGGTCATCAGCAGTCCGAGCGAGTCGTGCGTCGCCTCGGCCACAGGCAGTTCGCCGATGATCCGGCCCGAGAAGATCACGGCGATGCGGTCACAGAGGCCGAGGAGCTCGTCGAGGTCCTCGGAGATGAGCAGAACGCCGGCACCCTGGTCGCGCAACGCGCGCAGCTGGGAGTACACGTACTCGCACGCACCGATGTCGAGCCCGCGGGTCGGTTGCGACGCGACCAGCGCGCGCGGATTGCGGGAGATCGCGCGGGCGAGGAGCACTTTCTGCATGTTCCCGCCCGACAGCGACTTGATCGGATCGCTCGCCGACGCGCGGATATCAAAGCGCTCAATGAGCGCAGCGACGTGCTCGCGAATCGCCCGCCGGTCAAGAAACGGCCCACGCCGAAAATCATCGAGGTCTTCGAGCACGAGGTTCTGGCCGACGCTGAGCGACGGAATGACACTTCCCTTGCGGTCCTCGGTCAGCCGTCCGAACCCGGCTTTGATCCGAGCGCCAGGCTCGAGGCTCGTGATGTCGGTTCCGGCAACGCGCACCGATCCGCTCGTCGCCGGCAGGGTTCCGCAGAGCACCGACACGAGTTCGGTCTGCCCGTTGCCCGACACCCCGGCGATGCCGACGATCTCTCCGCGACCAACGCGCAGGGTGACGCCGTCGAGCACCGTCGAGCTCGCGGTTCCGAGGCTGACCCCGTCGAGTTCGAGTGCCGCTTCACCGGGAAGGTCGCGAGCGGATGCCGTCGGTGCGGCATTTGCGGATGCCGCCGGCGCAGCATTCGTTGCATCGGCAGCCGTCGGCGCAGCATCCGTGGGCGCAGAGGCAGTGGCTACAGAAAGATCGTCCGGCTCGAGCCCGATACTCGTGGCCAGCGCGATCGACGGCTCGTCGACCGGTGCGGTCGAGCCCACCATGAGCGCGGCGATATCGCGCGGCTCGAGCCCGTCGGCGGGACGGGACGCGACGATCCGGCCGCGCCGGAGGATGCTCACCCGATCGGCGATGCGGGTGACCTCGTGCAGTTTGTGGGAGATGAAGATGACACCCATGCCGTCCGCGGTGAGCCGCTCGATCGAGGCGAAGAGCAGTTCGACGTCCTGCGGCACGAGCACAGCGGTCGGCTCATCGAGGATGAGCACACGGCAGTCATGGAACAGCGCCTTCACGATCTCCACCCGCTGTCGTTCACCGACCGAGAGCGCGCCGACGAGGGCGTCGGGGTCGAGCGAGACGCCGATCCGCGCCGCTGCGGCCATCACCCGCTCCCGGGCATCCGCGGTCCGCACCCGGCCCAGCCCGACGCCCGCGAGCATGAGGTTCTCGGTCACCGTCATGGTGTCGACGAGCGAGAACTCCTGGGTGACCATTCCGATTCCGGATGCCATGGCATCCGCCGGTGAATCAATACGGGTCGGCACACCGTCGATGCGGATCTCGCCGCTGTCGGGCTGACTGAGGCCGTAGAGGATGCGGGTGAGCGTCGACTTGCCCGCGCCGTTTTCACCGAGGAGCGCGTGGACCTCCCCTCGGGCGACGGCGAGCGAAATCGAGTCGTTCGCGACGACGGCACCGAAGGTCTTGGTGATGTCGATGAGCTCGGCGAGCGGGGTGGAATCGTGTGGGGCGGCGTCCGGCACCGCCCCGGTGGTGCGAGAGATCACGGAACGCTTACTCGCCGATCGTGGTCGAGCCCGCCGGGGCTTCTTCGTTGACCGGCGTCTCGAAGCTGCCGTCGAGGATCTCGGCCTGGCGGGCCTCGACCTTCTCGATCAGGTCAGCCGGGATCTCGAACGCGGTCTCGGTGTTGATCGGGGCGAGTGAGCTTCCGCCGTTGACCATGAAGGAGTACTCGGCGAGGTTGGATGCCTCGAACTCACCGGCGGCGACAGCCTCGACGATTGCCTCAACGGTGGGGCGCATGTCCCAGAGCAGGGAGGAGACCACATGGTCGGGAGCCTGGTCCTGCTGGTCGACCATCATGCCGAAGACGGGGAGCCCGTTCTCGTCCGCGGCGGCGATGACGCCGTCACGTTCGGCGAAGAGCACGTCGGCCCCGCCGGCAATAGCGGCCTCCGCAGCCTGCTTGGCCGTGGCCGGGTCGAAGAAGGAGTTGATGAACGACACGGTGACCGTCGCCGTCGGGTTGGTTTCCTCGACGCCCGCGATGAAACCGTTGACGATGCGGTTGACCTCGGGGATCGGCATCGCGCCGACGACGCCGATGGTGCCCGTCTCGGTGAGTCCACCGGCGAGCATTCCGGCGAGGTAGGCGGGGTCCTGCATCCAGTTGTCGAAGACGCTGAAGTTCGGTGCCTGCTCCTCGCCGCCGGAGCCGAACGCGAACGCAATGTCGGGGAACTCGGCCGCAACGGTACGGACGGCGTCTTCCGCCGCGAACGCGTCGCCGATGATGATGTCGGGTGCCTGGTTGGTGGCGATATCGCGCAGGGCGCGTTCCATCTCATCGGCGGTGTGCAGGTTGTCTGTGTGCTCGTAGGTGATCAGGCCGTCTTCCTCGGCCGACTCGAGCGCCGCGTGGATGGCGCCGTCCCACGGCTCTTCGAGCGGCGTCGCGAACGCGCCGAACACCGAGGGAACGTCACTGCCGCCCTCGCTCGTCGGCGCACCGCCCGAGCCCTCGTTGCCCGTCGTGCCTCCGCATCCGGCGAGGAGAAGCACTGCTGCGGATGCCACGCCAATCGTTGCGAGCATTCGGGCGGGACGGCGGGAGGAGCGGTCGAGCATCGGGGCCTTCTCTCGGGTGGGTGCGGGGTGTGGCTGGCAGTGTTGCTGGGCTCGGGTGGTGGTGGTGCGGTGTTGGTGCGGTGTTGCGCTGGTGCAGGTGGGGCGGTGTTCGGGTGGGGGTGCGGTGCTCGGGTGGTGATGGTGCGGTGTGCGGGCGGGTATTGGGCGGTATTGCAGTGTGCAGGTGGGGCGGGCGGGAGCCGGGTTGAGGTGACCTTCTCTGAGAATAGGGTGACGGCATCCGATGTCATCAGGGACACAGTGTCATTTCTGCCGCGTTAACTCTTGACACTGTGTCTGGTGCGCTGGGAGGGTGTGGAAATGCCCCTGACCGTGACTGACCTCCTCGATTTGCCCGTGCTCGCGCGGGCGCGACCCGAGATTGTCAGCGGCGAGAACCTCGACGCCCGGGCGGTGCGGTGGGTGCACTCGAGCGAGATTTACGAGATCTCGTCGCTTCTCCGGGGCGGAGAGGTACTCCTGACCACGGGTCTTGGCCTGGTCGCGCTGACCCCCGAGGCGAGGCGCGCGTACATCGCGGACCTCGCCCGGGTCGGAATCTCCGCCCTGATGCTCGAGCTTGGCCGCACGTTTCCGGTTGCGCCGGATGACCTCGTCGACGAAGCCCGCCGGGTGGGGCTGCCCCTCGTGCTGCTGCACGGGGTGGTCCCGTTCATCGAGGTGACCCAGGTTGCCCACGCACTGCTGCTCGGTTCCGACCTTGACAGCCTGACGCTCGCGGCATCCGTCACCGAACGACTGCTGCTCGCGCTCGGCGAGCGCGCCGGCCTAGTCGGGTTGACCGGCATCGTCGGTGAGCTCGCGGGGTGCGGAGTTGCGCTGTACACCGCCGACGGGGAGCTTGTTGCCGGGATAGCGACGGATGCCGGTGCAGAATCAGCGGCCCACCGTGAACCGATCGTCGCCGGCGGGGTCGTCTGGGGCGAGCTCGTGCTCGATGGCGCTCCGACCGACCGGGTACGCACGGTCGCCGCCCGGGCCGCGCAGGTGCTCGCCGCCGAGGTTGCGCGCTCGGGCTCGTCTCCGGTGAGCCGCAACCAGGCCGGGGCGGAGCTGCTGCGGGACATCGTGACGGGGCGGTATAGCTCCACCGGCGAACTCACCAGCCGCGCCCTCGGAACCGGTATGACGGTGCGACCCGGGCACAGGGCGCTGGCTCTGTGCGTGCGGCCGCGCACCGCGAACACGACGGCCAACGCCGTTCTCATCGCGGCACGGGAGGCAGCACGGCGCGTGTTCACCGGATCGATCACCGCTGAGCACGATGGCGACATTCTCGTCGCCGCAGTGATCGCCCCCCGTGACCTGCGGGCGGCCGTTGCGCGGTTCGCCGACGAGGTCGAAGGCGAGTTGCGGTCGACCACGGGTGGAAGCGTGCTCGTGAGTGCCGGCAACGCCGTCGATGATGTGCCCGCGCTCGTGAGTGCGTTCCCGAGCGCGCGTGACACTGCACGGCTGGCGATGCGGCTGACTCCGGCGGCGCGTGTCGTGGTCGCGGCCGACTTTGCGCTGTACCAGCTGCTTGCCTCGTTCGTCGACGATGAGGCGCTCGAGCGGTTCGTCAATGACCAGCTCGGCGCCCTGCTCGCGCATGACGCCCACACCGGCGCCGGCCTCGTGATGACGCTCGACGCGTATCTCGCTGCCGGGCTGTCGAAGACGCGAACCGCGGACGCCCTCGGCATCCGTCGCCAGACGCTCTACGGCAGGCTCGAGCGGATCAGTCGGCTGCTCGGCGGGCTGGACCTCGACAACCGCGAGCGGCGCACCGCCCTCGACCTGGCGCTCGTGAGCTGGCGGCTGCGGGTGGCGGCGGCGGTGCGGGCCTGAGGGGCATCCGCCCTCAACGCACCCACCGCTACAGATGCATGCCCGCGCTGCAGATACTTCTGCAGCGTGAGAAAGTAACTGCAGCGCTCGGCACTCGCGCCACGCTGCCGCGCGACCATCCTGCTCGACTCGCCCCGCAGCATCCGTTGCCCACCTCAGCCCGTCTGCACGCCCACCAGCCTCATCCGCCCTCAACGCACCCACCGCTGCAGATGCATGCCCGCGCTGCAGATACTTCTGCAGCGTGAGCAAGTAACTGCAGCGCTCGGCACTCGCGCCACGCTGCCGCGCGACCATCCTGCTCGACTCGCCCCGCAGCATCCGTTGCCCACCTCAGCTCGTCTGCACGCCCACCAGCCTCGAGCGCTGCAGATCCTGCGTTCCGCTACAGAAGCTTCTGCCGCGCACAACGAGTTTCTGCAGCGCTCGGCGCAAGCGCGCGCTCAGGCGCCGTCGTACGTCCGCGGCCCGATGCTCAGCGACGGGACAAACCGGGTGCGCCGCACCTGCAGCCGCAGCTGCCCGCGCCGCGCGAGCACGATCGCGACGATGGCCGCGGCGAGCGCCGGCACACCACCCGAGACGATCATGCCGACGTTCGCGCCGAACTCTTCGATGAGAACACCCATGAGCGGCCCGCCGATCGCCTGTCCGCCGAGCAGCACGAGAACGTAGAGCGACATCACCCGCCCGCGGATGCCGATGTTGCTCGACATCTGCACGAGCGAGTTCGATGCGGTGAGAAAGAGAAGGGATGCCACGCCCACCGTGACGAGGCAGACCGAGAACAGCGCAACCGACGGCATGAAGCCTGCCGCAGCCTGGAGCAGCCCGGTCGCGCCGACGCAGATCACGATCGTCCGCAGCCGGATGGAGGCCCGTCGGGTCGACAACAGCGCACCGACGAGCGCGCCGACGGCGACCATTGAGTTGAAGAGGCCGTAGCCGCCCGGTCCGACGTTGAACACGTCGGCGGCGTATGACGCAAGCAGCACGGGCATCGTGAGCCCGAACACGGCGAACACCGCGATGAGGATCACCGGGTACACAATCGTGGGCTTGGACTTCGCGTAGCGCAGCCCCTCCCTCAGCTGACCCTTCGCCCGCGGCGACGGCGCGAGCCGGGTCATCTGATCGGTGCGGAGCATCCAGAGCATGCCGATGACGATGACGCACGCCACACCGTTGATAACGAACGCGGGCCCGGCTCCGACGGTGAGCAGCAGCACACCGGCGATCGCGGGCCCGATCATCCCGGCCAGCTGGAACACCGACGAGTTGATGCTGATCGCATTGCGCAGGTTGCGTTGTCCGACCAGCTCGGTGACGATGACCTGACGCGCGGGGTTGTCGATCACCGTGACGAGCCCGGTCGCGAACGCGATCGCGAAGACGTGCCACGCTTCAACTGTCCCGGTCAGCGCGAGGGCCGCGAGGCCCAGACTAAGCACGGCGAAGAGCGCCTGCGTGATGACCATGAGCATCCGTTTGCTGTATCGGTCGACGATCACGCCGCCGAACAGGCCGAACAGCAGCATCGGCGCGAACTGCATGGCCACGGTGATGCCGACCGCTGTGGCACTACCGGTCAGCTCGAGCACGAGCCAGTCCTGGGCGATGCGCTGGGTCCACCCGGCGGTCATCGCGAGCAGGTTGCCGATGGTCCACAGCCGGAAGTTCGGCACGCTCAGCGCGATGAAGGTCTTGCGCCACGGCAGTCGACCGGTCTGGAGGGAGAGGGGTTCGGTGGGCGGGAATGCGGTGAGAGGCGCGCTGGCCACGGAAGATCTCCTGAAACGTTGAAAGAGCGGATGCCTCGATTAACGCTAGGGGCGGCATCCGTATTCGGACCCTCAATAGATAGAATTATGGTCATTGGTGTTCTCAATGGCTGAGACTGGAGTGGCATGTACGACCCGGTATTGCTCAAGACATTTTTGGTGGTCGCCGAGACCCACAGCTTCACCAATGCGGCGCTTCGGCTCGGAATCAGCCAGCCCACCGTGAGCCAGCAGATGAGCAAGCTGGAAAAGGCGGCGGGGCGGATGCTCCTCGTGCGGGACACCCGCGAGGTGCGGTTGACCGACAACGGTGACGCGATGGCCGGTTTTGCCAGGACGATCCTCGCCGCGCATGCGGCAGCGGAGAGCTACTTCAATGGGTCGGCGATGAAGGGGCGGCTGCGCTTCGGCGCAGCGGACGACCTCGCGATCACGCAGTTGCCGAGCATGCTGAGGCACTTCCGGCAGTTGTATCCGGAGATCAACCTCGAGTTGACCGTCAACCAGAGCGCACCGCTGCGGCGCCGGCTCGAACAGGGTCACCTCGACCTCATCTTCGTCAAGCAGAGCGCGGGCGAGGCGACGGCGAGCACCCGGGTCGCGAAAGACACCCTGGTCTGGATGGCGCAGGACACCCTGACGATCGCGGAGGGCAACCCGGTGCCGCTCATCGCGTACCAGGCACCGAGCCTCAGCCGGCAGATCGCGATCGACGCGCTTGAGTCCTCGGGCCGCACCTGGCGCATCACGTGCAACACCCGCGACGTCAACGGGATGCTCGCCGCCGTGCGGGCCGGGATCGGGGTCGCCGCGTTCCCCCACTCGCTCATCCCGAGCGATCTGGTGAAGGTGAGCAACCGGTTCAGCCTGCCCGAACTCGTCGACGTCGACTACGTGCTGATGGCGAACCCGTCGGCCGCGCGCGAGCCGGTGCAGGCCCTCATGTCGGCGATCATGAGCCGCGGGGTGCGGCGGGAGGCGTAGGACGCGCGCTCGCGCGCTGAACGTGGCGACGGCATCCGTTCTCGCGCGGTTTCGCCCCGAGATCACTCGTGCCGGACGAGATCACCCGGCGTAACGGGTGATCTCGTCCGTAGCGGTTGATCTCGGCCGCAGCGTGCGCCGCCGTGCGGTCAGCCCGCCGCCAGCGCGGCCCCGGTGAACGTGGAGCGGTAGCTCTGCGGCGTGACGCCGACAAGCCGACGAAAGTGGGACCGGAAATTGCTGGGACTGGCGAACCCGACACGACGGGCGATCTGCTCAACACCGTGGTCGGTCGTCTCCAGCAGTTCCTGCGCGTGGCGCACGCGAACCCCGGCCACCCACTCCATCGGGCTTTGCCCCGTCTCGGAGTGGAAGCGCCGGTTGAGGGTCCGAACGCTCGTGTGAGCCGCCGCCGCGAGGTCGGCCAGGACCAATTCTCGATGCGCGTTCTTCTCAATCCACACCAACACGTCCTCGAGCGTCGCGGTCGCATACCCCGGTGTGTTCCTCACGATGAACTGTGCCTGCCCTCCCGTGCGATGCAGCGGAGCAACCGCGAGTCGAGAGGCATCCGCCGCGACCGCCACGCCGAAGTCCCGTTGGATCAGGTGAAGGCAGAGGTCGAGGCCAGCGGCGGCTCCCGCCGAGGTCAGCACCGCCCCTTCGTCGACGTAGAGCACGTCTCGGTCGACCTGCACCGCGGGATATCGCTCGGCCAGCAGGTCAGCGGCGAGCCAGTGCGTCGTCGCGCGGCGGCCGTCCAACAGGCCGGCCTCGGCGAGCGTGAACGCTCCGACGCAGATCGACGCGACGCGTGTGCCATCCTCCGCCGCCGTCCGTAGAGCCTCAAGGATGGGGGCGGATGCCGGAGCGTCAGCTCGGTTCCGCCCCGGGACGATGATGGTGTCGGCCTGGCGCAGCTCGTCGAGCCCCGAGCCCGCAGAAATTTTCATCGGTCCCGCGTCGACCGTCGGTTCTGCGCCGCAGACGATAACGCGATAGGCGGGCCTGCCATCAGGCATCTTCGCGCGCCCAAAGACTTCGACGGCGGTGGCCAGATCGAATGCGATGACATCGGTCAAGGCGAGAACCGCAACGGTGTGCATAGGGTCATGGTAACCCCGCTCCGCCGCGCGTGTTCGGGCGACTGTCGCCGATCTGCGTCGAAGGACCGGTGTGGCCAGATTCAGTCGAAACGTGGCAGCACGGCCACTGGCACTGTCTCGACCCACACGGGACGATGACTGAACGCAGGCGCACTTCCCCGCCTGCGCCAGCCTGCAAGGAGCCGTTTTTGCCACTGTCAGCCCAGATCCTCCTCTTCGACGGCTTCGATCCCTTCGACGTCATCGCTCCGTTCGAGATGCTCGCCGCGGGCAGTGATGCTCTCGGCGGCGAGCTTTCGGTCGAGCTCGTCTCAGCGGAAGGGCCGGGGACCGTCGTGTCCGGAACGCGGGGACTCACGCTCACGGCAACCGCACGGTTGGACCCACGGGCGCGGGGCTACGTGATCGTTCCGGGAGCATCCGGTCCGGTCCAAGGTGACCCGGATGCCGGCGCGGAAACAATCCCGGTTCTGCTCGCCCGCCTTGCGAACGGCCCAGCTGCGCCCATGCTCAGAGACGCCATCGACAACCCTGAAATCACCATGGTCGCGGTCTGTGGCGGTGCGCTCGGCCTCGCCATGGCCGGCCTCATTGAGGGCAGAAACGCAGCCACCCACACGCTCGGCATGGACGTACTCGACGCGACCGGCGTGAACGCGATCCGCGCACGCGTTGTCGACGACGGCGACCTCGTGACATCCGGGGGTGTGACGTCGGGACTTGACCTCGCCCTGCACCTGCTCGATCGGGATTTCGGCCCGGCTGTTGCTCGCGCCGTCGAGGATCTTTTCGAATACGAACGACGTGGCGTCGTCTGGCGCGCGGGCGGTCGCATCCCCGTCGCATATTGACCCTGATCTACCGACAACGACCAAGAGAGAGAACACATGAACACCCTTCCCGGCATCTGGGACCTGAGCTTGAAAACTCCCATCGGCACCCTCGCCGCCGAGTACCGCTTCACCTCACGCGACGGCACCCTCGAAGGCACCGCGACCGGCGCTGGCGAAACCGTGCCCCTGAATGACATCGTCCTCGAGGCAGCCGACGGCGAGACCGCGCGAGTGACCTGGCGGCAGAGGGTGAGCAAGCCGATGCGGTTGAACCTCGAGTTCGACGTCACGGTTCAGGACGAAAGCATGACCGGCTACTCGCGTGCGGGGCGCCTGCCGCGCACCAGCGTCTCGGGTCACAAGCGCGCCGAGTAGCAGGACGACCGTGGGCCGAGCTGCGACTCACGCGCCGACGGCATCCGTTTCGGTCGAATCACGGGCACACATTCACCGAAAGCATCCGTTCCCGCCGAACGCATCAGTTGCGCCGGATGTTCTCGACCGGAACGGATGCTCTCGCGAGCGTCCCGAGGACGCCGCTAGAACACCTGGGTCGGCGGGCGGTCCGAGCTCGACGGTTTCCTCCGCCGTTTGAAGATGGACCTCCGCCCCGCGGGGACGGCCGGTTCGAGATCCTCGGCATCGAGCCCGTAGTACGTGCCGATCCGATCGAGGAACGCCGACCGCCGCGCCCTCTCCCACGCCTTGTACTCACGGTTGAACGCGATCGCCGTCGCCCAGCAGATGAGCAGCATGATCACGCTGAACGGCAGGGCGATGATGATCGCCGCGGTCTTCAGCGCCTCCAACCCGCCAGCGAGAAGCAGCGCCGTGGCGAGAACCGACGTGATCACCGCGAAGAACGCGCGGATCCACCGCTTCGGCTCGACCTCGCCGCCACTCGCGATCATGCTCATCACGAGCGCACCGGAGTCTGCCGAGGTGACAAAGAACACGGCGATGAGGATGATCCCGCCAACGGTGAGCACCGAGCCCGCCGGGAGCTGGTCGAACATCGCGAACAGGGCGCCCTCAACGTTGACAACGCCGTCGGCACCGATGAGCCCACCCGGCCCGTTGAGCTCGGAGTACAGTGCGGTGCCACCGAGCACGCTGAACCAGAGGAAGGTCACCAGGGTCGGCACGAGCAGCACGCCCGTGACGAACTGCCGCACCGTGCGACCACGCGAAATTCGGGCGATGAAGACGCCAACGAAGGGTGCCCAGGAGATCCACCAGCCCCAGTAGAACGTGGTCCACGCCGCCTGCCACGCCTCCCCTTCCGCACCGGCGAACGCGCCGACATTGAACGAAAGACCGATGAAGTTCTGCAGATAGGTGCCGATTGACTGCACGAAGTCGCGCAGCAGGAACTGCGTCGGTCCGACGATGAGAATGAACAGCACGATGATGCCCGCGAGCACGAGGTTGATGTTCGACAACCACTTCATGCCCTTCGACACCCCGGACAGCACAGAGAAAAGCACGGCACCCGTGATGAGGACGATGAGGACGATATTAACGAAATCGGATGCCGCGATGATCCCGGCGCTTTCCAGCCCGGCGCTGATCTGAACGACACCGAGCCCGAGCGAGGTGGCAACACCGAACAGCGTGCCGACCAGGGCGACGATGTCGATGAGGTTGCCCCAGACGCCGCGCACCCGCTTGCCGAGCAGCGGTTCGAGCGCCCAGCGAATCGACACCGGCCGCCCACGCCGGTGGATCGAGTAGGCGAGTGCGACCCCAATCACGACGTAGATCGACCAGGCGTGAACACCCCAGTGGAGATAGGTCTGCGACAGCGCCGCCTGCGCGAGCTGACTGGGCGTACCCTCGACCCCCGGGCGCGGGTCGGCGAAGTGACTGAGCGGCTCGCCAACCCCGTAAAACACGAGCCCGATGCCCATCCCCGCGGCGAAGAGCAACGAGAACCACGACCCGAGTGAGAACTCGGGCTCGTCGTCTTCCTTGCCGAGTTTGATGTCGCCGTATCGGCTGAACCCGATCCACAGGCTGAAGATCACGAAGAAGGCGGCGATCAGCACGTAGTACCAGTTGAAGTTACTGACGATGCTGGCCTGGATGTTCGCGAACAGAACCTCTGCGGCCTCCGGCAGGAAGATGGCGAACGCGGCGAAGACGATCACGATAACCGCGGCGGGCCAGAACACCCATCGCGCGACTCCAGGGGATTTCGTCGCGGTGGTTGAGCGGTTCGGATCGGCTGACATGCGGCAGAGAATACGTCTGTCGCTGTGGCGCCTATAGAGAGGAAAGACTCCCCTCGCCGTTATTCTCGCGGCAGCAGAGCTGCTCCCCGGTGATCGCGCTGTTACGACAGAAACGGTCGCAGTTCGCGAGGAACTGCGACCGTTCTTGGCCGAGCAGAGCGGATGCCGCGTCAGTGGTCGACGCGGACGACGAGCGGATGCCGCGTCAGCGGTCGCCGCGTCAGCGCAGGAACGTGACGCCGAGCGTCGCGAGCACTCCGAACGCGACTCCCCAGAGCACGATCGAGATGACCTGCCAGAAGATGACGGCGTTCTTCGATGCCCCGAATGACACCATCGCGGCGGAGGTGATCTGGCTGGGCAGGAGCGTCTGGCCAAGGAGGCTCACCCCGGCCACACCGTACTTGTCGAAGCGCTCGCGCAGCTTCGCGCGGCGGGGCGTTTCGGGCTTGGCGGGCTTGCCGTTCCGAACCTTGGACCGAACCCCGTGGGCGCTGAGTACGAAGATCAGCATGGACAGGATATTGCCGACGATCGCGGCGGCAATGGCGATAACAGGAGGGATGCCCGCGAGCACACCGATGACCGCTCCGAAGTAGGACTCAACGAACGGAATCGCTGCCGCGAGGATCACACCCACCCACTGCAGTACGTCGGGGAGGGTGGAGGTAAAGTCGCGCAGTGCGTCAATCATGAGGTGCCTTTCGTCGAAGCCGTGGTGCTGTGATGCGGAGCCACTCGCGACCGCCGGGCGGTCCGCCAGTCGAGGTGATGAGACCATCCTTCCGGCGCAACATCAGGGCGGTAAGTGTCGCCGCGTCACAGCATCCGGGGCGGTTTCACACCCGCGACCGTGACAAATGTCACTGCTCTACGCTGAAAGCATGTTTCCCCAGACCTCGCCAGAACGGGCATTGTCGTGACCGCTCAGCGCAGCGCCGCAACCGGGACACTCGACGAGCCACAGCGCGAACAGCCGGCACGCAGCGTCCAGACGACGTGGACCTATACGCTCTCGTCGATCATCTTCTTCTTCGTCGTTCTCGATGCCATCCTGCTGATCATCGCGGGGGCCAATTATGCGCAGTCGCGCAGCACGCTTGACGCCGTCCTTCTCGCTCTGCTCATCGTTTCGGCGGCGGTGCAGGTGCGGTACTGCTGGTTCCTCCGCGTCGGGCGCGGGGGCGGGATGCCGCGGGTCGGCTGGACGCTCGCTCTCTTCATTCCGCCAGCACTCGCATGGGTGCTCGGCCTGTTCACTCCCGCTGCAGGGCTCTTCGCAGCGTTCCCGCTGTGGATGGCGGTCAACGCGGTCGCTCCCCTGCTGCCGGTCACGTCGAGGCGGGCTGTGCTTCTCGCCGGGTCTGTGGTGACGGTGCTGCACCCCATCCTCGCCACGATGCTGGGGCATCCGTTCGATACCACCGGCATGTCAGGATCGGGGCTCCTGTACTTCTATGGCGTCCTGCTGCCGCTCATGGTTCTCTCCAGCCTCTGGTGGTGGGAGATCGTTGTGACGCTCGATCGGCACCGTTCGGCCGCGGCCGAACTCGCCGTGGCCAAGGAGCGCCTGCGGTTCGCCTCCGACCTGCACGACATCCAGGGCCACCACTTGCAGGTGATCGCGCTCAAGTCGGAGCTCGCCGAGCGCCTGCTCGCGGTCGACCCCGAGGCCGCGCGCGAGCACGTGCACGAGACGCGGATGATCGCGAAGCAGGCGCTTGAGGAGACCCGCTCGCTCGTCGCCGGTTACCGTGAGGTGGACCTCGCCGCCGAACTCGAGAACGCGCGCGAAGTGCTCACCGCTGCCGGCGCCGACTGCACACTGCAGGTCGACGCGCTGCCCGCCGACGCTGAGATACGACGGGTGCTCGCGCTCGTCGTGCGGGAGGCGACCACGAACATCCTGCGACACAGTTCAGCGACGCGGGCCGCCATCCACCTGACGACGACGGCCGAGAGCGTGGCCCTGGAGATCGAGAACAACGAGGCGGCGTCCCCAACGGATGCCACGGGGCGGGCCGACAGCAGCGGTCTGGTCGGGCTTCGTGACCGGGTGTCCGCTCTGAACGGGTGGCTGGAGACCGACGTCGATGGTGACCGGTTCGCGTTGCGGGTCGTTGTGCCAGCGCGGATGGGCGTGAACGCATGACCGCCCCTCAAAACGGGCCCCGTGTCATCCGCTTGCTCATCGCAGATGACGAGCACCTCATTCGTGGTGCGCTGAGCGCGCTGCTGAACCTCGAGCCGGACATCGAGGTTGTTGCAAGCGTTGACAACGGAGTGGCGGCCGTCGAGCGAGCGCTCGAGACGAAGCCCGATGTCTGCCTGCTCGACCTCGAGATGCCGCAGGCCGATGGAATCGAGGCGGCCGCGCGTATCCTCTCGACGGTGGCGACGAAGGTCGTGATCGTGACGAGACATGCCCGGCCCGGCGTGTTGCGGCGAGCGCTCGCGGCTCGGGTGTCGGGATTCGTGCCGAAGTCGACGCCCGCTGAGGAGCTTGCCGATGTCATCCGGGATGTGGTCGCAGGCAAGCGCTACATCGACCCGGAGATCGCCGCGACGGCGCTGACGGCCGAGCGCTGCCCGCTCACCGATCGCGAGCTCGACGCGCTGCGGTTCTCGCGGTCGACGATGAGCGTGCAGGAGATCGCGGATCGGCTGCACCTCGCGCCCGGCACCGTGCGCAACTACCTGTCGGCGGCGATGACGAAGCTCGACGCCAGATCGCGGCACGAGGCCGCGGAGATGGCCTGGCAGCAGGGCTGGATCTAGGCGCTGGTCGCGCGCTCCCTGGCACTGCTCGGCAGCCATGGTGGCCGCGCAGAGCGGATGCCCCGGCGGGCGGGCGGACGGCGGGCGCGCCGCTGCCCCCGTGCGCGAGCACATCAGTTGCGGTCGAGAACATCCCGCGCAACTGATGCGCTCGACCGAAACGGATGCTCTCGGTCGCGCGGCGAGGTGAGCGTGCGGTACCGGTTCGTCCTCGACATGGACCCGGCCTGAGCACAACCGGGAATGAAATGCCCACGTTAAGACTTGAGGCTTCATCATGATCCACCAACGAACCGGATCGGCCGGTCCACACAGATAGGAGAAATTGACATGAACGAAGACATCGACATCCGCCGACGTGCTCGCCGCAACATCGTCGCACGCAGGATATTCACCGCCATTGTCGCGATCTGGGTTATCGCGTCGCTGGCGATGGTCCTCATCTGGACTCTGACCACACCTGACGGATACTTCTGGCCGATCTGGCCAATCCTCGGCTGGGCGGTCGCCGTGATCGTGGCGGCAATCGCGGTGTTCGGTGGGCGTTTGTTCGCCATCCGTGACGCCCGGGTGGAGTCGGAGATGGCGCGACTGTCCGGAACCCCGAACCGCCAGAGCTAGATGCCAGGTACCCGAGTCCCAGCGCCCACGTTCGGCCCTCCCGCCACCGATTGAACGGTCGGAGGGCCGAACAGCTCCTCGTCTGGGCGCCCGGGATGCCCCACTCGGTTGCCGGGTGCGGAAATCGCTGCCAGCATTGCAGTCGTGTCCGCTCTCGCCCCGCTACCGCCCAGAAGCCGCGCGGTCGCCAGATGGGCCGTGACGGCATCCGTTCTCGGTCTCATTATTTTCGCCAGTTGGTTGTTCCTCCGGGACTCCCGCGTCGACCTTCAGCCCGAGGACTTCGTCGGGGCCGAGGACCAGCCACCCAGCATTGCGCTCCTCACCGGCGCCACGGATGTGACCGCAACGAGTTGCGATTCGGAGGTTCGCTGCGTTTCCGCCTGGGGCACTGCCGACATGGTGCTGATGAAGTTCGACACCCAGGACGCCGCGGCGGCCGCCGCGCGAGCGCTCGGTTCAGCCGCCTATCGGTCGGACTGGCTCGTCGCCAGTTTCATTGGTGAGTCCGTTTCGGAGACTGAGCGCCGTCATGCGGCCGAGGTTCTCGATGGAACCTGGCAGGATCACGTCGACTGAACCGGCGGCACGCGAGAGTCACTTCTGGGCATCCAGATAGGCGATGACCGCGAGCACCCGCCGGTGGTGCTCCACCGTGCTCGTCACCTCCAGTTTGCCCAGGATGCCGTTGATGTGGCTTTCGACGGTGCGCTCGGTCAGGTGCAGGTGGCGCGCAATCCCGACGTTGCTATGGCCCTCTGCCATTTGGCTCAGCACCTCGCGCTCCCGCGGCGTCAGTGCGGAGAGTCGATCGTCAGCCTGGCGCGAGGACACCAACCGCGCTACCACCTCGGGGTCAAGCGCGGTCCCGCCCTCAGCGACCCGGCGCAGCGCGTCGAGGAAACCGTGGAGGTCGAGCACCCGATCTTTCAGGAGATAGCCGAACCGACCGGTCGCGATGAGTTCGAGCGAGTTACGCGTCTCGACGTGTTGCGACAGCAGCATGATCCCGATCTCAGGCCGCTCGCTCCGCAGCTGCCGGGCCGCACGCGCACCGTCATCGGTATGGTCAGGCGGCATCCGGATATCCAGAATGGCAACATCCGGCTCGTGGTGCAGCACCGCGTCAAGGGCGGATGGGGCGTCGGATGCCGTTGCAACGACATCGTTCCCCACATCACTGAGCAGTCTGGCGAGCCCCTCACGAAAGAGCAGCGAATCCTCCCCGATCACCAACCGCATGGCAGCTCCGCCTCGATGGTGGTGCCTGATCCCCGATCGCTCGTCAGGCGCAGGGAGCCTCCGAGCGCCTGAACCCTGTCCTGCAGGCCGACGAGTCCACCGCCGGGACGCAGCGTTGCGCCGCCATGTCCATCGTCGCTCACGCGAATGGCGAGGGTTTCGCCAGATCGGGCCACGCGAAGACGGATCCGGGTCGCCCCTCCGTGTTTGACCGCATTGGCAACGCTCTCGCTGGCGACAAAATAAGCGGTGGTGCTGACGGCATCCGGAAGATCTCCGGTATCCAGTTCGAGGTCGACAGGAAGCGGCGCCGAGTCGGAGAGATGTGCCAGTGCCGCAGGGAGCCCATCGTCGAGGCTGCTGGGGCGGAGTCCGTGAGCGATCTGTCGGAGTTCAAGCACCGCCTGCCCGAGTTCGGCCACCGCCTCGTCGAGGGCGTCGTGCACGAGCTGGGAATCGACGGGCAGGTGGCGCTGGGTCAGTCGCAACGACATTCCGACCGCAACGAGTCGTTGCTGCGCACCGTCGTGGAGATCCCTCTCCAGCCTCTCGCGTTCCTCGTAACCGGCGCGAAGCAGTCTCGTCCGACTGGCGTCGACCTCGCGAAACGCCTGGGCCAGCTCGAGCCGGAGCCGGGACATCTCGGTGAGAACAGTGACCGCATCCGCGATCTCCCGGACCGGCAGCGCTTGCTTGTCAGACAGGACGAGGGCACCGATCGGCTGGCCCGCGAATGTAATCCGCGGGGCGTCGTCGCTCACCAGGAGCCGACCGCCGTCAGCGCCCACCATGACCTCGCTCCCCGGCAACAGATATCCCAGGCGGAAGTTCGGGTCGCCGAGGGCATCGCGCAACACACCCTCCAGCTCCTCGGGCACCGCATCCCCCGCGTAAACCCGCGCTTCCAGGTCGGAAATCGCGCGAAACGTGCGGTCGGCGATCGGGTACATCCACGCCCCGACGACGCGTTCGAGTGACGGGCGCAGACGGACGAGAAGCAGCACGGCCACGACGGTCACGGCAACCGCTGGCACCGGGGAGTTCACCGCGAACGTCTGGATGACCGGCAGGGTCAGGCCGAGAACGGCCGCGAGCGCCGCTGCGAGTAGAGCGAGTACGGTCCCGCGGACGAGCACCCGTTGGACGTCATAGTCATCCAACCGAAGCAGCGCGACGGTAACCGCCGCTGGCACGGCGAGGTAGATGATCAAGAGGCTCAGGGCGATGACGTTCACGCCGAGGGCGAGATAACAGACCCACGCGACGGCGAGCGCACCGGGTACGACCCAGCCGGCGAGCGCGAGCCACCGTAATTGGCGGCGGACCAGAGGTGAACCCGCGCGAAATCGGCGAACCGCTGAGACCACACAACAGATCAGGAGAGCGAGAAAGAGGGGCAGGAGCGCGACACCCGCAATATCAGCACCGGGAACATCCCCAAACGGATGCTCGATGGCCGCGTACGGGGCGGCATACGGTCCTGGGGAAACAGCGGCCAACACCGAGAACACCACGGCGATCACGGGGAGCGCCACGGCGACGGCGCGGTCGAAGGCTGACCGGAATCGTCCATCGGGGAAAACGAGCAACAGCCAGCCCCACGGGATGAAGAAGAGCATCCACGCCCCCTGGGAGAGCGCGACGGTCGCGGTGTCGAGCGGCAGGTCGCCCGGCTGCTCGAGGGCGGCAGCGACATAGGCGTCAAACGCGGCAGAGGAGATCACGGCGACGCCGGGGAACATCAGCAGAACACCGATGCGAGCGAACTGGGCCCTCCGGGTGATGGCGAAACCGAGCACCAGGCAGGGCAGGCCGGCCACCAGGCCGAGGACGAACCACTGGGCAGAATCGGGGGTTGCGTGACGGGAGAGCCCGGCCACGCCGACCGCAACAGCGGCAACGGTGATGGCCACGGCTGCGAGAGATACGGCGCGGAGCCACGACACACGTTCAGCCTATGACCGCACTGGAGCCTGCGCATCGGTGCTGGCACGGATACCGATTCCGGTGCCAGCACTGTGGTGCGCCCGAGCGGCCGGTTCAAGAGTGGATGTGGGCCATCGGCCCGCCGAGCCCGGTGTCACGGGCTCGCCGCAGCGGACTCGGTCCGCCCGATTCAAGGAGTTGTCATGACCCGCACCACATCCCCGTCCGCGGCACCGAGTGACGTCGCCGTGAAGCCGCCGCGCGACCTCCGGCGTTTTTGGCGGACTACCATCGCGATACTTTTGCCGATCGGCCCGTTGGGAATCACCATCGGTCGCGCGACGATGCCGTACTGGACCGACCAGGACGGCGAGGCGATCATCACCAGCGTTCTGGAGCATCCGGACTCCATAGTCCTTGGCTCCTGGTTCGGACTCATCATGTTCCCGTCGATGCTGGTGGGAGTCCTCACCCTCGGCTATCTCGCCCGGAGAGCGGCTCCAGTGCTCGCGACAATCGGCACGATCGTCACGTTCCTCGCCTATGCCAACTGGGGAGCGGCGGGCAACGCTGACTTTATGACGGTCACATTGGGCGCCGCGGGCATCGACGCGGCCACCATCCTCCGTGTCAACGAGGTCATGCTCGCAGCCCCGTTGGCCACAGTGACCGGAATCAGCTGGATTTTCGGCCACATCGTTGGCACCGTCCTGCTCGCGATCGCCGTCGGCAAGGCAAGGGTCGTCAATCGCTGGGTGGCCATCGGCCTCGCCCTGTCGCAGCCGATCCATTTCGTCGCTGCAGTGATCGTGCCCAACCGTCTGCTCGACGTGACCCTGGGGTGGGGCCTTACGACGGTGTGCTTCGCACTGGTCTCTGTCGCCATCCTCCGCATGTCGAACGACGAGTGGGATGTTGCTCCGCTGCGTCCGGTGCGCTGACGGAACTCAGCGGCCCCGCGCCCGCCACCATCGCGGTGGCGGGCGCGGTCTGCCGCCGAGCCGCTCGGCCTCACTGGCTTCTCGACGAGGCAATCTGACCGCTCTCACTGCGGGCGATTGATCCCGTCGCCATCCCAGGTCAGGTCGGCGTCGGTGCGGATCGGCAACACCTCGAGTCCCGGCGTTCGCACGAGTTCCCGGATGAGCTCGTGGGTTCCGGCAACCAGTGTCGAGTCGAAGTCGATCTCGGTGGCGAGTACCCACGAGTGATCGTCGGGCCACAGGATGCTGGGCGATTGCGCCCACATGACCTCGCGTACCCACGGCGCTAGACCCGGCCACGCGGCATCCGCCAGGTCGTTCGCCCCGACCTCGAACAGCACGTAGTGTCGCCCGGTGTCACCGTGCAAATGAAATCGTGGCCCTGCCGCAACCTCGCGCCCCAGCAGTCCGGAGCCCGGTCCCGATTCGGCGTCCGGCCGGACGCGCGGCCCGTCGCTCCCCACCAGCGTGAGGGTAGCAAAGCCGTCCGAGCTTACGAGGCCACCCCAGCCCTCCCAGATCGCGGCGATACCGCCATCCGGTGTCGTTGTGTGCCGAGCGAGAACCGCGGATGCCGTTGCGACCGACCCAGCATCGAGGCTGCCCTGGCTGGTGGAGCCATAGCGCCAGCCGTCGGGGCTTACGACGCCGTCGATACTGTCGGAGTCGCGGCGCACGAGGCGAGCGTATTGCGCTTCAGCGTGCATGGTTGTGCCGAAGGACTCGGCCGCCTGCGCCCAGGTCGCGCGCTCGGTCTCGAGCGACGCCGCGATGTCGGCGACGCAGGTCGGCTCGGTGACGCCCAGCCACGTCTCCGTGGCACGCGGTCGATCACGCTCGACGGGATGGAACACGCGCGCGTACGCCTCAAACCCGCGCGGGACGATCGACAGGATGCTGCCAAAACGCTCAACCTCCATCGAACGAAGCCATTCGCCCCGCGAGACATCGGCCACCCACTCGAATCGCTCTTCCATGCGCCCCATCCTCGCCCATGGGGGAGCCACGCTCGGCCACAAATGGTCGCTGTTCCTGAGGAATCCCGACCATTTTCGGCCGGACAGGGCGCGAACAACCGTTTGCGGTCAAGCAGAGCGGATGCCGCAGGGCTGAGCGGCAGCATCCGCCCCGCTCGTGCGGTTTTCCGACGGCGCATGCATGGCGTATGGTCGGACGCATGAAGCGCATCACACACAGTGGCGGGTCTTTCGTCACGGGCAATGCCATCACGGCGGCGCTTCTCGAGTACACGACAACGGTGGCAGACGCAGAACACAGCGTCACCGTCGATATCACTGTCCTCGAAAAACACGGCGAGACCTCCGTCCACACCCTCCTGCTCAGCAAGGCCAGTCAGTTCGACGTCGCCGACGTGGGCGGCATCACCGCCGAGGAAGAAGCGCGACGCTTTCCCGTTCCCGAAATGCCGCAGGTCGGCATCAGAGGGACCGTGGAAGAGGAGGGCACCGGTGCCGGCCAGACCGCCGAAGACTTCAATCAGATCATGGACGAGCTCGACGCAGGGCTGGGACAGTAATTCATGGGCAAATTCATCTACGGAACCCCGTCGATCTCCGTCGAGTTCGACGATCGGGTGCTCGCTCACCTCAAGGTCGTCATTTTGTCGAAGGTGCGACGCGGTGAGAGCTTCACGTTCTCCTGGGACTACACAGTTGCCTCGGGCAGCGGACACAGCTCGATCTGGATCCACCCCACCATCCCGCTCCAGTTCGACTTCGTGGGGAGCCGGGAGCCTCAGCTCAATCGGGCCTGGGTGGAAGAACTCGTCAGGCTGGCTAACTCTCCGGCGGGCCTGCGGGTAGTCCCGGAGCCCGACGAACCCACGACGGCAAAGCGGTAACCCGAGGCGCGCCCCCAGGTCGACTCCGACGTGGCGGTTCGGCCGGTCAGAGCAGATCGGCGATGTCCCAGGTGGAGTGATCCTCGAACGTCGCCCCGTGATCCGTGTCTGAATCGTCGTCAGGAACGTCGAGCGTGGCGAGCGTGACCGCGACGCCCGGGCTGATCAGGACGCTCACGACAGCGTCTCCCACCATCGTCAGATCGACGAAGCGGCCGCCGGAGACCACCGCGCGTTCGACCTCGGCCTTCACCGCAGCCGCGTCGGTTCCCTGCGCAAGCACGTAGGAGTTCCCCTCGACCGTGAGGATCGTGCGGCGCATCGGAACCCCTTCCGGTTCGGGCATCGGCAGACGGCCCGCGCTACCGCTGAAACCCCGAAACAGTAAGACGTTCCCCGTCATACAGACGAGTCGTACAGGCGCGCCGCCGGTCGCACCCGCGAGCGGGCCTTGCTCGGACGAAAACGGTCGCTCACGCCCAGCGGGCGTCGTGCGCGGACATAAACGGCTGCTGGTCTCGAGAAAGTCCAGCTCTTTGTGTCCGAGCAATGACCGAATAGCCATTTTAGGCCGAGCAGCGGATGCCGTCACGCGGCACCGTCGGGAAATTCGGCAGCAGCAGACCGCTCAGCGGGGAGCGTCGAGCGAGACGAGGTACTCGGCGTTCCCTCGAAGCGCGGCCTGGTACCTGTCGAGTTCCTCAGCGTGGACGTGCTCCGCAAGCAGGGTGAAGAGACTCCCGAGCGCCGTGTTCGCTTTCCCGGCCGCGTGCAGGGTCAGCGCCTCGAACGCGCCGAGCGAGACCGAGTCGGGGAACTCGCGGCGAGCGCGCGCAAAGAGTTCGATTGACTCGTCGAGTCGCCCGAGGTTCCTCAGCGTGCTGCCCTGCTGCAGGTAACACCGCCTGCGCACGTCGCCCTCGAGCCCCTCGGCCATCGCCCGCTCATAGAAACCCAGTGCCGTCGCTTCATCACCCGCGGTGTCGTACGCGCCGCCGACCTCATAGAGAACTCGTGGATCGTGCGGATGCTGTTCGTAGATCGGGAGCAACGCCGCAATCGTCGGCCCCATGTTGTCGCGATCGCGGGCGGCAAAAATACGCTCGAGTTCTGCTTCTGTCTTGCTATCCACGGTGCCGACTCCTCCACAACGACGTGCGCCGAAGATCGAAGCGCGCTCCTACGCTAGCGCTCCGGTACCCAGGGGCGGGCTACTCAGGCTCGGCCGGTGACGTGGAATCGCACCAGCACCGCTTCAGTGGCATCCGACACCGTGAACTCCGGGTCGCGCATCCACTCTCGGAATTCAGCGCCGTGCCAGAACTTCTCGTGGCCGGCACGCCAGTCGGCGACGGTCTCGAAGCCCTCGCCCTCGTCGATGGCGTGGGCGAGGTCGACCTCGCCCAGTGGCACGACGCGGACACCGGTGACCTCGGTGACGCAGACGGGATTCTCGGAGGAGTCGACGACAACGCGACGCTCGCCGATCACGGGCAGCTGCTCCTCCGACAGGTCGTAGTCGGCGACCAGCGACGTCGTGCTGGTCTTGCGTCCGTCGAGGATCGCGCCGACGAGAGCGTCCCGGAGCGGCCCGGGGAATGCGTACTCGTCGATGGGCAGAGTCGACAGGTCCTCACGAGAGATCATGCTGAAAGCCTATTACGGCCCTGCAACCGCATTGAGAACCATGACGAGAACACGGCGGCAGATGCTGCGTGCGGCTGATGCGGGCGGATGACTCGGGCACGGTGGCGACACCGTGACGGCACGCCCTACTGTCGGGCAGCCGCCAGCTCGTTGGCCGTCAGCGACCGATCCGCGAAAACGAGCCGCACCGCCAACGGGTCGGGGTTTCCCGCATCAGGTCCCCTGTCGACGAGGCGCAAGCCGAGTTTCTCAGCCACCGCTGACGAAGCGGCGTTCTCTTCGAGCAGATAGGCGATCACGGGGCGGTTGCCCTTGAGGCATGCGGCTCGCTCGAGCGCCCGGCGTCCAAGTTCGGTCGCCAGCCCTCGGCCCTGCGCCGCCGGGGCGAACCGATAACCCAGATTCCAGGCGACACCACCGAGCGAGGACGGGCCACCATATCCGACGATCGCGTCAGACCCATGTTCGCGGGCGATCCAGGTCCCGATGCCGTCGGCATCCCAGCCCCGCAGCCACCGCTCGAGGGTGACCTTCGTCTGGGTGATGGCTGTGTTGCGAAGCGATGGGTAGTGCGCCCACACGCGCGGATCACTAAGAATCGCGTAGAGCCCAGGTGCGTCATCCGTCAGCGGGCGGCACAGACGGAGGCGATCCGTTGAGTCCTCGGGGATGCTGTGCATGGCCACGGGGTTACGCTAGCGCGTCGACGGTACCGTGCGACACCGCCCCACGCGACATTGCGCCTCGGGCGGCCGTTAGAGTCGCAGGATGCTTCCCGCTCCCACCGCCCGCTTGCGGTTCCGCCCCATGACCGACGCCGATCTCGACGCCATGGCCGCGCTGCTCGGTGACCCCGCCGTGATGCGCTTTTACCCGGCACCGAAGTCACGCTCCGAGGCCGCCGCCTGGATCGACTGGAACCAGCGGAACTACGCCGATCACGGTTACGGGCTCTGGATCATCGAGACCATCGACGGTGAGTTTGTGGGCGATTGCGGACTGACCTGGCAGGACGTGAACGGAGTGCCGAAACTCGAGGTCGGCTACCACGTGCGCTCCGCCCTTCACGGGCAGGGACTCGCGACTGAAGCCGCAGCGGCGTGCCGCGATTTCGCTCGCGAACACACCGACGCCGAGGAGCTGGTGGCGATCGTACACCCCGACAATTACGCGTCGAGTCGCGTGGCCGAGAAGATCGGGATGCACCGGGTCGCTGACCACCACGGTGGGAACCTCGCAGTCCGCCACGTCCTCAGCATGCGCCTCTGACGCAACCGAAGAGGGCCGACTCAGAACAGGTCGGCGATGTCCCAGTGAAGACTGTCGTCGAAAGGCTCGGCGAGCTCGCCGGTGTCGCGTTCGTCTTCCGCGACCTCACGGGTCGTGAAGTGAATAGCAACGCCGGGGCTGACCAGTACGCTGACCGCGACGTTGCCCACAACCGTGAGGTCGATGAACCTTCCCCCCGCGCGCACCGCTTCTTCAGCCGCCGCTTTGAGCGCCCCCAACTGCGTTCCCTGCGCGAGCACGTGCGAATGACCATCGATTGTGAGCGTTGTGCGTTGCATCAGCGTCCCTTCGGGTTTGGGCCTTTGCGATCCGCTCACCCTACCTCCGGAAACCCGAGATCGGTTAGGAAATTGACATGGCCGTAACGTAACGAAGGGTTTGCTATCCGACCGCTGGCGTCAGCGTCGTGCGGATGCGGTACAGGCTCGTCGATGCCGTGATGTAGAGCTCGGAGCCGTCCGGTCCACCAAAACACAGGTTCGATGCGACCTCGGGTACGGCGATATTCAACTCCAGTTCGCCGTCCGACGAGAACACTTGAACGGCATCCGACGACGAGGTCCACACCCGACCCCGGGCATCCACGCGGAATCCGTCAGGGGTCCCTGAGGGATTCACGAAGACGCGCCCGTCTCCTGTCGCCACGTCATAAACACGGATGTGCCGCACCGATTCTCCCCCGGTGTCGGCCACGTAAAGCAGCTTCTCGTCGGGCGAGAACGCCAGCCCGTTCGGGTGCACCATGTCGGTGATCACCGGCGTCGCGACGCCCGTGGCGGGATCGAAACGGAACACGAAGCATCCGCCGTACTCCTCGACACCCGGGTGCCCCTCACGCCCGCTCTCCTGAATCCCATAGGGCGGATCGGTAAACCAGATCGTGCCGTCGGATGCCACCACAACGTCATTCGGCGAGTTGAAGCGTCCACCTGCCCAGCGATCGACGAGCACCTCGACCTCACCGTCGACCTCGCGCTCAACAGCACGACGGCCGTGGCTGCACTGAACGACGCGGCCTTCGAGGTCGAGGGTGCGGCCGTTGGTGTACTCGACGTCGTCGCGGTGCACGCGCGTTTCACCGGTGGCACGGTCGAACTCGAGTATGCGGTTGTTCGGGATGTCGCTGAACCGCACCGACTCGCTGCGCGGCAACCAGAGCGGTCCCTCGAGCCACTCGCCGCCGGTCCAGAGCTTCTCGAGCTCACCCGCGATCAGCCCGGTCATGGCGCCACGGTCTTCGCGAGCCGGTCACCCGCTGTGCTCATGTGCACGGCCATGGCGGATGCCGCGGCATCCGGATCGCGCGTCGCTATCGCCGCGTACACAGCGGCGTGCTCATCGATGGCGACCCGCGCCTGCTCGGGCTGCTGCACCGCGCGATCGACCCACACGCGCAACAGCGAGCGGATGCTCTGCAACAGGTCGAGCAGCACCATGTTGTCGATGCTCCGCGCCAGCTCGAGATGGAACTGCAGGTCCGCCTCGACAAAGCCACCGAGGTTGTCGACGTTCTTGCGCATGTCTTCCAGGTGATCGGCGAGCCGACCGAGCGCTTCGTCTGAGATTCGGGATGCCGCCAGTCGCGCCGCGTAAATCTCCAACGCCCCGCGCACCTCGATGAGCTCCCTGGTGCGGGGCTCGTCGAGCATGAGGCCCCAGCTCAGGGTTTGCGGGAGCATCTCACTGGCCGTTCCGCGCAGATAGGTGCCGGATCCGGGGCGCACGTCGACGATCCCGAGCAGCTCGAGCGCGGCGAGCGCTTCGCGAACCGCGGAGCGACCGACACCGAGGCTGGTCGACAACTGGCGCTCGGGCGGCAGGCGGGTTCCGGGCTCAATGTCGCCCCGAGTGAAGATCTCGAGCAGCCGCTTGGCGACCGCAGACACCGGCGTTCCCCCGCTCAGTGTGCCCATAGATGCCGCGATCTCAGCGGAGGAGTCATTCGGATAGGCCGGCATGGGTCAAAGCTAGCAAAACTGCCCCGACAATGGATCACCGGTTGACCGGTATTGGTCAACCGGTTGACAGAAAGGTCATTTCGCAGAATACTCATGGGAGCGAATGATGCGGCCCTGCCGCCGTCGCGCTCCCCCTTCCTCACCAAGGAGTCAACGTGGACACCACCACACGCAAACCCACGCCGCAAAGCGACGTGGAAAAATCCGCCATTAAGAAGGTCGCCGTTCGGCTGGTCCCGTTCGTGGCGTTGATGTTCTTCATCAACTACCTCGACCGTACGGCCATCGGTTTCGCCGCCCCGAACGGCATGAACGAAGACCTGGGACTTTCAGCAGCCCAGTTCGGTTTCGCCTCCGGCGTCTTCTTCATCGGCTACATCCTGCTCGAGGTTCCGTCGAACCTCGCCCTGCACCGCTTCGGCGCACGCAAGTGGCTCGCACGCATCATGGTGAGCTGGGGAATCGTCGCCCTGCTCTTCACCTGGGTCGGCAGCTTTGAACACCTCGCCATTCTGCGCTTCGCCCTCGGTGTCGCCGAAGCGGGATTCTTCCCCGGTGCCATCCTGTTCCTGAGCCTCTGGGTTCCAGCGGCTCACCGCTCCAAGATCCTCGCCCTCTTCTACCTGGCACAGCCGCTCACCACGGTCATCGGTGCTCCCCTCGCCGCGATCCTCATCGAGCAGCACGGCATCTTCGGCCTCGAGGGCTGGCGGTTCATGTTCGCTGGCGTCGCGATCCCCGCGATCATCATCGGATTCGTCGCCTGGTTCTACCTGAAGGACCGCCCGGCTGACGCGAAGTGGCTGACCAAGGAAGAGCAGGTCTGGCTCACCAACGCCCTCGAGTCCGAGCGCGCACACACCCAGAAGACCGGCGGACACGGTCGCATCCGTGACGCGTTCAAGAGCGGCCGCGTCTGGGCACTCTCGTTCATTTACTTCGGCTTCATCTACGGCCTCTACGCGCTCGGTTTCTTCCTGCCGACGATCATCGAGGGCTTCCAGGCACAGTTCGGCACCGAGTTCGATACGTTCCAGAAGGGGCTCATCACGGCAGTCCCGTATATCCCGGCAGCCATCGCACTGCATTTCTGGGCTCGGGATGCCACGAAGCGCGGCTTGAAGACGTGGCACATCGCGATTCCCGCGTTCGTCGGAGCACTGAGCATTCCGTTCGCGCTGTTTGCGGGATCTCCGTTCGCCACGATCGCCATCATCGCGATCACTGCCATGGCGATCTTCTCCGCCCTGCCCAACTTCTGGACCCTGCCGACGCAGTTCCTGACCGGTGCAGCAGCGGCAGCGGGCATCGCCCTGATCAACACCGTCGGAAACCTCGCTGGCTTCTCGGCGCCGTACATCACCGGTGCGGTCGCCGACCTGACCGGCAACTACGAGGTTCCCATGTTCATCGTCGGTGGCTTCATGGCCCTCTCCGGCGTGATCATGCTTCTCCTCTCGAGAGCACGCCGCACCACGCGTCCCGTCGTCGACGAGACCGACGCACAGGCGCTGGCGCAGTAACCAGGGCGGGGCGGTCGACTCCCCGACCGCCCCGCATCCCCTCCCCCACCCTCGAGCACTTCGGAGCACATTCCCCATGACTCGCCTCTTCAACGATCCTGCCGCGTTCGCCGACGAGATGATCGACGGTTTCGTCGCCGCGAACGCCGGGCAGGTGCGGCGCGTGCCCGGTGGCGTCATCAGGAGCACTGTGTCCGAACCAGGCTCGGTCGCCGTCGTCACCGGTGGTGGCTCCGGCCACTACCCGGCGTTCGGCGGGCTCGTCGGCCAGGGCCTCGCCCACGGCGCCGCGCTCGGCAACCTCTTCGCGTCGCCGTCAGCCCAGCAGGTTCACTCGGTGGCCTCGGCCGCCGACCTCGGCGGAGGCATCCTGCTCAGCTACGGCAATTACGCGGGCGACGTGCTCCACTTCAGCCAGGCCCAGGAACGCCTGCGCGCGGCGGGAATCGACTGCCGCACCGTCGTCGTCACCGATGACATCGCGAGCGCGCCGGTGGGCGAGAAGCGCAAACGCCGTGGCATCGCCGGCGACCTGACGGTGCTCAAGACCGCCGCTGCGGCATCCGAGGCCGGTTACTCACTCGATGACGTCGAACGCATCACCGCCCACGCCAACGAACGAACCCGCTCCTTCGGCGTCGCGTTCACCGGCTGCACACTGCCAGGCGCGACGGCCCCGCTCTTCACCGTGCCCGAGGGCCGGATGGGCGTGGGAATCGGCATCCACGGCGAACCGGGGATCGGTGAAACCGACATCCCCACCGCCGCAGGCCTCGCCGAACTCTTCGTCTCCACACTCCTCACCGAGCTGCCCGACGGCATCGATTCAGCCGACGGCCAGCGCGTCGGCGTGATCCTCAACGGCCTCGGCTCGGTCAAATACGAGGAACTCTTCGTGGTCTACCGCCGCGTCGCCGAGCTGCTTAGCGATGCGGGCATCACCGTCGTCGACCCCGAGGTCGGCGAACTCGTCACGAGCTTCGACATGGCCGGCGCGTCGCTCACCCTGTTCTGGCTCGACGACGAACTAGAAACATTCTGGCGCGCACCGGCGAATACCCCGGCCTACCGCAAGGGCACCGTCGCGGCGACCGAGCAGTCCGTTCTCGTCGACATCATCACTGAAATCGACGAGATTCCGGATGCTTCGCCCGCGTCACGCGCGTCGGCCCGGTTCGCCGCGGCCGCATTGCAGGCCCTCGCCGACGTGATCGATGAGAACGTCGATGAACTCGGCCGCATCGATGCGGTCGCCGGCGATGGCGATCACGGCATCGGCATGCAGCGCGGGGCTCGCGCTGCGGCAGCGGCCGCTGGCGACCTGCGGGATGCGGGTGCCGGCATCCGCACCCTGCTCGAACGCTCCGGCGACGCGTGGGCCGACCGGGCCGGCGGAACCTCGGGGGCACTGTGGGGCTTGTCGCTCCGTGCCATCGCCGGGCAGCTCGGTGACGATGCCGGCGCGACCGGCGCATCGATCGCTGCCGGCGTCGATGCCGCGAGCCGCGGCATCCGTGAATTCGGAAAAGCGGAGCTCGGTGACAAGACGATGGTCGACGCGATCGTGCCGTTCAGCGACACCCTCACACTCGAACTCGCCAACGGCGCCCCGTTCACCGCAGCCGTGTCGCGAGCTGCGGATGCCGCCACCGACGCTGCCGCCGCAACCGCCGACCTGTTGCCCCGCATGGGCCGCGCTCGCCCGCACGCCGAGAAAAGCCTCGGCACACCGGATGCCGGCGCACACTCGTTCGCGCTCATCGCGCAGCGGCTCTCGCGCCTCATCGACACCCAACAGCACTAGGAAGAGGAACATCATGGACAAACTGCGAATCGTGATCGGCTCGGACGACGCCGGATACGACTACAAGGAACTGCTCAAGAAGGACCTACTCGCCAGCGACCTGGTCGAGAGCGTCACCGATGTCGGCGTCGACGCCGACGGCCACACGCCGTACCCGCGGGTGGGAGTCGCGGTCGGTGAGGCCATCGCCGCGGGTGACGCTGACCGGGGCCTGCTCGTCTGCGGAACCGGCATGGGCGTCGCGATGGCGGCGGGCAAGGTCAAGGGCATCCGTGCGTCTGTGGCGCACGACAGCTTCTCGGTCGAGCGGCTCGTGCTCTCGAACAACGCACAGGTGCTTGCCCTCGGGCAGCGCGTGATCGGCGCAGAACTGGCCCGCCGTCTCGTGCGCGAGTGGCTGACCTACCGTTTCGACGAGACCTCGGCGAGCGCTGAGAAGGTTGCCGTCCTCGACACCTACGAGACCACCGGCAGCTGCTGATGTCTCCCGTCGTCGTTGGGGTGAGCCTGAAGATGTACTTCGGGCATGCCCGCGCGCGCGAATGGTTCTCGGAGGTCGCTCAGCTGAGTCGCGACAACGAGTCGCTGAAGAACGGGGACGTCGAACTCTTCGTCATCCCGAGTTTCGTCTCGATCCCCGCCGCGATCCACACACTCGGTGATACCGGCGTTGTCGTCGGCGCCCAGGACCTGTTCTGGGAGGACAACGGCGCCTACACCGGCGAGGTCAGCGGCACCGAGCTCGCCGAGATCGGTGCCGGCGTTGTCGAGGTCGGGCATGCAGAACGACGACGACTGTTCGGCGAGACCGAGGAGATCGTGGCCGCCAAGACCGCGGCGGCCCTCCGCAACAGCCTCGCTCCCGTTCTCTGTATCGGCGAGACTGTTCAGGGAGAAGCGGATGCCGCGGCGAGCGAGGCAGTTCGTCAGTTGCGTTCCGCTCTCACCGACGCTCCGGCGGGCCGGGTCATAGTCGCCTACGAACCCGTCTGGGCGATCGGCGCAGCAGAACCTGCCAGCGCTGAGCACATCCGTACCGTGTGCGCCGAGCTGCGCAGTGCGATCAATTCGATGGACGGTCGCGACGGCAGCGCGGTGATCTACGGCGGAAGCGCCGGCCCCGGCCTGTTGACCGCCCTCGGTTCCGACGTCGACGGGTTGTTCCTCGGCCGTTTCGCGCACGACCCCGCAGCGCTGGCATCCGTTCTCGACGAAGCAGCGATGCTCGCAGGATCGGCGGCACGGGCGTGATCGGGCTCGGCACCTATGCCTTCTTCTGGCAGCACTCGTCACGGGTGCCAGAACCGCTCAGCCTGGTCGGGGCGTTCGAGCGCACGCGCGAACTCGGTGTCGACCTGTTCCAGATCTGCGACTACGCGCCGCTCCTGTCGATGTCCCACGCCGAACTCACGGCAGCGGCCGCGGAATCCCGGAACCTCGGGCTCACGATCGAGCTGGGGACCAAGGGCATTGAGCCCGGCCACCTGACGTCGTTCCTGCGCCTGGCGGAGATTTTCGACGCGACGCTCGTTCGCAGCATGCTCTACGGGCCGGACCACCGCCCGAGCCTTGATGAGGCGGAGCAGATCCTCACCGACATACTGCCGTCGTTCGACGCGGCCGGTGTGACGCTCGCGCTCGAGACCTACGAGCAGGTGTCAACGACAGACCTCGTCGGGCTGGTCGAGCGGGTCGGCAGCGACCGGCTCGGCATCTGCCTTGACCCCGCGAACGTCGTCGCCGGTCTGGAACTGCCGAAGGATGCCGTCGAGCGGTGCGCCGCCCTCACCCGCAACGTGCACGTGAAGGACTTCGCGTTCGCGCGGCAGGACGGCTGGGTCGGTTTCACCTACAGCGGCGCGCCGATGGGTGAAGGACTGCACGACTACCGGCACCTGCTCGACACCGTCGAGCCAGAAGCCCGCGGCATCAACGAGATCGTCGAACACTGGTTGCCCTGGCAGGGCGACCCCGAAACCACCGTCCAGGCGGAGATTGCCTGGACAGCCACCACACTGGATTACCTGAGGAGAAACCGATGAGCACCACCGACTTCAACCCCACCATCGCCGTGATCGGTGCCGGAGGAAAGATGGGGACCCGCGTCTCCGACAACCTGTCGAAGACCGACCACAAGGTCTTCTACAGCGAGAACTCCCCCGTCGGGCAGGACCGCGTCCGCGCGGCAGGTCGCGAACTCACCGAGACCGCGGATGCCATCGCTGACGCTGACATCGTCGTTTTGGCCGTGCCCGACCTCGCGCTTGGCCCGGTCACGGCCGAGATCGTTCCGCAGC
The DNA here is from genome assembly GCF_056898615.1 of Mycetocola sp. Y442. Classification (NCBI taxonomy): domain Bacteria; kingdom Bacillati; phylum Actinomycetota; class Actinomycetes; order Micrococcales; family Microbacteriaceae; genus Mycetocola; species Mycetocola sp. Y442. Next base: position 444,572 of record NZ_JBXHBV010000003.1, read on the forward strand.
TCAAGTCGGGTGCCATCGTGCTCACGCTTGACCCCGCCGCCGCGTACGCCGGTCTGCTGACCACCCGCGACGACGTCATTCAGGCCGTCGCGCACCCGTGTCACCCGTCGATCTTCCTCCAGCGCACCACACCGGAGGAGTACGCGGACACCTTCGGCGGGATTGCTGCACCCCAGGATGCCATTGCGGCGATCGAATCGGACGACCCCGAGAAGAAGGCCATCGTTGAGGCCACCGTCCGGGCGATCTACGCGCCCGTCATCGACGTGCACTGGGTCACCATCAAGCAGCTCGCGCAGCTCGAGCCGACCCTCGTCGAGACCATCGCTTGCATGATCGGTGCCCTGCTCAAGGAAGCACTGGACGAGGCCGTCAACACCATGGGCGTGCCGGAGCCGGCTGCTCGGTCGATCCTGCTCGGCCACACCCAGGTCGCCCTCGCCAACGGACTCCGTGGTGACAACCCGTTCAGCGACGCCTGCCTGATCGCCATGGATTACGGCCGGTCGAACATCATCAAGGACGACTGGAAGAAGGTCTTCCGCGACGACGAGCTCGACAAGAACCTCGCCGCGATGCTGCACCTCGACAAGATCGAGAGGTAGACCGCGCGGGGCTCGCGCCCCGCGGCATCCGCTCGCTTGCTCCGACGAAAACGGTTGCTGATTCCGAAGATCAGCAACCGTTTTCGTCCGAGCAGCGCGGACGCACTGCGTCACCTTTCGATGAGCGCGGCGGTCGAACCGCGGACGATGAGTTCCGGCTCGAGTACGAAGTGGTTCGCGTGCTCGCCTGACCGGATCTGCTGGTGCAGCATCCGGAACGTGGCAACGCCGAGCGCCCGAAAATCGAGCCGCATGGTTGTGAGTGGTGGAGAGAAATACGCGGCCGTCGGCATGTCATCGACGCCGACGATCGAGAAGTCCTCGGGCGCCCGGAGGCCCCGGTTCTGCAGTGAACTCATGAAGCCCAGGGCAATCTCGTCGTTGCTCGCAACCACCGCCGTGAAACCGGACACACCCGCCGACTCCCCCGCCCTGAATCCCGACGCCGCCGACCAGTCGGTAGCCCCACCGATTACTCGGGACGGGAGATGCTCGTTCGCCATGGCCTCGCGGTATCCGCGCACGCGTTCGGCAGCCTCGTTCCGTGTAGCGGGGCCGGCGACGTGGACGATGTCGCGGTGACCAAGGCTGATGAGGTACCTCGTGGCCTCGAATGCGGCCGAATACGAGTGCGCACCCGCTGAGGCTTCCTGCGACCGCGGGAGCTCGGAAACGGTGAAGACGGGGATCTCCTTGCCCACCCGGGCGAGAAGCCGGTCTGCGTCCGCGATGGGCGTCGACAGGATGATGCCTTCGACCTGCACGGCAACGAAATGATCCAACGCTCGTCGAGCTTCGGACTCCCAGTTTTTTGCCTCGAGGTCGAGATCGAGCTGGGCGATGATCAGCGTCACATCGGCCTCGCGTGCGGCGAGCCCCAGGCCGGTGAGGATGGCCGCACTGCCGAAGTTCAACGCACCCATCGACAGCACGCCGATGGTATTCGTCCTCCGCGCGCGAAGGTTGCGGGCGGCCTGGTTGGGGATGTAACCGAGTTCTCGGATGGCATCCGCGATGCGCTTACGCGTCTCGGCCCGAACGTACCCGGTACCGGTGAAGTACCGGGAAACAGTCTGGGTCGACACCTCGGCCAGTCGCGCCACATCCGCCATGCTCGCTCGAGTCGCTGCGCTCGATTCCGTCAAAGCTCTACCCCTGTCAACTCGGTCACCCTTTATAACGAAAAGGTAACGCCTTCGATAAGCATTTAGGTTATCGATCACCTACGTTATAGGTTATCGATAACTTAATCGGTCAACCGGTTAATCAATCTCGGCACTTCGAGCAAACAAAGGTCACCAATGACGTCGATCCCTCACCCCGAGGCCTCCCGGCCATCCCCTGCTAGACGATGGACACTGGGCAGCAGCCCCTGGCAAGCCATCCCTCCGCTGGCCGGGCCGCGTGCGCGAGTAATCATCGACAACGACTTTTCCGGGGATCCGGACGACCTGTTCCAACTCGTCCACCACCTGTTGTCGCCCAATGTCGACATCCGTGCGGTCATCGGCTCGCACCTTCGCGACGGCGACCCATTCGATCCAGGCCCCCGGTCCGCTGAGAACGCGGTCGCCGTTGCGAAAGACGTTTTCGCCCGCATGGGTCTCGACTCGACAGACGTCATCGCAACCGGATCGAACTCACCTCTCGCTGATCGCGCGACCCCGCAGCCTTCGGCGGCGGCGGACGCCATCGTCGCCGAAGCAATGCGAGCCGACGAGTCTCCACTGTTCTTCCTGGCTGGCGGCGGACTCACGGACCTGGCCTCCGCTTACCTGCAGGAGCCCCGGATCGCAGAACGGATGACCGTGGTCTGGATCGGCGGCAACGAGCACGAAGGGCTCGCCGTTCCGCCACCGGATGCGATGCCCGTCGAATACAACCTGCTCATCGACGTTCTCGCCGCGCAGGTGGTTTTCAACGACTCTGACCTGCACATCTGGCAGGTGCCGCGGGATGTCTACCGCCAGTGCCTGATGTCTGACGCCGAGCTGCGCCTTCGCGTCGCGACGGCCGGGCCGCTCGGCCGCTATCTCTATGCCGAAATCGCCGAAGTGATCGTCCGCGCGACGGAGCAAGGCCGCGGGCCTTCCGAAACGTACGCCATGGGTGATTCCCCCCTGGTACTCCTCACCGCGCTTCAGTCACTGTTTGAAGCGGACCCATCGTCGAGCACGTACGTCGGGATGCCGACACCGACGCTGGCGGACGACGGCAGCTACGTTCCATCGCCCGATAACCGGCCAATGAGGGTGTACACGCACGTCGACACGCGGCTCATGTTCGAGGACTTTTACCTCAAGCTCCAGGAGTTCCACAGCTGGCAGGAGTCAGCGGAAACGCGCTGACCCCTTAACGACCCATCAAACCCCAACCAATACGAAACCGAAATGGAAGCAATGATGCACATTAATCGCTCGTGGCGCGCGGTCGCCCTTGGAGCCGCAGCAATCACCGTCCTGGCAGGGTGCTCCGGTGGCGGCGCCGAAGAGGCCAGCGACGGACAAACTCTCTCTGTGTGGATGCCAACACAGGAGGATTCGCAGGGCACGAACATCGAAGCACTGATCGACGCCTACACGGAAGCAAATCCCGACGTAACCATCGAACTTGAACAGCGTTCGGTAGACGAGCACAAGAATGCGCTCCGCCAGGTCGCCGGAACCGACGCCGGTCCCGACATTTACTGGTACTGGGAGGGTTCGGGCCTCGGCGGTGAGCTCGTCGACGTCGGCATGAGCATGGACCTGTCTGACTATTACGACGAATACGCGTGGGACGATCGATTCACCGCAGCGTCACTCGGCGGCATCACCCAGTACGGCGGTTATCACGGTGTCCCGTGGTCACAGCAGAGTGAAGGCATTTACTACAACAAGACGTTGTTCGCGGAAGCAGGCATCACCGAGCCGCCCACGGACTACGACGGCCTGGTGGAAGCCGCTGAGAAGCTGAAGACCGCTGGGATCACGCCGATCGAATTCGGCGGCACTGTGAACTGGGACGTGATGCGCCTTCTGGATTCGCTGATCGAAACCACGTGCGGCGCGGACGTCGCTGATGAGCTCAACACCGGTGACGGCGACTGGGGTTCCGAACAGTGCGTCACCGATGCGTTCACAGAGCTGAAGACGTGGGGCGATGACTACTTCAACGAGGGATACCTGGGCATCAACAACGATGACTCCGCCCTACTTTTCTTCTCCGGTGAGGCCGCGATGTCGCTGGAAGGCACGTGGTACAACGGCCAGATCGTCGATAACGGCATGAACCCGGAAGAGATCGGGATCTTCGCTTTCCCGACGGGCACCGGTCGCCTGTATGGTTTCGGCGAAGCGTTCTACATCAACTCCGCGAGCGAGAAGGCCGATGAATCGGCCGAGTTCCTCGACTTCCTGACCTCAGAAGACGGCCAGGAGATCGCCGGCGATGCCTGGGCAGCTCTCTCCGCGAACAAGAACGTGCCCGTCGACCCGGAGAACCCGCTCAATCAGGTGTGGGCAGACCTGGCCGCATCGGCAGACGGCGTCTACACGAACAACGACCAGAACTTCTCCACGGCAGAGGCCACCGAGTTCTGGCGGGTACAGAACTCGGTTCTCACCGGTTCTCTGGATCCCGCTGACGCGGGCGCTGAGTTCCAGAAGTTCCGCGACTCCCAGTAACCATCCGGGGACACGAGGGCCGAACCTGCCCCTCGTGTCCCCGGGATGTTCCCTCACGTTTGCCGGACAACGTCCGGCCCTCCGAAAAGAGGCCTGTCCATGACCACCACAACGCTCGCCCGGGGTCGGGTAAAGACGCGCACGCCTAAACACCACAGGTTTGTGCTGGCGTTGCCGTACCTGATTCCTGCGCTCATTCTGTACGGCTGGTTTCTGCTCTACCCGATGGCCGACGCGGTGCGCCTGTCGTTCTTCGAGTGGTCCGGTTTCCGCACCGAGGAACCGGTTTTCGTCGGGATCGACAACTACGTCAGGCTCTTCACCCAGGACGCCGTGTTCTGGACCGCACTTCGCAACTCAGTAATCTGGGTGGTCCTGTCGTTGCTCGTTCCGACCGGCATCGCCCTTCTCCTCGCTCTCGGCCTGAACCGCAAGATGCGGGGCCGCAATCTCATGCGAGCGGTCTTCTACATCCCGGCAGTGTTCGCATCCATCACCGTCGCTGCGATGTGGCGGTGGATCTACAACCCCACCCTCGGATTCGTCAACCAGCTCCTCGAGGCGGTCGGCCTTGGCGCATGGGGACAGTCGTGGCTCGGCGATCCGCAGTTCGCCCTCGGGTCGATCTTCGTCGCGAGCGTCTGGCAGGGCGTCGGATTCAGCATGGTTCTGTTTCTCGCCGGCCTTCAGACTGTGCCAGGCGAACTGGTCGAAGCAGCGAAGCTCGACGGCGCCAACGCGTGGCAGCGCTTCCTCGCGGTGACGGTTCCTGCCCTCAGGCCCACAACCGTCGTGGTCGTCATTCTGGCGATCATCAACGCACTGAAGGTCTTCGACCTCGTCGTCGGAATGACCGGCGGTGGTCCGGCACAGTCCACCCAGGTACTGGCCCTCTGGTCGTACACACAATCATTCACCAACCACAACTTCGGAATGGGTGGCGCCGTAGCCACCGTGCTCCTCGTTGTGACACTTGCCCTCGTCATTCCGTATATGGCCTGGTCGATGAAGGGAGAAGACCGATGAGCAGCGCACTCGCTACCCCGGCCATCGCGCAGGAGATCCTGACGGACGAACCGCGCCGACGCGCTCCGCGGGACTATGTCGGCATCGGCCTCTGGGCCGCGCTCGGTGTCACCGCCGTGCTGTGGTTCCTTCCGCTCTACCTGATGTTCACCACCTCGGTGAAGAGCAAGCCAGACCTTAACAGCCTGCCGATGTGGTCGTTGCCGTCCACCTGGGAATGGGGCAACTACGCCGCAGCCATCGACACCGGCGACCTGTGGGTGACGGCGGGCAACAGCCTTCTCGTTGCGGCAATCAAGGTCCCGCTGGGGCTCGCGATCGCGGCCGCTGCAGCATACGCACTGGCCCGCATCCGGTTCCGGGGAGGCCGTGCGCTGATGATGGTCATCGCCATCGGCTCCATGGTTCCGGTGCAAATCGGGCTCGGTCCGTTGTTCAGCACCATGCTGGAGCTCGAAATCCTGGACTCGCTCTTCGGCCTGATCCTGCCGTATCTCGCCTTCGGCATCCCGTACCAGATCTTTGTGCTGTACGGGTTCTTCCGCGGGATACCGGATGAGCTCGAGGAATCGGCTCGACTCGACGGCGCCTCCTCCTTCCGCATTTTCTGGCAGATCGTCCTGCCGCTCGCGAAGCCCGCTCTTGCCGCACTCTTTGTGCTGGACTTCGTGGCGACGTGGAACGAGTACGCGATGGCAACGACGCTGCTGCGCACGCAAAGCAACTGGACGATCCCGCTGGCGGTCCAGAGCTTCTCGACGCAGCACGGCACGGACTACGGACCGATGAACGCTTTCATCTTCATGTCGGCGATCCCGGTTCTCATCGTCTACCTGCTGTTTCAGCGATACTTCATTCAAGGCGCGCTCGCCGGGGCTGTGAAGGGTTAGGGGTGCGTCGGCGAGGAGCGAACCCATGACCGAGACTGACGCTCAGCGACTGGACCGGCTGTGGTCTCCCGAGCCCGCACCGATCCCTGTCGAACGGGGACCCTGGCGGTTCGAGCTGCGGGGCGATGAGATCGCGGATCTCAGCTTCGACGGCAGTCCAGTCGTGCGCAGCGTGCGCGCCGTCGCGCGGGATCGGGACTGGAACACGGTGCCGACGACGGTCACCGGCGTCGAGTCCGGCGGGACCCAGCTCCGACTCGAGCTGCAGGGGTTCGGCGCCGACATCAGTGCGACGGTTGAGATTGCCGCTGATGCCCAGTCGCTGACTGTCGCCCTGGTCGCGACATCCCACTCCGAATTCCTCACCAACAGGCTCGGCCTCGTCGTCCTGCATCCCCCGACTCTGGCGGGCGAACGCCTGACCGTCGGAACAGAAACGGGCGAGGTCCACACCACGTTCCCGGTGGCTGTTTCGCCGCACCAACCGGCCGTCGACATCCGCTCGCTGACCTGGACGCATGACGGCGTCACGACGCACGCCGAGTTCTCGGGCGACACCTTCGAGATGGAAGACCAGCGCAACTGGACCGACGCGAGCTACAAGACCTACAGCCGCCCGCTCAGCCTGCCCTTCCCCTACCCGATCGAACCCGGTGAGACGGTTGAGCAGTCGGTGTCGTTCACCGCCACGCGCGTGCAGCCGCGAGTGCACACTGATCGAACGGATGCCGTCGAGCTGGTCAGGACCGGCCGCCCGGTTCCCGAGGTAACGGTTGGCGCGTCAACTCTCCCGGATGCTGCGATGCCCGAGAGCCCGGCGGACCTGCCGCCCGGAGTCGCCGCGGTGCTCGTGGAACTGGACACGAGAACACCGAGCTGGCGACACGCTCTGACGCGAGCCGCCACGGAGGCGGGCGACCTTCCCCTCGACGTTCGCATCGTCGCCGATGGGCCGGATGCGGTGCGCCAGGCGGTCGAGCAGCTCATCGAGAGCGGCGCGCGGGCCCTGAGGCTCGGGGTCTTCTCGGCAACCAGCCACGTCACCGAAGCGGAACTCTGGGATGCGCTCACCAGCGCTGCCAGAGACCTGCCGGACGTCACCCTCGTCGGTGGCGCGCGGTCACATTTCACGGAACTGAACCGCGAGCATCAGCGCCTGCCGGACGGCATCCCGGAACTGACCTTTTCGCTCACGCCGCAGATGCACGCCACTGAACGGGCCCAGATCATCGAGTCCATTCCGATGCAGGCGGTCGTCGTGGCAAGCGCGGGCGCGATCGCCCACGGGCGGCCGTTGCACGTCGGTCCGATCACGCTCCGCCCGCGGTTCAATGCCGTCGCAACCAGCGACGCGACCGGGCAGGCGCCCTCGGACCTCGCGCAGGGTTACGGCGCCGAAGTGACCGAAGGCGCCACCGACGAGCGGCAGCGGTCGGAGGGCCTCGAGGCGTGGACCATCGCCAGTTTTGCCGCGATCGCCTCTGCCTCCGACGATGCCCGGGTTGCGAGCGTGAGCTACTTCGAGGCATCCGGCCCCCGAGGTCTTGGCGACCAGCACGGTTCGTACCCCGTCGAAAGCGCCATTTCTGCGCTGGCGAGCCTCGCGGGTGGGGAGCTTCTGGTCCCCGCCCGCCCGCCGGTGCCCGGCCTGTGGTGTGTTGGCTCGCGACAAGCCGATGGGTCGTGGCAGGTGGTGCTGACGAACATCGGCACGGCGACGATCGCAACTGAGGTTCGGATTGAGGGCTCGCACCATCTCATTTCGCTCGACCCGTACACCGTGCTTCGCCTCTCGAACGTGACGGATGCCGTCAGCCATAAATTCACCGACCCACGCTCAACCACCGAACGGAACGGAACTCCATGACCTCTCGCCTGCAGGAAAAAGCCATCGTCGTGACCGGTGCCGGCTCGGGAATCGGTCGGGCCATCGCCCAGCGCTTTGCCCGCGAGGGAGCACGCGTCGTCTTCACCGATATCAACGTTGAAGCGGCGACGGATGCTGCGGGGCAGGTTGAGAACGCACTCGCGGTGCAGATGGACGTGTCCGACGAGTCCAGCGTGACAGCGGCGTTCGAGCGCATGGCCGCCGAGGGCTTCGCACCGGACGTTGTTGTGGCGAGCGCCGGGGTGCAGCTGTTCGGTCAGGATGCTCCCGTCGCCGATCTCGATCTCGACGTGTGGAAGCGCACTCTGGACATCAACCTCACCGGGGCCTTCCTGACGGTCAAGCACGGCGTCCGCTCCATGCTCGGTCGCGGCGGGTCGATCATTCTCATCGGCAGCCCGACGGCGCTCAACGGTGAGGGCCAGGATTTCACCGCATACAGTTCGTCGAAGGCCGGCATGCACGGGCTGGGGCGTGCGGTCGCGGCGGCCTACGCCGGCGACGGCATCCGGGTGAACACGATTGTGCCCGGCTACACCGAGACGCCACTCGTCGCAGCCATCGCGAACGACCCGGAGGATCGGGCGGCCATCGTGTCGCGCATTCCGCTCGGGAGGGCCGGGCAGGCGTCGGATGTCGAGGGCATCGCGGTGTTCCTGGCCAGCGACGAGTCGAGCTTCGCTACGGGCGCGACCTTCCGTGTCGACGGCGGGATGACGACGCTCTAGCGGGGCGCTTCGGTCGACGCCGGAGTCAAGACGGTTGCGCAGGCCGCGGAATCGGTGCTCAGCCTCTCGAGCGATCGATAAACGTGGTCGGGATCCGCTGCGACGACACAGTCCCACCCGCGATCAACTCGAGGAGCCCCGCGACGCCTGCCCTGCCGATTGCAGCCGCGTCGTGCCGTACCGCGCTGATCGCTGGTGACACGAACTCGAACCACTCAAGGTCGTCGAACGACACGACCTCGATACTGGATGCCGTTGACGCGCCAAGACGCTGCCGCAGCGCCCGCATCGCCCCAACGGTTGTCGGCCCGTTGGCTCCAAACACTGCCGTCGGACGCACTCCACGATCGAGGATGCGCAGCATGGCGCGCTCCGCTCCCTCGGCGAGGAAGTCACCGGCGTCGATGAAGGCATCATCGGTACTGATACCGTGCGATGCGCGCCCCGCGAGATAGGCTACCTGGCGCTCAGCACCGGTCGAGATAGTGTTCGGCCCTCCGACGAAAGCAACGTCCCGGTGCCCTCGAGCCTGCAGCCAGTCGAGGACCAAACCGACTCCCTGACTGTTGTCCGTCACAAAAGACGGCGCGTCCAGGCCCTCAACCAGACGGTTCAGCAGCACGACGGGCAGCCCCGAGCCGAGAATCGAGGTCAATTGAGGTGAAGCGGGCCCTTGGGGCGACAGCAGCAGGCCATCGATACGTTGCGAGGCGAATATCCGCAGGTACTCGTCGGCCTGAGTTTCGTCTTCGTTCGCATTCGCGAGGAGCACCGTGTAACCGCGGCGCATCGCCTCTCGCTCCGCGGCGTGCGCAAGTTCGGAAAAGAACGGGTTGCGGATGTCGGAAACTAGCAACCCAAGTACATTTGTGCGAGCACTCCGCAGCGAGCGGGCCGGACCATTGGCGATGTAGTTCAGTTCTGCAGCTGCAGCGTGAACCAGAGAACGCGCCTTCGGCGAAGTATTGTGGCCACCGCTGAGCACGCGCGAGGCCGTACCGAGCGAAACCCCGGCGCGTTCGGCGACGTCTTTGATCGTCGGCATGCGTCAACTTTCGATGGAAACGTTTCATCAGTTTCCTGCACGCACGCGGGCGATGCAAATCTCGGCGGGAACATTGCGCGGCATGCACGCTCAATATGTAGTTGCGGTGGCCCCCAGCGTTAAGAGATAGTGGAAACGTTCCCAATTGGAAACGTTTCCATCGACGTGAGGGCTCAATGTCGACCATCAAGAACGTCGCTCCCGCGACGGGTGCCGAAGACCGGCGTGTGTTCGTGGTGGGGAGCGTGAACCAGGACATCAGGGTCAGGACTGCGCGGCATCCTTCTCCCGGGGAAACAGTGACCGGCGAGAGTCTCGACACGGGGCTTGGAGGTAAAGGGCTCAACCAGGCCCTGGCAGCGGTGCGAGCTGGCGCGAGGGTCATCATGGTCGGCGTGGTCGGCGATGACCAGGCGGGCGTGGCAGCGCTAGAGCGACTTCACTCCGATGGAGTCGACATTGACCGCGTGCTGGTCCGCAGTGGTGCACACACCGGATCCGCGGTCGTGACGGTCGATCACACTGGCGAGAATTCCATCATTGTTATCCCGGGGGCCAACGGAACGCTCGCTGGAGGTGAGGTGGGCGAACTGCTCAGCGACCTCCGGGCGACCGACATCGTCCTCCTCCAGAACGAACTTCCGCCGTCCGCGGGAGCGGCTGCTGGGCGCGCAGCCCGCGCTGCGGGAGCCACCGTCGTCTGGAACGCAGCTCCTGCGCCCTCCGCGCTGAACAACATCCCCGACGCGATCGATGTACTCGTCGTGAACGAGCACGAACTCGAGCGCATCGCTGAGCTACTGGGTCTGGCGGGACGAGGCCGCGACTCCCTCATCGTCGCGGTCGGACGCCGACTGAATGCCGTCGTGGTCTGCACCCTTGGCGGCGACGGCTCCATCGTCGTCGACGGTAGTCGTCGCGAAAGCGTGCCCGCCGCTGCGGTCGATGTCGTTGACACGACCGCAGCGGGCGATACTTTCATCGGTTACCTCGCCAGCGATCTTCCTTTCGGCGACATCTCAGCCGCACACCTGCGCGACGCCGGGGCGGCGGCCGGGCTGGCCGTAACCCGGGCAGGCGCATCCGACTCGATCCCCTACCGCCGCGACGTCGATCGGGCCACCGGCACGTTGAACGTCAGTACCGCCACCACCTGGAGCACAACATGAGAGTTTCCCTCGGAGCCGACCACGCAGGTTTCCCCTATAAGCGGCTCGTGCACGACGCGATCACCGCACTCGGACACGAGGTCATTGACTGCGGGACCGATAGCACTGATCCCGTCGATTTCCCTGACATCACCGCTGCAACGTGTATTCCGGTTCTCGATGGCCGGGCTCAACGAGCCATACTCGTCTGCGGATCGGGTGCTGGCGCCATCATGGCCGCCAACAAAATCCACGGCATCCGGTGCGGCCTGGCCAACGAACCCTTTTCCGCGCATCAGGCGGTCGAGCACGACGATGCGAATGCCATCGCGTTAGGCGCATGGCTCGCGCCCCAGGCGTTCATCGGTGAGATTGTCGCGAATTTCCTCAATGCGACTTTCGATGACGATGAAGACACCCGTCGGCGAGTTATGAAACTCAACGCACTCGATGACCGCACCTATCCGCTCATCCCAGAACTGAACTGACCCACACCCATCACGCACAGCTGCCGCGACACGTGGCACGATCAAAGGAGATCCAACATGACCGACACCGTCTCTAAACCCAGGAGGTCACTCCGCGGGTCACCCGACCGCCTGAAGACCTCGATCGCCGCCGGCATTGGCACCAGCGTTGAAAACTACGACTTCATCGCATACGGCACCGCATCGGCGCTCTACTTCGGTGCAGTTTTTTTCCCCGAACAAGACCGCTTCGTTGGCACGTTACTGAGCTTCGCCACTCTCGCAGTCGGCTTCCTCATGCGCCCTCTCGGCGGCGCCATCGGCGGTTACATGGCTGACCGTTTCGGGCGCAAGCCGGTGCTCGTGGCCGCGATGATCGTCATGGGAGGAGCGACGTTCTGCATCGGCATCCTTCCGACCTATGCGACGATTGGCGTGCTCGCGCCAGTGCTCCTTGTGCTCATTCGCATGATCCAGGGCCTGGCCTTTGGAGCCGAATGGGGTGGGGCCATCACCATGGCCTACGAGCATGCACCGGCAAATCGTCGCGGTATGTACGCCGCCATCCCACAAGCAGGTAATCCTCTTGGTATCGCGATGGCAAGCGCGATGTTCGTCTTCAGCGCCGGGCTCGAGGGTGACTGGCAATGGCGCACACCATTCCTCCTGAGTGCGGTACTCGTGATCGCCGCCCTATTCGTGCGCTCACGCCTCACTGAGTCTCCCGAATTTGAAGACGCCAAAGCGTCCGGAGAAATTGTGAAGAACCCCTTCCTGTCAGCCTGGCGCAACGACTGGAAGAGCATCCTTCGGGTCGTTTCTCTCCGCATCGTCGAGTCCTTCACCTACTACTCGACAGCGACGTACTTGTTGAACTACTTGTCTGAGCGCTACCCGGACATTCGCCCCCTGGCACTCGGGGCGATTACCGCTGCCAGCCTCTTGGCGATTTTCGTAACCTTTGCGGCAGGAAGCCTGAGCGACAAGGTGGGGCGAAAGCCGCTGTACATCGCCGGATGCGTAGCCGCCATGGCGTTCGCGTTCCCAATGTATTTGCTCACCAATGACGCGGTTCCCACTCTGGTCGTGCTCACGTTCATCATCGGTATTGGTGTCATCCACGCGACCCTCACCGGTGTACAGGGTTCGCTTCTGACCGAGCAGTTCGGCACATCCACCCGCACCTCCGGCGCCTCCATGGGCTACCAGATCGCCGCATCGGTGGGCGGATTTGCTCCACTCATTGCAGCGCTTATGGTGGGTGCAATGGGCTGGCCGGGCGCTTCGCTGGTTGTTCTCCTCGCAGCGACGATCGGCCTCATCGGGATCCTCACTACCCGTGAGACCTGGGGCAAGGCAGAGCGCCAGCGCGTTGCTGAGTTGCTCGCAGCAGAAGAAGCTCGCTAACGAAAAACCGTCAATAAAGGAACGGCCGCTGTCCCTTGGGACGGCGGCCGTTCTTGTTGGTCTGGGACGCCATCCTGGTCGCGACGACGAAAACCGTCGCTCCCGCGGCATCCGCTGTCTTGCGGCGACGAGAACCGCCGCTTCCTCGGCATTCGCTCGCCTGCGACGACAGAAACGGTCGCTGATTCCGAAAATCAGCGACCGTCGGTGTCCGAGCAACGCCGGGACGACCGTTTATGGCCGAGCAGGAAGCCGCCAGACCCCTCGCGCGCGCGGCCCGCCCGTTCTACAGTCGAGCCATGAACGGGAGATGGGTCAACCCGGTCCTGATTGGCGCGGTCGGCGGGCTGGCGTGGGCGGCGAGCCTGCGCGCATTCATGGTCGAACTCGCCGGAGTGGAGTCGCAGTTTGCGTGGCTCGAAACGTTCGTCGGCATTCTGCTGCCCGGCGTTCTCGCGGGCGGGCTGCTGGGGTGGGCCGAAGTGCGGCGCCGGGCCGGGCGCCCGATTCGCGTCCTGATTCTGGCGCCGCTCCTGTTCCCGCTGGCAACGCTGTCGCTGCCGGGCCAGCTGTGGACGCTGCTCACAACCGGCCTGGGCAGCGGTGCGCTCGCAACGCCGCTGCTCGGAATGGCCGGCGGATACGCCCTGGCGGGATCTCGGCGCTGGGCACGGAGCGTCTGCGGCGTCCTCTCGCTGTCGCTCCTGCCGTTGTCGGTCGTCGCGGTGGTGGCCCTTGGCATCCCGGTGACCGCGCGCTTCGCATGGGTGCTTGTGTTGTTCTTCTCCCTCCTCGCCGTGCAGGCCTGGGCGTGCGCGATCCCCCTCCGCCCAGCGCCGGCCGAACCAGCGGAGGCGGAACGGGCACCCCACACGACCAGTGCCCGCTAACCATCCAGGAGTGCGCGCTCCGCGGCATCCGCTCGCCTGCGACGACAAAAACGGTCGCTTCGGCGGCATCCGCTCGCCTGCGACGACAAAAACGGTCGCTGATTCCGAGAATCAGCGACCGTTTGTGGCCGAGCAGCGCGGATGCCGCCGTGGGGCGAGTTACGCGGCGGGCGCCGGGATCGTCGCCGTGTCGATCACGAACCGGTAGCGCACGTCGCTCTTGATGACGCGCTCGTAGGCTTCGTCGACCTCGTCGGCGCCGATGAGCTCGATGTCGGCGCCAAGGCCGTGCTCGGCACAGAAGTCGAGCATCTCCTGGGTTTCGCGGATGCCACCGATGTTCGATCCGGCGAGGCTGCGGCGCCCGCCGGTCAGCGAGAAGACGCGGAACGACTGCGGGTTCTCGGGCAGCCCGACGAACACCATCGCGCCGTCGAGGGTCAGCATCGACAGGTAGTCGTCGACCGGCAGGTCGGCGGACACCGTGTTGATGATCAGGTCGAAGCGCTTGCGATTCTTCCTGAACGTCTCCGGGTCGGAGGTCGCGAAGTAGTCCGTCGCGCCGAGTCGCAGCCCGTCCTCCTTCTTCGACAGCGTCTGGCTGAGCACGGTCACCTCGGCGCCGAGCGCAGCGGCGATCTTGACGCCCATGTGGCCGAGGCCGCCCATGCCGACGATCGCGACCTTCTTGCCGGGGCCTGCGCCCCAGTGCTTGAGCGGCGAGTAGGTGGTGATGCCGGCGCAGAGCAGCGGCGCCGCGACGTCGAGGTCGATGCCCTCGGGAATGCTCAGCACGTAGTTTTCGTCGGCGACGATCGAGGTGGAGTACCCGCCGTAGGTGGGCTCGCCGGTGTATTCGCGGCCGTTGTAGGTGCCGACGTTGCCCTTGAGGCAGAACTGCTCTTCGCCGGCGAGGCAGTTCTCACACTCGCGGCAGGAGTCAACGAAGCAGCCGATGCCGACGCGGTCGCCGACCTTGTGCTTCGTCACGTCATCGCCGACCGCCGTGACGATCCCGGCGATCTCGTGACCCGGCACCATCGGGAAGATGCCTGCACCCCACTCGGCGCGCGCCTGGTGGATGTCGGAGTGGCAGATCCCCGCGAAGGCGATGTCGATCTCGACATCGTGAGGGCCGACATCCCGGCGTTCGATCGTGGAACGCTCGAAGGATGCTCCAGCGGATGCTGTGACGAGGGCGGGCACGGTGGTGGGCATAGAGACCTCCGGGGTGTAGGTGTGAACCGCGTCTACGCGGCCGACCTTAACGCTACAGCGCAGGTCCGATCTGGTCCGGAGCCTTGACAGGTCCGCCGGGCTTCTCCGCATCGAATGCGGACCGGAACGGATGCCTCACACGGTCAGGTCGTAGACCAGGACCTCGGCCGCCCACTTGCCGATCAGGTCCTTCACCGGTTCATGATCCGGATGCGGCAGGTACTCGTCGCGCGCCGTCTCGCTCGCGAAGGTGATCGCCAGAGCCCACTCGAATCCGCGCTCCATCCCCTCGGGGCTGGAACTCGGCCCCGAGGAGATGCTCAGGATCCCCGGAATCCGTTCGGGCAACACGCCAACCGCGCGCGTTAACTGATCGAGCTCGCCCTGCTGTAGCGGCGAGTTCCAGCGGACGAGCACCATGTGCAAAACGTTCTGAGATGTCATGAAGCAATCATGCCGCGAGAACCGCCGAGACCCCCCGATATCGCGTGCCTGGTGATACCGGCCCCTGCCTCGAGCGTGAAGGAGCGTCGGCTAACGGATGCCAGCGGTCACGGCCGCGAGCGCGGCACATCCATGTCCGCGCTGCAGAAGCATCTGCAGCGCGGGCATGGAAGTGGAGCGGTCGGCGAAAGCGCCGCGGGCGACGGATGCCGCCGGCCCGCAACGGGTGCCCATCGGCTGCGCTCTATGCCCGGTGAGGTCGGATATATTGACCTGAGCGCCACAAGGACGGAGTCATCGATGAGGTCGACCATTCGCGACGTGGCGCGTGTCGCGGGAGTTTCCGCGAAGACAGTCTCGAATGTCATCAACGACCATCCGCACGTGCGCACCGAGGTGCGCGATCGGGTGCGCAGCGCGATCGTCGAGGTGGGGTACCGGCCGAACCTCTCCGCGAGGGGCCTCCGCTCAGGCCGGACGGGAGTCATCGGGCTCGCCGTGCCCGCACTCCGCGAGAACTACTTCGCTGAGCTCGCGGATGCCGTGATCCGCGCTGCGGAGAAACGGCAGCTCAGCGTCCTGGTTGGGCAGACCAACGGCGATCGGCTCAAGGAACTGGACGTGGTCAAGGGCACGCTGCTGCAGGGCACCGACGGGGTGTTGCTGAGTCCGGTGCGGCTCGGCCAGGGCGACGTCGACGAACTCAATGTCCCGCTGCCGCTCGTGCTGCTCGGAGAACGCATCTTCGGCGGCCCCACCGACCACGTCACCATGCACAACGTGTCGTCGGCCCGCGCTGCGGTCGAACACCTCATCGCGCGGGGCCGCACCCGTATCGCTCTCATCGGCGTCCCGCAGCAGTCCGACTCAAGGCAGGGCGGGCATGAACCGAGCTCGGCGAGCTTGCGTCTTCACGGGTACCGGCAGGCCCTCGAGGCCGCTGGCATCCCCGAGGCTCCAGAACTCATTTGCGCGGCCCGCCCGTGGGGTCGGGAGGCGGGGGCAGCCGCCGTGCGCCGCCTGATCGCCGAGCGGGTCCCCTTCGACGCTGTTTTCGCCCTCAACGACACTCTCGGTCTCGGCGCCCTCCGCGCCCTCGGCGAAGCCGGCACTCGAGTCCCCGACGAGGTCGCGGTGATCGGGTTCGACAACATCGACGAGACCCGCTTCTCTGTGCCGTCACTCTCGAGCGTCGATCCCGGCCGCGAGTCCATCGCCGAGATGGCTGTGGAGATGCTCGTCGAACGCATCCGCGAAACCGGCGAGCGTCGGCCGCCCCGCCTCGCCAAACCGGACTTCCACATCGTCACGCGCGAGTCATCCGGCTCCGTCCCGGCGTAATTCAGCCGAGCGACACCGCCGTCCACGACACCGCGGGCAGAGTCACCGTGAGGATGCCGTCATCCACCGCCGCAGACGTGTTCGGCATCAGTGACACCCGGCCCGGGTCCTCCCTCGTGTTCGTGGCATAGACGTCGGGATCGGCAATCATCTGGGTCTCCAGGACCGACAGGTCTCCGAGCGCGGCAAGGCTCACCGACACCGTGACCTCATCGGTGAGCGACCGGTTGACGAGGAAGACAGCGGCACGGCCGGACTCCGCGTCATACGTGGCGGCGGCATCCACCACGGGTACCTCCCCGAGTTCCTCAGACTCATAGTGAGCACTCTCGACCCGAATGTCGAGAGACACACCGGCGGCGAGGCGGGAGGTAACCGCGAACGGAAAGTACGTCGTCTGCCGCCACGCGGGCCCACCGGGCTCGGTGGTGATCGGAGCGATCACGTTCACCAGCATCGACATCGACGCTGAGGTGACCCGGTCGGCGTGCCGCAGCAACGAGATGAGCAGCCCGCCGACGACGACGGCGTCGGCCACCGAGTAGACGTCTTCGGCCAGCCGAGGCGCTTCGGGCCAGTCGTCTCCCTCGATCTCGTCGGTGCGGTAGAACCGGTCCTTCTGCCGAGGGAAGCTCCGGAGATTCTCGCCGAGATACCAGACGTTCCACTCATCAAACGAGATGTTCAGCGTCTTGTCGCTCCGTTTGAGCGCTTTGACGTGGTCCGCTGTCGCGATCACCGTATCGAGGTAGCGGTCCATCTTGACCGGCGCGGCGAGGAAGGACCCGAGGTCACCGTCCTTCTCCTGGTAGTAGCCGTGGCAGGAGATGTAGTCGACATCGTCGTAGGTGTGCTCGAGCACCACACGGTCCCACTGCGGGAAGGTCGGCATGGTCGGATGCGATGATCCGGATGCCACGAGCTCCACTTTCGGGTCAAGCTGACGCAGCGCCTTGGCCGTCTGTGACGCCTTCTTTCCGTAGTCGTCCGCCGGTGAGTGGCCGAGCTGCCAGGGGCCGTCCATCTCGTTGCCGAGGTACCACATCGAGATTCCGAACGGCTCACTGCGGCCGTTCGTGATGCGCTCCTCGGCCAGCGCTGTCCCGCCTGCGATGTTGGAGTACTCCACCACATCGAGCGCGTCCATCGTGTCTGCCGTGCCGAGGTTGACGGCGTACATGAGCTCGCCGCCGACCTTCTCGACCCAGGACGCAAACTCGTGCAGACCGACCTCGTTCGTTTCGGTGGACCGCCACGCCAGGCTGAGCCGTCGCGGGCGTTCGTCACGGGGCCCGATGCTATCCCGCCAGCGGAACCCCGAGACGAAGTTCCCGCCCGGGTACCGGATCGCCGACACCCCCATCTCCCGCACGAGCTCGATGACGTCCTGGCGGAAACCCTCCGCGTCGGCGCTCGGGTGCCCCGGTTCGTAGATCCCGGTGTACACGGCGCGACCCATGTGCTCGATGAACGAGCCGAAGAGCCGCCGGTTGACCGGGCCGACAACGAAACGCGGATCGACGACCACGCTGGCACTGGACATACTTCTCCTTAAAACGTGCCGACGGCATCCGTTCGGCTCTGCATGCTCGGTTCTGCACAACACGAGAGCCGAACGGGCCGCTATTACTTGATGCTTCCCATCGAGAGCCCGCCCTGCCAGTACTTCTGCAGCAGCAGGAACGCGATGATGAGCGGAATGACGGAGACGAGCGAACCGCTGGTCACCAGGTTCCAGACGAGACCTCCCGCCGTGGCGGAGTTCGACTGCACCTGCCACGTGTTGAGGCCGACAGTGACCGGCAGCAGCGTCTGGTCAGACAGCATGGCCAGCGGCAGGAAGTAGTTGTTCCAGCCACCGACGACGGACAGCAGCAGCACCGTCACAATCGCCGGCCGCATCAACGGCAGCGCGATCGTGGCGAAGGTCCGGAACTCACCGGAGCCGTCGACACGCGCGGCGTCGAGCAGTTCGTCGGGAATGGCATCCTGAATGTAGACGCGCATCAGGTACACACCGAACGGGCTGAGCAACGACGGCAGGATCACGGCCCACACGGTGTTGGTGAGGCCGAGGTTGTTGAACAACACGTACGTCGGGATGACGAGGGCCGTTGCGGGAACCATAACGGATGCCAGCAGCACCATAAAGCTGACCGAACGTCCCCGGAACCGGTACTTCGCGAACGCGTAACCGGCGAGCACGGCCAGGACCGTCGCGCCGACGCCGCCAGCGAAGGCGTAGAGGAACGAGTTGCCCAGCCAGCGCACGTAGATGCCGCTGTTGTACGTCGCCAGCTGCGCGATGTTGTCGAACAGCGCGAAGTTCTGGTCGAACCACAGCGGCCCGCCGGTGCCGTTGAACAGGCCCTGGGTGCTCTTGGTGCCCGCGACGACTAGCCACCAGATCGGGAGCAGGAAGTAGAGGGCGGCGATGGTGAGGAGGATGTGCATGCCGACCTGTTTGCGCTCCCCCGGCAGGACGTCTGGCCGCTTTTTGCGCGGGCCGGACTCGGTGATCGCATCGTCGATGAGTGGCAGAGGTGAGGTAGTCATCAGCGGAGTCCGCTCTTCTTGCGTGTGGCGATGAGGAAAATGATCGAGGCGAGGAAGACCATCAGTCCAAGCGCGAAGGAGATCGCCGACGCGTAGTTGAACTGCTGGTACGAGAACGCCAGGTTGTACGCGTACAGGTTCGGCGTGTACGCCGCATCGATAGCGTTACCGGCGAGCGGCGCGAGAACCTGCGGTTCGGTGAAGAACTGCAGCGTGCCGATCAGGGAGAACACGACGGTCAGCACCAGTGACGACGCAACGATCGGGACCTTGATGTGCAGTGCCGTCTGGAGTTTGGTCGCGCCATCGATCCGGGCGGCTTCGTAGATGGCCGGGTCGATCGACTGCAGTGAGGCGTAGATGATGATCATGTAGTAGCCCGTCCACTGCCACGTGACGATGTTGGTCAGGGACCAGAAGATCGAATCGCGGTTGAGCAGGTCGGGCGCCTGGGTGTTCAGGAACTCGAAGACCGTCACGAGCGGGCCGAACGACGGGCTGTACAGGAATCCCCACATCAGTGCGCCGATCACACCGGGGATCGCGTACGGCACGAAGATGAGCAGCCGTGTGAACCGGGACAGCCTCGTGCGGATGTCGTCGAGGATGAGCGCAAAGACCAGGGCCAGCCCGATCTGGAGGGGGACGAACACAACGGCGAACGCGGCGACGCGCACCATTCCCGACAGGAAGCGCTCGTCGGTGAACGCTTTGACGTAGTTGGCGAGGCCAGCGAACTGTTCGCCACCGGCGAGGGTGTTGGTGTGCAGGCTCATCCAGAAGGCATAGACCAGTGGGAGGACGAGGAAAACGAGAAACACGATGGCGAACGGAGCGAGAAACACCCAGCCGAATCGCGCGTGCTTCCGCTCAAGACTGGCGCCGCGCTTCACCGTTGGTGGGCGGACGGGATGCTGAAGCTGAGGGGTGGTAGACATGGGTCACTTCCTTGGGACGCATTGTGAAGAACTCCTGTGCGGGCGGGGCGCTGCCCCGCCCGCACAGGACCGAACTCAGTTCAGGGTGAAACCCTGTTCGGTGGCGTAGGTCTCCAGCGATTTCTGCAACTCGTCCGCCGCTTCGGCCGCGGTCATGTTGCCCTCGATCGCCTCGGACAGAAGGCGCTGCGACTCGTCGTAGTAGTACTGCGAGAACGGCGAGAACATCACACCCTCGTAGTCGAGCGCTGCCTGGGCGAAGAACTCTCCGTTGAACTTCTGACCGCCGAAGAACTCGTACTCGAGGTCCTTGAAGTAGTCAGACTCGATCATGTCGGGCATGGCCAGGAAGAGGCCACCCTTCTCAACGCCGAGCTTCTGCCGCTCCTCCGTGTTGTACAGCTCAGCGGCAACCTTCGTTGCGAGTGCTGCATCACTGGCCTGCGTCGTGACGGCGAGCGTGCTGCCGCCCCAGTTCACCTGCACCGGGTTGGCGGCATCCCACTGCGGGATCGGAGCTGCACGCCAGACGGCGCCCGCTTCCGGGTCCTCGAAGTCGGGGATGTGCGCGTTGTACCAGACCGGGTACACGGCGGTCGCGTACTTGCCGCTGGCCAACGCAGTGCTGAACTCGGGCGTCCACGCCTGGTCGGTGCCGACGAGTCCGCGGTCGACCAGGTCGAGCCAGTATTCGTAGACCGTCTTGGTCGCGTCATCGTTGTGGTTGATGGTGATTTCGGTGGGGTTGCCGTTGTCGAACTCGAACGGAACGGCGCCGGCCTGGTCGAGGAAGGCGTAGTGCTGTCCGGCACCGTTGGGGGCGAAGTTGCCGATCTTGACCGCTCCGCCGGTCGCGGTGTTCAGCTGCTCGGCCGCTGCCGCGTACTCATCCCACGTGGTGGGGATGGCGATGCCGTTCTCTTCGAAGATGTCGGCCCGGTACCACATGCCCACAGGTCCCAGGTCGACCGGCACCGCATAAACGCCGTCGCCGCTCGAGACATCGCGCCAGGCACCTTCGGTGAAGTTGTCCTCGTAATCCTCGATGCCGTGCTCGGTCATGTCGACGAGTCCGCCCTGGATCAGGAAGCTGTTCAGCCAGTCGTACTCGATCTGGACGATGTCGGGCGCGCCTGACTTCGACTCGAGCGAGGTGGAGAGCTTGGTGTACTCGTCACCGCCCTGGCCGGCGTTCGACCAGCAAATCTGAACGTCGTCGTTCGATTCGTTGAAGTTGTCGACGGTCTCGGCGGTGTCTGGGAGCCATCCCCAGTACGTGACGACCGGAACATCCTTCACCTTGATGTCGTTGGTGCAGTTGGATTTGCTGGCACCGGAGCCGCCACCGCCTCCGCTGCCCCCGTTGTTATTGGTGCATCCGACGAGCGCTGCTGCGAGCGCCGTCGTCATGCCTGCTGCGAGCAGGGCTTTTCTCTTGATCATGGGATTGCTGGTCCTTTCGCGGTGCAAAGACACCGTTGTCGGGCACCGGAGTGCCACTGTTGCTGCGAGAGAAAATGCACCCATTTCACGCCGCTGGATCGCCGGAATCGGGCCCACCACAACAGCCTGATGCCGGAAAAACGCGCGGTCTTCCGCCGTTTACATCGTTGAAAGCTTTTCGCGAAGTGAATGCAGCATCAGGCTAGGACGAAAGGTCTGGTTTGTCCATGGAAATTGTTTTTGCGGATGCCAGCGGTCACGTCAGCGAGCGCGGCACATCCATGTCCGCGCTGCAGAAGCATCTGCAGCTCGGGCATGGAAGTGGAGCGGTCGGCGAAGGACCGTCGGCTAACGGATGCCGTCAGCGCTCGGCGAAAGCGCCTCGGGCGACGGATGCCGTCACCCGCGTGACAGCGTCAGCTCGCGACGTCCTCGAGCACCGGCGGCGTCGGTTCGGAAGCATTACTCCCCCGGCGCGGCACCAGCATGCCGGCGATGAACACCCCGGCAAGAACCAGTCCCCAGACGATGGCCGCGACAGTGCCGCCGACGAGGAACGGGAAGTTCCACAGCGAGATGGCGAGCACTCCCAGCAGACCGATGCCACCGAGAACCGACGCGGTAACCACCCGCGCGGACGGCGCCTCACCGGGTGTGCCGCGCCGCTTCGCCCCGAAGGCGAGCACGGCGAAGCTCGTGAGCGCCATCATCCAGATCACGCCGACTGCGCCTGCTCCCGAGTACCAGGTGTAGATCTGCACCACCGGGTCGAGCTGGGCGAGAGCCGACACCACAATGACGACGGATGTGATCGCACTGACCCAGAGGGACGCCCGCGACGGTGCGCGGTGCTTCGAGTGCACCTCGGCGAGCGTGCGGGGAAGCACGCCGCGCTGTCCGAGGGTGAAGAGGTAGCGGGTGACGATGTTGTGGAAGGCCAGCATGCACGCGAACATGCTCGTCACGACGAGCACCTGCACGAGGTCGGCGAAGATCGGCGCGACGACTTCGCCCGCCAGACCGACGATGACGCTGTCGGGGTTCGCCTCGGAGGCGGCAATGGCCTCCGTCCCGCCGAGTCCGGAGATCACGAGCCACGAGGAGACGAAGTAGAGCACACCGACGGCGACGACCGCGATGTACGTTGCCCGCGGCACGGTCCGCTCGGGGTCACGGGCTTCGTTGCGGAACACGGCGGTCGCCTCGAAGCCGAAGAACCCGAGGAATACGAACAGCAAGCCGAGGCCGGGCGCGCCCGTGAGCGCTTCGGCCGGGCTGAACGGGGTGGTGGTCAGCTCCCGCCCCGAGAACAGCACGCCGAGGTCGATGGCGATCACCGCAACGACTTCAAGCACGAGCACGATGCCGAGCACCTTCGCCGACAGGTCGATGCTGCGGTAGCCGAGCAGCCCGACGATCACCAGCATCACCGCCGAGATGAGCCACCACGGCAGCTGCAGTCCCGTCCACAGTTCGATCAGGTTGCCTGCCTGCACGCCGAGGTACGCGGTCATCGACACGGTCAGCAGAACGTACGACAGCAGCGCGATCGCCGCGGTTCCGAGGCCGGCCCGCCGCCCCAGGCCGCGATCGACATAGGAGTAAAACGCGCCGGCATCCGGCACCCGCGGCGTCATCCACGCGTATCCGACCGAGAACAGCAGCAGAATGACCGTCGCGGCGAGCACCATCAGCGGCGCGCCGATCGACCCCGACACGGTGAGAACGAGCGGGAAGTTCGCGGCCACCACGGTGATCGGGGCGGCCGCCGCGATCACCATGAAGACGATGCCGGGCACGCCCAGTCTGCGGGTCAGAGTCGTTTCCAAAACAGTTCCTTAGAGGTCAGGCGTGAGCACGGCGCGATAAACGGATGCCGTCTGGCCGGCATCCGCAAAACGGCAAGACTAGATTGCGGCGATGCTCCACGACGCGAAGGTGACGCCGCCGGGCTGAAGCACGAGCAGGTCCTCGCCGGAGTTGAAGGCGTCGGGCGGGCAGGTCATCGGTTCGACCGCGAGGCCGATGCGGCTGGGCTCCGGTGCGGGCCGGTCGGCGGTGTGCACCTGGACCCACTTGCACGACGAGTCCCAGCGCATCTTCACGCCGGTGCCCGACGGCGCCGTAACGCGAACTTCGGCCGTGCGGCTTTCGTCGCGAACGATGGACGTGAACGCGTGATCAATGAAGGTGTCGCCGATGACGCGGGGTTCGCGGAAATCGAAGATTCCGCCTGACTCGGTGGCGACATCCGCTTTGCCGATCGGGATGAGTCGGTCGTCGGTGACGGTGAGCACCTGTTCAGCGGGGAGGAGCAGGGTCCAGTCGTCGACGGTGCCCTCGCCAGCGACGAGGTACGGGTGCGGGCCGGTGCCGAACGGGGCGGGGGCGTTGCCGGTGTTGCGGGCGGCGACGGTGGTGTGGAGGCCGTCGGCGTCGAGCATGAATTCGACGCGGACCTGGATGCGGAACGGGTAGCCGGTCTGCGCTTCGATGGTGGTGGCGAGCATGACGCGGTCGTCGGCCTCGTCGAGGGCGATGAAGTCGTGCCAGGCGACGAGTCCGTGCAGGGCGTGGTGACGCTCCGGTTCGCTGAGCGCGAGGATGTAGTCGGTGCCCTCGAAGCTGTAGGTGCCGTCGACGACGCGGTTCGGCCACGGCGCGAGGGTGGCGCCCCGGTAGGCAGGGCGCACCTGGTCGGCGTCATAGGGAACGACGAGGTCGCGGCCGTTGTGCTTCAGTTCGCGCAGCGAGGCGCCGACGCTGGCGATGGTCGCGGTGTATGGGCCGCTGGTGAGCTCGAACTGCGTTCCGGAAAGAGGAAGGGTCATGGGTCAATTCTGCCGGGTGTTGGGGTTGCTCCGTGCCGCGCCGTTCGCGCGGGGCTCGGCGTGCGCTGCAGATCCATGCTCGCGCTGCAGAAGTATGTGCAGCGCAAGCATGGAAGTGCAGCGGCGGATGCTGCGCAATGCGTCGGTCGGTTGAGCTGGGTGTTGGGCGTCGCTCCGTGCCGCGCCGTCCGGGCGTGGTTCGTCGCGCGCTGCAGATCCATGCCCGCGCTGCAGAAGTATGTGTAGCGCGAGCATGGAAGTGCAGCGGCGGATGCTACGCGATGCGTCGGGCGGTCGAGCCGGGTCGGGTGATTACTGGGCGGCGGCCGCTGATCGCAACCACGCCTGCGCGCGCTCGATCAGTTCCCGCGCCACAGTTGTGTCGTTCGCCCAGTTCTCAAAGCCGTGCACACCGCCCGGCACAACATCGGTGGTCACTGGCACGCCCGCAGCCCGAAGCGCGTCGGCATATACGCTGTCCTCGTCGGCGAACAGCTCCAGGTCTGTCCAGGTCAGGTACGCGGGCGGCAAACCCGTCAGGTCGAGGCGCCGCGCAGGAACTGGATATGGCGGGACGTCGGCCGAACCGACCGGAGCACCGAGGTAGCCCGACCACCCCTCCCGATTCTTCCGGTTATTCCACACGAAATGCTCCTGAGCGTCGAGGTCACGACGGGCTGCCGTGCGGTCATCAAGCATGGGAGCGAACAGCCATTGCGCACACGGCTGGGTGCCCCCGTCGTCGTAAATCCGTTGCACGAGTGCCGCCGCGAGCCCGGCACCAGCGCTCTCCCCACCGACGGCGATTCGGGCGGACTCCACTCCAAGCGCTGTCGCATGCTGCAGAAACCAGCGCCATGCGGTCAGCACATCCTGATGCGCGGCCGGGAACGGATGCTCCGGAGCGAAGCGGTAATTCGCTGACACGATGACGATGCCCAACCGTTCCGCAGTGGACAGGCAGAGCGTTTCATCCTGCCTCGCATCGCCGAACAGCAGTCCGCCGCCGTGAATCCACAGCAATCCCGCGCCGCTCCGTGCGCCAACCGGCTCGTAGATTCGCAGTCGAACAGAGCCCGCCTTCGCGACCCGCACTCGCACGGCTGATGACTTCGGGACGGGCATCATCGTGACGAGGGGCCGGACCAGCCAGCGTGGGAGCGACACTTGCGCGCGCTTCATCGGTTTGCGCAGTTCGGGAAGGACGTGTTCTATCTTCATGGGTGGTTCCTCCGCGACGCGCGCTGCTCGATCTGCCTGAAGGCACCCTATCCGGGCCAGTCACTGAGGCAGTCGGCAGTCCCCATTCCGCGGGTCGCACGTGCACTCCCGGCGAGCATCGAAACGACGGCCCGCGTCGTGCAGCTCGAGTCAGGCGGCGAGCGCTACTGCTCCATGCCCGAGCGGCAGAAGTATCTGTAGCGCGGGCATGGAAGTGCAGCGGTCAGGAGAGCGGGAGGGCCGCACGGGCAGGGAAGTGCAGCGGTGGGCAGCGCGGATGGGCCGGGTGACGCGGAAAGTGTGGCGGAGCTTCAGATCGCGAGCGCTCCCGCCATCAGCGCGACGGATGCGCCATGCACACCGCCTCGAGTCATCCAAGCCAACCGCGGCCGCCGTGCTCGGCGAGCGCTGCAGATCCATGCCCGCGCTGCAGAAGCATCTGTAGCGCGGGCATGGAAGTACAGCGGTGGCCGATGCGGATGGGATGGCTCAGCGGATGGGATGGAGCGCGTGCAGCGCATGGGTTGGCGCAGCCTCAGACGGCGAGCGCGCCCGCCATCAGCGCAACGTATGCCGCCATGCTCGCGGCATCGAGGCATCCGATCAGGTCCCGCAGGAGCGGTTCGTCGGCGAGCGCTACAGATCCATGCTCGCGCTGCAGAAGTATCTGTAGCGCGGGCATGGAAGTGCAGCGGTCGGCGAGAGAGGAGGGCTCCACGCGCAGGGAAGTGCAGCGCTGGGCGAAACGAAAGGCGTGGCGGTGCCTCACACAGCTAGCGCGCCCGCCATCAGCGCTACGGATGCCGCCATGCTCGCGGCCTCGAAGCATCCGAGAACGTCGCGCCTCGGCAGACGGTACAGCGCTGCCGCACGCCAGGTCGAGTAGCCGACATAGACCGCTGATCCACTGAGCACGAGGGCGGGGAGCAATCCCCCCGTGGAGTGGTGCGATGCGACGGATGCCGTGTGGCCTGCCGCCATCACGGCGAGCAGCCCGGCCATCACGATTAGACCGAGACTCGAGTGCAACAACGGCGGGTGGCCACGGTCCCGGTCGCGCATGCCCGTCGACTCGGTGGGCGCGCTCCCGGACGACGCAGGCAGTGACCGCGACACCCGCCCCAGCGGCAGCCCCACCAGCGCCAGCGCGACCAGGCCGACCACCCACAGGATCGGGGCGACGAGACCGACGCCGAGCGCGACATCCGCCATCGCCACAAACATCGCAACGGCGGCGAAGCCCTCGAACCCGGACAACACGCGGCTCCCCCGCCGACCGCCGACAGTGCAACACGCACCGAAGGCGGCCGGCA
Organism: Mycetocola sp. Y442; assembly: GCF_056898615.1. Lineage (NCBI taxonomy): Bacteria > Bacillati > Actinomycetota > Actinomycetes > Micrococcales > Microbacteriaceae > Mycetocola > Mycetocola sp. Y442. Next base: position 471,636 of record NZ_JBXHBV010000003.1, read on the forward strand.
GGAGAGCCGAGAGGTGGAGCAACTCCGTCATGGCGAGGAGCTAGTGCCCGCAGGTGCAGTTGGCGCCGCACCCACCTGACGACGCAGCGGCGGCGCCAGGAGCAGAAACAGAAGCTGCAGCAGGAGCAGCCGCAGACGCACCAGCAGCCGCCGAAGCCGACAACCCAAGATCAGCCGACGCCACCCCATCGCCGTCAGCGACACCGAGCTCATCCGAGGCCGCCGCATCAGGCGACGCGATCCCCGACAAACAGTGCGCCACCGCCGCCGGCACGTTCAGCGCCGGGTTCTTGCCGAAGAATCCGTACGGCTTGAGCGTGAACTTCGCGTAGTCGACGGGCATCACCGGCCAGTCCTCCGGCCGCGGGAAGTGCGTCGGCCCAAACGTGTGCCACAGCACGATGTCCTCGCCGTCGACCGACGCGTCATCCGCAATGTACTTGGAGACGCCGTCACCACCCGGGTTCTGGTGCACAAAGTCACCGGCCGCATACTTCTCGGCGGGGTCGTACTGAGTGACAAACAGGTGCTTCGTCGCAAACTCCGCGCGCGCAGCAATCGACGACGAGGCATCCGCCAGCAAAGTCGGGGCATCCTGCGGGTAGAGCGTGTAGCCGGTCGGCCGCCCCATCCGGTTGGTCTTCTCCGTGTTCACGACGTTCCAGGAGCGGGCAACGGATGCGTCGGCGACGCGACCCGAGACCGCTTCGGTTGAGATGCGGGTCGTCTTCTTGGTGAAGGCGTTGCCGCGTTCGTTGCCCGGTCCGACCGGCACTCGGCCGACCTCCACCTCATCGACGGCGTTGGACAGCCCGTCGACCATCATGTCGAGCCGCGCCGAGAAGAGGTGCTGGTGGTACGGTCCGCCGAGTCCGGGCGCGACCTCCGACGCATACGGGTAGTCGTCACCGGAGGCGGAGACCCCCGGGTACGCCGACGTAAACAGGATGCCGGTGAGCTTCGCCTCACACTCGATGGTGCCGTCGAGGTAGAGGTACCAGTAGAAGCCGTAGTCGTAGTTGCCCACCGTGGTGAAGAAGGAGATGACGAGCCGGCGGGAGCGGCGCACCTCGTTCGACCCGGTGTAGAGGTCGGAGTGCTTCCACAGCGTGCCGAAGTCCTCCTCGTGCATGCAGATGCCGTTCGAAATCGTGAACGGGTTGCCGGTCTCGTCGGCCATGACCGCGTCAAAGTACTTGATCTCGCCGACACAGTCGCAGCCGAGCGCGAGCGAGTTGGTGAATCGGCCGAAGAGATACTCTCCGGTGTCGAAGTAGTTCTGCCAGAACCGCACCGGCGACGGGTCCCCGTAGGGCACGAGCATTTCATTGATCGAGGCCCGGTAGATGACCGGACGCTCCTCGCCGGCATCCGTAAAGGACAGCTGACGCAACACCAGGCCCTCGCGCACGTCGAAACCGACCTGGAACTTCCAGTTCGCCCAGCTGACGACATCGCCGTCCACCGTGAAGCTCGGCCCCTCGGGCTGGGTGATCACGATCGGCTTGAGCGTCGTCAAGGGTGAACCCTGCACCGCCGGGTCGTCGAAGTTGCCGCTCTCGGCGGGAATCGCCAGGTCAGCCGAGTCGATCAGCCGCGTGATGGTGCGGGATGCCGTGTCGACATACGCGCTGAGACCGTCAACCGGGTGCGCCCAGACGTGGTCGCCCGGGTAGTCCTGCCTGAAGGCGAGCACGCGCAGCATCCTTCGCCCCTCCTCCTCGGGGAAGTCGTAGTACCCGGCCGACAGCGGCACAACCTTGACGTCCCCGACGGTGGTGCCGCGGCGGGTCAGCGCCTCGACCCAGCGCGGGTCCTCGGCGACGATGTCCGCCACCGCGTCGAACTCCTCAACGAGGATCGGCAGCTGGCCAGCCGACCCGTCGAGCACCGAGGTAGAGACCACAGCACCGGCGTCGAGCGACACGATGTTGTCCGTGGAGCGCCCGGTTGCCATGTCGAGCAGCATCACCCGCGCCCGACGTTCGGGCAACGCGCCCTCCCCCGCCTGCCAGGCGAGCACCTCGCGCTTGTGCGGTTCATCGAGCCCGACGTAGGCGAAGCGGGTCGTTTCGGTGAAGTCATCTGATGAAGTGACGATGTCGCGGATGGTCACGAATTCTTCGGAGGTGAGGTTGGCGAGCGGATGCTGCGCACCAACTTCGTTTTCTCCAGCGGCCAGGTTCGAAGTGTCGACGAGGGTCATGAGGGTGTTCTCCTTGCTGGTGGTGCGGGGTGGGTATTAAGAGGAATAGTGAGGGTTCAGCCGCTGATCGCGTCGGTGAGGGTCTCGTAGACAGCGGGATGGGTCTTCTTGATCACCAGCGCCTGCACCCAGCCGATGAGCGGGAACAGCACGATCAGTCCGAGGAGCACGGCGCTCACCGCTCCGAAGCTCGGCGTCCCGGTGGCGTCGACGTCGCCGACGAGCATCGGGAAGTTGGCGATGATCACGACGGCGGCTCCGACCAGTCCGACGAAGCCGAGTCCGGGAGCGATGACCGTGTTCCAGAGCCGTCCGTCCTTCTTGGTGCGGGCGAAGTAGACGATGATCGCGGCGCTCGTGATTGCCATCAGGATCGCAATGGCGAGCGTGGCGACGCCGGCGAACCAGGTGAACACCTGCAGCACCGGGTCGAGCCCGAGCACCGCGAAGATCACGACGCACACGGCGGCGGTGATGCTCTGGGTGAGTGACGACAGGTGCGGCGAGACGTGCTTGGCGTGCACCGAGCCGATGCGCGCGGGCAGCACGCCGGCGTTCGACATCGAGTGCTGGTAGCGGGTGATGACGTTGTGGAACGAGAGCACGCAGGCGAACATGCTCGTGATGAGCAGCACGTTGATGATGACCTCACCGACGACACCGAGGTACTGCGCTGTCGTGACGAGGATCATGGCGCCGGGATCGTCGGCGGCGACGCCGAGCACATTGTCGGGGCCCCAGGCCATGACCAGTCCCCACGACGCGAGCGTGTAGAACAGGCCGATGCCGATCACCGCGACGTAGGTGGCGCGCGGGATGGTGCGGTTCGGGTCCTTGGCCTCGTCGCGGAAGATCGCCGTCGCTTCGAAGCCGATGAAGGCGGCGATGGCAAACATCAGGCCGATGCCCGGCGACCCGCTCATGACGTGAGACGGTTCGAACGGGGCGAGGGAGAGGCCATCCGCCCCGCCGGCGAAGACCACAGCGGCAACCAGCGCCAGCACGATACCGACCTCACCGATCAGCAGCACGCCGAGCACCTTCGACGAGAGGTCGATGTGCCGGTAACCGAGGATGCCGACGAGCGCGATCGACGCCAGCGAGTACAGCGGCCAGGCGATGTCGGGTCCGCCGAGGCCGGTCACCGTCACGTTGAGCAGATAACCGATATAGCCGTAAACCGACACCTGGATGGTCGTGTAGGTGAGCAGCGCCAGGAATGCGCTCGTGAGTCCGGCCTTCTTGCCGAGGCCATAACCGACGAAGGTGAAGAATGCGCCGGGCTTCGGCACGTGTTTGGTCATCGCGGCGAGGCCGACCGAGAACAGCAGCAGCACAACCGCCGAGATGGCATACATGCTCGGGAAGCCGACTCCGTTGCCGAGGAGGATGCCGAGCGGTGCCGCACCGCCGATCACGGTGAGCGGTGCCGCCGCGGCGACGACCATGAAGACGATCGCCGTGACGCCGAGCGAGCCGGAGAGCGCTCGTCCGGTCGGCGCGGCACCGGCGTCAGCGGCCGGTTTGGTGGTGACGGTCATGAGAGTTCTCCAAGCTGAGCGAACGATGCAGGTGAGGAGCAGCGGATACCGGCAAGCTTCGCCCGCCGCTGTTGCGCTGAGATTCCTCCCGCGTAAAACACCGAGCACGGTGAATGAGACGGATGCCGTCGGGCCGTCTCATTTAGACGTCACCTCCCCGAAACACGCGCGTCGCGACGGCGCAACGAGGGCCGCCTAACGTGAGGTCATGTCGGAGATCGTCGAATGACCGCCCTCGACCGGGCGATTTCACACCCTGACCCTGTTGAGGGGCTGGGGCGTCGCTCGCCCATGCACGGTCTCGACCGGCGCAGTGTGGGCTTCGCCGAGGTGCTTGCCCAGTCGGTGTCGGCGGTGGCGCCGTCGGCCGCCGCGACGACCATGCCGCTGTTCATCGCCGTCGTTGCGGGCGGCGCCTCGTTCTGGTCGCTCGTACTCGCCATGGGTCTGGCGCTGCTCATCGCCACGACCGTCAACTCGTTCGCGAAGCGGATCGCCGCGACCGGCTCCCTCTATACATTCGTTGCAAAGACCTTCGGCGCCGGGGCCGGGGTGGTCACCGGGGTCGGGATGCTCATCGGCTACGGCTTCATCGCGATGTTCGCGCTCGCCGGTGCCAGCTACTACCTCGTCATCCTGCTTGGCCGGGTCTCCCCGTACCTGGCCTCGAGTTCGGCGGTGGCCGCTCTGATCGTGGGGATTCTGGCAACTGTGGTGTTGCTGGTTCTTGCGCGGGGCATCCGTCTATCGACACGGGTGACGCTGCTGGTGGAGCTCGTCTCAGTGGCCATCATTATGATTCTCGTCGGCACCCTGCTCGCGCAGGTCGGGCCGACGATCGACTGGTCGGCGTTGTCGCTGGCCGGGGGAACGCCGACGACGCTGTCGGTAGGGGCGGTTGTCGCGTTGACGGCGTTTGTGGGCTTCGAGAGTTCGGCCACCTTGGGGGTGGAGGCCCGCAAACCGTACGCGGCGATTCCGCGCGCGATTGTCTGGACGGTGCTGGTGTCTGGCGGGCTGTACCTGCTGGCGTCGTTCAGCCAGCTCGTCGGGTTTGCGTCGCTGGGGCAGGACATCCGGGCGAGTGAGTCGCCGGTGAACGACCTGTCGGCGGGGTTCGGGCTGGAGTGGATGGGTGTGCTGCTCGATGTGAGCATTGCGGCGTCGTTCCTGGCTTGTGCGATCGCGTCGACGACGGCGCTTGCCCGGGTGCTGTTCACGATGGGGCGGGAGGGGTTGCTGCCCGAGGCGTTCGGGCGGGCGCACGCCCGATATCGCACGCCGTTCACCGCGGTGATGGTTGCGGTGCCGGTGATCGCCGGCGTGCCAATGGTTGCGGTGATCGTCGGTGACGGGTTGTGGCCAGCGATGCAGGTGCTGCTCGTGGTGGCAGCGGCCGGGTACATCACGTCGTACATTCTGGTCTGTGCGGCGGCGCCGGTGTTCCTGAAGCGGATCGGTGAGTTTACGCTGTGGGCCGGGGTGCGCGGCGTTGTCACGTCCCTGCTTTTGACCGGTGCGCTCGTTGTGTATCTCGCGGCCGAGGCGCTGTCGTCGCGGGCGGCCGGGGTGTGGATGTTCGGAGTCGTGATGCTCGTCGGGGTGACCGCGTACCGGCTGCGGGTGCGGCGGCGGCCGTGGCTGCGCGAAACCATCGGCGCGTGGGATGAGCCCAGTGCCGGTGATGTGCTTGGAGGGGCCGTGTCGGATGTCCGCCGTGACTGAGCCGCGAGCGGTGCGGCGGCCGCCGGCAGCGTCTGCTGCACCGGCTCCGGTCGGAGAGGTGCGGGCGCGGCAGCCGAAGGCGATCCACAGTGCGCTGACCGTGCTCGAGGAAGTCGCGCGTCTCGGCGCCGGTGTCACGGCGCAGGAGATCTCGCAGAGTCTGGGCCTGCCGCGTGCGACCACGTATCGCCTGATCAACCTGTTAGTGCAGGACGAATACCTCGTACGGATGCCGGACCTCACCGGTTTTGCGCTCGGCCGCAAGGTGGTCGAGCTCGCGCATCTGGTCGCACCGGCGCCGCCACCCCAGGCGGTGCGGGAGGTGATCGCGGACCTGCGCTCGCGAATTCGTGGCGGCATCCACCTCGTCCGCTACGAGGGCGACCGGATCATCATCCTCGATGCGGATCCGGACTTCCCGCTGAGCGACGAGTCGAGGATCTCGCGCGATCTGACCGCGTCGGCGATGGGCCGACTGTTGCTTGCCGAGCGGGCCGGAGGCGCGTCACCGTCGGGCTATACGTCACAGACCGGTGAGCTGACGCCGGGATACGGATGCCTCGCGCTGCCAATCCGGGCGGCCGACGGCCACCTCGTGGGGGCGCTCTGCCTGTCGGCGCCGGTTCAGCGAGTTGCGGCGCCGGGCGACCTGCTAGAGCAGCTTCACGAGGGAACCCGTCAGCTAGCGCCGCTGCTGGCGTGATCGGCCTCGAACGAGTCGCGAGTTGTTCGTCGGACTCGGTGGCGACATCCGCTTTGCTGATCGGGATGAGGCGGTCGTCGGTGACGGTGAGCACCTGCTCGGCGGGGAGGAGGAGGGTCCAGTCGTCGACCGTGCCTTCGCCGGCGACGAGGTACGGGTGTGGGCCGGTGCCGAACGGGGCGGGGGCGTTGCCCGTGTTGCGAGCGGCGACGGTGGTGTGCAGGCCGTCGTCGTCGAGCATGAACTCGACGCGCACCTGGATGCGGAACGGGTAGCCGGTCTGCGCTTCGATGGTGGTGGCGAGCATGACCCGGTCGGCGGCCTCGTCGAGGGCGATGAAGTCGTGCCAGGCGACCAGTCCGTGCAGGGCGTGGTGACGCTCCGGTTCGCTGAGCGCGAGGATGTAGTCGGTGCCCTCGAAGCTGTAGGTGCCGTCGACGACGCGGAGGGTGGCACCCCGGTACTCCGGGCGCACCTGGTCAGCGGTATAGGGAACGACGAGGTCGCGGCCGTTGTGCTTCAGCTCGCGCAGCGAGGCGCCGACGCTGGCGATGGTCGCGGTGTACTCGCCGCTGGTGAGCTCGAACTGCGTTCCGGAAAAAGGAAGGGTTGTGGGTCAATTCTGCCGGGTCTTGCGGGTTGCTCCGTGCCGCGCCGTCAGAGGCGGCGAAGCGGATGCCACCGCGCTGATTCACGTTGACGACGTGGTCGACTGGCCGCGAGCTGTAACTTGAAAAACTAGTGCCTCTGCCCCTCAGCCCTGACTCTCGGCCGCGCCAAGTTCCCGCTCACCGCTCGATACACGAGATCAATGAGACTATGTGATCGAGTGCGCGTGCGTCTATCTTCTAAAGGGAGAGTGGCCGCTTATTGTGTGTATATGCAAAAGCAAAATCGCGGTACTGGCGTTGTCACGCTGCGCACCATTCTGATCGTCGTCGCCTTTTGCATCGTGGGTGTGATTCTCCTGCTGATATCAACCCACCCGACCATCGCGGGGGTCCCTTGGATTACGGGAACCTTTGGCCAAGTCGGGGGTTTATTCCTTGCGACAGGCCTAATCTCGGTCGCCTGGGAGCTTTTCGGCAAGCGAGCCTTCGCGGACGAGATTCTTTCTAAAGCAAAGCTAAGCGCAGACGTGGTGGAGTCCGGGCTGACGCGTGTGACTGACCAGTATCTTGAGGACGTTCAGTGGGGCGAATTGTTCAATGACGCCACCCAGATAGACATTGTGGTTGCCTACGCCACCACTTGGCGAAACACGCACCGCAGCAAACTCGAAAAGATTGCGTCCACTCAAGGAAACAGAATTCGAGTCTTTCTACCCGACCCGGACGACCGTGACACTATGGACCTGCTTGGCAGGCGCTTCACATTGCCATCCGCGTCCGTTGAATCCAAGGTGAGAGAGGCCATCGCCGAATTCAAAAGCTTACAAAAGCCCGACGGCGCTGTGATCGAAGTTTATGTAAGAGCAGGTGACGCGCTTTTCAGTTGCTATCGCTTCGACAGCAAGGCTGTTCTCACCTTGTACTCGCACTCGCAGGAACGTCTGGGGTCTGTGCCAACATTTGTGATGTCAGGGGGAAAGCTGCTGAAGTTCCTTCGAAACGATGTTGAGGCAATACACCAGCAGAGCCGACTAGTACCCGCTTGAGGAAGCTGAAATGATTATTCACCAAACCGAATTAGCGTTCTCCGATCTACCTTTGGAGCTGTACCGCGCGGCGGTCCACGCTGGCACCGTGGCCTGGGACATTGAGACCACAGGACTCGACTGGGAAAACGACGCAATCCGCACATGCCAACTTGCCATTGACGGCGAGATCGTCGTTATACGCATATCAGACGGAGAAGTCCCCACACATCTGGTGTCGTTGCTCTCGGATGAAAGGGTGCGAAAGATCTTCCATCACGCCCCCTTTGACGTTCGCTTCATGGCGTACCGCTGGAAAACCGCACCCAACAACGTCGCGTGCACGAAAATCGCCGCGAAAATAGTGCGGCCCGGCGGCACACCCTCGCAATACAGCCTGAAGTCGGTCCTAAGCGACTACTTGGGAGTACAGATCGACAAAGGTCAGCGGCTGTCAGATTGGTCGCGAGAGAAACTTTCTGACGAGCAACTGTCGTACGCAGCAAATGACGTGAGGTACTTGGAAGATTTGCTCGAAATACTTGAGCGCGAAGCGCGATTGACCGGTCGCCTGAGTCTTCTCCGCGCTGCCTATGGTTTCATCCCGGAACGAGCGAAGCTCGATATCCTTGGAGCGGGCGACGTCTTTTCCTATTAGCGCCGAACGCACAATCAGATGACGGCACCTTGGCATGAAGACGGCCAACTGGGTCACTGCTTCTCTCAGGCCAACACGAAGGGTTTTCCGCTTCAAGATCGGATCGAGCAGAGGACTGTACGTCTTTGAAAAAGTCGTTTCAAGGGCAAGCGCGCCCGCCATCCGTGGAACGGATGCTGCCACGCTTGCTGCCTTGAGGCATCCGAGCAGGTTCCGAACCGGCAGGCGGTAGAAGAGCCGGTCAAGGCAAATACGAAGTTCAGGGAAGCGGGGCCGACGCGGGAGCACGCCTATCCTGAACCGCGTCGTCCTCCTCGATTTCCTGGGTCGCAACGTTCATGAGGACCCTCGCTCCGAACGCAACAAGCGCGAAGACAAACAGGCTCCACGCGAGGGACGCAGCCACGCCAACGAAGCCTTGGCTTTGCACGCCTATCACAGAGACACCCAACCCGACCAGGCAGATTGAGGCTCGGGCTGGGTCCGTTCGCCGTCGCGAAACCCAACCAGGTGCCCCCTGGCGTGAGACGTCTCCCCGTCCAGGCTGCCGCGCGGCTAATCGGTAACGGTCGGCTCGGTCATCGCACGCTTAGGGGGGCTGAGATCCAACTTCGGCAAAGTCTCGCTGACCATCCCGCGTCGTTCCATGAGCTCGAGCATGTCTTGTTGGCGCGGCTGCCCAAGGGTGAGACGGTACAGAGTTAGCGACCGTTTGAGCCGTGCTAGCTTCTCGATATCCCTGCTCAGGGGAAAAGTCACCAGCTGACGCTCCACCTTGGAAACCCCCGGATAAACCCAAAAAGGTGAGAACTCCCCGAGACCTGGATGCGTTGCGGCTGCCGCTTCGAAAGCACAGGCCCACGGGTTACGGGCATCCGACCTCATCACATGCGCCCTATGGTCCCGCGCTATGTTCTTGCGAACCGCGTGCCCCGCAAACCGGTGGACGCGCCCTTCTCGCTGTTCAAAGTCGACGGGATTTGATGGAAGGTTCCAATGCAAGACGGCATGGCTCCACCAATGAAAGTCGATGCCTTCCTGACCGACACTTGTCGACGTCAGAATGAAGGGCCAAAACGGGCTGTTGAATGCGTTCCGGATCTCGGGCTGTCGAGCGCTCTCCTGCTCGTGATGCTTGCCGCCATACCGTAGTGCAAATCGAGCAGTGAAGGGAATGGTTTCGGCGCCAGGGGAGGCGACGTCTCGGGCCCGATATACAGACGGACGAAGGGTGATCGCCTCGACCGCACGACGTGCAATATCAAGGAGCAACGGATCATCCAGCAGCTCTCCAGCCGATTCGCTGCGTAGTTGGTGCACATATTCGTCGAGGACGGCTTGGAGGTTTCCGTCCGCGCAGTACCGCAACACCGCGCGCCAATAGGCCTCACTCTCAGAGCCGATCTTGTCTGTGCTTGGATCGATCAAGAGCGTGCTGTCTACGCGGTTGAAAAGACTGCGGAGACCGTTCGCAAGGAGCGCCGCGGCCTGCCAGCATCCTCGCGCTGTCGTGCCATCATCCTCACCGCGGATCCGTCCGAGTGCTCGGTATGCGATATTGCCGGGAGAATGTAGAGCGAGTTTGGCTAGATCAGGGTGAATACGAGATGACTTCCCGCCGTTGATCGACTCAATTGCTAGTGCAACGTGGTCGCCAAGCAGCACACTGACCGCCGCGCCCGAGTCGGCGTCATCCGGCTCGGTATCAACAGGCCCTCCCGTCCGTGCGGACAGGTATTCAGTCAGCACGGAGCTTTCCGGCGCGAGGGCCTCCGGGAGAACTCCGGCCACGCTAAAGAACGATCGCCAAGAGAAGTCAGGAGCTTCTTCGGCTCCTTCGTTGTCCAGGAGCGACCGATATACCTGTGCCTCTGCCTGAGCTGCCGAAGGAACCTGGTTGGGGTTACCGCGTGCAACAGACAAAGGGTCCCCAACCCGGGCCAACCCTGGGTGCGGCCAGAACATGAGGAGAGTGGACATGCTCTGCGGGCCATTTGAGTCAGTCGCGTAGACGAGTCTTGCGCTGATCTGCTTTCGCGCCGCCGATGTGTTTATGGTCAGCCGCGAACCTTCAGCTACGCGACGTTCTGCTTCGTAGCTGAGGAGACTGGCAACTGCTGTCGGAGTACCAGTCCACGACGAGAAGACCACGCGCTTCGTCAGATCACGACCTTCGTGAGGCTGATAGAACGGCCCAGCCGCCAGGTAGGGCATCGACGGCGGGAGCCACAACAACCGCCACATCTCAGCATCAAGAGTCTCCCCCGCGAGCGCCCTGAGATGTGAATTACCAAAATCGATGGGCTTGTACTCGCTCACGGCTGCGGGGTCTACCGTCTGGAGGTCAGCGAGCAACCTATCAAGGGTTTCATCCGTCAGCTGGCCAGTTGACAGACGTCGATCAAGGGCCCGGGAGACTTGGTAGCTATCCATGAAGTTTGCAAAATACGGGATTGACTTCCAATGTTCCATTCCGATGGGCACATCGAGTTCTCGTCCCAGCCGTTGGAGGGCGGTGTACCCGACCAGGTCTTCAGGACTCGGGGCTGCCGACGCCAAAGTCCGTTCACGGAGCATGTCGTGCTCAAATAGTTGAGGCCGTTCGGTTCGGCTCATCAGTTTCAGCAGAGACGTTCGTAACCTCGAGATGACAGTCTCTACGTCTTGCCCAAGGGTCACCCGACGCCGGTACGCCGAAAAACCGTTCCGGATCTCTTCAAGTGAGCTATCAGAACCCGACAAGAAGGCCAACGTCGTCATGAAGTCCGAGTAGTGATCCTCGTCTTCCTCGGAATCAGAAGCGGTGTACGGCTTGTACGGGGTCGCCGAGAGCAGCAGCACTTTGGCGGACTCATAGTTGAAGAGATGATGCGCAAGCTCTGCCGCGTCGCCGCCCTTCTCGGGATCCAGCAGATGCCGGAACCGTTGGAATTCGTCGAGAATCACAAGGTCAGGCTCAAGGGTTTCGACGCTTGCGCGCGCAAGGGCTGAGCGCAGCCGAGCTGTCAACTGGCGAACGGGGTCGACCACGCTCTGCGGGACCGCATCCAAGCCAACGAGCCCAGTCATAAGGGTCGAAAACTCCTCGAGTGCACCATCCATTTTCAATCTGTTGATGAGCGACTCAAGAATTCCCGGGCTCACCGGCCCATTGAGTGTGCGGCGTGCCTGTTCCACTCGCCAGGCAAATGTCTGCTCTGTCCGAACCGAGGCCTGAAAGAAAAGCCGGGAGGCGCGTTCCAGCTCTGGAGTGAAGCTCAGGGCTTCGTTCAGCATCACGTGTAGCAGCGCACGTTCCTCGGCCGAGCCGGTCCGCCAGCTCCCCATCTCGAAGGATGTTCCCGGTGTGAATGACACCAGATTCACGGGTTTCCCCGTTCCCCGTGGCGCTGTAGAGAGGCGGTTGGATTCCCTCGCCAAAAGCGTAAGCCGGCTGCTAAACCCCAGGTGGGGGTTGCCCGTTACGTTGAGGCGACGCAGATTCTGAGACGCGAGGTCAGCGTTCGAGCACACGTACACGATGTCGATCCGATCGACGGTCTCATCCATCTCGAGTCGCTCAATCACGCGAGCGACTACGCCCCGCGCGACGACACTCTTGCCCAAACCGGTTTCATCAGCCACGAGAAACCGACCACTCGCCTGAGGATCGTCGTAGAGACGGTGGATGACGTGCTCCACCGCGTCGCGCTGGAAACCCTTCAATTCGCTCAGGATGTCGTCTACCGCGAAATCGCTCATGTTGCGCTCCGGTTCTCTGCACGATGTGCCGACCAGATGGCATCCCACAGCTCCTCAAACCCGTCCGGTAAGACGGATTTACTTTCGCCAAGACGGAAGCGATCGATGAGACGTGCGAGGTCTTCAAGCGCTGCAGAATTACTTCCGAGCGCTCGGACAAGGGACTCAAACACTCCCGCACCGCCGGGCGCCCACGCGCCCATCATCCCTCCTCCGTTCTCACGGAGGGCCACATTGAGGCTCACCCCGCCCAACGAAAGCAGAAGGAAAAGGAAGCGTAAGAACTTCTCTGGGCTGTCAATCTGACGCGCGAGCACGGCGTCCCGCCTGTGTGAGATGTCCCCCACCAACTGCGCGTTCACCACGGATGTTCGCTGCTCTCCTCGATGATCCGTCGCCCGGATTATCAGAAACGGCGTGATGTCGGTCAAATCCAAACCCTCGAACACCACGCCATCGCCAAGAGCATCGGGGAGTACGTGGGCGTTCCCCGGTCGCGTGAGTAGCTGCGCCTGCATCTGAACGCCTTCGAAAGTTGGCACCATCCCCAGCGCTTCCGTGACTATCGAGTACTTGTCAGCGTCCGCGACGGTAACCGTGTTTCGAAAGCGCACTGCGGCCAGCGCACGGATAACCCTCTCGAGAGCACGATCAGCGCCTTCGTCGTCGGTCTCCATCGCCCCACCCTCGGTCGCATATGGGACCATGAGCTGGCGAAGTCCAGTCGTCTCTCCGAATGTGGCACCGACGCCGATAGCGTTCTGTTTGCCGACAAGTTCGACCAGGAATTCCACGTTACCTCCGAACGCTGCCTCCGTTGCGTTTGCTGAGCCGATGAATACACGCGAGCCAGACTTGCGATCGAGAACGTACGTTTTCGCATGCAAACCGACGAGCGGGTCACTCTCGCGTTCCTCCGAATCCCTCGCTGCGTCATCCAGCACGTACGGCTCTATCCGTCGAAGCGTCCCCGGGCTCAGACGATCAAAACTTTCCGCTCGCGACACGACAAGGGCGGGTTCCTTGTTACCCGCTGTCACTCGTTTAAGGCCCTCGTCGGTGGCGAACGGAGAAATAACGAGGTGCCGCTTGCCAGTGAAGTCAATCGTCACAGGCAGCCCAATCCCAAACGCGTGAAAATTCAGCTCTCGCGTCTCGGGCGGCAATTCCCACTCGACGTTGCGAAGCCGTTCGGCAAAACCGACAATCCGGTGTTGACGCGCAGACGGTAACGGCACCGTCGCCAACTGTGGAAGTTGGCGAACAAACTCGCACAGTGGCTCATTCTGTGCGAAAGATTCTTCACTGGAGGCGCCATCAAGTCGAACGACCACATCCCAGCTTCGGTCGCCGGTGAGATTGCGGCTCGAACAGATCAGCCGGTACGCGCGCTCTGTTCCACGAGCGAACTCAAGCACCCATACCTTGGGGTGAAAAAGTGCCCGCGCCCGTCCCGGAACGACGGTGTGTGTCATCGGTTCAAGAAACGCTACGAGGTCGGATGCCTGTCTGGGCACCGCGATGTGGCCAGCCTGGGCGAAAAGATCGACACGCTCAGCGGCGCGCCGCACGGCGTCGAGGATTGCAATGGGGTCGTCGCTCTCCCGCACTTCGTGCCCCGCAAACGACAAGGGAATCGCCAACGCACTGGTCAAGTCAAGGGTGAAAGTGGTCCCCACGGCATTTGCAAGTTCGTAACCGGAAGGCGGTCGGAGCTGCTCAGTTAGAGCTGCTCGTCCGTCTGGCTCAAGCAACGGGCAGCTCCAGTCCGTCGTGAATATCGGTCGAAATCGTCCGGACCTGTGGCCACCGGAACGCCAACGGGCGCGCTCCCGATCCTCCTTGCCACGAGGCCAGCAACTTAGTATTCCTTAGTCGCGCTTGTGCCCCCTTGTTGTCTGATTCCCGCCGGGCGATCAGGCCACGAGAGCCGGGATGGTTTTCTAGGCTGACTTCACCGGGCATGGTCACGATATCCAACCAATCATCGACAAACAGTCGAGAGGAACGTGCGACCCGCGGATTCTTCATTTCAATAAGTTGCCAGAATGACGATCGGCTCCATATCTTGAGTTCGTCCAACCGGATGAGCCGCTCGTCCTGCCACTGTGTGAGTGCGTCTCGATAACGCTCGGATGCGCCGACCACCCGGTCGAAACCAGAATGCTCATACTCCTCCGAAAGGAGGAGGTTGTAGAGAAGCGAGGCGCCGTGCATGGCAAAGGAGAAATGGCGGGCGTGCTCCAGCTGCTCCATGAGCGGCGGCGACATGGCCGTGCACGCCGGATCGGCCCATGGCGCAGTGCTATCCGGCTGCGGCCGTGATTCGAGAAGGTGGGCTAGAACCGTGCCTTCGGATCCTTCAAGCATCCGTTCCTTGAGCCAAAGCGCCTCGCTCGCACTGAGCGCGAAGCCGCCGGCTGTATCGACGGGAAAGTTGGTTGGGTGCGCAGGCAGGGTCGGCGACCACGCACGCACTCGGTCCTCGGTTTCATCAGCCAGATCGGCGGCCCCATGAAGGGCAATCGCATCCGTCTGGTTCAGGGTCGGTTGCCGAAGGATTCCGTACTGGCGAAGCGCGGCCCAGTAGATACTCGAAGGCAACGTTTTCAGCGCCCTTCCCGCCGTGCGGCCCAGAAGCCCTTCAGTTTCACCTTGAAGCTTGAGCGAGGCGATGAGATCTCGTTCATTCGACTCCACGCGCTGCGCAACCGCATCTGGGGTGAGACCAGAGCGCGATGCGGAGACAAAGCACCACGGAATGAACACCAAGTAGCGAGCACGCGTGAGAAGGGTCGACGTGCCGGGGAAGAGGATGTCGCTGAGCGCATCCCGTATCTGACCAATTCCTAGTTCGTCGCGACTTTCTTTCTCGCTGAACAGGTTCACGATCTCGCGCATCCGGCGCTGATCCTCGCTTGAGGCGTCAAGCCATGCGACCAGTGATCCCATTTAGTTCCGTTTCTCTTGCTTGTGAGCACGCGTGGCGTCGACCGGCCATAACGGCCCCAATAGTTCGGAGGGTCGCATGTTCAAGGACCCACGAGCCCCATGGTCGCCATCAATTCACGCTCATTGACGGCCTCCGGAATAATCACCGAGTCCTTCAGCTCTGTCTTCTGCCGGAGAAGCGTGTCGAGGTTCACGTCGAACGATTGCAGGTGCGGATGGAATGCCATAGGCAAATAGACGTGCACCGGCTTCTTCTGCCCGATTCGGTAGATTCGGTCGGTAGCTTGCGCTTCCTTCGCTGGATTCCAGTGGCGCTCCAAGTGGATGGCGTGGTTCGCTCCGACAACTGTCAGTCCGACGCCGACCGCGAGCGGCGACATGATGATGACGTTGAAGCCTTCGACCTGCTCAAACTCCCTAATCAGGCTTCGCCGAGTGGCTCCGCCGCGGGCAGAGACGGCGTTGGTTTGGCCGTTCACAACCGTCACCGGGAGTTCGTACCGTTCGCGAAGCCACAACGCCAACCTTCGCTGGATGTTGCGATCAATTACAAAAACGATGGCCTTTTCGCGGTTCTCCCGGACCCGATCGAGAACCAGCAGCGTCGCCCGCATTCTCGCGGAAGCTGCAGGACCGAGATCTGAATCCATACCCGCCGACAGAGTGGCGTCCGGGTGAAGACTGATTGAACGGAGCTGCTGCAAAACCTTAAGGGCGGCACCTGGCGTCTTCTTCTTGGACGCACGGAAGGAGGCGAGCTGTTCATCATAAACGGCGCGCTGAGGTTCGGGCATAACAACCGCCAGCTCCTGGTCAAACCTGACTCGAGGGTCTTCGGGTCTTTCCACTCCAGAGTGAATTGTCTTTGAGGGCAGGTCGGGAAGGTGATCCTCTTTGTTCCGCCTCAACATGAACGGACCAATGTGTGCGCGAAGCGACGGGCCGGTATCCGAACCCGCTTCCTCGGGTTTCACCCACCTCTTCTCAAACTCGGGCCACGATCCCAACAATCCAGGCTGAGCCGTATCGACTAAGGACCACAGGTCCATTAGAGAATTTTCGACAGGCGTACCGGTTGCCAAAAGTTTGAATCGCGCTTTGAGGCCCTTTGCAGCGCGAGTGCGAAGCGCATCCGGGTTTTTGATGTTCTGTGCTTCATCGAAGACGACAACACCCCAGTCAATCTGACTCAAGGAGAGCTGGTAGTCCGCGAGCGTCTCATACGTCGTTAGCACCAAGCGGCCCGGCCTATCGAGCCGCCGTGCGCCATGCTTGGCGCCCACGCGGAGGGACAGCCGTATGGCATCCGCCCGCATCATTCCGTCGTCGTCCAGCGCCCCGGCGTTGGCTTTCGTCTCTCGTCCGGAGCCGCTGATCTTGAATGCTGAAAGATCCCGTGCGGATTGGAGGACAACCACATCCGTGAACGGGCTGGAACTGAAGGTGTCTTTGATTTCCTGTTCCCAGTTCTCGACCAACGAGAGAGGGAGGACAGCGAGAATGGGCCGGTTGGGTTGGCGTTGCCTGGCCTGCGCAGCCAGGAACTCCTTCAGAGCTACCACTGCCATGTAAGTCTTGCCAAGGCCCATATCGTCAGCGAGGATCGCGCCCTGTATCCGGGTAGAGGAATCGTCAGCGCCCGCCAGCGACGTCTGCATGAGGGCGACCATCCACTCCACGCCTTCCCTCTGATGCGGAAAAGGGGTTCGCTTGAGATCGCTGAAGTCAACGGCCCGCTCAGGTGTAACCGCCAACGCAAGCGAACGCAATTGATCAGCCGCTGTCTCCACTTCGTCCATGACGACGCCCACCGTAATCCTGGATTCGCGGCGACCTAACTCGTCGGAAGTGGCTGGTTTCTTTTCCTCGTTGATCAATTCGGATCGCCGGTCAGCGAGGACGCTTTCGACTTCCTCACGATCGCGGATGTCGTAGAGGTCGCCATCGATCGTTAGGACGGCGTCTCCGCGGTCCCATGCTGCCGCCACTTGCGAATTCACCCAATCGAACTCGTCGAGGGTCGTCATGTGGATGTCGAGCGCTCGAGGCTGCAACAACGATTCCACCGCGTCGAACCAGTCGAGGCCACTCGAGGCCGCATCGTTGAAGGATACGGGGACGATTGCGCCGACACCCTTGACACGAATACTGAAGCCAAAGTCCATGTCGACGAGGTTTGGATCGAAGAACGCACCGGGAGCCTCGAGAAAGTCCTTCACTTGGGCTGCCGGAATCCTCCGATTGGAGAGGACCTCTTTGACTCCGGCCGTTCGGTGCGCGTCGAGCAGGATCAGCTTCTTACCTACGCGGATGACACCGGTATCCTGCTTCGGGTCGAGTTGACGCCAGCGGCGCTCAAGCTGTTCAAGGCCATCGCCGGTTCCGAGGTCAGGCGATATGAGCAATGATCCGTCGCGCTGCCGTTCAGCGGTTAGACCGACCTTGTCGGGCGTCACCGTTTCCAAGTTATCGAAATGGTGCAGATCGAGGGTAAAGTGCGCGTCTCGCTGGCCCTCCTCACCCTGCGACGCGATTGCCTTCGCGTTCTGAAGACGCGCGATGAGCTCCACATTGTCTGATTCCGTCCGGGTATCGGGTGACAGCCGTTCATGATCTTCAATGGCCTCCAACGTAAGCAGCGCTGGAGTACTCAGCCGGTATATCTTCGAAGTGCCCACCTTGAGCTCTGGGCCGGTACGTGCCCAAGGCTCGGGATGCTCGCCGACGCTCGCACGTAGCCGCACTTGAAATCTGGACGAATTCGTGTGGCCGGTGACTTTCGTTACGAACTCCCCCGAGAATTTCTGAGGGAGCCCCAACACGTCCGCTTCCTCGTCGCCGAGACGAGCGACGTCACGGGTGGACATCTCGAAGCCGTTGGGCAACTCACGAGCGGCACCGTCCTCCACCAACATACGAAGGACGATGAATTGCTCCTGAACGGTGCGGCTGCCTACCCCCCGTTTCAGCTGCGCGAACGATTCGGCATCGATAATAAAGTTGGCGCCATCGTGATCGGGAACAATCGTGAAGGCGGATGTCTCCACTGCAGGTGACGGATCACCGAGGCGGAGGGAGGCCAAGAATTCTCGAAGTCCCATCTAATACTGCCTTCCCTGAGCGCCACGGTTGCGAACGGTCGGGATGCCAAATTTGTATTTGAGGACTTCATAGTCTCGACGCGACATGAGGTTGTGGGCGTTCAATCCGATTCCGTGTTTCGCAAGAAACTCAAGCGGCCCGCGTTGCCAGAAGCCGTTGTGAACAGTGGCTGCGTGGGCGCCGTACCCGAGCGGATGGTTCCTGGCGTGATGCTCAGGAAGCGTCGAGATGAGATCTTGCCGCGTGTAGCGTCTCACCGAGCGGTCGGATATGAGCGGACTCGGCCTTCCAAGATAGGTCCACATTCTGAAGTGGTGCGATCCTTCCAGGATATGAAAATCGCCGCAGTCAATATAAACGATCGCTTGGTCCGGCATGGCTTCCAAGTCGGCGAAGTCCGTCCGGATCGACTTCCGGAGGAGCCGTTTCATCGACTGCTTGGCATTAGCCCCGACAATCAAACGGGTTTCCTGCACAAGTCCTGCTTCATAGAGCCCCCAGAGGAACGCTTTGCGCGACGGAAAAAGCCGGATCAGGCTGTCCACGTTGTTCTCTTCACCGAATTGTTCCACTGCGTGCAGGAAGAGCCGTAGATCCTCTGCGCTCATCCAACTGATGACGCGCGCAATGGCTCCGTCCGGGATCCGCGACCACCACTTGCGATAGGTCTCGGTGTGCTTCAACCGGGGGTCGCCTGCGATGTTAAGAATCGTGCCGAGCCATTGATCCGTCGGAGGTTCGAGAGGCTTATTCGCGAGCGCTTGAAGCAGGGCATGGCCGAAGAGGAGGCCGCCACCGTCAGGCGCAGCCACTACCCATTGCGAGGTCAAGTCCGTCAGGAACTCATGCTCTTGGCTCGGATCGGCACGTTCAATCTGCACAAGATAGAGCTGGTTTCTGACGAGTCTGCCGTAGCGCCAGTTGTCGTAACCGAAAACACCGAATCGAGAGAAGTAATCCCTCAGCGATTCTCCTGACTCCACTCTTTCGCGTGCGAGATCTCGCGGACTCTCGACGTAAAGAAAATTGCGTGGGCTTTGACGAATCGCCTCAACAATGTCAAGAATCCCCGCGCGGGTCGGCTGTTGAACGACCGCTGTTCTAATCACCCGAGCCATCGCGCTGAAGAGACCGACCTCCCACTCCTCCAGGCCATCGAAGTACCTCAAGAAGAGACTGATGAGGCTGAGTGTTGTCAGTCGCGACAGCCGCGGACTCTGGGCATCGATCAGGCGCTGGAGCAGCGGTGCGCGCACCGTTTCTTGCGCGAGAGTTTCGTCCTCGTTCCACACCGCAACAACGGCTCGAGCGTATCGACGGTCGACCAGACGCTCAAAAACCGAGTCGATTCTCGAGGCTTTCAGGTCACTGCGAACTTCCTCCATCAACTTTTCGAACTCGGCACCAGTGCCGGCACGCTGAGTCAATTTCGCGGCGCTCGAACTGATCATCACCCAGCGCTGGCCGAGTGTGTCATCCCACTGCCATGGAGCGAGTTTGGGTACCCGTCCAAACATCAGCCGGTCGATTCGGTAACAAACCGTTCCTCAATGTCGAGCAAGTCGTCATTGGAGGGGCGGATGATGGTGAATCGGATGTCAATACGCCGGTTGACGGAACGGTCCGCGTCAGTTATCTGGCTGGCGTTGGCCGGACGAGTATCCGCATACCCGGAAACAGAGAAGAGCGGCCGGCCGTCGGCGGTCTTGAGGTTGTTCGGGCGGACGTCCTCAGGAAGGCTCGATCCCCAAAGGTTCCAGAGCGAGATTGCCCGAAAAGTCGACAGTCCCCAGTTGCCCGTTCCTTCTAGCCCTTCGTACACCTGCGAGTCCGTGTGCCCCTCGACGAATACGGTGTCGAGGAACTTCTGTCGATCGCCCTCAGTGATCACGTCGCTGACAACTGAACCGATAGTCAGTGCGACATCAGCGTACTGAGGCTTGATCTCGTAAGACGCAGAATCAAAGCCAAGCAAGGAACTCGGAATGCTTAACACGGTGTTGTCCTCGTTCACCGTCACCTGGATGCCCCGAGAAACCAGCTCGGCTTCGATTTCCTGAAGGACTTCCGTCCGGACATCCTCGGCCACCCGAAGACTGCCAACCTGGTCCAGAAGCAGCTCCTGCTGGGTGTCGTACCGTGCCTTCTGCGCGGACAGTTCCGACTGTGTTTCCATTACCTGAAGCACAAGGATCACCACCGCAAGGATGAACACAAGTAGCAAGGCCGACATGAGATCCGAGAAGGAGATCCAGTAGGGATTCTCCTCTTCACCCCGAGCGCCAGCCCTGCGCCGCGAAAACTTCATCGACGCGCTTCTAATTCGTCCACGGCTTCGGAGAGGGCGTTCGCGGTCCGGAGCATGTGACTCGCGTAGTCCTGACTGTGTTTGTTCCAAACATCCATTCGCTCACCAATCTGGACGGTGACTTCACTCGAGTACTCGTCGAGCCACGCACGCATGCTTGATGCCAGCTTCTCCACCCTTTCGTGAAGGCCGTCAAGGAACACTTGCTGGGATTTCTCCAGCTTGGTGAATCCTTCGTTCGATGCTGCGGCCGCTTGGTTCATCTGGGTAGCAGTCTGACCGAGGGCTCTCTCGAGCTCCGTGAGTTTCTGCGAGTAATCCCAGAACAGCTGAGAAGCGTTTTGCTGCTGCTCCGTGATCGTATCGAGCTTGGAGGCAGCCGACTCGAACTGTCCGCCAAGGGTTGTCGATGCGCTGCCGAGGGTCTCACTAACCACCCGCAACTCGCGAGAGGCATCTGCAAGGTTCTCGCCGGAATCAGCGATCTTCACGCCCGCTGCCTCAATCTCGGCCAACAGCTTTCCAACAACCGTCTCTAGGTACTCGCGTTGTTGCGCGCTCAAGGTGAGCAACTGCGCCATCTGGTCCTGGAACAAGGCGGTGCTGGCGCCGACGGCCTCTCGTTGCGCAGCAGCCTCTTCGTGCATGGAGGTCATCATGCTTGTGAATCCAGACGAAACCGACTCAACCGCCGTTGTCATGTTCGCCGACGCCTCGTTGAGCATGTCTGCCTGCTGTGTACCAATCTTTTGGAAACCTGCCGAGAACTGCCCAACGAGCTTCTCGAACACCTCGGTCGATTGCTCCGACGTGCTCTCCACAAGCGAAGACATGGCGGGCTTCATGGCCGAGTCGATTGCTTCGATAAGCGCGACTTGCAGATCACTCGAAAGGCCTTCGACGGCCTCCTGAAGCTGATTACCGATCCGCTCGTGGAGCTCCTGCAAGGAGGTCGCCGACTCGCTCGTGCTCCCCATAATCTTGACCAGGGACTGCTCTGGAGCATGCCGCCGATACAAGTGATCGATGAGCTCCTGGACATCCGAAATCTTGGCCGTGAGGGAACGTTCGACAAATTTCTCAACAACGTTCGTGACAAGGCTTGCGAGGACGCCCCAGACCGAGGTCATGAAGGCGATTGCAGCACCCGTTATAAGTGTGTCGATGCCCGCTTTCAGCTCGTCGACACTTGACTCGGTCTGCAAGTCAAGACCGTTAAGACCAGTTGTCAGACCGATGAAGGTACCGAGAACACCGATGGCGGTGAGCACCGAGGGAACTACGGAGAGAACACGATTGTGGACGATTTCGCGAGCGAGTGAGTGTGTGTTGAAGAAATGCTCGGCATCGAGAGTGTTCCAGAGCGTTCGCCCATCCGGAGATTCAACGAGTGTCTCGTCGAATTCGCGCCAGAGATGGCGGACTTGAAGACTCGTCGATTCGAGCGCTCGCGATCGAATATCTTCTCGAGTTGCAACCAGCTCATCGGTATGAAGGCCGCTCACAAGCTCAGTAACATCGTCGACGCGTTGCCTGATCTCTTGGGTCTTCCGCGCGAGGTACACGACGAAACAGATCGTTATCACGATGATCAGCCCGATGATCAGCGCGTTTATTCCGCCTAGTTCACCACGGAACAGCTGTCCCCAATCGGGCCAGAGCAATCCGACGACGTCCGAAAGCGACCGATCGCTCATGATGCTGCCAACCTCTCTAACGCCCGCCGGATTCGCGACCCGGCTCAGGCAAGTTCGGGCCTCTTCCGCTCACGACGAAATGTTTTGGTTTTTCGCGAGCCATCCGCTGATTTCACGATAACGATGTCTAGCGACAGTGACGGTGCGCAGGAGCCTAAACCCCCCTGATCACCCCTGAGTTGGGGGACTTGACCCCCGCTAGTTGCCGCCCTGAACTTCTATACGATGACCCTCATGGTCGAGAACTCAGAGATAGCCAGCCCCGGATCAAATTTCATACAAGTACTGAACGCCGCCGCAAAGTTGCCGGGCGTACGGATCGACAGGGAGGCCTATCTCCGAGCCGCGTTGAAGAGGCACTGTTCCGAAGAACAGATAGAAAAGGCTATCGCCGAGAGCCCAGCAGCAGCTGGGATCCCTTTCGGTGTCATATCCGTAGCGGCGAACGACTCCATTACGTATGAAACGGCGAAAGTCACTAGCCTCTCCGCCGCCGCCGGCATTCCCGGCGGGTTTGCGATGATCGGCACCGTGCCCGCGGACGTTGCTCAGTACTTCGGCCATGTGCTCCGCATCGCGCAAAAACTGGCCTACGTGTATAGCTGGCCAGACCTGTTCGCCCACGACGCCGACGACCTCGATGATGCAACTGAAGGTATCCTCACTCTCTTCGTAGGAGTGATGTTCGGTGCGCAGCTGGCACAAGCCGGGGTTTCAAGGGTGTCGACGATGATCGCCGGGCAGGTTCTGAAGAAGCTTCCACAGCAAGCGTTAACCCAGGGAGCCATCTACCCGGTGGTCAAAAAGGTCGCGGCTTACCTCGGGATTCGGATGACAAAACAGATCTTCGCTGGCAGCCTCGCCAAGGTAGTGCCCGTTCTAGGTGCAGTGCTCTCTGGCGGTCTCACACTCGGGACTTTTCTGCCGATGTCAAAGAGACTCCAGAAGCACCTCGCCAGCTTGGAGCTAACCAAACCAGGCCTCAGAGCTGAAGAGGAAGAGATCCTCTATGCAACAGACGCCGAAGACATGCCTCGAGTGGAGGCGAACCTGTTGGACCCGAGCGGCACCGCTGACTCCCCTGAAGCAGTGGCACAGCGTTAGCGCTCAGATGAATCCCACCGGGTTCGAAACTCGCCGCTGAAGCCGCTGGGCGAGGTCGCGCCGAAGCCTGAAACGTCACATGCTCCCCATAGAGTCATAGGGACCAACCGCTGTAAATCGAAAGTGCCGGACAAGAACCATGTCACAACAGAACAACGCCAACTTCATCTGGTCGATCGCGGATCTCCTCCGCGGTCCCTTCAAGCCGCACCAGTATGGGGCGATCGTTCTACCGTTTACTATCCTCCGCCGCCTCGACGCCGTGCTCGAGCCAACAAAGCAGGCCGTTCGCGACGAAGCGAAGTTACGCGGTGACTCACCCTCAGCGAGCGTGTTCCTCGCAAAGGCATCCGGTACCGGTTTCTACAACACGTCGGCGTTCACGCTGCAAAAGCTGATGGGCGACCCCGCCTCCATTAAGGCGAACCTCATCGACTACCTGCACGGGTTCTCCGAGAACGTGCGCGACATCTTCGAACGGTTCGAGTTCGACAAACAGATCGAACGCCTTGACGCCGAGAACCTCCTCTACCTCGTCACCCAGAAGTTCACCGCTGTGAACCTGCACCCGAACCGTGTGACGAACATCGAGATGGGCCTGATGTTTGAGGAGCTCATCCGCAAGTTCGCGGAGACCTCGAACGAGACCGCCGGTGAGCACTTCACCCCGCGTGAGGTGATCAAGCTCATGGTCAGCCTGCTGTTCATCGCCGACGACGAGGCGCTCAGCAAGAAGGGCGTCGTCCGTTCCATCTACGACCCCACGGCCGGTACCGGCGGGATGCTGTCGGTCGCCGACGAATACCTGCTTGGCCACAATCCGGATGCCCGCCTCGTGATGTACGGGCAGGAAATCAACGGCGAGTCCTACGCCATTTGCAAGGCGGACCTCGTGATCAAGGGGCAGGACATCAACCACATCGTCCACGGCGACACCCTGGTCGACGACGGCCTCATCGGCGAAGTCTTCGACTACGGGCTCTCCAACCCACCATTCGGGGTGGACTGGAACAAGCAAAAGAAAGACGTCCTCAAGGAGCACGAGGAGCAGGGCTTCAACGGCCGCTTTGGTCCAGGCCTACCCCGCGTCTCCGACGGGTCACTGCTGTTCCTGCTGCACCTGGTCAAGAAGCTCCGCCCGAAGGCCAAGGGCGGCGGCCGCGCCGGAATCGTGCTCAATGGATCCCCACTGTTCACCGGCGGTGCGGGCTCGGGGGAGTCGGAGATCCGACGGTACCTGCTGGAGAACGACCTCCTTGAGGCGATCGTCGCGCTGCCGACGGACATGTTCTACAACACCGGCATCGCCACCTACATCTGGATCATCGACAACGACAAACGCCCCGAGCGCCGCGGCACCGTGCAACTCATCGACGGTACCGGGTTCTCCCGCAAAATGCGTAAGTCACTGGGCTCGAAGCGTAAGGAACTCAGCCCCGGAGACATCGACGTGATAGTCAAGCTCTACGGCGACGCGCCGGAATCTGACGTCTCGAAGACCTTTAAGAACGAAGAGTTCGGCTACCGCACGATCACGGTCGAGCGCCCGCTGCGTCTGAACTGGGCGCTGACACAGGAACGCTGGGATGCCGCAATCACAGCGAAGACCCTCGCGGCCGCTATTGAACACCTTGCGGCAGTCGAGCTTCGTGAGACCTCGCCAACGACAGACCAGGCCGCTTTCACGAAGACGCTGAAGCACCTACTGACCGACGCGGGCGTCACACTCACCCCCGCGCAGCTGAAATCTCTCATCGCGGGACTCTCCGAGCGCGACGAGACGGCCCCAGAGGTCACGGACGCTAAGGGCAACTCCCTGCCGGATACGGAAGCCCGCGACACCGAGAACGTCCCGCTCAACGAGGACATCCACGCCTACTTCGGCCGCGAAGTGCTCCCGCATGTACCGGATGCCTGGATCGACGAATCAAAGACGAGGGTCGGCTACGAGATCCCCTTCACCCGCCACTTCTACAAGTACGTGCCGCCACGCCCGCTTGAAGAGATCGATGCCGACCTCAACCAGCTCGTGCGCGAGATCACTGAACTGCTCAACGAGGTCGAGGCGTGATCGCGGAACGTCGGCCGGCATTCAGAGACTCCGGAGTCCAGTGGTTAGGAGAGATTCCACACCATTGGAAGACCTCCCCCCTCAAAAGAAACACATACATAAAAGGCCGAGTTGGCTGGAAGGGCCTCAAGTCAGAAGAGTTTGAGCTTGACTCGGACGCTTACCTGGTCACGGGAACAGACTTCCGTGGGAAGTACATCGACTGGACCTCCTGCTATCAGGTCAGCGCAGATCGCTATGAGGATGACCCGTACATCCAGCTTCGTGAGCACGATCTGCTGATCACCAAGGACGGCACCATCGGCAAGACGAGCATCGTCGCCGGTTTACGCAAACCTGCCTGCCTGAACAGTGGAATATTCCTGGTGCGTCCCAGCAAGGAGTACCACTCTGAATTCCTCTATTGGGTACTCAACTCTTCGGTATTCATGCACTTCGTGGACTTGACCTCGTCAGGATCCACTATCCAGCATCTCTACCAGAACGTTTTCGAGAACTTCTCCTTTGCATTCCCGGATATGGACGAGCAGTTAGCGATTGTAAATTTCCTGGACAAGCACACGGCGAAGATCGACCTGCTGATAGGGAAGCAGGAGCGCCTGATCGAGACGCTGGCGGAGCGGCGGCAGGCCGTCATCAGCCACGCCGTCACCAAGGGCCTCGACCCGAGCGTGATGAAGGAGTCGGGCGTTGAGTGGCTTGGAGAGATCCCGTCAAGTTGGACAGCCCCTCGCGTCGGTCACCACTTTTCAATCACACTGGGAAAGATGGTGAATGCAGGCAAGACAAGCGGAGTAGGCGTGCGCGAGGCTCCCTATCTTCGCGCTGGGAATGTCCAGCCGTATGGGGTGGACGTCACCGAAGTCAAGACGATGCCGATGACGTCGGCAGAACTCGCCCAACTAGCCCTGCGCATCGGAGATCTCGTCGTGGTTGAAGGTGGTCAGGGTGGGTATGGGCGCTCCGCACTTGTGCTGGAAGACCTCTCCGGATGGGCCTTTCAGAATCACGTGATGCGAGTGCGCCCTCAATCAGCTGAATCGAATGCGTACCTTGACTATGTGCTCAAGACGCTTCGTTCCTCTGGCTACATTGCGAGTCTCAGCAGCCATGCTTCGCTTCCGAGCTTTTCTGCAGAAAAGCTCGCCGCAATTCGATATGGAAGGCCGCCGCTCGCTGATCAGCGTTCGATCGTCGAGTACCTCGACCGCGAGACCACCCAGATCGATGCTCTTTCGGCGAAGTCACGCGAGATGATCGCAGTGTTGAAGGAGCGCCGCCAGGCACTGATTAGTGCGGCTGTGACGGGGAAGATCGATGTGAGGGAGCTGTCCTGATGGGCAAACGCAACGAGTACTGGTTCGAAGACGAACTCGCCGCGCACCTGCAAGCGAATGGGTGGGAGTACTCGAAAGACGACACCGGCTACGACCGCGGACTCGCCCTGTTCCCTGACGACGTTTTCGCGTGGCTGGAAGCGACCCAACCTGACGCGCTTGCCCAGAAGGTGAAGGCATCCGCCCTTCCTGCGGTGCAGGCTAAGTCGCGCGCGCAAGTCCTCACTGTGCTCGCCCAAACGCTCGGCCGTCCGTTCGCACAGGGCGGCGGCACGCTCAACGTACTGCGGCATGGGTTTAAGGATGTGGCGACGCAGTTCGACATGTGTCAGTTCAAGCCGGCACAGAACCTGAACCCGGCAACGCTGGCACGGTACACCAAGGTGCGGCTGCGGGTGATGCGACAGGTGCATTATTCGACGTCGAACCAGAAGTCGATCGACCTGGTGTTCTTTGTGAACGGGTTGCCGGTGGCAACGATGGAGGTCAAGACCGACTTCACGCAGTCGGTGCAGGATGCGATCATCCAGTACAAGAAGGACCGCACCCCGAAGGACCTCGTCACCAAGAAGGCCGAGCCGTTGCTCGGCTTCGGCACCCGCGCGCTGGTGCATTTCGCGGTGTCGAACTCCGAGGTGTGGATGACGACCCGGCTCGACGGCGACAAAACTCACTTCCTGCCGTTCAATATGGGCAACGACGGCGGCAAGGGTAACCCCGCGGACCCGAAGGGATCGCCGACGTCGTACCTGTGGGAGCGGGTGTTGCAGCGGGACGCGTGGTTGGAGATCATCGGCAAGTTCCTGCACTCCTCAACTACCAAGAAGACCGACCCGGTCACCGGCGAGGTCAGCGTCTCGCAGTCGCTGCTGTTCCCGCGGTTCCACCAGTGGGAGTCAGTCACCCAGCTTGTCGAGACCGCCCGCACCGAGGGTCCGGGTCACCGTTACCTGATCCAGCACAGCGCCGGGTCGGGGAAGACGAACTCGATCGCGTGGACCGCGCACCAGCTGAGCTCGCTGCACACGGATGCCGGACAAAAGGTGTTCGACTCGGTGATCGTGGTCACCGACCGCACCGTGCTGGATGATCAGTTGCAGGATGCGATCTACCAGATCGATCACAAGTCCGGAGTGGTCGTGCCGATCACCCGCGGCGGCGCGGACTCGAAGTCGACCGCGCTCACCAACGCGCTGACGGATCGTGCGCAGATCATCATCGTGACGATCCAAACGTTCCCGCACGCGCTGAAGGCAATCCGCACTTCCGGCGCGTTGGTCGGTCGGAGCTTCGCGATCATCGCGGATGAGGCGCATTCCTCGCAGACCGGCAACACCTCGGCGAAGCTCAAGCACGTGCTCTCGCCCGAGGAGCTGGCGTCGCTGAACGACGGCGGCGAGATCGACATTGAGGCGCTACTCGCTGCTGAGATGGCAGAGAAAGCGGACACGAAGAACATCAGTTTCTTCGCCTACACCGCCACGCCCAAAGGTAAGACCCTCGAACTGTTCGGCCGCCCCGGCACGGACGGCCTGCCACAGCCGTTCCACGTGTACACGATGCAGCAGGCGATCGAGGAGCGGTTCATCCTCGACGTGCTGAAGAACTACACCCCATACAAGCTCGCATTCAAGCTCGCCCACAACGGCCGCGACTACGACAGCACCGCACCGGTTGCCGCCGTCGACCCGCTCGTCGACAAGACAGAGGCATCGAAAGAGCTCATGCGGTGGGTGCGATTGCACCCATACAACATCTCGCAGAAGGTCGCGGTCATCGTCGAGCACTTCCGCGACAACGTCGCCTGGCGCCTGAACGGCCAGGCCAAAGCCATGGTCGTCACCGGCAGCCGCATCGAAGCAGTCCGATACAAGCGAGCGTTCGACAAGTACGTCACAGACCACGGCTACACCGGCGTCGCCGCGCTCGTCGCATTCTCCGGTGAAGTCACCGACCCGGAGCTCGGCGACGATTCCGTCACCGAAGTCACCATGAACCCCGGACTGAAGGGCCGCAGTCTGCCGCAGGCTTTCGCCACCGAGGAATACCAGGTCATGCTCGTGGCCAACAAATTCCAGACCGGCTTCGACCAGCCCCTGCTCGTGGCAATGTACGTCGATAAGAAACTTTCCGGCGTGACTGCCGTGCAGACCCTGTCGAGGCTGAACCGCACGGCCACCGGCAAGGACCAGACCTTCGTGCTCGATTTCGTCAACGAACCGGAAGAGATCCTCAAAGCGTTCAAGACCTATTACCGTTCAGCGACCCTCGCCGAGAATTCCGACGCGAACCTGATCCATGCGCTGCGCAACAAGCTCGACCAGGCGCTCATCTACGAAGAGTCAGAGGTAGATGGCGCGGCCGCGGCCTTCGTGCGTGAGGACGGTAACAACATCCTCTCGAAGTGGCTCACCCCCGCGCAGCAGCGCTACTCGGTGCAGTACAGCGACGCCCTGCACGCCGGCGACGCCGCGAAAGTCGAAGAACTCGACCTTTTCCGTGGCGACGTCAACGCCTTCATTCGCGCCTACGACTTCCTCGCCCAAATCGTCAACTTCCACGACACCGGCCTAGAGAAGCGCTCCATCTTCTACCGCCTGCTCGCCCCGCTGATCAGCGACCCCAACCCCGACCGTGATGTCGACCTCGCCGGCGTCGCGCTGACGCACTACAGCCTGCGCCCGGAAGAAGTCGAAAACCTCCAGCTCGACGGCGCTGGCGACCCGCTTGCCGCCTTCACCGGCGCCGGGTCCGGCACAGCACAAGACCCCGAGTACGTCCGGCTGCGCGAAATCATCGAGAAGATGAACACCCTCTTCGAGGGCGATGGTCTCACCGACAACGACATGATCGGATTCACCGGCTATGTGGGCGGCAAATTTGACGAGAACGACCGGCTGCGGGAGCAGGCCAAGGCCAACACCTTCGAGCAGTTCATGGGCAGCCCCGACCTCAGCAGTGCCTTCCAAGAGATCGTGATCGAGTCGGACGGGAACTTCCGGTCGATGAGCGAACAAGTGCTCGGCAGTAAAAGCATCCAGAAGGCGATTCTCGACATCCTTGCTCGTGAGTTCTACGGGAAGCACGGTCGCGCCGGGGCGGCGTAGTCAGCGATTCGTGACGGGACCTCATCCCAGACTTCGTCGCGCCATGACCGGCGGACACTTCGCGGCACTCGAGAGGGCCGAATCGGGTTGCGGAAGTGTTCCGGAGTTACGTCCGACCTCACTGTGATGCAGCATCCGTCCTTGAAGCGCTCATTGTGATCGGGTGGCTGGCTCCAAACCAGCAGCGATCAGCTCGAGCGTCCCTTTGCACCGCGGAAAGCGCCCGCAGCCCCAGAACGCTCCGCGTTTGCTCGCGCGCCTGACCATGAATGCACGGCCGCATCGCGGACACACCACGGACTCAAGCTCCTCACCGATGACGTTTCTGCGCGCGACACCGCTGTCGCGCACCAGCTCCAGGAGAAACGGCGACTCCTTCTTGTCTATCGTGACGAGAAGTACGCCACGGCGCGCCCGAGTGAGCGCGACGTAGAACAGCCGGCGTTCCTCCGCCCGAGGAAACTCCTCGGCGTCGGGCATCGCCAATCGCAACACCGGGTCATCGGGGATGGTACTGGGGAAACTCCATTTGCCCTTGGTCATGCCGGGGATGATGATGTAGTCGGCTTCGGCCCCCTTTGAAGCATGAACCGTCATGAAACGCACGTCGATGAGATCAGCGACTTCGCGCGCGTGCGTCAACAACTTGGCGTGGTGGTTGTAACGGCCCAGAACAAACACCGAGAGCCTGCGTCCATCCGCGACCGGTACGACGCCCGCTTGAACGCGGGCATACAGTTCCTTCAACCGATAACGGATGGCCGCGGCCACCGCATCCTCTCGGGGAACCGTCATAACATCGATGGTCGGCGGATACTCCTGCGTCGACGAGGTTACCGACTTGGGCAGCTGGGTCGGATTCTTCAGAACAAACTGGCTTGACGCATCCGCGATCGATTGTGGGAACCGGAAAGTACGCTCCAACCGCAAGATCTCCGCCGGCCCGAACCACTCCTCGAACCGCGTCATGACTGAGACGTCGGCGCCTGCGAACCGGTTGATGCTCTGCCAGTCGTCACCCACGGCAAAGAGATGTCGACCGGGTTGCTGGACCAGAGCCCGCGATATTCGAGCCCTGGGGCGGCTGGCGTCCTGAAACTCGTCGACCATGACGAGCTCGTAGGGGCTCTCCCAATCGCCGTTCTCCAGGTGGGTTGCCGCGAGCGTGAGCATGTCTTCGAAGTCAATGCATCCTTCAGCAGTGAGCCGTCTCTCCCATTCCGCGCGGATCGCCGCGAACAGGTCCAGAAAGGACGAATCGCGATAACGCACCTGCCCGTCAGATACCTCCTCGAGCTTTTGTCGCAGGTCGTCATCGCTGAGCTGATTGCTTTTCGCATGGGTGAGGAAGGTTCTGAACGTCTCCAGCAGGCGCTCGTTCTCGATCACCTTTTCCCCAGTGACGGGGCGCTCCGGATCGAAACTCAAACGGATGCCGCGACCCGTCAGGTCCTTGGCCAGTGCGTCGAGCGCACTTCCGCTCCACAGCTCAGCCATCGTCGTTTCGAGCAGGGCAGTCCCGTGGCGCCGATGCAGATCACGCTTCCAATAGACGCCGTCGAGATATCCTTCAAACTCCTCGGGGGCCTGCCCGTTTGAGTCCAGCGCCCAGTGCTCGTGATAGACGCCGATTGTCGGGTAGTAGAAGTCGGGCCGGTACTGCCCGTGCTGCGGATCTGCGGTATCCACTTCGTAGGGCCGTTCGTACTCGTATGGAACGCCGTTGAAATACAACCAGTCAGCGATCAGTCGTTCGCCGGCGCTCTTGACGTTCTCGCCTCGCGCAGTGCGGAAGACGGAGGAACCGGGCGCGGGTCCATCGGCGTCGTCCTGGGGTGAGGTGTCTGCGTAGTCGCGGGCCAGGACAGCGCGGAAGAAGTCCCATCGGGCTCGAAAGTCGGGGTCGCCTGCTCGAAGGTCGCGGACGATCTCTCCCAGACGTGCCACGTCACCGCCGTCGAGCCACGGGGCAAGCGAGGGTTTACGGCCGGTGGCGTTGCCGATCACATCAAGACCGAACGCGTGGAATGTGCGGACGGTGACGGCCTCAGCGTCCAGCCCCATCGGGCGCAGCCTGTCTACGGTGCGCTGCTTGAGTTCTTTGGCAGCCGCGTTGTTGAAAGCAAGCATCAGAATTCGGTCTGCCGGCACCAGACCCCGGCGCAGGGCGTATCCCGCCTTTGCCACCATCGTGGATGTCTTTCCGGAGCCTGCTGACGCGACGACCAGCATCCGATTGTCAAAGCAGACAACTGCTCGCGCTTGCTCATCGGTCAGCGGGGACTTCTCGACTGTGTCGAAGAATCCGCGATATTCGGCCAGAACCCACTCACGGTGGACATCATTTTGTGTGGCGACCACGCCCGTGAAATCGTGATTCCAGATCGCGAAACTGGGATGTCCAGCCGCTCGATGCGACTCCACGTACGAATCGAGCATCGACTCTTCGAGTAGCTGGCCGAAACCTGTCGCGTCTCTGGCAGCACGCCAGTGTGCAGCGAATTCGTGGGTCAACCAACCGTGACCGGGGATCTGTTCTGCTGCCGCGCGGTCGAACCCCGTCGCCCAAATAGTGACGTTCTCCATCGCCAGATCGAACCGCCGCTGCAATGCGATGAGGTGGCGGGCCGCGACCAGCTCAACACGGGCGTCATTGACCGCAGCGACCATCCGTCGCGCACGGCCGCGCGAGAGGCCACCCAGTCGATAGTCAGTGCCGCCGAGCGTAAGGGCTACCGCCGACCACGGCCACCCGCCTGCCGTCCTGATTTCGAAGTCGTCGCCAAGATCGCACTGGCCGCCATCGGGGCCAACGGCGATGACGAGGACATCGCCGTCGATCGCCAGCTTCCAGTCGGTGGTGGCAGGGGCGAACCATCTCGCCCAGCGCGACGGCTCCCATAGTTGACTCACTTGATCCCCCTCGCGCCTGCGTTCGCGTGCACGACCCGCGAGATGTTTGGCGCACGTGAGCATTCGATCAAGGAGCCACCCCAAGTTTGGACGCTCCTGCGGCTTCGCTGTAGCCCCCGAGTGCGCGCCAACCGCCGTGCTGGGCGCGGCCGAGCGACCAGATGAGGGAAGGCGTACCACCGAGCAGGTCGGCGTATGTGTCTCAACTCACCGCGTCGAAGCATCCGTCGTCCTGAAGGGACTCAGCGTCTGCGTGCCGCCCCAAACTGGTGCTGCCGCTCGGGCATGCCGCGCTGCCACTCTGAGTGGCGTGAGTAACCCGAACCATTTCCCCCATGCCCAGCAGCAGGTCATCTACCAGTCCGTGATCAGGCAGCCGGGAAACGGGATGGCGGTCACGGCGCTCGTTCTCGGCATCGTGGCGATCGTCTTCGGGATCTGGATTCCGATCCCGATTATCGGCCTGGGCATGATGTTCGTTGCGTTCCTGCCCGCGCTCCTCGCGATCGTCTTCGGCCATATTGGCCTCCGCACTGCAACCCGCAATGGTGTCGGACGCGGCGGGTCGATCACCGGACTCGTCCTTGGCTATCTCGTTATCGTCCTGGCGGTCGGCACCACGGTGATGTGGATCATCGCCGTGGTGCCGTCGAGCACAACGACCGTGGTCGGCTCCTAGCCGCGCCCCGAGGCACACGACCATGACCAAGCCCTCCCGCGACCGCGTCGCCGTCTATATCGATTTCGACAATATCGTCATCTCCCGCTACAACCAGCTGCACGGCGACAGCCAGTTCACCAAAGACAAGGTGCGGTCGTTTCCTCCCACCTACGGCAAGGCCGACCCGGCAATCGCAGCCCGCATTCGTGAAGCCACCGTGGACGTTTCAGCGATCCTCGACTACGCCTCGTCGTTCGGAGCCATCGTCGTCAGCCGCGCCTACTCTGACTGGTCCGCGCCTGCCAACGCCGGCTACAAGAACCAGCTCATCGGCCGCGCGGTCGACCTGACCCAGCTGTTTCCGACTACCCAGGCGCTCAAGAACGGCGCCGATATCCGCCTCGCCG
Organism: Mycetocola sp. Y442; assembly: GCF_056898615.1. Classification (NCBI taxonomy): domain Bacteria; kingdom Bacillati; phylum Actinomycetota; class Actinomycetes; order Micrococcales; family Microbacteriaceae; genus Mycetocola; species Mycetocola sp. Y442. The sequence continues at coordinate 505,505 of NZ_JBXHBV010000003.1, forward strand.
TTGATGTGATGGAGGACGTGTTCCGCCTCAAGGGCCTCACCCACGTGGTGATCGTCGCCGGTGATTCCGACTACATTCCGCTGGCGCAGCGCTGCAAACGCCTCGACCGCTACGTCATCGGAATCGGAGTGTCCGGATCGACCAGCCAGTCACTCGCGGCCGCGTGCGACGAGTTCGCCGACTACGACACACTCCCGGGAGTTCAACCGCTCGCGCCGGCGGAACTCGCGCCAACCACCACGGTGCCGCCCGCCGCAGGGCGCAAGATCTCCGCGCCTCCTGCCAGCGCATCGGCCACGGGGACCACCTCGGTGCCGGCCGACGCACCCGTCGGCGCGCGAAATGTTCAGAAGGCGGCGACGGCTGCACTCCGGCGGGCGATGGAACTGCTCGAGAAGAACGATCTCGAGTGGCAACACGCGTCCGCGGTGAAAACGCAGATGAAGCGAATCGACCCCTCGTTTCAGGAGAAGCAGCTGGGCCACAACCAGTTCTCCGATTTTCTCCGGTCGCGGTTGAACATCATCGAGATCGACAAGAGCAGCGCAACGCCGGTGCGATTGAGGCTCCGGCCGGAATTTGCCACCTCCATAACGGATGCCGACTAGCGGCACGACGCGAGGCGCTCACGAACGCGCTGCATGGCATCCGCCCGACTGTTCCCCGACGATGTGCCAGCGTAAGACGCCGGCACATCGTCATGCAGCGAGTCGCAACCTCAGTCCCGAGCGGCGACGCTCTCCCGCTCGGCCTCACCATTCGCACCAAGAGCGGGAGCATCCCCGAAGTCACGCACCGGCAGCCGCTCCCCGCCCTTCAGCGCTGACTGGTGCGCAACGATTCCTGGCAGAGTGAAGCGTGCCGCAACCCAGGCGTTGACCGGCGGGCGGGTGCCCTCCGTCGCCGCAGTGACGAAGTCATCGACGAGGAAGTGGTGGCTCCCCTCGTGGCCGTTGTGTGCACCGTGGAATTCACGGGGCAACCGTCCGATGTCGTGCACGGAGGAGTGGCCGGAGACAAACGCATCCTTCAACGCGGGCGCGACGTTCGCCAGTGCCGGGTCGTCGGCATCCGCTGTCGCCTCAGTCGCCAGAAGAGCCGAGACATCCGTGACCCCTTCCTTGTCCTGCCACACCGACACCGTCGCGAGCTGCTCGAAGCTGCCCTCCGTGCCGAAGTACCGGAACCTGCTCTCCCTCAGGTGTGAGGGATACCCCACCCGGCGCATCTCATTGATGCGCATCGACCCGCCACCGGCGAGCTCAAACAGCGCGGTGGCATTGGAGAAGTCATTGCCGAACATGCTCACCTCGGTGTCGAACACTCCGTCGCCGCGGTCATCACGAACACCGATGCAGCTCACACTGGTGGCGTAGGTGGGGATCGCGCCGAGCACTCCCCCGATGGAGTGCGTCGGGTAGAGCATCGGCGGGTACGACGCGGTCCGCTTCCATTCCGCTCCGCCGCTGTACTGGTACGCCTCATAGAACCCGAGGTCCATGTCGTGGACGTAGTCGCCCTCGGCATAGAACACACGCCCGAACTTTCCCGCCGCAACCTGGTTGCGGGCGTAGATCGTGGCCGGGTTGTAGTAGCTCGTCTCCCCCATCATGTAGGTGAGTCCGGTGCTTTGCACCGCGTCGATGATCGCTTCGATGTCGGTCTCGGTTGTCGCCATCGGCACCGCCGAGTACACGTGCTTGCCCGCGGCGAGCGCCTGCAGTACGAGCGGCCCGTGTGTCCAGCGCTGGGTGAAGATGGCCACCGCGTCAACCGTCGGGTCAGCGAGCATCGCCTCGAAGCTCTCCCGGGTGCCATCGAGGCCGAGTCGCTCGTTGAGGTCGGCCGACCGTTCCGGGAGCACATCGGTGATGACCACGCGGTCAACCCGCGGGTGCAGCTTGAACAGGGTCGCGAACTGGCCGGCGAACTGACCGGCGCCAACCATTCCGAGGGTGAATGTCATTATTTAGTACCTTTCGTGGTGCGGATGCTGCGATGTCGTGGATGTTGAGAAGTCACAGGGCGGATGCCGTAACGAACCGGCGATGGGCGGGTCACTCCGCGAGGATCTTGTTGATCCTCTCGTTGACCTGTGTGAGTTCGGAGACGTCCGAACTGCCGATGTAGATGCCCTCCATCACGGGGAGCATGATCGACAGGATCTCGGCACCATTCGTGGTGACCGGGAACAGGACTGTGTAGTTGTCGTCGACGAGCTCAGTAAACGCGGAGACGTCGAAACCCCGCTCCGCGAACGCGTCGACCGCGGCTTCGGTTCCAGCCGGACGCGCCGGGAAGACGACACCCTCGTTGCCGACGATGACCTGACACGTGTCAGAGCCCAGGAAGTCCACGAACTTCGCAGCTTCTTCCGGGTGGTCCGTCTGTGCGCTGATGGAGTCGCCGAGGCCGTTGTACATCGAAACGGGGTGGCCGATCGGGCCTGCCGGGAGTTTGGCAATACCCAGGTCGATGCCCTCGAGACGCCCGTAAGCGCTGATGTTCCACGACCCGTTCGGCGAGAGCGCTGCCTTACCTGATCCCAACTGCTCCACCGGGTCCGGTGCACTCCCGACGGTCTGGAACGAGGGCATGAACCCCTTGTCGACCAGGCCGAAGAGCCACGCCAGTGATGCCTGGAAACGCGGGTCGTCGTAGTGGTATTCGTCGCCCCAGACCTCCGCGTTGGTGTACTCCCAACCGGTCGCTGCGGCGAGCCACGCCCACTGGGTCTGCCCGCTGACGTCACCGGCTCCTCCCGACGCGAGGCCGTACACCTCGACGTTCTTGGGATCGAAACCCTCTTCATCTCCGCGAACACCGTTCTCATCGACGGTCAATCGAGCGATGATGTCTTCGAAGCTTCCGCCATCCTCCGGGTTCCACTGCAGGTCCTCGAGGTCGGCAGCCGACAATCCCGCGTCGGCGAGCATGGCGTTGTCGTAGAAGAGTGCAACAGTGTCGAAGTCTTTCGGAACGCCGTACTGTTTTCCGTCCTGGCCGACCCAGAGATCGGCGAGGCCTTCCTGGAATTCGGCACCATCGAAGTCGCTCGTCGCCTCGAGATCGTCGAGCGGCAGCAGCACGCCACGGGTCACAAACTCGGGGTATTTGCTGAGGTGATCGGTGAAGACGTCCGGACCTGCCCCGGCCACGAGACCTGCCGTCAGTTTCTGCCAGTAGTCACCCCAGCCGTACTGGGTGATCCGCACCTGGATATCCGGATTCTCCTCTTCGAACGCGGCCGCGCACTTCTGGTAGGCCGGCAGCTGGAGTGCGTCCCACAACCAATAGTCGATGGCGACACCGGTCGACACGCCCGGAGCGGCGCAACCGGCGGTGCCGAGAAGCCCGACAGAGAGCGTCGAGGCGGCAATGGTGCGCCACAACGCGCGTCGTCCGCTGGTACGGCGGGATTTCGTCTTGAGCCTGGTCATGATTCGCACCCTCACTTAATTCCGCTGAAGCCGATGGAGTTGACGATCTTCTTGGCGAAGCACGCGAAGAGGATGATCATCGGGAGAGCCGCGACGAGCGTCGCCGCCATCAGTCCTGCCCAGTCGGGTCCGCCCGACGGGCTCTGCGCCCTAAAGGCTCCAAGCGCGACGGTCAGCACCCTCGATTCGTCACTGTACGAAACCATCAGCGGCCAGAAATAGTCGTTCCACGCGTTGATGTAGGTGAGGATCGAAATCGTTGCGATCGGGGCAACCGACATTGGCAAGACAACACCGAAGAACACCCGGATTTTGCTTGCACCGTCGACCAGTGCCGCTTCTTCCACCTCGAGGGGCACGTTGAGGAAGAACTGCCTCAGGAAGAAGATCGCGAACGGTGCGAGCAACAGCGATGGCAGCATGATGCCGAAGAGCGTATCGATGAGCCCGAGCTGCTTGATGAGAAGGAAGTTGGGCAGCAGCGTGAAGATCACCGGAACCATCAGTGACAGCAGAAAGACGCTGAAGACGAGGTTGCGGCCCCTCCACTTGAGCCGGGAGAAGGCGTAAGCGGCCATGGCCGAGAAGAACACCTGGCAGACAGTGACCACCGTCGCGACAATGACCGAGTTGAGGAGGTAGCGCCAGAAGTCCATCTGCGCGCCAGAACCGCCGTCGGCGATCGCTTCGTCGATGGGTTGCAGACCGAACACGCGCCGGAACCCGTTCCAGCTGAACTCGGCGGGCAACAGCGATGATGCGTTTGCCGCGAGCGCGCCGTTCGTCGAGAGCGCGGTTCGGAGCATCCAGTAGAACGGGAAGATCGTGATGAGCAGGAGGATCACCATCACGACCCAGGCGAAGACCCGTCCGATGCTCATGCGGCGTCGCTTGCGTGCCTGCGGCGGTGTGGGCTCTGCGGATTCCGGCACGGCGGCCACCGCCAGGGCTGAGGGGAGTTGCGTCATTGTCTTTCTCCCTAGTTGAGGTCGGTCTGGCCGGCCCGCGTGACGCGGTACTGGACGAAGGTGACGATCATCAGGATCGCGAGCATCGCGACACTGAGAGCGGATGCGTATCCAAAGTCGAACTGCGCGAACGCGTTCTCGTAGATATAGACCTGAAGCACCCGGGTGGCGTTGACCGGGCCTCCACCGGTGGTCACCGAGATGGTGTCGAACACCTGGAATGATCCGATTACCGAGATGATGAGCACCAGCCCGAGGATCGGCCGCAGCAACGGCATCGTGATCGAGCGGAACATCCGTACTTCTGACGCCCCATCGACGCGGGCCGCCTCATAGAAGTTGTTGGGGATCGCCTGGAGTCCCGCGAAGATCAGCAGCGCGGTGTAGCCCATGTGGCGCCAGACATTCACGAGTGCAACCGTGAAGATGGCCCAGGATTCTGAGGTGAAGAAGCCGATGCGGTCGAGCCCGATCCACTCGAGGATCTGGTTGCCGATGCCGAGCTGGAAGTCGAGGATCCAGAAGAACACCAGTGCCGCAACGACGTTCGACACGAGGAAAGGGGTGAGGATCAACGATCGGAGCACGATCGACTGCGTCAGCCGCTGCATCAGCAAGGCGAGGACGAGCGCGACGATCGTCTGGATACCGATATTGAGAACCACGTAGGCGAGCGTCACCTGAATCGCATTCCAGAAAACCGGATCGGCAAACATCCGCACGTAGTTGGCGACGCCGATGAACTCCGCCGCCGACAACAGGTCCCAGGAGGTGAAGCTCAGCCAAATTCCGCGCACCAACGGCCAGAAGTAGAAGGCGACCAGACCGATCACCGCGGGCAGGATAAACAGGAGCGCTAGCCGCGTGTCATCCTTCCGCCGTTTTGTCCGTCTCCCCGGGACCGCGCCCGGTGGTACCCCCACCGGTGTGTTTCTCGTACTGGTTGCAGCTGTTGTCACCGTGACTCCCTTGTCAGTTGTTATTCGATGGTGCGCAGTGCGGTCAGAACGTGAGGCGCTGCGACGCGCCCCACCCCCTTAACGGGCCGTGAGTGCCGGGGGCAGCAAGGCGTCGTGGGCGTCGAAGAGCTCTTCGGTCATTGAACGGATGTCGTCAAGCGTGAGGATTGCACTGGTGAGCGGGTCGACAGCGACCGCGTGAAAGACGTATTCCCTGTTGCCGGTGAGCGCGGCCAGAACCGCGAGCGTCTGCACGTTGATGTTGGTGCGGTTGAGCGCCGCCAGCTGGGGCGGGAGCGCGCCGATCGTGACCGGTTGCACGCCGTTTTTGTCGACGAGGCAGGGCACCTCGACGCAGGCATCAGCCGGGAGATTGGAGATGAGGCCGTCGTTGGGAACGTTGCCGTAGATCACGCTCGGCACGCCGGTGACGATCGAGTTGATGATGCTCGCGCCGTATTCGACCGACGGTTCGAGGTTGCTCTTGAGCTTCTCGAGCTGCTGCTCGATATCACCGGACAGATCGTGGGCGACACAGATCTCGTAGTAATCCCACCGCTCAGGAATGTACTCGAGCACCGTCGCAGGATCCTTCCGGAAGTACGGCAGGTACTCGGATGCGTGGTGGCTCGATTCGGTCTGGAAGTAACCGAACGTGTTCATGATGGCTGTGCGGACCTGCTCGTTTCCGCCCTCGTAGTTACTCGCGGCCACGGCCGCTTCGCTGTGGTCACCGTCGTCGTCGGTGAGATCCGCCGCACCGCGCCCGCGCTGGTGGAGTGCGGTCATCGTCTCGCGCAATCGCGGGTAGAGGTCATCGCAGCCGTGCTCGAATCGGAGGATCCACGCCTGGTGGTTGATGCCGGCGCACACGTAATTGACCTCGTCGTACGGAACACCGAGCGTTCGCGCCAGCATCCGTGTTGTGCCCTGCACACTGTGGCAGAGGCCGACCGTCCGGAGCCCCTTGGCGTTGAGGAACGCGGTGGCCATGGCCATCGGGTTCGCGTAGTTGATGAACTGCGCGTCTGGACAGAGTTCGAGCGCGTCGGCAGCGATGACCTCGTATGCCGGAACCGAGCGGAGGAACCGAAACACCCCGCCGGGCCCGATCGTGTCGCCGACCGTCTGGTCGACACCGTACTTGCGCGGAATTTCAACGTCGTGGCGGTAGGAGTCGATTCCGCCGACCTGGAAGGTGATGATGACGAAGTCGGCGTCGCGGAGCGCCTCGCGACGATCGGTCGTCTCGATGATCATGGTGCCGAGGCCGTGGTGGGCGACCAACTCGCGCGCCGCCGTTGCCGTACGGGCGACCCGCTCGGCATCGAGATCCATCAGGCAAAGCGTGCTCGACTGCAGCGCGGGGAAGCTGATGAGGTCGCCAATGAGGCGAAACGGGAAGACAAAGCCTCCCGCGCCGATGATGGCGATCTTGGGAGGTCGCGTTGGCGAGTGCATGCCCCAACGCTAGGAGGTCCGAGTGGTCCGGCGCCTCCGCCGTGGGGTCGACTTTGTCCAGAATCCTCAGGTCGTGTCCTAGCCTGTAGGCATGTCCATTGTTGTGCATGCCCCGTCCGTTCGTTCCTCCGCCGTCGATGTCGTCAACCCAGCGATCTGGAGTCGCCGCGGCGAAGTGCTGCCGATGAACCGGTCCCATCAGCACGACGATCTGGAACTCAACTTCGTACTCAGCGGGCAGCTCGACTACCTCTTCGGAGGTGAGCGCATCAGCATTCCAGCCGGGCATGTGGCGCTGTTCTGGGGTGCCGTTCCGCACCAAACAATCCAGACTCCCGAGGACGATCCGGTCGACAGCTGCTGGCTGCACATTCCGTTGAGCACCGTGCTCCACTGGGGGCTCGCGGCCCGCGATCTCCATAATGTGCTCCAGGGCAGGCCGGTGATCGTCCCCATTGCGGCAGCCGGTCACGACGTCGAGTCGATGTTCATGTGCTGGCTGCGGGAGCTGGACGAGGAGGAGGGCGCGGCAACCGCGCTCATCGAGGCACACGCACTGGTGCGACGCCTGCTCGGCTATCACCGGCGATCCACTGAACAGGATGCGACGATGGCCCTCGCGAGACCGGGTGCCTCAGAATCGATGCAGCGGGTGATCGCGATGACGCAGTTCATCATGGCGCACTTTCGAGAGCCGATCAGCACAGCTGACGTGGCAGAAGCCGCGCATCTCAACACCCATTACGCGATGTCGTTGTTTCGGCGATCGGTCGGAACAACGCTCGGCGAATATCTGACCCGCTGCCGGGTCTCGGAGGCGCAACGCCTGCTGGTCACCACAACGCTGAGCGCGAGCGAGATCGCGCACGCGGCGGGCTTCGGATCGCAGAGCAGCTTCTACGCTCACTTCGTGAAATTGTGCGAGGTTTCGCCGGGTGAATACCGCGCCCGCAACTGCTGAGGGACGACATCCGGCGTAAGACGGCGACACATCGATTGCGGGCTGCCGATCATCTCCGTACCGTGGCTGTCTACCGCGGCGTACCCAAGTGGTCAAAGGGAACGGTCTCATAGCCCGTCAATTCGCAAGTTCGAATCTTGCCGTCGCGTCTGAGAGAACTCGCGCCCAGCGCGCCATAAGCGCGTGCGGTCAGCGCATCGATGGACCCCGTCGCAGCCCCACTACGATGACTTGGGCAACCACGTTCGATGATCCACCCCGAGAGAATCTTGATGCCCCACACGATCCGCCTCGTCACCGCTGCGCTTACCGCCCTCGCCATAGGTGCCCTCGTTGGATGTGCGGCCGAACCTGCCCCCGCAGAAACACCATCGGCCACGGCAACCCCGGCCCCAACCGCACCGTCGGCGGACACAGAGTTCGTCGAACTCGAGCAGAAATTCGACGCCCGCCTCGGCGTCTACGCGCTCGACACCGGAACCGGCCTGGCGCTGGAGTACCGAAGCGACGAGCGGTTCGCCTACGCCTCCACCATCAAGGTGTTCGCGTCGGCTGTACTGCTCGACCAGACCAGCGATGACGAGCTCGACACCCTCGTGACCTACGACGAGTCCGACCTGCTCGACTACGCGCCGATCACCGAGCAGCACGTCGACACCGGGATGACGCTCCGCGAACTGGGCGACGCCGCCGTTCGATACAGCGACAACACGGCAGCGAACCTCATCTTCGAGCAGATCGGCGGTCCGGCCGGGCTCGCGACCGCACTCGCAGCGATGGGCCACGACGTCACCCAGGTGGACCGCACCGAGCCGGAGCTCAACGAAGCGATCCCCGGTGACCCGCGCGATACGACCACCCCTGAAGCATTTGCGACGACGCTCGAGGCGCTCGTCCTCGGCGACGCCCTCGAAGCATCCGATCGAGAGATCCTGACCGAATGGCTCGTGGGCAACACCACCGGAGAGAAGCTGATCCGGGCGGGCGTGCCGACGGAATGGACGGTCGGCGACAAGACCGGCTCGGCGGGCTACGGAACCCGAAACGACGTCGCGGTGATCTGGCCCACGGAGGGCGATCCGATCGTGCTCACCGTTCTGTCGAGCCGCTCAGAAGCCGACGCCGACTACGACGACGCGCTGATCGCCGAGGCGACGGTCATTGCGATCGAGGCGCTGCAGCGCTGAAGTTCGTTCGTCAGAAGGTGACGCTCAGCGGGAGCTCGCCGCACGCCTGCCTTGCGCCACCCGAAGCACTTCGATCCCCAGGACCGACCGGAACGACCACGAGTCGGACACGTGACGCGCAGCACCATCGAGCGCACGCAGCGCGGCATCGGCGTGCCCATCCGCCTGAAGTCTCTCGGCCTCCTGCAGCAGACGGATCACGGATCGAAGCGACCCATCGGCCGCACCGGTATCGCGCTGTGGCGACGGGAGGGTGAGCTCCTCCGCGAGCGCCCCCAGCAGAGCGCCAGTTTGTTCAGCCATTCGCTCCACCCTTGGTCGGTCGCTTTCGTCAGAAATCCTAGGGGAGCAACGCTCGCCTCAACGACCCAGGTACGGCACTGGGCACCTCTCCCCTCGCCGATCACAACCGCGGTGGGGCAGACTCTCGGTATGACGAACCTCCCGCCGAGTCCCTATCGTCCCGCGGATTCCGCGCCGCAGAACCCACCGATCTACGCCCCCGCACCGGATGCCGGGCAGCAGCAAAGCCCGTACGGGTACCCCGCCGCCTTCACAGCACCCGGAACGCCAGCACCGAATCGGGGCAAACCAGGACTCGCCGCCCTGGTGATCGGAATCGCGTCAGTGGTGACCGCGTTCATCCCGATCGTCAACTTCCTGTCCTTCCTGCTCGGCATCACCGGCATCATCTGCGGAATCGTCGGACTCCGGCGCGCCCAACCCGAACGGCGCCAGGCCGTGTGGGGGACGGCGCTCTCGGCGGTGTCGATCGCCCTCGCGGTTCTCATGATCGTTGTGTACACGTTCGGGTTCATCTCGTATGTCGGCAGCGAACTGGACAAGTCGTACAACAACGATTCGAGCTCGAGCGAGGTGGCAACACCGCCGCCGGCCGAGTCACTCGCGCTCGGCACCCCGATCACACTCATCGACCTCGCGGGTCAGCCGGCCTACGAGGCGACGCTGTCGGCATCCGTTCTCGATGCGAACGACCAGGTGCTCGCTGTCGCGAGCAACACCGAACCGCCCGCGGGGATGAAGTGGGCGATGGTGACCGTCGATGTGACAGCGCTGTCGAGCGTGCACGTCTCCCCCGCGATGGATATCGCTGTCGGGTACGTCACGTCGAACGGTTACGAATTCAGCCCGCTTGACCTGTATGCGCTCGCCCCCGAGCCGAGGATCGAGCTGCTCACTGACCTCGCCGAGGGCGAGAGCGGAACCGGGAACGTCGTGATCGCCGTCCCGGACGACAATTCTCTGGGCGGATACTGGACGCTGTCGTACACCTACGACGACGCCGTCACCGACCCGTTCTACTTCGCGGTCGAGTAGCCCGCCCGGGCGTTCGCCTGCACGGTGCGCCGGTTACAGCCCCCCGAATAAAACGATGGCGGATGCCGCCACCCGCTGCCTATGATCAACCGGATGAATAATCCTCAAGCGCCATCGACCACTCCGGTGGCCGAACAGGACATCGGCAACCTCGCCCCGCAGCTCGCCAACTACCGCTCGTACTGGCTCGGCTGGGGTGCCGAAAGCACGCGCGACGACTCCGTCACCTGGACCCGCAGCGGCATTGCGCACCCGCGACTCAACGCCGTGCTTCGGGTGCAGGAGAGCGACCCCGAGTCCACACTCGCCGCGGCCGCGGAACACTTCGCCGGCGTGCCCTGGCTCTGGGAGATCGGCGATGACACCGACCCGGCGATCGAGAATCACCTGCAGGAGCGTGGCATCCGACAGGTCGGAACTACTCCGGTAATGGCCCTGGCTCTCTACAGCTTCGCCCTCGGCGACATCCCCGCCGACCTCACGATCGAACCGTTCAGCCCGAACGCCGACCTGGGCCCGTGGGTCGACGGGTACGCCGCCTCGATGGGTGTCACCGCCACAGCTCGCGAGGGTGCGATTCGGGCGGAGTCGCTGAGACCGTCCGACGGTTCGCTTGAACGCTTCGTCGGCATCATCGACGGACGCATCGTTGGCACCGCCGAACTTCTGGTCAGCGACGGCGTCGCCGGTATCTACCTCGTGGCAACGGATGCCGCCTTCCGCGGCCGCGGAATCGCCACGGCCCTCACCGGATGGGCACTGCGATCCGCTCAAGAGCGGGGCCTCCGCGTCGCTACCCTTCAGGCGAGCACCCTCGGGCAACCGGTCTACGAACGCATGGGCTTCACGGGTATCAGCCACCTGTGCTCGTTCAGGGTGTGACCGAGAATGGTTCTCTTCGCCCTGGCACTCGGGTCGGTGCTGCTGCTCATCGGCACGATGATCCAGATGGTCAACGCGCTTCAGAACGGCATCCGCTCGCTTGAGAACTCCCAGTCGGACCTCAGCCGGGTCGCCCCGGATGGCCGCAGCCGCACGTATTACGCGGTTCCGCGCTGGCGAATCCGTAAGCGCCGAACGCTCCTGAAGCAGTTGATCCGCGAATCGGGTGACCCGCTCTCTCCGGCCGAGCAGTGGACCTTGCAGTCATTCGACCGCCAGGCGCTGGGCTGGGCATTCCTCGTCGTTGGCTCGCTCGTCGTATTCATCGCCTCCGCCGTGGAGTGGGCACAGACCCTCGGCGTCGTCGGCTGACTTACACCGCGGAGTTCAGCGCTGGGACCTTCCGCGCCGGCCCCGTCAGCGATCCCTCGCGCGGCGCTTCTCCAGCGCACCGGCGAACAGAATCGCGACGATGCCGGCAGCCGGTGCAACGAGCAGCCCGGCCCGAAGACTCTCGTTCTCGGCGATGAAGCCGACGAACGGCGGCGACAGCAGGAAGCCGACGCGCAGCAGCCACGACACGATCGTGAGAGCCATGCCCGCGCGGATGCCGGGGAGCTCGTCGGCGGCGTGCATCGCGGCCGGGATCAGCGTTGCGGTGCCGAATCCGGCGGCGGCGAAGCCAAGGATGGTGCCGGGTACGCTCGGGAACGCGAGAGCAAGTCCCATGCCGACCGCGGCGATCAGTCCGCCGGCGCGGGCGACTACCCGCTGACCGAACCTGTCCACCATCCCGTCGCCGATGATCCGTCCGATGAACTGCGAACCGACGAGTGCGATGAAGCCGAGCGGAGCAACCGCCGCGGCCGCACCGAGCGAATCGGCGAGGTACAGCGTCGCCCAGGTGTTGCCCGCATCTTCGGCGACAGCCCCGGCCATCGCGACCAGGGTCAGCATGGCGAGCATGACAACGGTGCGGCCAGAGACGCGTTGACGCGCGGCGACCGGCGCATCCGACCTGTCGGCGGACCCTGCCTCGTCCAGCTCCTCGAGTTCGTCGTCACGACCGGGGAGGCAGAATCGGCGTGCGGTGAGTGCGACGGCCGCGAAGAGTGCCGTCGAGACGGTGAGGTGAATGCCCACCGGAATGTCGAGCGCGATGGCGACCGCGGCCATGCACCCACCGAGCACCGCACCAATCGACCAGATCGCGTGGAACGCATTGATGATCGAGCGGCCGTACCGACGCTGGACGCGGAGTCCGTGAGCGTTTTGCGCGACGTCGGTGATGGCATCCGATGCCCCACCGACGAACAGCGCCAGGCCAAACAGAACGACAGCCGGCGACAGCCCGGCAAAAAGCAGGCTGATGCCGGTGAGAACTGTGCCCGCCACGGCGACCCGGGCGGAGCCGAGCCGGCGGATGAGCACGCCCGCCGCGAGACCGGCAGCGATCGCCCCGGCCGGGTACGCCGCGACGGCGATCCCGTAGGCGGCATTGTCGAGCCCGAGGGCCGCCTTAATTTCGGGATACCGCGGCAGGATGTTGGCGAAGAGCGCGCCGTTGGTGAGGAAGAGCGCCGAGACGGCCCAGCGGGCACGGCTCGCAGCGACGCCGGGATCGAGGCGAGCTGAGGTCGCGGATGTCATCGGCACGGTCGCAGCCGCGCCGGGCAGGCCCGGTCAGGCAACAGTGGCGTCGAGGGTGACGGGGATGTTGCCGCGGGTCGCGTTGGAGTAGGGGCAGATGGAGTGCGCTGCTTCGACGGGGGAGTCTGCTGTGGCCTGATCGACACCGCCGAGCTCGATGTGAAGCGCGGCCGAGAGGCTGAATCCGCCGCCGTCCATGGGCTGTAGTCCCACTTCGGCGATAACGGCCGAGTCGGTGAACGTGATCTTCCGGCTCGCGGCCGCGGACTTCAGCGCGGAGTGGAAGCACGACGCCCAGCCGGCAGCGAAGAGCTGCTCCGGATTCGTTGCCCCGCCGGGTCCACCCATTTCGGTCGGGATGGCCAGGGTCACGTCGAGGAGCCCGTCACTCGAGACCGTGTGCCCTCCGGCGCGGCCGTCTCCGGTCGAGGTAGCGACGGCGGTGTAGATGGGGTCCGACATAGAGATGTTCTCCTTCGATCGTGGAAAGCTCTGCCCAGTATTCCGTATCCACCCGACGACTGATGCGCTGAGGCCGCCGGTCGGGATGCCCCGCGCCGCTGCGGTCACACAGCGGCGGGCATCGATAGGATCTTCAGCGTCTGCACCTGCTCGGCGACCCGATCTCCGAGCGGCCCACTGCCCTACTGCCCCGAAGGACAACGATGACCACCTCCACGTTCCAGTACGCGCCCCGTTTTTTCGTCAAGCAGCGCCTCACCATGATGGTGAACCGCTACGAGATCGTGGAGGCCAACCCCGACGGGTCTGAGGGCCGGATCTTCGCGATCGCGCAGCAGAAGCGGATGGCGATGAAGGAGCAGGTCACGTTCTACGCCGATGAGGCGAAGACGATGCCGCTGTTCGGGTTCAAGGCACGCCAGGCGATCGACGTTGCCGCGTCGTACGACGTCACCGCCGCTGACGGCACGATCATCGGATCGTTCCAGAAGGATTTCGCCCAGAGCCTCTTGCGGACGTCGTTCCACCTGCGCGGAGCGGGCATTGAGGCATACGGCCAGGAACGCAACCAGACCCTCGCGATCCTCCGCCGGTTCATCAACCTTCCGCTGGCACTGCACTTCGACTTCATCGACCGCGCCACCGGCGCACCGGTCATGACGAGTGAGCGCCAGTTCAGCATGCGCGACAAGTACACGGTCACCGTTCCCGACCAGCGGGTCGACTTCCGTCTGGCCGCGGCGATGGCCGTTGGTCTTGACGCTCTGATGCAGCGCTAGCTTTCTTGCCGCTCTGCCGCAGCATCCGTTTTCTCCACAGAATCCGGATGATGCGGCAGACTCGACGCATGACGAGCCTCCCGCCGAGTTCTTCCGATCCAGCGGACTCCGGTCCGCCCAGCACGCAACCGCAGTACCCGGCGCCGCAGCCGCCGTACGACGCGGTGCAGCACTACCCGCACGAGCAGTTGCCGTACGGTTACACCGCGGTCGGCCCGGCGGCACCGAAGAGCGGCAACGGGCCAGGACTCGCGGCGCTGATCATCGGCATCGCCTCGGTCGTCGCGGCGTTCATTCCGCTCGTCAACGTCTTTTCCTTCCTGCTCGGACCCGCGGGGCTCGTCGTCGGCATCGTTGGGCTGGTGCTCGTTGACCGGCCGCGCGGCCAGGCTATTTGGGGAGCCGTGCTCTCCGTGGTCTCGATGGGTATCGCGTTTGTGACGTTCTTCCTCTACACGTTCGGCTTCATTGCCGCGATGTTCGGCGTGATCGACGAGACCACGCGGAGCGCGCCGTACACGATCGAATCGTCCGCGGCACCGGGCGCACTTCTCCCCGTCAACGCGGTGTCGCTCAGCACGGGTGGGTAGATTTCTCCTCGCCCCGACGGTGCCACATAGGGCATACTCGGCGCATGACGAACCCAACGCCGAGCCCTGACGGACCCGCCGCTTCCGGTCCGCCCAGCCCCTATCGCGCCGCAGATTCTGCGCCGGTCGAGCCGCACGCGCCCGAGGCCGTGCCCGCGGAGCCGGCCGGTTACCAGCCTTACTCGCCAGCGGCTCCAAGCCAGTCCGCACAGCTGCCCCCGTACTCCCAGCCGCAGCCCCCGTACACCCAGGCACCGCCGTCACCCGTATATCGCCCGTCCCCGCACCAGCCGCCGTACCCTCAGGCAGTCCAGCCACAGCATCCGCAGTTCAACCAGTACCCCCAGCCGCAGCCGTACAACCAGGCGCACTACAGCTATCCCCAGCAGCAGCCGAATCCGTACGGCCCCGCCCAGCCCGCGCCGTTCAACAGCAACGGACCCGGCCTCACCTCGTTCATCATCGGCATCGCCGCGATGCTCATCGCGATCCTGCCCGGGTCGAACTTCGGCGCGTCCCTGCCCGGCATCATCGGCGTCGTCTTCGGAATCATCGGGCTGGTGTTGCCGGGGCGCCCGCGACGGCAGGCGCTGTGGGGCCTTGTGCTCTCGGGCACGTCGATCGTCCTCGGCATGATCATGGCCTTCGTGTACACGTTCGGTTCCGTTCTCACGTTCTCCGGCTCCTCCTTCTAAGTCGCGCCGTCCGTGTGACCTTCAGATACGAACGGATGCCTCGAGTGAGGTTATTTACCAAGCCGTTAGGCTGGCCGCATGGCAGTCACGGATGAGGCGATCTCGACGATCAAAGCAATGATCGTGTCAGGTGAACTCAAACCCGGCCAGCGCCTTCCACCGGAAAAGGAACTGAGCGAGCGACTGGGGCTGTCTCGGAATTCGCTCCGTGAGGCAGTGAAGTCACTGGAAGTGATTCGGGTACTCGATGTGCGTCGCGGCGACGGGACATACGTCACCAGCCTCGAGCCGCACCTCCTGCTCGAGGCGATGGCATTCGTCGTTGACCTCCATCAGGATGCCTCGGTGATCGAGATATTCGAAGTGCGGCGCGTCCTCGAGGCTCACGCCGCCGGCCTGGCCGCGGTGCGCATAAGTGACGCGCAGCTCGATGATCTCTCGCAGCTTCTGTCCTCCGTCGATGAGTCGACGAGTCTCGACGATCTCGTCAGCCACGACATCGAATTCCACCGGCAGATCACTGCTGCCAGTGGAAACGCCTATCTGTCGGGCCTGCTCGAAAGCCTCTCGAGTTCGACCATCCGCGCCCGCGTCTGGCGAGGCATCACCGAGGACGCGTCAACAGCCCGCACGCTCTCCGAGCATGGCGCCATCCTCGCCGCCCTCCGCAGCCGAGACCCGGACCTGGCGCGCGCAGCCCTGACCCTGCATGTCGGCGGGATCGAAGCTTGGCTTAAAGGCGCCCTCTAGACGCTCCATGAAGGCCGGAGCGTTTCATGTCGACGGCTTTGGAAAATTGATCCGATCATTACGCTGCCGGCACCGCAGCGATGAATCCCGTCGCATGGCGGACTTGCGGCGTGCTAGCGTACTCTCGGGCCGATCAGCTGGCTGTCGAATTGTTTTCAAGGAGGAAAATTTTGAGCAATACATCCGACCTTCTCGCTTCTCGCGAGCGTCGATCGGCCAAGATCGCGGTCATGGCGTTTCCGGTAATCATCGTCATTGCCGGCATCTTCGGCACTCTGGCACCGGATGTGGCGCTCCCTTTGAACCCCCTGGTTCCAACGCTGCTCGGCATCGTCATGTTCACCATGGGTCTCACCCTCACGATTCCCGACCTCAGGATCGTTGCCAAAATGCCCCATGCGGTGTTGATCGGATGCGTCGCCCAATTCCTGATCATGCCGCTCACCGGCTTCGGTATCGCGGTGCTGCTTCAGCTTGACCCGCTGCTCATCGTCGGAATGGTGCTTCTCGGGTCCGCACCCGGTGGAGCATCGTCCAACATCGTTGCCTATCTCGCCAAGGGAAACGTCGCGTTGTCCATCTCGATGACCACCATCTCGACCTTGGTGGCGCCGGTACTGACTCCATTGCTCGTGCTCTGGCTGGCCGGCAGCTACCTGCCCATCGACTTCTGGTCCATGGCGCTGCAGATCCTCCAGATGGTCATCATCCCCGTTGCGCTTGGTCTCATTGTGCGGCTCCTGGCCAAGAAGCTGGTCGCCCAAATTGCGCCGGCCGTTCCGTGGATCTCGGTGGCGGTCCTCTCACTGGTGATCGCGGGCATCATGGCCGGAAGCGCCGAGGTTGTCATGGGCTCTGCGCTCATCGTCATCCTTGCCGTCGTGCTCCACAACGCAGCTGGCTTCGGGCTCGGCTACCTCGCTGCGAAGGCCGGTCGCCTCGGCGCCCGCGAACGTCGCGCCGTCGCCATCGAGGTCGGAATGCAGAACGCCGGACTGGCTGCCGCCCTCGCCAACGCGAACTTCTCCCCGCTCGCCGCCCTGCCGGCTGCTGTCGCGACGATCTGGCACAACGTTGCTGGCGCCATCCTCGCTGCCCTCTTCAATCTGGCAGACACCCGCGCAGAGAAGCGCCGTCTCGCCGAAGCCGCGACGGCCAGCGCCGAGACGACACCTGTCGCTGCGCCGACAGGCCGGTGAGCGGCACAGCCTGTTGACATTGCACCCCCGGTTCTGAGAAGGATATGACATGAAATTCGCGCGAATTGGCCCCTTGGGGGCAGAGGTCCCCTGCGTCGTCGAGGACGGGACGTACTACTCCCTCGCCTCCATCACGACCGACATCGACGCCGCCTTCTGGAGGTCTGACGGACCGGCTCAGGCAGCGCAGGCACTTGCCGCCTCCGCGCTTCCAGAACTGCCGTCGTCCGGCATCCGGGTTGGCGCAGCCATCGCTCGGCCGTCCTCCGTGTTCTGCATTGGGATGAACTACGCCGCGCACGCGGCAGAGTCGGGTTCAGAGCCGCCGACTGTTCCGATTCTCTTTCACAAGGCACCCAACACCGTCGTCGGCCCGAACGACGCGGTCGCGATTCCGCGCGGGTCGACCAAGACGGACTGGGAGGTCGAACTCGGCGTCGTTATCGGCAAGCGCACCTCATACCTGGACTCACCGGAACAGGCGCGTGACTCGATCGCGGGCTTCGTCACCGTCAACGACCTCTCGGAACGGTCGTTCCAGCTGGAGGTATCGGGCGGTCAGTGGTCGAAAGGTAAGAGCTGCGCCGGGTTCTGCCCGACCGGACCCGTCGTCGTCACGCCCGACGAGTTCGACCCGAGCGATGCCAGGCTGCGCAGCTGGGTGAACGGCGAGCCACGGCAGGATTCGTCGACAGCCGACCTGATCTTCAGCGTCAACGAGATCATCTTTAACCTCAGCCAGTACCTCGTGCTCGAACCCGGTGACCTCATCTGCACCGGGACGCCGGAAGGGGTCGCGCTCTCGGGACGCTTCCCCTACCTCTCCGCCGGAGACGTCGTCGAAATCGAGATCGACGGCCTCGGCCGCCAACGCCAGCAGTTCACACCGGCACATCAGTAAGGACAAACCATGGAATTTGACGGACTGACAGCCATCGTTACAGGTGGGGCTTCCGGAATCGGCGCCGCCACTGCGACATTGCTTGTCGAGCGTGGCGCACGAGTGGCCGTGCTGGATTTGACGCCCGAGGCGGCGGGCCCCGGCGTCGTCGCGCTCAGGTGCGACGTGTCCGATGACGAGTCCGTACGATCGGCCGTCGCCGAAGCCGCCGAGCGACTCGGCGGCATCGATATCGTCATCAACAACGCCGGCATCGGGGCGCAAGGCACGATCGAGTCGAATGACGATGACGAATGGCACCGAGTGTTTGATGTCAACGTCGTTGGGTTGGTGCGAGTTTCCCGCGCCGCACTGCCACACCTGCGGCGCTCCAACCATGCCGCCATCGTGAACACCTGTTCCATTGCGGCCACTGCGGGACTGCCCGCCCGCGCACTCTACGGTGCAACCAAGGGCGCTGTGCTCTCTCTCACCCTGAGTATGGCTGCGGACCACCTGGCCGAGGGCATCCGTGTCAACTGCGTGAACCCGGGCACTGCGGACACCCCGTGGATCGGACGGCTCCTCGCATCGGCTGCCGATCCTGACGCAGCGCGCTCTGCGCTCGAGGCGCGCCAGCCCCACGGTCGCCTCGTCGCTCCGGAAGAAATCGCAGCCGCAATCGCTTACCTTGCGAGCCCTCTCGCAGGTTCGACGACCGGGGTCTCCCTCGCCGTGGACGGTGGGATGCAGGGGCTACGACTCCCACGCTAGAGCTTCCGCAAACTGGGGGCGGGGCAGTTCTCGGGCTCCTCCTCGAGCGGCGTCCGAAGCGGTGTAGGTCTTAGTACCCTCACCGCGCCGCGCTGCGAGGGTCACACTCGCAGTATGACAAATCCACCGCCGAGTCCGTACGGTTCCGCGGGCGAAGGAAACACGCAGCAACCGCCGTACAACGCGTCGCAGTTCTACCCGCAGGAGCAGCCCCACTATGGGTATGCCCCGGTGGGTCAGGGTCCACCGAAACCGGGAAACGGCCCGGGGCTCGCGTCTCTGATCATCGGCATCGTGTCGATCGGAGTGGCGTTCATCCCGTTCGCGAACTTCCTGTCGTTCCTGCTCGGTGTGACCGGGATCGTGCTGGGCATCATTGGCCTGGTGCTCGCCGACCGGCCACGCGGGCAGGCGATCTGGGGAACGGTGCTCTCTTTCGTGTCGCTGGTCCTCGCTGCGGTGATGATCGTCGCGTACACCTTCGGCTTCATTTTCGCCATCGGCGAGGCCGTCGACGAAACCCCGCGCGCCCGCCCCGGGATCACCGCAACACCCGAACCGCGTGCCACCCTGGAATCGCTCACCCTCGGCTCCCCCGTCGAATTCGTGGACACCGACGGCGAGACCGTGTATCTGGCGACCGTCACGGCATACGACCTCGACGCCACCGATCTCGTGCTCGCGGTCGAAGGTAACCCGGCACCGCCAGAGGGCATGAACTGGGCCATGGTTTCCGTCGCTGCGGCACCGCGCGCCCAGGCTGGTGCCGACCCCGGCACGGAGATCACCGTCGAGTACGTTACAGGCAATGGCAACGAGGTCTACAGCGCCACGGATGAACTCAGCGCCGCACCCGATCCCGACTTTTCGGGCTTCACCGACGTCGACCTCAATGAGACCGTCGTCGGCAATATCGTGATTCCGATTCCCAGCGACGACCCCGGCGAGGGGCTGATCGCACTCAGTTATTCCGGCGCGGAGGGCACCGACGGGCCGTACTACTTCGAGGTCGACTAGCTGCGGCTGACGCAGTGCGCTTCCGGAGGAAGAACCGTGGCTTCATGCGCAATAGCGCGACAGACGTCACGATTTACCGCCCGAAAATAGCGGGGACGGCGACGGCGCGTGGGCGTGGGCGACTCGAGGGCCGGTCACCGTGGCGAGCGAGCCGGCCTCGGCGGCGATCACCGGCCGCGGCGGGTCAGCGCCACTCCGACGAGACACAGGATGCCGCCGACGATCGCGAGCGGCACCGGGAGTTCGCCGAGGAAGACGATCCCCATCAGAATCGCGAGCGGCGGCACGATGTACGTCGAGATCGTGAGCTGGCCCGCCGGCACCCGCGACAGCGCGTACGCCCAGGTGCTGAACGCGATGGCGGTGGGCACGGCGCCGAGGTAGACAACACCGAGGATCGAACTGGTCGGCGCCTGCTGCAGGTCGGCGAGAAGCTGGCCGCTGAACGGCAGACATGCGATGGTGCCGATGGCGCAGCCCAGCCAGGTCACCTGGCCGGCGGGCAGTCGCTTGAGCGCTGGCTTCTGGAACAGCACACCCGCCGCATAGGTGACGGCGGCGAGAAGCGCCCAGAGCACCGCGATGCCGTCGATTCCGCCGTTGGCGTTGCCTGCGCCGACCCCGATCAGGATCACGCCGGTGAAGGCAACGCCCGCGCCGATGGCGAGCCACTTCTGCAACCCTTCGCGGAGAAAAAGCCCGGCGCCCAGGGCGACGAGGATCGGCGCGAGATTGACGATCATCGCGGTCGTGCCAGCGTCGAGCGTCTCCTCGGCCGTGTTGAGCGCGATGTTGTACGCGCCGAACCAGGCAACGCCGAAGCCGAGGATGAGCAGCCACTCCCGGCGGGTGGGTGCCACCCATCGGCGTCCGATCAGCAGGAAGCCGAGCAGAACTGTGCCGACCACCAGTCGCAGCAGCGACATCCCGCCCGGGGTGAAGTCCGGTCCGACGCCGCGGATGACGATGAACGCGCTCGCCCATGCAACAAGCGTCACCGAAATGGCGACGAGCACGAGTGGGCTCAATCGCGTCGGACGGATGACTGTGGAGGGCGGGGTCACGCCCCCAGCGTAGGTGCGGGGTGCGGGCCGCGCAGCCGTCACTGATGGATCTGGCAGAGACCCGCCGGAGGTTGGCCGAGACGGGCCGGGCGACGCGACACGTGCAACGGGAACGACACGACGGGGACCGTCGCTTCGGGCGGAAAAACCGCGGGTCCGCCGCCCATACATCGACAAACCCCGCGATTCACCTCCCGAAACGACGCTGCATGCACGCGGGCGACTCCCGGCACCGTCACTTCGGGCGGAAAAACCGCGGTCCGCCGCCCATACATCGACAAACCCGGCGATTTGCCTCCCGAAACGACGGCGCGGCGCACGGACGACTCCCGATGGCCGGAGTGGCCCACCCGTTCACGCACACGACGCGCCTACCGCGGTACTGATGGACGGGCTGATACCGACGCGCCGGAACCGGTCTGTACCGCCCGGCACCGTCATTTCGGGCGGAAAAACCGCGGGTCCGCCGCCCATACATCGACGCACCCCGCGATCTACCTCCCGAAACGGCGGCGCACCCGGCAGGCGCCAACAGTCGCGGTCAGCGCACGAGCTACTCGCGCAACGCCGCGATGATTTCGGCCGGCGCCTCTTCCGGCATGAAGTGGCCAGCCGACAGGGTGCGGTGCTCGAGATCCGGCGCCCATGCCTGCCAAAGCCCGGCGGCGTCATAGCCCAGGGCAGTGCCCCAGTCCTGCTGGATGGCGGTCACCGGCATGGCGAGGGTGTTCCCGGATGCCCGGTCCGCTTGATCTCGCAGCACGTCGATGCCGGCGGATGCCCGGTAGTCGGCGACGATCGACGGCACGGCCTCGCGGGAGGCGCGAAGGTATTCGGCGCGGTACTCGGTCGGAATTGCCTCGGGTGTGGAGACCCAGTCGTCGATGAACGACGCGAAGAAGGTGTCGGCAACCGCCGAGATCATCGGTTCGGCCACACCCACCGGTTGCGCCATGAGGTAGAGGTGCCAGGCCACCTTTGCGTCGGCGCCGTGCAGGATGTCCCACATATCGAGGGTCGGCAGCACGTCGAGGCTCATGAGGTGGGTCACGACACCGGGGTGGTCAAGACCTGCGCGGATCGCCACGAGCGATCCCCGGTCGTGCCCGGCGAGAGCGAACGTCGCGTGTCCGATCCTCGCTGATCTCTCAGCGATGCTCCGCTCCACCTGATGGCGCGGCCCGCTAACGACGCGCGGTCATCACGCGATGTCGGATTCGGCAGGCTGGCGGAGCACGGTGAGCGGTCCGTCCGCTGACACGGATGCCGCCCAGAGCGCCTCGGCAACAGCGTCCGGTTCGTGGGCCGCGCCGGGGCCGACGGCTCCAACGATGGCGAGTTGAGCGACGCGGATGCCGCGCGGGGTGAGGGCTCGATGCAGTAGTTCGACATAGGCAGTCTCTGCTGCCGTCGTGACGACACTCGCGGCCCGCTCCGGGGTGGGGTTGAGCGCCGCGCTGCCCGTTGTAAACAGCAGAGTCCCGTGCCCCCGCTCGATCATGCCCGGCGTGACTTCGGCGACCGCCGCCGCAGCGCCAGCCACGTTCAGACTGAACGACTCGATGAACTCCCGTGGCGCTGTCTCGAGAATCGGGCGGATGAGCGCGAGCGAGGGCAGCGGGCTGAAACAGAGAGTCTCAATCGGTCCGAGCTGCTGGGTAAGCAAACGGATGCCGCGGGCAAGGCCGTCGGCATCCGTCGCGTCGGCGGCCTGCCACGCTGTCCGGATGCCCTCTGCCTCGAGAGCATCCGAGAGTTGCGTCAGACGCTCCGCTGACCTGGCAATGAGCCCGACCGACCGGCCGCCACGGGAGAATCGGCGGGCCACGGCCAGGCCGATACCCGGTCCGGCCCCGACAATCAGGACACCGCCATCGGTTGATTTGTTCGATGTGTTCATGGCTCGATTCTTCGCCGTCGGCGGTGCGTGCGGAAGGCCCGCGTACACCCCAGCTCGCCGGCTTCAGTGATTAAGACGCGGTGCCTATTGCGCTTAGCTTAAAAGCTAAGTAGATTAGCCACATGACACATCAACTCACAACGCGCTTCCTCCAGCGCGGCACTCAGGGGAGGATTGCCTACGACGTTCGAGGCAACGGGCCGCGGATCGTACTCGTGCCCGGCATGGGCGAGCTTCGATCCACCTACCGGTTCCTTGCTCCAGCACTCGCCGAAGCGGGCTACACGGTTGTCACCACAGACCTGCGTGGTCACGGCGACAGCGATGCGTCCTTCTCGAGTTACGGTGACGTCGACACGGCCGGCGACATCGCCGCCCTTCTTCGCGAACTCGGTCCGGCGATTGTTGTCGGCAGCTCGATGGCGGCGGGTGCCGCGGTCATCGTGGCGGCGGAGCATCCTGAGCTCGTCAACGGCCTCGTGCTGATTGGCCCGTTCGTGCGGCAACCGGCCGCCAACCCGATGCAGACTCTCCTCTTCCGGGTCCTGATGGCCCGCCCGTGGGCAGCAGCGGCATGGAAGGCATACATGCCAACCCTCTACGCCGGCACCAAGCCGTCGGACTTCGCCGAGTACCAGCGCACCGCAATCGCAAGTATCAAGCGGCCCGGCTACGCGCGCGCCTTCAGCCTCACCACCCGCACCGACCACGTGCGCGCCGGCGAGAGCCTCGAGTCGGTCTCGACGCCGACCCTGGTCATCATGGGCGAGAAGGACCCGGACTTTAAGGATCCACGGGTCGAAGCGGAGTGGATCGCGCACACGCTGAAGGGAACATCCGTCATGGTTCCCGAAGCCGGTCACTACCCGCACTCGCAACAGCCCGACTTGGTTTCGGCCAGCATCCTGGACTTCCTCCGGACGGTGACCACGCGTGCCTAGGGCTGGACTCGACGAGGCCACGGTCATCGAGCGCGCCGCCCAGATCCTCGATGACCCTGCAGCCGATGGCTTGAATCTCGCCGTCCTGGCCGAGGGCCTCGGCGTGCGGGCTCCCTCCCTCTACAAACACGTCGACGGCATGCCCGGTCTCTACCGGGGCATCACCTTGCGCGCGAAGACGGATCTCGCTCGCGCTCTCGGGCAGGCGGCCATTGGACGCTCCCGGGACGACGCCATCCGTGCGCTCTCCCTCGCCTACCGGAAATGGGCGGTTGAGCATCCCGGCCAGTACCCGCTGACCGTGCGAGCGGCGGCATCCGAAGATCCGGAAGACTCGCGCGTGTCATCGGTTCTCGTTCAGGTGATCTACGACGTTCTCGCCGGCTACGACCTCCGGGGCGATGACGCTGTGGATGCCACCCGGTTCCTTCGGTCGGCGCTCCACGGTTTCGTCGACCTGGAGACCCGAGGCGGGTTCCAGCTTCCTGTGGACAGGGAGCGGAGTTTTGCCCGGCTCATTGAGAGCGTCGCGACGGCGCTGGGAGCCTGGTCGGACTCGTAACTGCCCGCGCGGTGCTGGAACCGGTGGGCGCCGCCCGGCACCACAACTTCGGGCGGGAAAATCGCAGGCCCGCCGCCCATACGTCGACGCATCCCGCGATTTACCTCCCGAAGCGACGGTGCTGCGCACGGGCGACACCCCACGACCGCGGCAACCCACCCACTCGCCCACTGGACGTGCCTGCCGCCCCCGGCACTGGAGCCGCCCGACACCGCAACTTCGGGCGGGAAAACCGCGGGTCCGCCGCCCATACGTCGACGCACCCCGCGATTTACCTCCCGAAGCGACGGTGCTGCACCGCCCGGCTCCGCGCGCAACCCAACCGACGGCATCCGCTCGTCACATCGTGAGCAGGATCTTGCCAGTGTGCTGGCCCGAGTCGAAGTGTTCGTGGGCCTCCGCGACCCGGTCGAGCGGGTAGCGCGCCTCGACGGCGGTGCGCACGGTGCCCGCCTCGACGAGCGGCCAGACGTGCGCGGCGACCTCGGCGACGACCCGCGCCTTCTCCGCGATCGGCCGGGAACGGAGGGTCGTGCCGGCGACGCTCGCGCGCCGGGACATCAGCAGGCCGAGGTCGAGTTCGGCCTTCGCGCCACCCTGCAGCCCGATCACGACCAGGCGTCCGCCGAGCGCAAGCGCATGCACGTTTCGGTCGAGGTATTTCGCGCCAACGACGTCGAGGATGACGTCGGCTCCGTGCCCGCCGGAGATGTCCAGCATCCGCTCGACGAAGTCCTCATCGCGGTAGTTGATGCCCGCTTCGGCGCCGAAGGTCCGGCAATAGGCGAGCTTTTCGGCGCTGCCGGCGGTGACCACCGGGTGGGCGCCGAACGCGGCGACGAGCTGGGTCGCCATCGTCCCGATGCCACCGGCGCCGCCGTGGATCAGCACCCAGTCGCCCGCAGTGACGTGCGCGGTCATGAAGAGGTTCGACCAGACGGTGCACGCCACCTCGGGCAGTGCGGCGGCATCGACGAGCGGTGTCGCTGCGGGAACCGGCAGCACCTGCCCGGCGGGCACCGCCACATACTCCGCGTAACCGCCCCCGGCGAGCAGGGCACAAACCTCGGCGCCGACCTCGAACGCGTCAACGCCGTCACCGAGAGCGGCGATCGTTCCGCTGACCTCAAGGCCCGGGATGTCGGATGCCCCTGGCGGCGGCGGATAAACGCCGCGTCGTTGCTGCACGTCGGCACGATTGAGCCCGGCGGCTGCAACGCGGATCAGCACCTCACCCGGCCCGGCGACCGGGCGTGGACGGTCGACGACGCGGATCACGTCGGGTCCGCCAGCGCCCTGGTACTCGACGGCCCTCATCAGTTCCGGCATGGCTGCTCCCGTTCGTGTGTGCGCACGTTGGGCCCTCGCCAACCGGCGAGCGCCCTCTCCATCGTGTCACGCGTGCCGGCGGCCGGCAGAACCCAGGGACGAACCACCCTCAAAGCGCACCGAACGGGCCAACCGCCTCTGTCGCGCGGTGGCGGAGGCCGAGCACAGTGAGAGCGGAGCCGCAGTTGAGCCCCCGCGACCCGCCGCCCCTGCCGAGCACAGCCGTCACCGTCGAGACCGTTTATCCCGATACCCGCACCCCGACCGAACCCACCGACGCGAAAGCCGAGCATGACCCTCGACACACCGACAAGTGCTCCGGCACCAGCGGCGCATGCCCAGGAGCCAGACGCCGTCCTGGCGCAGCTCGGATCCACACCGAACGGACTGTCGACCACAGAGGCCGCCGCGCGGCTGAACCAGTACGGACCCAACCGTCTGGCCGAGGGCAAACCGCGACCAGCACTTCTTCGGCTGCTCGGGCACTTCCGCAACATCCTCATCTACATCCTCCTCGGCGCGGCCGTCATCAAGGCGGTGTACCGGGACTGGCTCGACTTCTGGGTCATCGCCACGGTCGCCGTTGTCACAGCCCTGATCGGATTCATCCAGGAGGGGCAGGCGGAACGCGCGCTCGCCGGCATCCGGAACCTGCTCTCGCTCTCGGCACACGTCCGCCGCGACGGGAGTTGGATCGAGGTCAGCGCCGACACTCTGGTGCCCGGTGACATTGTGCGGATTCGTGCGGGCGACAAGATCCCCGCCGACCTCCGCCTGATCTCTGCGAACCAGCTCGAGGTCGACGAATCCGCGCTGACGGGCGAATCCGTCGCCGCGGCGAAGTCGACGGATGCCTCTCCCCACGACGCCGGCGTCGGCGATCGAGAGGGCATGGCGTTCTCCGGCACGGCTGTCACGGGCGGCGCGGGGGTCGGGGTGGTCACGGCGACCGGTCCGAACACCGAGATCGGTCACATTCAAAGCCTGATCTCCGAGGCGCAACCGCTCGCGACACCCCTGACGCTGCAACTGGATGCCCTGAGCAAGCGGATGGCACTGCTGATCCTCGTGGCCGCGGCCGTGATGACGGTGGCGGGGCGGCTCCTGCACGACGACTCGGCGCGTGACCTGCTGACGTCTGCCATCACCTTCGCCGTCGCCGCTGTGCCCGAGGGGCTCCCAGCGATTGTGACCATCACCCTCGCGCTCGGGGTGCAGCAGATGGCGAAAGAGCAGGCGATCACCCGCAAGCTCACCGCGGTCGAGACGCTCGGCTCCGTCACCACGATCTGCTCGGACAAGACTGGCACTCTGACGCTCAATGAGATGACGGTTCGCGAGATCGTCACACCGGCTGAGCGTTTCGCCGTGACGGGTGAGGGTTACCGGCCGGCGGGTGAGGTTCATCGCGCATCGGACGGGTCGGTCGCAGCGCTGTCGGACTTCAGCCTCGCCGCGCTGGTTGCGACCGTGGCCCGGTGCAACGACGCCGCGCTGGCGCAGGATGGCGACGACTGGTCGATCGTCGGAGCGCCGACCGAGGGCAGCCTGGTCGTGCTCGCCCGGAAGCTGGGCTTCGATCCCGCCGGGCACACGCGCCTCGCTGAGCTGCCGTTCGATTCGGTGACGAAGTTCATGGCGGTGCTCGACCGTGATCCGGCGGATGTCATCCGTTTGATGGCGAAGGGCGCGCCCGACCGCCTCCTTGAGCGGTGCACCACCCAACTCGCCCCCGACGGGTCGACGCAACCGCTCGATAGCGCGCGCTGGCACGCCGCCGTCCACGAACTCGGTGCGACCGGGCTCCGCGTCCTCGCGGCGGCCTGGACCCGGAGGGACAGACTCACGGATGTCGACACCGACACGGTGCGCGACCTCACCTTCCTGGGACTCGTCGGTATCGCTGATCCGCCCCGCCCCGAGGCCATCGAGGCGGTCCGGCTGTGCCATAGCGCCGGCATCCGGGTCGCGATGATCACCGGCGATCATGCCGCCACGGCCGCCGCGATCAGTTCAGAGCTGGGCCTCGCCGATGACGACGACACCAAGGTGGTGACCGGTGCGGAGCTGCAGCGGATGTCGGACGGCGAGCTGTCGGCCATCGCGCCGGAGGTCACCGTGTTCGCGCGCACGAGCCCCGAGCACAAGATCCGGATCGTGCGGGCGCTTCAGTCGCGTGGGCAGGTCGTCGCGATGACCGGCGACGGCGTCAACGATGCACCGGCGCTCCGGCGGGCCGACATCGGCATCGCCATGGGAATCAACGGCACTGAGGTGACCAAGGAGGCAGCCGACATTGTGCTCGCCGATGACCACTTCGCCACCATTGAACGAGCTGTCGCTGAGGGGCGGCGGATCTTCGACAACATCCAGAAATCACTGATGTTCCTCCTGCCGACCACGTTTGCACAGGCGCTCGTCGTGCTGACGGCCGTGCTCGGCGGGTTCGTGCCACCGCTGCAGCCGACGCAGGTGCTGTGGGTCAACCTCGTGACCGGCGTCACGCTGTCGATTGCCCTCTCCTACGAGCGAGAGGAACCGGGCGTAATGAATCGGCCGCCGCGAGACAGGAATGCGCCGGTCATCGACCGAATCCTGCTGCCCCGCATCATCCTCGTGTCGATACTGATTACCGCCGCAACGATCGGCATCTTCTTCTTCGTGCTCAACACCGGGAGCAGCTTCGCCGTTGCACAGACGAGCGCGGTCACCATGCTCGTTCTGGGCCAGGCCACCTATCTGTTCAACTGTCGCTTCCTCCGGAGCACCAGCGTGACGCCGCGCGTGCTGGTCGGAAACCCCGTGGTCTGGTACTCGGTCGTGATTCTCTTCACGATTCAACTGATCTTCACGTACGCGCCGTTCATGCAGGCCTGGTTCGACACCGTCCCGCTCGGCTTCAGGGAGTGGGGTATCGCGCTCGGGTTCGGGCTCGCCATTTTCCTCATCGTCGAGGTCGAGAAGGCGATCGTCGGGGCCGTGGAACGGCGGCGGAGCGCGTGACGGATGCCGTGGGTTGAGAGATCGCGGCTTCGCGGGCAGGGTTGCGGCTCAGGCTGGCCAGGTGAAGGCGGTCCGCTCGTCTGAGCTCTCGACCGGAAGCGTGCGAATGGGCGAAAAGCTCGTTGGATACATGATTTTGTTCTCCATCGTGCGGATCATCGGGCGGATGGCCGCCATGCACTCGATCCAGTCGGGATCGACCGCGAGAACCGCACGACGTTCCCGACGCTGTTCGAGGTCTTCGTAGGCCCAGAAGTGGGTGACCTGGTTTTGCACTCCTATCTCTGTGACGAAATACCCGAGGAATCCGCCGAGGACTTCCTTCTGACGCGGCAGCCCCATCCGCTCGTACGTCGACAGGTACTCGGCAAGGCGGACCTCGGAGTGCAGGACGTACGTTCGCTCTTCAACCAGCATGGGGCTCCTTTTTTTATCTCATAAATTATGATTATTATAAAGAACGCGGCCAAGGGCGGCTGCCGCCACGTGTCTTCCGCGAATGCCCCCTCCGACTGGAAGGACGAAACTCGTGATACCCCACCGTCATATCGCTGCCGATGATGGCCTCCCGGAACCCTGGGCGGGGTCCGCCGAACATGCGCTGCCTGATGATGCCGGACAAGCGACGCTTGTTGGCCGAGTCTGGGATCCTCGCGTTGGCGGGCCCTCTCCTGTTCTGGTGCGGGACGGAGCACTCTGGGACATCAGCACCTCGTTCGCCACGGTGAGCGACCTTTGTGAGGCGGACGATCCCGCTGGAGCGGGCAGGCAAGCGCCGGCTGAACGCATCGGAACCCTCGAAGAGATACTCGCGAACACTCCGCTGGAACGCCGCGCAAGCGACCGGCCGTGGCTGCTCTCCCCCATCGACCTCCAGGCGGTGAAAGCCGCCGGAGTCACGTTCGCGGCCTCTCTCATCGAGCGGGTGATTGAAGAACGCGCAGGAGGCGACGCGGCAGCAGCAGCGGCCATCCGTGACGAACTCGTCGAGGTCGTCGGGGCCGACATTGCCGGCATCGTCCCGGGATCCGAGGAAGCGGCGCGGATCAAAGAGATCATGGTCCAGCAGGGCACCTGGAGCCAGTATCTCGAAGTCGGGATCGGGCCGGATGCCGAGGTGTTTACAAAAGCGCAGGTCCTGTCCAGCGTCGGAACAGCATCGGATGTCGGCGTCCTCGCCTCCTCCCTCTGGAACAACCCCGAACCAGAGGTTGCGTTGCTCGTGCAATCGACCGGCCGGATTGTTGGCGCGACGCTTGCCAACGACGTCAACCTGCGAGACGTTGAGGGCCGATCTGCGCTTTTGCTCGGGCGCGCAAAGGACAACAACGCTTCCGCCGCGGTCGGCCCGTTCATCCGGTTGTTTGACGACACCTTTAACCTCGACCACGTGCGCGAACTGAAGATTGAACTCGCGGTCGATGGCGTCGACGGGTTTCAGCTGCGGGCCGTATCCGACATGTCCAGAATTTCCCGCGACCCGCGCCTCATCGTTGACCAGCTGATCGGCGACCACCACTCCTACCCGGACGGAGCGCTTCTCATGCTCGGCACGATGTTCGCCCCGATCGACGACCGGGACACCCCGGGAGGCGGCTTCACTCACAAACCCGACGACATCGTCCGGATTTCCTCGCCAGGGCTCGGCGCTCTGACTAACCGCGTGCGTGAATCCGAGCGCTGCGAACCATGGACCTTTGGCGCACGTGCGCTGATGACTAATCTCGCACAGAGAGGACTGCTATGAGCACCGTGACAACCACCGACCCCCGAACCGGCCGGACAATCGAAACGGACATCACCGACTCAACTCCGGAAGAGGTGGATCTGGCCGTTCGAACCGCAAAGGAATCCTCCGCTCCGCTCCGCGACCTGTCGCGGGAGGGCCGGACGCGGATGCTCAACCGCATTGCGGACCTGATCGACGCTGCAGCGGACGAACTCGCGGCGACGGCCGGCGAGGAGACTGGTCTCCCCGAGGCCCGGTTGCGCACCGAAATAACTCGCTCGTCCAACCAGTTCCGACTCTTCGCCAGCGTCATCCTGGATGGGCAGTACCTCGAAGCGGCGATCGATCATGCGACCCAGGACGGGACAGGCCCGGACATTCGCCGCATGCTGGTTCCGGTGGGGCCCGTGGCCGTGTTTGGGGCAAGCAACTTCCCCTTCGCGTTCTCCATTTTGGGTGGAGACACGGCATCCGCTCTGGCCGCCGGCTGCCCGGTCGTTGCGAAAGCACACCCGGCACACCCGCTGACCTCGCTCCGCTCGATCCAACTGCTGCGCGAGGGAACCAGTGAGTTCATCACCGGTGCATTGCCGGTTCAGATCGTCTTCGGCATGGAGGCGGGGAAAGACCTCGTTCAACACGAGAACATCTCCGCCGTCACCCTCACCGGCTCCATCAACGCCGCGAGGGCGATCCAGGCCCTTGTCGACGAACGCGACAACCCCATCCCTTTCTACGGCGAGCTGGGAAGCATCAACCCGCTCATGATCCTTCCCGGGGCCGCGGAGGCCAGAGGGGATGCCATCGCCGACGGGTTATTCGCATCCTTCACCGGTTCCGGGGGCCAGCTGTGCACGAAACCCGGGGTCGCATATGTGCCTGCCGGGGCCGCGGGAGACCGCATTGAAGCCAGGCTCCGTGAACTCGTCGAGCAGGCACCTGCCGCAACGATGCTCACCGAGGGCATGCGGGATTCCTTCAACGCCGGTGTCGATGAGCTGGCGTCGGCGGGCGCGACACTCGCCGCTCAGGCGCCAGCGCACGACGCGCAGGGATTCACGGCGAGTCCTACGCTGCTCACGGTGGATCACTCAGACCTGGGCGGTCGGCTCGTCGAAGAGTGCTTTGGGCCCGTACTGCTGGTAGCCCGCTACGGTAGCCCCTCGGAGCTGCGCGGCGCGATCCGGACCCTGCCAGCCGCGCTCACCTTCAGCCTCCACACCGACGAAGGAGACGAACCAATTGCCGCAGGCCTCCTCCCCTCACTGACCGAGCATGCGGGCAGAATCATCATCAACGAGTTCCCGACCGGAGTCCGGGTGTCGTGGGCCCAACACCACGGCGGACCGTGGCCGTCGACGAATTCACTGCACACTTCCGTCGGTGCGACAGCGATTCGCCGGTTCCTCCGGCCTGTGGCGTTCCAGAACCTGCCCGAATCCCTGCTCCCTGAGGAGCTGACCGACCAGTACACGTTGATCCCGCGTCGGATCGACGGCGTATTGGTGCCCGCCGCCTGAGCGGTGGCGGGCTGCGAAGCTGCCTCAGTCTTCCGGCGTGAAAGGCGGCTCACCTGATCGAAGGTCTTCGTCCGAGTCCCGAAGGGCGAAGCGCATCGCACTTTCGGCCGCGTCCGGGTCCCCGGCCTTGACCGCGTCGAGCACCGCACGGTGATCAGGGACCGGGTCCATCCACCCAGCTTCCGGGTGATGTTGGATCCGGTTCCTGGCTTCGAGTGCGTGAGCAATCACGACATCGAGGCGGGCGTAAAGCTCGTTGTGGGTGGCGGCGAGCAGGAGAAGGTGAAACTCGAGGTCCGCAGCAACGAGGCGCCCGATGTCCTGCCCGGCGGCGGCGAATGCTTCGAATGCGGACTCGAGTTTGGCGAGATCCTCGTCTGTACGTCGCGCAGCTGCGAGCCGCGCAGCCGCTGGCTCGATCGCGTCGCGCAACTCCGAGAGATCAGCGAGGAGACGATCGTCGTCCCGCTGAGCTTCGCGCCGCCATCGCATCACGTCGCTGTCCAGGAGACTCCATGCGTCACGGCTCCGAACGAAAGTGCCGCGCTTCGGGCGGGAGTCAACGAGCCCCTTCGCACCGAGGACACGCAGCGCCTCGCGAATGACGGTCTTACTGACGCCGAACTCGGGCTCGAGGCTGTCGATGTCGATAGTCAAACCGGGCGGGTAGTCGCCTCTGATGATCCGCAGGCCAAGGGCAGCAACTACTTCACCGTGGAGGCCGCGGCCTGGATACACCGCCATAGAACCGACACTAGCGCAGCGCTTTTAATTTTTCGCCGAAATATTGCCTACTTTGCATTTTTTATTATTATATATTTACGTTCTACAGCACCCTTAGGCTCTACCCCCACTTACAAAGGAGTAAAGATGGCACCCCCAACCTCCCGGCGTCCGCGCCGTGCCGCGATCGCTCTGGTTCTCGCATCCGGACTGGCACTCTCAGCCTGCTCCTCATCGGGCGAATCAGACTCCACCGATGGAAGCATCGAACCGGCAACCATCACCTTCGCCGCTTCCACCTTCGGCGACCCGGGGCTTGGCCCCCGCCTCCAGGCCCTGATCGATGAGTACAACGAGAGCCAGGATGTCGTAACCATCGAACCGGCGGCGGTCCCCTTCCCCACGTTCGGGCAGACCGTCCTGACTCAGATGGGTGGCGGTGAAGGACCCGACCTCGTTCGCTTCGACATGCCGGAGTTCACGTCAGCGGCGGACGCCGGTCTTCTGGAGCCGCTCGGCGACAAGATCGACGCTGAAGAACTGGGCCTCCAGCCCGGACCAGACAAGTACATGAGCGTTAACGACGAGCGGTACGGAGTGATCTTCGACTCCTCCAACTACGTCATGTACTACAACACCGACCTCATCCCCGAGCCGCCGACCACGTTCGACGAGTTCATGGAAACGGCTAAGGCCACAACTCAGGGCGACGTGTACGGACTGGCGTTCCGCCAGACACAGGCCGAAGAAAACGGCGTCTGGCAGGACATCTTCAACTACGTCTACGGATTCGGCGGCGAGTGGTCCGACGGCGAGGAACTGACGCTGAACAACCCGAAGAACGTCGAGGGACTCGAGGCCTACAAGTCGCTCTACGACGCCAACGTCATCCCGAAGGGTGCTGACGCTGCGACCTTCCGCAAGATGTTTGCTCAGAACAAAGTCGGCATGGAGTTGAACAACGGTGGCTACCTCGTCGCCACGCGCGGCACCAACCCCGACCTGAACTTCAGCGTTGCTCCGATCCCGTTCCCGGAACGAGCTCAGGGCGCAATCATGGCTCCCATCGTGATCAACGCGAACAGCGAACACAAGGACGCGGCGATGGACTTCATCAACTGGGTCCTCGAGGAAGAGAACCAGGTCGGCTTGCAGGAAGCGCTCGGTGCGTCGAGCGTTGCCACGAAGACCGAACGCAGTGAGGAGCAGCTCGCGGAAACCCCGTTCCTGACCGTCTTCGACGAGCTCACGAACTCCAGTGCTCCCCAGATCGTCGTCGGCTTCGGCCCGCAGACGGCTGACATCCGGAAGATCGTCGTGACGCAGGTCATCGCCGCACTTCAGGGACAGCAGACGATGGAAGAGGCCATGGACAAGGCGCAGGATGAGGCAGAGCAGCTTGTCGGCTAAAACCGCGAACGCCGCCGTCGGCACCAGCCGGCGGCGGCGTAGTCCGCTCGGTAGCAAGTGGACGCCATACCTGTTCCTGCTGCCAGCCGCCCTGTACATCGTCATTTTCCAGGCCGTCCCCCTTCTCCAGGAGATCTACCTCAGCTTCACGCGGACGAACCTGCTCAACCCCACGCGAAGCGACTGGGTGGGGCTCGACAACTACGTCAAAGTATTCAGCAGTGCCGATTTCCAGCAGACACTCACAACAACGTTTGTCTACGTACTCGCCTGCGTCATCGGATCCGTTGGCTTCGGGCTCGGTGTGGCGCTACTCCTCAACGGACGGTTCCCTGGACGTGGAATTGCCCGCGCACTGGTCACTGTGCCGTGGGCAGCACCGGGTATCGCGACGGCACTGATCGCAACATGGATGCTCAACGCGCAGTACGGCATCATCACTCGCGCTCTCCGGGCGCTGGGCATCGACGTCGGCGAAAGCGGCATCCTCGATAACCCCGACCTCGCCCTGACCGCCATTCTGGCGACAACCATCTGGCAGTTGTTCCCGTTCGTCGCTGTTGTCCTGCTTTCGGCGCTTCAGTCGGTTCCCGCGGAACTCACGGAAGCAGCCCAGATGGACGGGGCCAATAAGTGGTGGTCATTCCGTGTCGTCACCTGGCCAGTGATCAAGCCGACCGTCGGACTGATCGCGTTGCTCATGACGATCTGGTCGCTCAGGCGATTCGAGCTGATCTGGCTGATGACCCGAGGCGGTCCGCTCGGCACCACGCGGACGCTCGTTATCGACCTCTATTCACAGGCTTTCGATTCCAAGCAGCTCGGAGCAGCCGCCGCTATCGGGATGGTGGGCATCGTGATCGCCCTCATCGTCGTGGTTGGCAGCCGCTTTGTGGCCCAAGCGGCAGAAAGAAGTAACTAATGGCTCGCATGAAATTGGGCGTCGCCGGCCGGATGATCGCCGTGCTGTTTGTGCTTGGAATCGCTGTCTTCCCCATCTACTGGATGTTCACGACAGCGCTCACAAGCGATGCGGATCTTTTCGCTGCTGAACCCCGCCTGGTACCGGACTTCAGCCAGTTCGGTGTCTTCGTCGATGCTCTGAAGGATGGGCCGACCCTGACCTGGCTCGCTAACAGCACGATCGTCGCTATCGGCACCACGGCATTCTCGATTGTTCTCGGAATTCCACTCGCGTACGCGCTCTCGCGGTTCTCATTCAAGGGCAAGGTTGCCGTTGGCCTTTTGCTGCTCATGACCCAGATGCTTCCCGAAGCCCTGATGGTTGTGCCCCTGTTTTCGCTCTATCGGCGGTTCGAGCTGCTCGACTCGCTGAGTGGTTTGATCCTCGCCAACACGGCGTTTGTCCTGCCCATCGTCGCCCTTGTTTTGAAGGGGGCAATCGATGGAATCCCGCGCGAGCTCGAAGAGGCGGCCAGGGTCGACGGCAGCCGACCGCTCACCGTGCTGTTGAGGATCAACGTGCCGATCATCGCACCGGCGATCGCAGCGGCGGCCGTCATCGCCTTCTTCCACGCGTGGAACGAGTACGTCTTCGCGGTGACGTTCATCTTCAACAAGGCGCTGCAGCCGGCATCCGTTGGACTCGCGGGCTTTGTGGGCGAACAAGGCACCGCCATCCAAACAATCATGGCGGTCGCGTTCATGTTTACGCTGCCCGCTGTGGCTTTTTATCTCTTCGCTCAGAAATACGTTGTCTCCGGAATGACGGCCGGCGCCGTCAAGGGTTAAGGAACCACATGAAAATCACCAAGCTGAAAACGGTCACTGTCGACTTCTATCGCACGAACCTCATCTTCCTGATCGTCGAGACCGACGAAGGGCTCACGGGCGTCGCCGAAGCGACACTTGAGGGGCAGGAGTTCGCGGTGCACGGTGCCGTGCGTGTCCTCGAGCAAGCCGTGATCGGCAAAGACCCGACACGGATCTCTCAGCTCATCTACGAAACCGCCCGCAACGGCTACTGGCGCGGCGGGCCCGTCACTGGCACAGCGTTCAGCGCGTTCGAAATGGCGTTGTGGGACATTTCATCCCGTGCGCTCGGCGTGCCGGTTCACCGCATGCTCGGCGGAGCGGTTCGCGACCGGGTCCGCGCGTACGCCAACGGATGGTTCTCCGGCGCTTCCAAGCCGGAGCATTTCGCCGAAGCGGCGGTTGCAACCGTGGCATCGGGTTTCCGGGGGCTGAAGTGGGACCCGTTCGAAGCGGCCGACCGCCACCTGACCGATCGCGACATCGACCGCATGCTGGAGGCGGTCGATGCCGTTCGGGACGCAGTTGGGAGCGACGTCGAACTGTTCATCGAGGGCCACGGCCGGTTCGACGTGCCTACCGCGATCCGGGTCGCGCGCCGACTCGAGCGCTTCAACCCTGTGTTCTTCGAGGAGCCATGCCCCCCTGAGGGCGTCGACGCAATGATCGAGATTCGTCGCCATTCGCCGGTCGCCATCGCCGCGGGGGAACGGTGGTACGGGCGTCAGGGCTTTGTCTCCGCGCTGGAGCGCGGCGCCGTTGACTTCGTTCAGCCCGACATCACGCACGCGGGCGGTTTCCTCGAACTGTCGTTCATTTCGACACTCGCGGCTCACCACTATGTCCCGTTTGCGCCGCACAACCCCAGCGGCCCACTCAGCACGGCGGCAACGCTCCAGCTCGGCGCAGCACTTCCTAACTTCCGCTACCTCGAGATCATGGCCATCGATGTTCCGTGGCGAACCGAGATCTCCAATGAGCGACTCCAGTTGACGCCCGAAGGCGATGTGCTCATCCCCGAGGGCATTGGACTCGGAATCGAGCTGAATCTGGACGCCATCGCCGAGCACCCCTACACACCACACCCGATGCGTATCTTCCAGGACGCTGTGGCGGACATCCGACCCCCAGACGCTCGGTCGTACTTCAACCAGCCAACGGCCAGCCCGGTGGGAACCCCGGTCGCGGTTTCGCCGTAATACCGAGGGCGCGAGGGGACAGCGGTCGCTGTCTCCCTCGCCCCGCGGTGGCTGCGGGCCGAGTGCCGCAGTGTCACGGCGTCACACGCCGAGCTTCTGCCTCAGCACCGCTGGTGAGTTCGCCGCTTTCTTCAGACGTGAGCTTCCGTATTTCGCGCCTCCGAGCATCCGTGCACCGACAGCGAGCCAGGCGCAGACCGCCCGTTCGACCAGCCAGGCCGGTGCCCACAACGCGCTCGTCGGCGGAAAGACGCGCGTGCCGCCGTGTCGGCGTCGGCCGAATTCCGCGAGTGCAATCGCAGCCGCGGAGGTGGCGGCGAGGCGCAACGGGCGACGGATGCTCCACACCAGCAGCGGGAGAAGGCCCAGTTCGAGCACAAGCCTGACCGGCTGCGCGAAGCTGTCGTACGCCTGGCGCAGCCGCTGTCCGGCGAAGTGAGCGGCGGTCGGCGGGATGCGGCCGACGAAGAGATCGCCGACGCGGCGCTCCCGCCCGCCGCCCGCCGTGGTCGTGCGGATGAGTTCGAGGTTCTCGAACAGCACATCGCCGTCGTACCCACCGAGCTCGAGGAGGAGGTCGCGGTTCACGCCGAGCGTGCCCGGGTAATCGGATGCCACGGCGCGGTTGATCAGGGTACGGGCCGTGTCCCAGCGCGCGTGCCATGGCAGTGCCGTGAAGTAGTTCTGCGGGCGAACGATGTCTGCGCTCTCCAGCTCGGCGACCATCCGTTCGAGGCTGCTGCGCTCGTATCGGACGTCGTCGTCGGCGATGATCACGGTGCGGTGGCGCGCCAGGCGGATGCCGGTGAGCACGCCGGCAACCTTCCCATTGCCCGTTGGCGGGCCGTCGGGCGCGACGTGGCGAACAGTGCCTCCCCACAGCGCGTGGTGCGCGGCGAAGACGGCGGCGGGCGACCCATCGACGACAGTGATGTCGAGGTGTCCGCTCAGGGTGCGGAGGTATTCGGCGAGTTCGCTGGCGTCGGCGGCGCGGGAGTCGGGCCAGCGGAGCGGCAGTACGTATTCGGCGGCGAGGCGGGTCGGCTGCGGGGCGGCAGTCGAGGTTGTGGCGGCGCTCGAACTCATCCGCCCACTCTCGGCGGGGGCTCCGCCGGGGGTCAACCCCTTGTCAGTACGGATGTCGGTGGCGCGCGTGACACTGTGCGCATGGAGAAGCCGCTTCCCACCATGGATGACGTTCTGCTGGCGTACTTCGGCACGGAGTACGACAACAGCACAGGAGTGCAGCGCAAACGGATCGTTCGCGTCGACAAGCTCCTTCGCCGGTATCTCGAGTCTGAACCGGAGACCTTTCTCGGCCCGTACGGCCGGGCCATTCTCGACGCCGAGCGCGAATTCGCGCCCAAAGGTGCGGTGTGCCGGATCATGCGGGCCGACACTCTGCTGTTTGCGTTGCAGCGGTTCATCGAGCCGCCGCACCTCGACCCGGATCCCCTCGTTCAGCGGGTGCAGTTGCGCTGCGTCGAGCGGCTCATCGCGCGACTGGTGAGAATCGAGCTCGCCGAGTACGACACAACCTGTGTGCAGTGGGATCTCAACGGCGCGCTCCGCCGCGCGAAGTGGGAGCTCAATCGCGATCGCCGTGAGGCAGCCCGCGCCCGCAGACGGGCGCGGCGCGACGCCGAGCTGCGCGCGAGTGACGAACAGTATCCGGGAGTGCTTGGAGTGGGCCGTCCCCCCTGGGGGCAGCCTCCATCGCCATGACCCCGAGACCCCATCTGCACCGGATGCCGGCGCCCACTTTGCTCGGACGAATACGGTCGTATTTCTCGCGAAAGTGGAGCCGAATCTGGCCGAGCAGCAACGCGACGAAGCCATTTCTGGCTGAGCAGCGCCCCAGGGCAGCAGATACGACCTATCTAGAGCGGCCGACCGTAGGGGTAGTCGACCCAGAGCCCGGCACCCTCCTCCGGACAGGCACTACGGGCACCTTCCAACGTGGACCGATAGTCCGCGGGGTAACGCGCACCCTGAAGAATGGCATCCAGATCCACGTCGTGCTCCTCGCGACCGCCAGCAAATCGTGCGTCGTACTGAATACTGCGGTATCGAGTCTTCAACCAGCGACGGGTCTTCCACGTTCTCGTGGCACGGATCGCGATGGGCATCTCCGAACTCATGAGTTCATCCTCGCCTATCGCGCCTCAGACAGCAGCGATCCGCGCGACCGCTGGCCGCCGCCGCCTCGCAGGAATACGATTCACCGGGGCACAGTTGGCTCTCATCGATGCGTACGCATCGTCTCTCACCGAACCTCGGACGGATATCTCCATGGCACAACACCTCGAACT
This sequence comes from Mycetocola sp. Y442, assembly GCF_056898615.1. NCBI lineage: Bacteria > Bacillati > Actinomycetota > Actinomycetes > Micrococcales > Microbacteriaceae > Mycetocola > Mycetocola sp. Y442. The sequence continues at coordinate 544,962 of NZ_JBXHBV010000003.1, forward strand.
CGGCCTCGACACATTCGGGGACGTGACCGTCGACAGCACCGGCGAGCGCGAAAGCGACGCGCAGGTAATCCGCAACGTGATTGCCCAGGCCGTTCTCGCGGACTCCGTCGGCATCGACTTCATCGGCATCGGCGAGCACCACCGCGACGACTTTTCGATCTCCGCACCCGATATGGTCCTTGCCGCAATCGCCGGCCAGACCGATCGCATCCGCCTCGGCACCGCCGTCACCGTGCTCTCGAGCGACGACCCGATCCGCGTGTTCGAGCGTTTCTCCACGCTGGATGCCGCCAGCAACGGCCGCGCGGAGGTCATCCTCGGTCGCGGCTCATTTACCGAATCCTTCCCACTGTTCGGCTTCGACCTGGCCGACTACGAAACCCTCTTCAACGAGAAACTCGACCTGTTCGTGCAGCTGCTCAAGGAGAAGCCCGTCACCTGGTCCGGGAGCTACCGCGCGCCGCTCGTCGACGCCGACGTGCACCCGAAGACCGAGTCAGGTCGCCTCGCCGCGTGGATCGGGGTTGGCGGATCACCGGAGTCCGTCGTGCGGTCCGTGCGCACCGGCATCCCGATGATGCTCGCCATCATCGGCGGCGACCCGGGCCGGTTCCTGCCGTATGTCGAGCTGTACGGGCGGGCGTCCGACCAGCTCGGCCTGCCACGGATGCCGCTCGGCGCGCACTCCCCCGGCCACATCGCCGAGACGGATGAGCTCGCGCGCGAGCAGCTCTGGCCGCACTTCCGCGTGAACCGCAACCGCATCGGTGCCGAGCGCGGGTGGCCCCCCGTGACCGAGGCCGAGTACGTGCAGGAGATAGAGCACGGTTCGCTCTACGCCGGATCGCCGGAGACCGTCGCGCAGCGGATTGCGGCGACGGCTCGTACCCTGGGGCTCAACCGGTTCGACCTCAAGTACGCGAACGGACCGATGCCGCACGACCAGCTCATGCGGAGCATCGAGCTCTACGGCACGCAGGTGATCCCGCGGGTGCGCGAGTTGCTCGCGTAGGGAGCGCTTCGGGCGGCCATGCTCGTGGGCGCCGCGCTTCGTTCACGATGACCCGACGGATGCCTGCGCCCGCCCGCCGCGTCCCACCTCATCCGCCGCTGCACATCCATGCTCGCGCTACAGATACTTCTGCAGCGCGGGCATGGAACTGCAGCGCTCGGTGGTGAGCAGCGGGGATTCCGGCGACGCGTCCCGGGTCTTTCCCCGCAAGGGTCAGGTCAGGGCCCGCACGCATGCCTGCGGGCCCTGAGCGCCACGTCCACGATGAATCAGCGGATGCCTGCATCCGCCCGCCCTCATCCGCCCGCCCTCATCCGTCCGCCGCATCACCGACCGCTGCAGTTCCATGCTCGAGCTACAGATACTTCTGCCGCGCGGGCATCGAACTGCAGCGCTCGATGGTGAGCAGCGGCGGGGTGGGGTCGCGCGCCGGGCGGCATTCGACGGTTGAGTGGGGGTACCTAGGGCTCACGGCGGTTGCGGCGGCGCGAGAACAGCCTCGGGTCCGCGACCCAACTGAAAACGGTCACACCCACCTCGATCAGCAACGCCCACATACCGGGAGTCTGCAGAAACTCAGTGTTCCCCACAAGCGTCAGGTCGGGGCCCGCACGGATTGCCTGCGGGCCGGACCCACGTCCACGATGAACCAGCGGATGCCGGCATCCGCCCGCCCTCATCCACCCGCCGTTACATCGACCGCTACACATCCATGCTCGCGCGACAGAAACTTCTGCAGCGCGGGCACGGAACTGCAGCGCTCGACGAGGGCGGGCGGGCCGCCGCAGCTCAGCTGCCGGAGTCTGGCTTGGGCCCGCCGACAGGTGGCGTACCGCCCGGCATCCCATCGTCGGGCGTTGCATCGCCTGGATCCTGCGGCTTCGGCTTCTTGTCCTTGCCCGCCGCGTCGAGCGCGACCCCGATGGCGACACCGAAAGCGAGGCCCATCCCCAGGAAAGCCCAGTTGTCCTGCGCGACGCTGAGGGCCACCCCGAACAGGAGCCCGAAAGAGATTCCGAGCGACAGGTAGTAACCCTGCCCGTGCTCATCGTCGCCCGCTGGGTTGGAACTCTCCGTAGCCATGCCGCAACGTTACGTGCCGACGCAAGCGACGGCATCCGCCCCTCGGGGGATTTTGGGCGGAATTTCCAGCCGACATTCACTCTGCAGAGATATACTGTCTCAAAGACAGTAAATAGGGGAGCGGCGATGGCAGAGCAGAACGACCCACATCCGTACTCATCGGATTTTCTCGCCTCACTCACCGGGATCATCGCCCAGTGGACAGCGCCGAGCTTCCTCGTCGCGGTCACCGCTCGCGAGGGGATCGACCTCGATTCGACGTCGATCACCGCCATCAGTATCCTCGGCCGACGGGGCCCGATGCGCCCCTCAGCTCTCGCTGATCACCTCGCAACCGGTGCTTCAAACGTGAGCAAGGTGCTTGGCCGCCTCGAGGCATCCGGACTCGTCGAACGTCGCAAGGATGACGCCGATGCCCGCGCCTCGCTGGTCCAGCTCACCCCAGCGGGCGAAGACGTGGCAGCGGCCTTCGTGCGCGCCGGCGACGGCATGCTCGAGGAACTCCTCGACGGCTGGACCGAAAAAGAGCGCCACCTGCTCACCCAACTGACCCAGCGACTCGACGCGTCCACCCGGGCGTTTGCGGCTCGCATCAACACCACCCCACCAGGCCCACAAGGCCCAGAAGAAAGAACGGTCTCAGAATGACCCGCACCTACGTCGTCACCGGTTCCGCCTCAGGCATCGGCGAAGCCACAGCCAACCTCCTCCGCGAGCAGGGGCACCGCGTGATCGGCGTCGACCTCCGCAACGCCGATGTCGAGGCCGACCTCTCGACCACGCTCGGACGCGACTCTGCAATCGCCGGCGTGCTTGAGGCATCCGACGGCAAGATCGACGGCATCATCGCGGCCGCCGGCATCTCCGCACCGAAGGCACTCACCGTCGCGGTCAACTTCTTCGGCGTCACCGCCCTCCTCGACGGCCTCGCCGAGACGCTCGCGAAGAGTGACGCACCGCGCATCGCCGTCGTGAGCTCGATGGCATCGCTGCAGCAGAACTCGCCCGAACTCGTCGACGCACTCCTCGCCGGCGACGAGGCTCGCGCGCTGGAAATCGGCGGCGCACTCGAGGCTGAGGGGCCGCGCGTCGGCTACCTCAACTACCCGTCGAGCAAGCGTGCGCTGTCGCGCTGGGTTCGCCGCGAGAGCATCGCGCCGCGCTACGCCGGTGCGGGCATCCCCGTGAATGCGGTTGCCCCCGGAACCGTTGTGACCAACATGACCCGCGACCTCCTCGCCACCGAAGAAGGCCGCGCGCTGGCCGACGGCTCCGTACCGATGCCGCTCAACGGTCACTCCGACGCGATCGTCATCGCCGAGCTGCTCGCCTGGCTGACGAGCGAACAGAACACGCACGTCACCGGCCAGACCATCTACATCGATGGTGGAGCGGATGCCACGCTCCGCGGCGACAACATCTGGAGCTAACGCTTCCCCAGACCCGGTCGGTGTTGGCTGGCCCTAGCCCCGGCACCGACCGAGCTCACTCGTGGATCGCGCCCGCCCCGACCGCGATCCATTCGCCAAAAATGGCTCCCTGTTCGACCCGAATCCGGTCGCAGGGAGCCATTTTCGGTAGACGGGCGGCAGCACCCGTGCCCGCCCGGCCCTACGAGCCGGCCGAGCCCGACCGATAGCTCGTCGGCGTGAAGCCGAGCACGCTCTTGAAGTCGGTACTCAGGTGCGCATGGTCGGCGTAACCAAGGTCGGCCGCCACCCGCGCGATCGTCAGCGAGGGGTCGTCGCGCAGCATCCGCGCCGCCTCCTGCAGCCGATAGCGGCGGATGATCGCGAGCGGCGGCAGCCCGACATACCGCTGCGCCAGCCGCTGCACCTGCCGCGTCGACAGGCTGAGCCGGCTCGCGACCTGGTCCACCCGCACGATCGTCGGGTCCGTCGCGATGAGCTCCTCCATCGCGTTGGCGAGCAAACCGGTCTCATCCGGCGGCGCCAGGTGCGCACGTGCCCACGCGCTGAAGGCACGACGCGCGCCGTCAAGATCGGCCGGTGCACCGGCATCCGTCATCGCCGCAGCGACGGTCCGATGCAGATCGGGAGCATGGAAAGGAACTTCAGAATTGCGGATGCTCGCGGCCTCGGTGCACAGCGACGCCAGCCCGGCGGGGCGAAGGAGCGCGCCGACCGCCCAGCCGCTCCCCCGCAGGTCGCGGTGCGAGGCGCCCGTGGTCGGCCCGGAGAGCGCAACTCCGGTCGGCTCGACCACGAGGTTGGACGCGGGGAACGGCAGGATATTCTGCCGCGAGGTGCGGCCGGGGGCGAGCTGCCACTGCGGGATCCAGAACCAGCGGATGCGATCGGCGAGGTCCTCAGGGGCGGGGTGGCGGTCGAACGTTGGAAGCCGCGCGGGGTAGAGAATTCCCCGTCCGTCGGACAGTTCGGCCACGTTTCCCTCCCGTTCGAGGCTGTCGCGAATCTTCAAGCCAGCCCGGATGACGGCGACATACGGTCTCATCATGAACGAATCACCCACGAAAATCGATGCATCCCGGCCCGGAGTTTCGGGCGACCACACAACCAACGGCATCCCGCACGGCATGACGAGCCTCACGCCCTTCATCGCGGTGAAGAGCGCGGCTGACGCCATCGAGTTCTATCGAACCGTGTTTGGCGCCCGCGTGGTCGACATCACGGAAATGGGCGGAGTCGTTGCTCACGCCGATCTCGATTTCCGTAACGGCCACCTGCAGCTCGGCGAGCCCAGCGACGATTTCGGGCTCATCGCCCCGCCGTCCGGCGACGCAGACTGCTACTCGATCGGGCTCTATTGCGCGGATGTCGACGCGACGGTCGAGCGGGCGGTTCAGGCGGGCGCGAGGGTCCGCGAGGCGACGACCGATTTCGTCTCGGGCGACCGGTTCGCGTCGATCCGCGACCCGTTCGGCGTGCGGTGGTCGGTCATGTCCCGGGTCGAGGACCTGTCCGAGGAGGAGAGTGCGCGCCGGGTCGCGGAGTGGGCGGCCGCGCAGTCGGGTGCGTAGGTCGCGTGCAACTGCCGGTTTTCCCGCCCCGCCCCGACCCGCGTCAGGCGTTTGCTTCGGAGAGGAACTCCTCGAGCTCGGCGGTCGTGATGCCCAACATGCCGGCCCGACCAACGGGGAACGAGGCCATCATCATCTGAGTATCTTCGTCAGCGGATTCCGCGAGGCCTCCGCTCGAACGCTGCACCACCCGCTTGAGGGCAGCCGCAGCAGCCGGGTGGGCAAGGACCTCGCCGATCGTACTGTCGCGCGTGATCGGCAGCCCAAGCTCGTCACCGTCGACCGATACGTCGACAGAGACGCGGATGTCGCGGCTGGAGGAGGCCACGTCGATTCGGTAAACGCCCGGTTCCACGATCCACTTCTCGACACGGCTGTCCCAGTACGCCAGGTCGGCACGGCGCGCGCGCAACGCGACTTCCTGAGTCTCACCGGGTTCGAGCACCACTCCCGCGAACGCCTTCAGCTCACGAGGTGCCCGCTCGACGACCGATGGAGCAAGGCCGGTGTAGACCTGCACGACTTCACGGCCCGCGCGCCCACCGGAGTTTGTGACGGCGACGCGGATGTCGAGGTCGCCGTCCGGCGTCACTGTGGCGACAGCATCCCCGTACGAGAAGGTCGTGTACGACAAGCCGTGGCCGAAGGGGAACGCCACCGGCAGCTCACGGGCGTCGTACCAGCGGTAGCCGACAAGCACGCCCTCTCCGTAGCGGACGTGCCCGAACTCGCCCGGGAAATTGCCGAAGGTGGGGTTGTCCTGAAGACGGAGGGGAATGGTTTCCGTGAGCTTGGCCGAGGGGTTGACCACTCCGAAGAGCACGTCGGCGGTCCCGCCACCGCCCGCTTGCCCCAGAAGCGATCCATCGAGAATCGCGGCAGCACGGTCGGCGAACGGCAACTCCACGACGCCGCCATGGGAGAGCACGACGACGGTGCGGGGATTGGCGGCGACGATCGCGTCGAACAGAGCGAGCTGCTCGGCGGGGAGGTCGATACCGGTGCGGTCGAAGCCCTCCGACTCCAGCCGCGCGGGCAGACCGAGGAAGAGCACAGCCACGTCGGCGGCGGATGCTGCACCAACGGCCTCTGCGCGAAGGTTCGCCTGAACGTCGACAGAGGCGTCAGCGTCGAGGCTGAAGCCCTTGGCATAAACGACATCGCCGGTCGACAGGGACCGGATCTCGTCGAGGGCGGTGTCGAGCCGCGTCGGGTTGATCAGCGACGAGCCAGCACCCTGGAAGCGCGGGTTCGCAGCGAAGTCACCGATGATCGCCAACCGGGTGGTCCGCTCGAGAGGCAGTATCCCATCGTTGGTGAGCAACACGATCGAGCGACCGGCGGCCTCTCGCGCGAGCGCGTGGTGGGCATCGACATCGAGCGGACCAGCCGTGCGCTCGGCCTCGGTCGCACGGTGGGCGAGCGACGCCACACGCGCAGCAGACGCATCGAGAACACTCTCATCGAGGTGCCCGTCAGCCACAGCGGCAACGATCTCGGCGTCGGTGCGCCCGCCGCTCGAGGGCATTTCGAGGTCGAGCCCGGCGATGAGCGCGGACACCCTGTCATTGACCGCACCCCAGTCCGACATCACCAGACCCTCGAAACCCCACTCCTCACGGAGAACCGTCGTCAGCAGCCACGGGTCCTCGGAGGCGTACCTGCCGTTGATGCGGTTGTACGAGCACATCACCGTCCACGGCTGGGCGTCTTCGACCACGCGCTGGAAAGCCCGCAGGTAGATCTCGCGAAGCGGCCGGATGTCGACATCGCTGGAACTGCGCAGCCGATCGGTTTCCTGGTTGTTCGCGGCGAAGTGTTTGAGCGATGTGCCGACGCCCTTCGACTGCACGCCCCTCACCCAGGCCGCACCGATCTCGCCGGCCACGATCGGGTCTTCAGAGAAATACTCGAAGTTACGACCGCACAGCGGTGAGCGCTTGATGTTCACCCCTGGGCCGAGGAGGACGGCTACGTTCTGGATCGACGACTCCACCCCGAGAGCAGCCCCGACGCGTTCGGCGAGTTCCGTGTCGAAGGAAGCACCGAGCCCGACGGCGGGCGGGAAGCACGTGGCCGGGATGCTGTCGACGAGTCCCAGATGATCCGAACCGGCGCGCTGCTTGCGCACGCCGTGGGGGCCATCGGTCACGAGGACGGATGGCACATCGCCGACACCTTCCGTGCGCCAGAAGTCGAGCCCGCTGGTGAGCGCGGCCTTCTCTTCCACCGACAGGCCGGCCAGAACCTCGGGGGTCGTGCGATCACTGGTCATTGCGGGGTCCTTTCCGGGGGTCACGCGGTCATGCTCGCTTCTGCGGCTCCAACGAACTCATGCGCTCCACCTGTGACGGCGAACCGACTCCCGTCGGGCAGGATGACCTCGGCCGGCACGTCGTCGGGCAGCGCGATCTCCACCCGCAACTCACCGTCGGTGACCCGCCATGCACAGGACACCGGACCATTCGAGGTGCGGTACGTCGTTTCGGCCCAGTCAATTCCCGGTCCGGGCTGCGGCTGAATGCGCACGGACGCGTAGCCAGGGGACGCGGGACGGATGCCACCAACCACCTGGTACACCCAGTCGACAACAGCTCCAAGCGCGTAGTGGTTGAAGCTCGTCATCTCACCGCTGTTGATCGTGCCGTCAGGCAGCATCGAATTCCAACGCTCCCAGATGGTGGTAGCGCCCATCGTCACCGGGTACATCCACGACGGGCTCTCCCGCTCGAGCAGCAGGCGGTAAGCGTCCTGCAGGTGACCCGTCTCCGACAGCGCCCACGTCACGTACGGAGTGCCGGCGAAGCCGGTCGTCACCCGATAGCCCGACTCACGGACAAGGTCGGCGAGCCGGTTGCCCGCGAGTTCACGGAGTTCCCCCTCGAGCACGCCGAACGTGATCGCAAGGGCGTAAACCGTCGCGCAATCCGAACGCACGACTCCGCGGCTGTCGACGTAGTGCTCGACGAAGGCCTTCCGCGTACGAGATGCCACCGCCCGCCAGCGTTCCGCATCCTCCCGCTTTCCCAGCACATCCGCCGCTTCCGCCGCGAAGGAGGCGGAGCGGTAGAGGCACGCGGTCGCGACCACGGAAGCATCCGCCTTCGCGGCCGCCGGATCCTCCGGCGGCGCGTCAGGGTCCAGCCAGTCCCCCAGCTGGTTGCCGCCGTCCCAGAGTCCGGTGTCCGAAACATCAGGCTCGATCGAATCAAGGTGCATGACGATAGCCGGATAGTAATCCGCCAGCCGGGTCGCATCCCCATACGACCACCAGAGCGCCTGTGGCACCCAGACAGCCGCGTCGCCCCAGACCGCGGTGGCGCGGTGCCACGGCAGGGAGAACCCGTCCGGGAAGTGCGCGTACTTCAGCACCTCCGGGACGATCAGCGGAACGACCTGATCTTCGGTGTGACGGGTCTCCTCAAGCAGGTCCCTGAGCCAGCCGTCCAGGAAGTCCGAGGTATCGAACTGGAAATTCGCGGATGCCGCGTACGCTGCCAGGTCGCCCGTCCAGCCCAGGCGCTCGTCGCGTTGCGGACAATCGGTCGGGACGCTCAGGAAGTTTCCTTTCTGGCCCCAGACCGAGTTGTGCACGAGCTGGTTGACGAGCGGCTCGGAGCAGGTGAAATACCCGGTGCGTTCCATCTCGGAGTGCACGACAACCGCCTCGAGGCTGTTCGGCCCGAGCTCACCGGGCCACCCGTCAACGTCGATGTACCGGAAGCCGTGGAAGGTGAACGTCGGCTCGAAGCTGTCGAGCTCGCCCGAGAGAACGAACTCGTCGGTGGCCTCCGCACCGCGCAGCGGGCGCATGCCGAGTTCGCCGTCCTCGAGGACCTCGGCATGGCGAATGCGGATAGTGTCGCCCCGCCCGCCGCGGACGGAGAATCGCACCCAGCCCACCAGGTTCTGGCCGAAGTCAACGATGGTGCGCCCAGAGGGCGAGGTGGAAATCTCCACAGGGGACAGAACTTCGTTGCGCACGATCGGCTGCGACGTCTGCGGGAGCAGGGTCGCACGGTCGATGTCGACGGCGCGCACCTCAAGGGGCGCTCCGCCGCCGCGAAGATTCGCATCGATGGTCTGTCCGTTGTACAAGGAGTTGCGCGTGATGTCCGACTCCTCGGCCGTCCATGCGTTCGATGTCACGATTCGCTGGCTCGACCCGTCGCGATACGTGATCTCGAGGGCCGCCGCGACACTGATCTCATCACCGTAGTTCGCGTTCGCACCCGCGAAGCCCAGACGGCCGCGATACCAGCCATTGCCGAGCAGGAGTTCGATACTGAGAGGGCCGACAGCCCGCGAGACGACATCCGTCACGTCGAATTCCTGGTACGCGAGACGCCACTCGTATGACGTCCATCCGGGGTTCAGGACCGACTCGGTGACCGCTACGCCATCGATTTTTGCCTCGTACACCCCGTGTGCGGTTGCGACGAGCGCGGCAGTGGTCACCTCGTCGCGGGGTTTGTCGAGAGCAGCCTCAAAGCGGAAGCGGGGGGCGATCCCCTCCGGGGCGGTCGCCGTGAGGAACGCCGCATCGCGGAGAGGGCTGAGTGCTGTCGTCATGATTCGTCCTTCTGCTTTCACTTCGCCTGTCGGATGTTGCTGGCTGCGGCGATCACGCCGCGCGTTCTGCCTCGATCGCGCACGTGCGCGCCAGCCGCGCAAGCGCGACCGAACGGTGATCCGCTCCGCCAGGGTGCTGACGCGGCCACGGGATGTACCCGAACGAGATTTCGGTCGCGGGGTCTGCGAATGCCAGCGCGCCGGCGGCACCATCGTGCCCAAAGGCGCCGAGGCTGGCGTACGGCATACGCGGCTGCGGGAGCAGGAAGACCGCCCCGAAGCTGTTCGTCACGTCCAGGACACGATCATGGCCCCAGGACCGCTGGATCGCCATGGCGCGAAAGACCTCGGGCGAGGCGATGGGGCGGGCAGCACCGGGAAGCGCATCCGCATACAGCCGCGCCAGGCCGCGCGCAGAGCCGACGCCACCGATCGCTGCCGGTCCCGCCCGGCGCACGCGAGGATTGTTCGAACTGATGCCGCGGTCGGTCAGGTCGTCCGGCGCATCGACGTTGGAGAAGACAGTCTCGGCCAGCGCATCCTGCGGGGAACGCCCCGCGACCTCACGCTCTTGCTCAGCGGTGAGAACCGGGGGTGCGAGCGGCACGTAACGGCCATCGAGGTCTTCCGGCATCCCGAGATAGAAGTCCGCGTCGCGAGGCCCGCGGATGGTCTCTTCGTACTCCTCCTGCAGCGTGCGACCCGTCGTGCGCCGGACCAGCTCCTCCATGAGGATGCCGATCGTCAGCGCGTGGTAGCCGAAGGCCGATCCCGGCGCCCAGAGCGGAGCCTGGGAGGCGAGTCGTGCAGCACCGAGCTCGGAGCGTTCGAGGAACTCCTCAAACGCAAAGGTCCCGGGCGAGAGCGCGGCCAAGCCGGCGCGGTGGGACAGGAGGTCGCCGACAGTGACGTCATCTTTGCCGAGGGCGGCGAACTCCGGCCAGTAGGTGGCGACGCGACGGTCGAGATCGAGCGCACCCCGGTCCAAAAGTGACGCGATGACCAGCGCGGCGGCACCCTTGCTCACCGAATACACGCCCGTCAGGGATTCGGTGTCGAGCGCGGGGCCGCCAGCGAGGTCGACGACGGCTTCGCCATGGTGGAACACGGCGAGTTGAGCGCTGTATGCCGGCTCCGCCTCGAGGTAGTCCGCGAAGAGTCGGCGTACCGGAGCGAACACATCTGTGACGTCGGGAGCGGCTCTGGTCATGGGATCTCCAGCGACTCTGTCGCGGACGGATCGCACGTCTGTAACCGGCGGCTTGACATCACAACGGGCACTCGTCCTCCATTGGCTCGGGCAGCAGCGGTGCTGCCGGGTGCAATGAAACTAGAATGGCGGTCATTGACTGGTTTTGCAAGTGCCTTAGTTCATCGCGAGTTCTTGAGGGCGTTCCACAGGCTCCGGATACGCCCCGGCATGTCCACACCATCCGGATTCAGCAGCCACTGGATTTGCAGACCATCGGCCGCCGCGACGAGAAGCGACGCGGCATCCTCAGCGTTGACATCCGGGTCGATGTCACCAGTAGCCTGATGTGCGCGCACGTCCGCAGCGATCTGATCCAGCAACCACTCGTAGCGCTCCGCGAAGAAGGCGCGCGCCTCGCTGGCATCCGCTGCGGTCTCTGCCGACATCGCAACGAAGAGGCGCACGAGACCAGGCTCACCAGCATTGCGGTCGACGGCGCCGATCAGACGATCAACGGAGTGCGTGTGCACAGGCTCAGCCTCATCGGTCGAGCGATCATCCCGACGACGGAGCACCTCGAGGAAGAGTTCTTCCTTGGTGCTGAAGTGGTGCAGCAGGCCGGCCTGGCTCAAACCCGCCTGTCGCGCGACCTCTCGGACGCTCGTCCTGTCGTACCCCCTCTGCGCGAAAAGCTCGAGAGCCGCGTCGAGGATCTCGTCACGTTTGATGAGCCCCTTGGCATATGGTCCGCGCGTTGACATGTCGTCATGCTATGCCACACGGGCCGCCGTCCGAAAATAGTTCGTCGAATGGTTTTGCGTTATGCGTGGGCGGCACTGAGGCGTGCGAGCTCGCCCGGCGACAGCCTCAGCTCCCGTGCTCGCAGACCGTCTGCGACGGTGGCCGGACGAGTGGCCCCCAGGATCGGCACGATCTCCGGTGACACCGCCCGGAGCCACGCCAGCTGCACCTGTGCGTGAGAGACGCCTCGCTCGCGCGCGATCTCCACAGCCGTCGAGGGCGGTTCGGCGCCCGCCCCGCCCAGCGGCGAGTAAGCCAGGAACAGGATTCCGCGCCGGACACACTCCTCCGCTAGCGGCAAATCCCTGGGCCAGTTCAGTGACAGCCGGTTTTGCACTGCGGAGATCTCCGTGACACGCGACGCGCGATCGAGCTCGTCACGGGTCACGTTCGAGATCCCGACGTGTCGCACGAGACCGTCACGTCGCAGATCGTCGAGAGCCTCCACACTCTCCTCGATGGGCACGACGGGATCGACGTGGTGGAGAAAGTAGAGATCGATCTGCGGCACGCCGAGCGCGCGCAGGCTCGCCTCGCAGTGCGCTCGCAGCGTCGAGGCGCGGCCGTCGACAGGGAACGTCTCTCCATCACGCCAATGCCCGCCCTTCGTAGCGACGAGAACATCGGCTCCCTCGATCTGCGCCAGCGCCCGACCGACGATGACCTCCGCCGTCGATTCCTCGCCGGGCCGGGCATAGGCGCGCGCGGTATCGACGAGCCGCACGCCGCCCTGCACAGCTCCCCTGATGGTGTCGACCGCGTCCTCGAGCGAACTCCCGCCAAAAGCGAACCCCGCTGTCCCCAGCGCCAGAGAGGACTGCGGCAGTTCGCCCCGCAGGGTCATGTGCCGCGGCTCACGCCGGACGGTCGTCGGGGGACTCGAGAGCCGTCTTGGCCGGGTCCCGCTCGATGACATCGCCGAGAGCCTCATCAATGCGACGCAGCACCTCGTCGTCGAGCACGACACCGGACGCCGCCACGTTCTCCCTCACCTGCTCGGGGCGGGAGGCACCGATGATCGCTGCGGAGACGTTCGGGTTTTGCAGCACCCAGGCGACGGCCAGTTGCGCCATGCTGAGCGAGAGCTCGTCCGCGATCGGACGCAGGCGTTGCACCCGTTCGAGGACATCGTCGCGCATGAAGCGGCCGATCATCTCGGAACCACCCTTGTCATCGGTCGCACGGCTGCCCGTCGGAGCGGCAGCCCCTGGGGTGTACTTGCCCGTCAGCACGCCCTGCGCGACCGGCGACCATACGATCTGCGAAACGCCGACTTCAACGGATGCCGGGATCACCTCCGGCTCAATGATCCGCCAGAGCGCTGAATACTGCGGCTGGTTGGACACAAAGGGAATCCGCAGTTCCTTTGCCATAGCGGCACCAGCCCGGATTTGGTCGGCAGTCCACTCACTGACCCCGATGTAGAGGGCCTTGCCGGAGCGCACGATATCGGCGAAGGCCACCATCGTTTCCTCGAGCGGCGTCGCCGGATCCCAGCGGTGCGCCTGGTACAAATCGACGTAGTCCGTGCCGAGTCGGCTGAGCGAGCCGTTGATCGACTCCATGATGTGCTTGCGTGACAGCCCGACGTCGTTAGGACCCATCGGGCCCGTCGGGAAGTAGACCTTGGTGAAGATCTCGAGCGACTCGCGCCGCTGGCCTTGCAACGCTTCGGCCAGGACGCTCTCAGCACGGGTATTGGCGTAGACGTCAGCCGTGTCGAAAGTCGTGATTCCAGCATCCAGCGCCGCATGTACGCACGCGATCGCCGCGTCGTTCTCCACCTGAGAGCCGTGGGTGAGCCAGTTGCCGTAGGTGATCTCCGAGATTTTCAGTCCGGATGCCCCGAGGTGGCGGAATTTCATTTGTGAGGTCCTTTCGGGTGGAGCGCGATCATCCCTTGATCGCCCCCGCAGTCATGCCTTCGACGATCTGCCGGTTGAAGAAGATGTACATGAGAAGTGGCGGAATCGTGATGAGCAGAATGTCCGTAAAGAGGAGGTTCCAGGAGGTTGCGTACTGGCTCTGGAAGTTGAACAGGGTTAGCTGAACCGTCGCGTTCTCCGCGCCAGGAAGGAAGTACAGCGGGTTCGCGAAGTCGTTGAAGACCGCGACGGCCTGGACGACGATCGCCGTCACGATGACGCTCTTGAGCAGGGGGAAGGCGACTTTGAAAAAGAGCCGGATCGGCCCGGCGCCGTCGATAATTGCGGCCTCGTCCAGTTCCTTCGGGATCGTCGAGACAAACGAGCGAAACAGCAGGACACAGAACGCCATGCCGTACGCGACCTCGATCAGCACGAGACCGGGCAGAGTCTTGAACAGCCCGATACTCTGCAGCACCCAGATCGTGGGGACAACGGCGGGCGGGACGATGAGCCCAGCGAGGATCAGGAAGCTGAACACCCCGTTCCAGCGCGACTGACGCCGAGCGAGGATCCACCCCACCATCGCCGACAGGATGACCATGATCGCCACCGACGCGACCGTCAGGATGCTGCTGTTGATGAACGCCGTCACCAGCATGAAGTCATTCGTCGCGAAAACCGCCGCCACGTTCTCGAAGAATACGAAATCGATCGGCAACGAGAAGTCCAGCAAGGAGGCCTGCTGCTGTGTTTTGAAGGAGGTGATCAGGATGAACGCGAACGGGATCAGGAAGACAACCGCCGAGACGATGATCGCGATGATCCCGACGAGGTGGCGTCTGCGGTTCTGAGTTCTCATAGGTCGGTCTGCTTCCGGTTAAACCAAAGGAACAGCGGCAACACGATCGCGGTCACCACGAGGAACAGGATGACGTTCCCGGCGGTCGACAACCCGTAGAAGCCGGCCTGGTATTGCTTGAGGATCACCGACGCGATGACGTCGCTCGAGAACCCGGGGCCCCCTCGGGTCATCGACCAGATGAGGTCGAAGGATCGAAGCCCGCCGATGAGGGACAGAATGATCACGGTGGTGGTGGCAGGTGCCACCAATGGCACGGTGATGCTCCAGAAGTTCTTCCACCCACCTGCCCCATCCATGGTGGCGGCCTCGTAGTACTCGCGCGGAATGGAGACGATGCCCGCCATGAAGATGAGGGCGGCGAGTCCGACACCCTTCCAGATGTCGACGCCGATGATCGAATACAGCGCGAGGTTCGGGTCCGTCAACCAGCCGGGGCCCTGAATGCCAACCGCGGCGAGCGCTCGATTGATGAGGCCCTCCTCCGGGTCCATCAGGGCGCGGAACGTGATGCCAACGCCGATCGTGGAGACAAGCACCGGGAAGAAGATAACTGCTCGGAGATACCCCCTGGCCACGATGGGCGACGTCAGCAGGACCGCCAGCGCCAGCCCCAGGATCACCTTGAGGCCTGACGTCAGGACGCCATAGATCAGAGTGTTCTGGAACCCCTTGGTCAGCTGAGGGTCGCGGAAGAAGAGGGAGAAATTGTCCCAGCCGATGAATTCGATTTCGTAAAGGTTCCATCGCGTGAACGCAAAGAAAAACGATGCGAACGTCGGGGCGAGGAACAGTACCGCGTAGATGACGCCCGCGGGCAGCAGGAACCAGTACGGATAAGTACTGTGGGAAAGGCGACCCGCGGTCCGGCGCTTCGGAGGCTTTCCTGCCTCACGGAGCGGCGGCGCGGAGGGTGCCAGCGTGCTCATGGGATCTCCATCCAGTCATGGGTGCCGGTGGGGACGGCTTTCGCCGCCCCCACCGAGCGTTCGGTCATCGGAAGAAGGTCACCAGCCGTCGAGTCCGAGCTGCTGCGCCTGCTTCTCAACGTCCTGGTCATACAGCGCCGCGGCATCCTCTGCGCTACGGATACCGGAGCCGACCTCCACAAGAAGTTGCTCGAGCGCCGGGCCCTTGATGGGCGACAGGAACTCCAGGGCCGGAGCCACGCGCTCCTCGTCGAAGTACGGGTACATGTCCGTCACCATCCGGGGTGCGTCTTCGGGCAACTCGCATCCGTCGACCAGCATGGGGCCGGTGACACCGGACGCCTCGATCACGGCGTCGCAGCCCGCCGGGCTCGCGACGAACGCCATGAACTTCTTGACTTCCTCGGGGTGCTCGGTGTCCTTCGGCGCGTACACGGCTGCGGGGTACCACACGGTGCCGCCGTTGTCGGCCGCATCGTCACCGGGAACCGAGAAGTAGCCGATGTCGTCGAGGTTGTCTGGTGCGAGCGTCTTCAGTGATGAGTACAGCGCGGTGAACATGGGGTAGTGACCGGCTTCGCCCGAAGCCACTGCCACGAGCCCCTCGTCGAGGGTCGCCGAGGCGAAGTCCGCATTGAAGTAACCGCCGTCAGCCAGCTCCTGCAGCTTCGTGAAGCCCCCGATAGCCACCTCGTCCGTAGCAAACTTGGCCTCATTCGCCGTGTACTTGTCAGCCCATTCCGGATCGGACTTGTATACGTTGTAGAAGTCCGAAAGCGTGAGGATCTGCGCCGTCCAGGTGTCGGCGAAGGTCATTTGGACGGCCGTCTTGCCTGCCGCCTTGATCGCGTCGGAGTTGGACACGAACTCATCCCAGGTGGTCGGCACTTCCAGGCCGAGCTCCTCGTATACAGGGATGTTGTACAGGATTCCACCCGTGCCTGCGGAACCCGCAGGAGCACCGAAGACCGCGCCGTCCGACCCGGAGACGACCGAGCGGAATGTTTCGTCGAGGTCCCCGACCCATGGCTCGTCCGCCACGTTCAGCAGCGTCTGGTCGGGGTTCAAGCCCTGCAGCTGTGACCCGCTGTTGTACCAGAACATGTCGCCCACCTCGCCGGTCGCGAGACGGGTCTTGAGCAGGTTGTCGTATTCCGAGCCGGATCCGCCGCTCGAATCAACCTTGATCTTGATATCCGGGTTCTCCGCCTCGAAGGCGTCGACCAGTGACTGGGCGATGTCGATGTTCGTCTGCACGCCGCTGCCCTGCAGCCAGGTCAGCTCGACAGTTCCATCTTCGCCGCCTCCGCCGCCGCCGGAACAGCCGGTCAGCGCGATGGCTGCGGCCGCCATGAGGCCAACCGCTCTCACCGACTTGCGGGATCTCGATACTTGGGACATCCTTACCTCCTCGTAAAGCCGTCGCCAGCGACGGTGCCGTGTGATCCGCCTCAGGTGCTATCGAAAACTATTCGATGACGGGGTTTCATTATCGTATGGCCTCGCTGCCCGGACGTCAATGAAACGTTGCATTTCGGTGGCCGCACGGGTACACAGGCGGTGCGCACCCCCTCGAAGACCGCGCTCAGAGCGGAGGACGGAGGACCCGCGAGAGAGTCACCTCTTCAACGCGGCCTATCAGTCCCCGCCCCGCTCAGCCCGCCCAACCACCCGCGGCCATCCGCCCCTGCCCCCTTCGACCGCGGTCCATTCGCCAAAAATGGCTCCCTGTTCGACCTGTTATTGGTCGCAGAGAGCCATTTTTGGTAAAGGGGCGCGGGCCGGCGGCGCTCGGGCGCAGCCACCCGTCCCGCGCGTTACTGCACCGGGGCGTCCACCCGGGCGGCCCGGTACGCGAGCACCGCGTCGCGTGTGTCTTCCGCAACGAGGTCGACGTTGAGCGGCACGACCGCACGCAAGCCCTCGTCAGCGCTGGTCACCACCTGCCCGGCCAGGTCGGCGACGTTTCCCGCCGCCCATACGCCGGGGACCGATGTGGCGCCCATGGCATCCGTTTCGATCTGCATTCCCATACCCATGGGGTGCGGGGCGAGCCGTACGCCCAGCTGCGCTGGGAGGTCGGTGCGCGCCGTGAACACCGGCGCAACCACGAGGGCGTCGACCTGGTGGGCGGAACCATCCTCGAGCCTCACCGCGGTGAGCTGGTCGCCCGGGCCGTCGAGCGACTCCACCCGCCCATCGACGAGAGTGATCCCGCGGGCCAGCAGCTGCTCGGTCTCCTCCTCGCTCAGCCGCGGCGCGGTGTGCAGGAACAGGGTGATGTTCTCGCTCCACTGGCGGAACATCAGCGCCTGGTGCACTGCTTTGGGGCTCGTCGCGAGCACTCCGATTGCACGGTCGCGCACTTCCCAGCCGTGGCAATACGGGCAGTGCAGCACGCTCTTCCCCCAGCGCTCCCGCAGGCCGGGCACATCGGGCAGTTCGTCGACCAGTCCGGTAGCGATGAGGAGGCGACGCCCGGTGAAGGCATCGCCGGCGGCCGTCGTCACCGTAAACCCGTTCTCACCCTTCGAGGCCGACACCGCAACACCGTCCCGGAGCCGGGCGCCATACCTCTCCGCCTCAGCCCGGCCGAGCCTGAGCATCTCACTCGGTCGGATCCCGTCCTGGCTCAGGTAGTTATGCACACCGGATGCCGGTGCGTTGCGTGGTTCACCACCATCGAGCACGACGACGGAACGGCGAGCGCGCCCGAGGGCGACGGCGGCACTGAGCCCGGCGGCACCGCCACCGATGATGACAACGTCGAAACGCAAAGGTGAGGAAATAGTCATGAAGCAATGCTGAGTGAGGAGCACGCTCGGATCAAGAGCGGTGTCAAATTAGCGACGGAAGTTCCACCGGACGACACTCAAGCTCTTACTGCCGCGCTCCCCGCGACTTTTGCGCCGGCTAGAGCTCAGCCTCGGCAATCACCTCGGGGCGGAGTAGCGTCGATGCGTTCAGGAATTCGAACCCGAGGAGCCTGCCGTTCGCGTCGAAGTCGGCATTGATCGTGCCGGCCTGGCTGGGCGTTTCGATCTCGACGGTGCGGGCGACCTCGCCCGGCCGGATCGGGCTGCCAAGCGTCAGGTAGGCGGCATCCACCTCGGGGTCATAGGTCAGCATGGATCGAGGATAGACCGTCCGCGGCGGCGGCCCGTTGGCCGGGCTGCCGGGCTGCCGGGCTGCCGGGCTGCCGGGCTGCCGGGCTGCCGGGCTGCCGGGCTGCCGGGCGAACTTTGCCAGATCCAGAGCGAACGGATGCACGCACGCGCGCACCTCACGCCCCTCACCAAACCTCTGACGGGGCGGCTACAACTCGAGCAGCTCCAGGTGCACAGTGACGGGGTCGCCCTCGTCGATCCCCTCGGCAACGCGCACTGACTTCTTCATCGGCAAGACGTAGACACCCTCCGCAGCGCCGGGAAACACCGAGGTGTCCCAGGTCGAGTTGCCTACCGTGGCCCGGACTTTGACCGCACCGAAACCTGACGGCATCCGCGGGATTTCGCGGATGTCGGCGCTCTCCTCTTCGGGAACCGAGACGAAGTACCACGAGGCCCTCGCGCTCCATTCCCAGAGCGGGGCGGTGAAGGTGAAGTGCATGCTCGATGCTAACCCGGGTCGGGTCCGCGCCCGGCGTTGCGTGCCGCTCGCCGTGCGCCCACCGCCGCCGCCGCCACGCCCACGCCCACGCCGCGTCCACCTCCCCGCCCGAGCACCCCGCCCTTCGCGCCTGCAGGTCGTCCACCGCGGCACATCCATGCCCGCGCTGCACATACTTCTGCAGCGCGAGCATGCATCTGCAGCCCTCGAGCGCCGAGCCCCGACCGAGCCCCTGTCCGCCCCCGAGCCCGTGCCCCTGCTCTGCTCCCGCTAGAGCGCGGAGCCCTACCCGCCCTGCTCCCGACCGACTCACGCACCTTCGCCGCCCACCCACCGCTGCACTTCCATGCCCGCGCTGCACATACTTCTGTAGCGCGAGCATGGATCTGTAGCGCTCGAACGCAGAGCCAAGCCGGGCCCGCCCTGCGCTTACCTGCTCCTGTTCCCGCCCGAGCGCGGAGCCGACCGCCCGAGCCTCTGCCGGTACCCAACCCCGACCCCTACCGCTGCCACCACTCACTTCGCTCGCCTCACCTCACCAGCCACCCACTCCCTTCGCCCCTCCGCCCGCGACGATCGCTCACCTCCGCCGCCCACCCACCGCGGCACTTCCATGCCCGCGCTGCACATACATCTGCAGCGCGAGCATGCATCTGCAGCGCTCGAGCGCCGAGCTGAGCCGCCCTGCCCCGCCGAGCGCCGCGCCCGCCCCACCGGCACACCCGGCCCCCGCGATCTAGACTCGGTAAGTGCCACTCCGTATCCTCCTGGTCAGCCTCCACACGTCCCCCGACGACGATCCGGGCACCGGCGACGTCGGCGGCATGAACGTCGCCGTCCGGGCAACGGCCCTCGAGCTCGGCGCGCTCGGCCACACCGTCGACATCGTGACGCGGCGCACCTCGCCGGATATGGCATCCGCTCACCCCATCGCACCCAACGTGATGCTGCACCACGTCGCCGCGGGCCCGCCTGGGCGGCGGGTAAAGGGCGACCACGAGGGCTACATCGACGAGTTTGCGAAGGCGCTCGACGGGTTCGGCGAGGTCGACATCATCCACTCGCACCACTGGTTCTCGGGCATGGCCGCCCTCGACGTCGCGCGCCGCCGCGGCATCCCGCACGTGCAGAGTTTCCACAGCATCGCCGCCGACCCGGCGACTCCGCTCTCGGAGGGCGAGCGCCCGGAATCGCCCGGTCGCATGCGGGGCGAGAAACGCCTTGCCCGTGAATCGGATGCCGTCATCGCCATCAGCGCCGCCGAGCGCGACACCGTCGTGAACCGGCTGGGCGCGCCCGAGTCGCGCGTGGTGGTCGTGGCACCCGGCGTCGACAGTGAACTGTTCTCGCCGCTCGTGAAGCCGTCGAGTGAGCGCCCCGGCTACGTCGTCGTCGCCGCACGGATCGAACCCCTCAAGGGGCTCGACCTCGCGATGAAAACCCTCGCCGCCCTGCCAGCGACCGGGCGACCCGACCTGGTCGTCGCGGGCGGACCGACCACCGGACACGAGGCATACGCCGCCGAACTCCGGACGCTGGGTGATGAGATGGGCATCTCGGTGCGCTTCGTCGGCCCGCAGTCACGCCCGAAGCTGGCAGCGCTGCTCCGCGGGGCGCGGATGCTGCTCGTGCCGTCACACTCCGAGACTTTTGGCCTGGTGGCGCTCGAGGCCGCGGCGAGCGGCATCCCGGTCGTCGCGATGCGATCGGGCGGTCTCGTCGAGGCGGTCGAGCACGGTGTCACCGGGTTGCTCGTGAACTCCCGCGATCCTGCAGCGTGGACGGATGCCGTCGGCCACCTCCTCGCGGACGACGCGTTGGGGCACCAGCTCGGCAACGCCGGACGCGAACGAGCCCTCACCTTCACCTGGCGGCGCAGTGCGGTCGAGACCGCCGACGTGTACGCCCGATTGATCGCAGCGTCGAGCGGAGCGAGGGCGTGACCGGAGCATTTGACACGGAAGATTCCGCCCCCGGCATCAACCCGGGCGAGGGCATAACGGCACCGGCATATAGAACCGACGTCAGCGACCGAAGGGCAATAAGCACGACCGAGCCGGAGCCCGCCGACGCAACCGCGAGCATCCTCACCGGCGTCACCTCAGTGTTACTCGCGCACGCCCACCCCGACGACGAGACCCTCGCCACCGGCGCCCTCATCGCCGAACTCGTCGCGCGCGGCATTCGGGTCACTCTGCTGACCGCCACCCGCGGCGAACAGGGTGAAGTCGTGGCCGGGCCACTGTCGCCGCTCGCCGGCACCCCCGAACTCACGGTCGAACGCGAACGCGAACTCGCCGGCGCGATCGCGGTGCTCGGCATCACCGACCACTACTGGCTCGGCACGCCACCCGCGCGGGGTGCCGGGCTGCCGCAACACACCTACAGCGACTCGGGCATGGCCTGGATCAGCGAGGGAGTCGCCGGTCCTGCCGACGACGCGCCCACCGATGCACTCGCCCTCGCCGGCCTCGCCGACGTCACCACCGATGTCGCCGCCCTGATCGCGACGGTGCAACCCGACCTGGTGATCAGCTATGACGCTCACGGCGGCTACGGGCACCCCGACCACGTGCGCATCCGCGATGCCGCGCTGCAGGCATCCGTCGCCCTCAACATTCCGTTCGCGGAGATTCGCGAGCAGCCAGCGCCGGGTGTGGAGTGGTTCGAGCTCGAACACTGTCGCAACACGATGACGGATGCCCTGCGTCACCATGCGAGCCAGCTCACCGTGTTCGGCGATGAGGTCGTGCACTCGGGCGGGCAGAGGGAGCCGATCCACCCGAGTGTGGGCCTCCGGATCGTCGCCCCGCCCGCTTCGAACTAGAGCCGAGGACGCCCGGCGCCGCTGCCGCCCGCGGTGCCCGAGCTTTCGGGCGGAGAATCGCGGGCCGCGGCGACGCATTGCCCACAGACCCTACGATTTACCTCCCGAAACACACCAATAACCGACCCGTATATACGGGTAGCGGCCGTGCCGCATCGGTCCATCGTGAGCGGCTCCCGCAGCGCCGCACTCCCGTTCAGCCCGCCATTCTCGGAAACGGACGGGAGCCGGAGCAGCGCTGCGCACATGCCTGACGTTTCGGGCGGAAAATCGTGGGGCGCAGCGACGTATCGCCGCCAGACCCGACGATTTACCTCCCGAAGCACACCTGACCGCCGGGGCGTTCGCGGGAAGAAAGCCGGGTCCCCGCGTTTCGGGAGGAGATACGCGGCACCCGACGACGTATTGCCCACACACCCCACGATTTACCTCCCGAAACGAACCTGACCGCCACGGGCCCCGCGCCCGCGCCCCAAGGCGGGCCGCGGGTCCGCTCCCACTCAGCCCATTTTCCATAAAGGGTTGGCCGCACGGCCCCACCCCCCCTCGCAGCCGACCGTTTTCGGCAAATGGGCGGGGGCGAACCGGACCGGCGCCGAGCGCCCCAGCCGGCGGGCCCGACACGTGCGGGAAGCCCCGCGCATCATCTGCGATGATTTCCCCATGCGCCACACGCCCTCATACGTCGTCACCGATCCCGAAGAAGTAAAGCGGCTCATCCGCGGAAACGCGTGGGCGACCATCGTCTCGAACACCGCGAAGGGCCTGGTCGCCTCGCACTACCCGGTGATTCTCGAGGAGGATCGCGAGGGCATCAGCATCGTCAGCCACGTCGGTCGCCCCGACGACCGCGCACTCGAACTCGGCCAGCACGAGGTGATGGTCATCATCCAGGGCCCGCACGGCTACGTATCGCCGAGCTGGTACGGCGACCAGCCCGCCGTACCCACCTGGAACCACGTCACCGCGCACCTCTACGGCGTACCCGAGATCCTCAGCGACGAGGAGAACTGGCGCGTTCTCAGCGAGCTGGTGAGCCACTTCGAGCACAAACTGCCCGAGCCCAAGCTGCTCGAAGACAACGAGGAATACGGGCGGCGCATCGTCTCGGGTACCGTCGGGTTCCGGATGCTGGTGACACGGTTCGAAGCACGCTCGAAGCTCAGCCAGGACAAGCCAGCGGATGTCGTCGACAACGTCATGACCGAACTCGAGCACGGCGCAAACTACGCCCATCCCGACCTCGCTGCGGAGATGCACCGGGTCCACGACGGCGCGGCCCTCGGCAACGACAACAGCGGCGACGGCCGGCAGGCCAGCAACGCCCAAACCGAGACGACCGACACGGCCGACGCCGCGGACACCGCGCCCGACTCCAGCCGCCCCGCCGCCACCCACACCAGCAACGACACCCCCCGAATCCCCGAGTCGTGAGCGCAGAACCCGACAGCCTCGTCCTCCGCGAGGCCCGCATCGGCGAGCGCGTCACCGACGTTCTGATCACCGACGGCCGTATCGCGAAGATTGCCGACGGCATCCGCTCGAGCGCTGAAGAGGTGGCTCTCGACGGCCGCTGGCTGATCCCGGGGCTGTGGGACGAGCACGTGCACTTCAACCAGTGGGCGCTCAAGACGCGGCGACTCGACGTGTCGACCGCCGCAAGCGCACGTGAGGCCGCCCGGATGACCCACGACGCCCTCGTCGCTGCTGGGCCCCAGCCCGTCGACGCCACGGGCCGCCCGCTCACCTTCGTCGCGAATGGATTCCGCGACGGCGTCTGGCCCGACGCCCCCAACCTCGCCGACCTCGACGCCGCTGGGAACGGCGTTCCGATCGTGCTCATCAGCTTCGATCTGCACTCGGTCTGGCTCAACACCGTCGCCCTCGAGATCTTCGGCCACGCCGGGCACCCGACGGGTCTGCTCCGGGAGACGCCCGCGTTCGAGATCGAGAACCTCGTCAACGCGGTTCCGGACTCGATCCTCGATCCGATGGTGAACGATGCAGCAACGGATGCCGCCTCCCGCGGCATCGTCGGAATCGTCGATCTCGAGATGGCCTGGAACCTCGAAAGCTGGGAGCGCCGCATGGCCGCAGGCGCCAACTCACTCCGCGTCGAGTTCGGCATCTACACCCAGCACATCGACCGCGCGATCGCGGAGGGGCTATACACCGGGCAGCGGATCAACGAGCTGCTCACCGTCGGCAGGCACAAGATCATCACGGACGGGTCGCTCGGCACCCGCACGGCGTTCTGCTTCGACGAGTATCCCGGCATGGCCGGGCAGCCGGACGCTCACGGTATCAACGTGGTCCCGCCCACCGAGCTCGCCGAACTGCTAGCCCGCTCGGCAGAAGCCCGACTGCAGGCAACCGTGCACGCGATCGGTGACCGGGCCAACTCCCACGTGCTCGACGCGTTCGAGGCGCTCGGCGTCACCCACGGCAGGATCGAGCACGCCCAGCTCGTCACCGACGCGGACGTCGCGCGGTTCGCCGCCCTCGGCGTCGACGCCAGCGTGCAGCCCGAACACGCCATGGACGACCGCGACATCGCCGACCGGTTCTGGCCTGACCGCACCGCCAATGCCTTCATGCTGCGCTCGTTCGCTGACGCCGGCGTGCGGCTCGTGATGGGCTCGGACGCCCCTGTCGCTCCCCTCGACCCGTGGATCACGATCGCCGCAGCCGTCGGCCGCGCGCGTGACGGTCGTGATCCGTGGCACGTCGAGCAGGCGCTGACGGCTGAGCAGGCCCTGGCGGCGAGCGCGCGAACGGATGTCGAAACCGGTGCGATCGCGGACCTCGCGATCGTCGAGGCCGATCCGTTCACGTCGCCGCCCGAGCAGCTGCGCAATCAGACGGTCGCCGGCACTCTCCTCGGTGGACGCTGGACCCACAACGTCCTGTAGCCGCACACGTTCGCCCCGCCCCGTCGATTACGCCAATGTTTCAGTCTCATAAAACTTTCAATAGATTCTGAAACTTCATTGTGCCGACGCGCGAAGTCACCATACACTCGGGTCACCGCACTCTGCACCAGCCCGCCCACCGTGACACACCCAGCCATGTCGGGCACTTCCACGCACGTTCCCGACCACTGCCGGCCGGCCCCTCGGCCTGAGGAGTAGACATGAGTTTTTCGAAGAAAGCCGGGGTTGGTGCTGCGGCGCTCGTCCTCGCTCTGACCGGTTGTTCGACCGCGGCGACGGATGCCGGAACCGACGATAGCGACACCATCGTCGTCGCCATCGCCGAGCCCGACCACCTGACCCCCGGAAACCACTACTCGTCTTACGAGGTTCTGGTGACGGTCTTCAGCCCGCTCATGTCGATCGAGGACGACGGCACGCTAGAGCCGCTCCAGGCTGAATCTGTCGAATCGGACGACGCCGTCACCTGGACGGTAACCCTTCGCGACGGCTGGACCTTCCACAACGGTGAGCCTGTCACGGCCCAGTCGTACGTCGACGCCTGGAACTACGCGGCGTACGAGCCGAACGCCTGGGTCAACGCCGGCCAGCTCCGTAACATCGTCGGCTACACCGAGCTGAGCCCCGGCGACGGCAGCGAGCCCACCGCCACCGAGCTCAGCGGGCTGAAGGTCGTCGACGAGACGACCTTCACCATCGAGCTCAAGACGGCTGACCGTCAGTTCCCCGCCCAGCTCACCGCCGGCCAGACCGGTCTCTACCCGATGCCGGAGGAGGCCTTCGAGGACCTCGAGGCGTACGACCGCAACCCGATTGGCAATGGTCCGTTCCAGCTCACCGGCGCGTGGGAATCCAACAAGGACATCGTCGTCGAGGCATTCGAGGAGTACGAAGGCCCCGAGCCCACCCTCGACGGCGTCACCTTCCGGCCGTACCTCGACACGGCGGTGGCATACACCGACGCCCTCGCGGGTGAGGTCGACATCGCCGCCGTCCCGGCAAACAAGGTCGCGGTCGCCGAGAACGACTTCGGTGACAGGTTCCACGCCCTCGATGCACCTGGCGTCGATTTCCTCGCCTTCCCCGGCACCGACCCTCGCTTCGATGACGTCCGCGTGCGCCAGGCCATCTCGATGGCCATCGACCGCGACGCGGTCAACGAGGCCATCTACGGTGGCACCCAGATCCCGTCAACGTCACTGACCTCACCGACCATGCCGGGAGACCCCGAGGGGATCTGTGGCGAGTTCTGCGAGTTCGACCCGGATGCCGCGAAGGCACTCCTCGCTGAGGCTGGCGGTTTCGAGGGAACCATGGAGATCGCCTTCGTCGGCGGCTGGGGACAGGAAGACCTCTTCGAGGCCTACGCCAACCAGATCCGCCAGAACCTCGGCATTGAGGACGTCGTCGCAGCACCGTCAACCGACTTCGCTGAGTTCACCGCCCGCGTCGAGTCCGGCGACATCAAGGGAATGGCCCGCGGACGCTGGGGTGCTCTCTACCCCAGCCAGCAGGACACCCTGCACGCGGTCTACACAGCGGCCGGCGACGGCAACTTCGCCACAGGCGGTTACTCCAACCCCGAGGTCGACGCACTGCTCGCCGCAGCGGACTCCGCTGAGACGCTCGAGGAATCGTATGCAGGTTACGAGGAAGCACAGGCCCGTATCCTTGAGGACTTCCCGGTCATTCCGACCTTCGGAAACCGCTACATGTACGCGACGAGCGAGAAGATTGCCGACCTGCACTCCGTCGCAGGCAGCGTTCTGATGAGCCGCGTCGAACTCGCGGAATAGATTCACGACCCACCACCTGCACCGAAATCAAGGGAACACCAAACCAGTGGAAACATCTGCGACCCTCGGTCGCGAGAACCAGGTCGGCTCGCCGGAGAACATCCTCCGGCGGGCTGGCTCGGTCCCCGAGTACACCACCTTTCCTCCCATGGACGAGCTCACCGCTCGGTTCGAGAAGCTCCGCGGCGAACACCCGCAGCTGATCTCTGTGCAACGAATCGGCACCAGCCGGCTCGGCGACGCCCTCGAGATGTACTCGATCGGCGATGGACCCCTGTCGCACCTCGTCGTTGGCGGTGTGCATCCGAACGAACCGGTCGGGGCCTGGACCGCCCTGCACCTGCTCGAGCAGCTCGCCACCGACGACGACCTCCGCATCGGACTCGGCGCGCGCTGGAACATCGTCCCGTGCATCGACCCCGACGGCGCCCGTCTCAACGAGGGCTGGTTCACCAACCCCGGCGACCGCGGCAGTTACGCACGGGCGTTCTACCGTCCAGCCCCGAACGAGCAGGTCGAGTGGACCTTCCCGTTCAGCTACAAGAAGGCGTACTTCGACGCCATGCTGCCCGAGACCCAGGCTCTTGCCCGGGCAATCGACCTCACCAAACCCGACCTCTATGTCGCCCTGCACAACGCGGAAATGGGCGGCGTCTACTACTACCTCACGCGCGACGTTCCCGAGCTCTACGAACTGCTCGCCGCGGTGCCCGAGAGCCTCGGCCTTCCCCTCGACAAGGGTGAGCCCGAGGGCGGCCACCTCAAAGAACTGGCCCCGGCGGTCTTCATCACCGGCAGCCTCGAGGAGGTTTACGACTGGGTCGAATCCCTCGGCGGCGACCCCTTCCCGCCCGGCTCCGGCGGCAACGCGTCGAGTGACTACGCCCTCAGGTACGGCACCCTGTCGCTGATCGCCGAGCTTCCGTACTGGAAACACCCGGATGCCGACAACACCGAGCCTACCGACGAGACCTACTCGGCGCTCCTCGCCCGCACCGGAGAACAGTTCCTCGATTTCGGCACAGAGCTCATCGAGCTGCTCGCCGAGGCCGAGCCCCTGCTCACGATCGACACGCCCTTCCTCCGCGGCTCGCGCGCCTTCGTGCCGATGATGAAGGCCACCGGCGAGTCCAACATCGCGAGATCGCGACAGCCGGAGGCCCAGCGACCGGCGACGGTGGCCGAGCGGTTCGGCTGCGAGGACCTCGTCCACATGTTCCGGCTGCGTTTCGGTGGGATGCTGCTGCGCGCGTTCGAAGCGGAGGTGAACGCCGGTACCGCACCGGCGGAACTCCGACGAATCACCGAACGGATGCTGTCGCTCTATACCGGATGGCAGCGTGAGGCCGCAGATGCAGACAACGCGGAAGTCATCCCGATCTCCTCGCTCGTCGGTGTCCAGTACGGAGCTATTCTCGCCGGGGCGGCCCACTTCGCAGGCACCCTGACATGAGATTCGGGCTCTCGGCGCTGCAGAGGATCGGTGGTCTCGCCATCGTCTTCTTCGGGGTGACGTTCATCATCTATTACTCGGTGTTCGCCCTGCCGGGAGACCCCATCCGTGCACTCGCCGGCGACAAAGCGCTCTCCGACGGCATCATCCAGACGCTGCGCGACAAGTACAACCTGGACGCGCCGCTGTGGGAGCAGTACACGAGATACATCAGCGGCCTGCTTCGCGGCGACTTCGGCATCGACTTCCGTGGCCGCCCGGTCGGCGACCAGATGGCGGCACGCTGGCCGGTCACCATCACCCTCGCACTCACCGCCTGGGCGCTCGAGGTTTTCATCGGACTCGGGATCGGCGTCGTTGCCGCTCTCAAAAAAGGCACCTGGATCGACAAGGGGCTGCTCGCCGGAACCGTCATCGCGAGCTGCATCCCGGTCTTCGTCCTCGGCGCCCTGGCCCAGCTCATCTTCGGTGTCCGGCTCGACCTCCTGCCCGTCGCCGGTGTTTCCGCGGGCTGGCCGGTCTCGTACATCCTGCCGGCCGCCGTCATCGCGATCTTCGGGCTCTCCGCCGTCTCGCGGCTCATGCGCGGTTCAATGCTCGAGAACCTCGGCGCAGACTACGTGCGCACCGCCCGCGCCAAGGGCCTCGGTGAGGGCCGCATCGTCGGCGTGCACGTCATGCGCAACTCCCTCATCCCCGCGTCGACCTACCTCGCCACTGACCTCGGCTACCTGCTCGGCGGCACGGTCATCATCGAGGGCATCTTCAACCTCCCCGGCGTCGGAAACCTGCTGTTCTCGGCGATCCGCATCCACGAGGGCCCGACGATCGTCGGCATCTCAACCGCGCTCATCCTGATTTTCCTCGTCACGTCGCTTCTCGTCGACGCGCTCCACGCCGTCCTGGATCCGAGGGTTCGCTATGGCCGATAATCTCCTTTCCCGCCCGGCAGCAGCCCCGGCGTCGGCCCGATCGGCGGGCAGGCGGGTGCTCAGGCAGCCCGGATTCTTCATCCCGGCTGCCGTCCTTCTCCTGCTCCTCGCGATGTCGCTGGTTCCCGCTCTCTTCGCCGGCCTCTTCGGCAACGGGGATCCCCGGGCGTGTGATCTCAGTAACAGCGCGCAGGCGCCCAGCGCCGGGCATCCGTTCGGCCTTGACCTTCAGGGCTGTGACATCTGGGCCAACGTGATCTACGGCACCCAGACCTCGATCTCGGTCGGCGTGCTCTCCACGGTGGTGTCTGTACTCATCGCCATCACCCTCGGCACGATCGCCGGCCTCTACGGCGGCTGGGCCGACTGGCTGATCTCGCGCCTCACCGAGGTCTTCCTCGGCTTCCCGTTCCTGCTCGCCGCGATCATCGTGCTCGCCGGGGTCGGCGAACGAACCGTCCTCACCGTGAGCATGGTGCTCGCGGTCTTCGGCTGGCCGACCATGGCGAGGCTCGTGCGCTCGAGCGTGAAATCGATTCGATCGAGTGAGTATGTGCTCGCCGCACGCACCATGGGACTCAGCCAGGCCCGCATCATCCTGCGCTACATCCTGCCGAACGCGCTGTCGCCGGTGCTCATCCTCGCCACCATCGCGATCGGGGCCGTCATCGTCGCCGAGAGCTCGCTGACCTACCTCGGCATCGGCCTCGAACCGCCGGTGATCTCGTGGGGCCTGCAGATCGCGGCGGGCTCCCGCGCCTTCCAGACGGCGACGCACATTCTCATCTTCCCGTCCGTTTTCCTCGCGGTCACCGTGCTCAGCGTTATCGTTCTCGGTGACACCCTGCGTTCCGCGTTCGATCCCAAGCGGCAGCAGTGACACCGGCGTCGACGAAAGGACACCCTGTGAGCGACACCACGGATGCAACGGATGCCGCAACGGCGTCAGGCGCTGACGCTGACGAACGTGAGATGGCGCGTCGGCAGTTCGCCGAAGACCTCAGCATCATCTGGGAGGGGGCAGGCACCAACCGCATGGACGGCCGCGTTCTGGGCTACCTGATGATCATGGACCGTCCGTTCATCTCGTCGGCGGAGCTCGCCGCCGCACTGCACGCCAGTGCCGGTGCCGTGTCGATGGCGACCCGGCGGCTGCTCGACACCAACTTCATCAGGCGCCACTCGGTGCCCGGCGATCGCAGCCACTACTTCCGGGCCGAGGAAGACCCGTGGGGCAGCTTCCTCGCCACCGAGAAGAACCACTTCGACCGCGAGATCGAGGTGATCGAAGAGGCTCTCGAGCTGCTCGGCCCCGATGAATCAGCCGCACGCATCCGACTCACCAACGGCCGCGACTACCTCCACTGGATCCACGGCTACCACCACAAAATGCTCGCCGACTGGCAGGCACACAAACACGAGCGTGACGCCCGCGCCTCGGCAAAGGAGTAACAGTGGCAGCTGACGCCGGAGCATCCACCGAGACACCCACGCGCACACCGCTGCTCGCGGTGCGCGACCTCACAGTGACGTTCGACGTCGATGGCGAGACGGGTGTCGGAGTGGACTCAGCGAGCTTCGACGTCGGCCGTGGCGAGGTCGTCGCCATCGTCGGAGAGTCCGGCTCTGGGAAGAGCGTCACCGCGATGAGCGTGCTCGGGCTGCTTCCCGGCAACGCAACAGTCACCGGGTCGATCCGGTTTGACGGCCGTGAACTCCTCGGACTCAGCAACACCGCGTTGCGCAGCGTGCGCGGCGCCCAGATCGCGATGATCTTCCAGGACCCCCTCGCCGCGCTCAACCCGGTCTTCACCGTCGGGTTCCAGCTCAGCGAAGCCGTACGCGCCCACGACAGGAAGCTGTCAGCGGCCGACGCGCGTGCCCGGGTGATCGAGCTGCTCACCCTCGTCGAGATCCCCGACCCCGAGTCGCGCCTCAAGTACTACCCGCACCAGTTCTCCGGCGGACAGTGCCAGCGCATCGTCATCGCGATGGCCCTCGCCCGAGACGCCCAGCTGCTCATCGCCGACGAGCCGACGACAGCGCTCGACGTCACGGTGCAGGCCGAAATTCTCGACGTTCTCCGGCGCATGCGCGAACGACTCGACAGCAGCATCCTGATCATCACCCACGACATGGGCGTCGTGGCCGACCTCGCCGACCGCGTCGTGGTGATGAAGAGCGGTTCTGTGGTCGAGTCGAATACCGCACGCGGGTTGTTTCAGTCGCCGAAGGCGGCGTACACAAGAGACCTTCTTGCGGCGGTGCCCCGGTTCGGCGAGCGCGGTGACACCGCGATAACGGATGAGGCCTCGAGCGCCGTTCTCGACATCCGGAACCTGGTTGTTCAGTATGGGAGTCGGCTCTCCGGGTACTCCCGTGCCGTCGATGACATCACGCTCTGTGTCCGCAAGGGCGAGATCTTCGGGCTCGTCGGTGAATCCGGCAGCGGCAAGACCACGATCGGCCGGGCATCGATTGGGATGGCGCCGATCGCCAGCGGCACCATCGAGGTCGGCGGCATCCGCGTGGACACACGGAACCGGGCCGACCGGCTGCGGATGCGCCGCGGCGTCGGAGTGGTGTTCCAGAATCCGGCGACGTCGCTTAACCCGCGGTACTCGGTCGCGGAAACAGTGGCTGAACCGCTGCGCGTGCACCGGCGCCTGGCCGGGAGCGAGCTGCGCGACCGCACCGACGCACTGCTCGAGTCGGTCGGGCTCGACGGGCGCTGGCGCGACCGGTATCCACACGAGCTGTCGGGCGGGCAGCGGCAACGGGTCGCCATCGCGCGGGCCGTATCGCTCGGGCCGGACCTCCTCATCGCCGACGAACCGACGAGCGCGCTCGACGTGTCAGTGCAGGCACAGGTGCTCGACGTGTTCCGAGAACTGCAGGAGCGACTCGGCTTCGCCTGCCTGTTCATCAGCCACGATCTCGCGGTCGTCGACACACTCTGCGACCGCGTCGCCGTGATGAGCCGCGGCACGATCATTGAGCAGGGTGGCTGTGACGAGGTGCTGAGCTTCCCGCAACACGACTACACACGCACGCTCATCGCATCCGCTCCCGTCCCCGATCCGGACGAGCAGCAGCGGCGGCGCCTGGCGCGACTCGCGGGCTGAAAGCGCCCTACTTCCGCGTGATTCCGCGGTCCCCCAGGCAGGGGACCGGACGAGAGGGATGCTCAGCTCACTCTTCCCCTGCCCCCGTTCAGGGGTCTAGTCTCTGGAACACTGTGCCGGGGTCACGAGTCCCGGTGTAACTGTCACTCTCCAATGAAGGGGCAATACATGTTTCAGAAACGCAAGGTGGGATCCGTGTTCACAGCGGCCCTCGCGACCGGCGCTCTCGTCGCCGTCAGCTTCGCGGGGCCCGCATATGCCGGCGGGGGCAAGGGGCCGGGGCACGGCAACGGGGGTGGCGGCCACGGTCACGGCCACGGCAACCCGGCGGCCAAGTCGGCCTCCGAAATACTGAGGAAGGCTGTTTCAGTCGACGGCATCACGAAGCACCTCGAGGCCCTGCAGGACATCGCCGATGCGAATGGTGGCAACCGCGCCGCCGGCACAGCGGGTCACGTCGCTTCGGCTGACTACATGGAGGCCAAGCTCAAGAAGGCCGGGTACACCACCTGGCGCCAGCCGTTCAGCTACGTCAAGAGCGTGGTGGACACCGCCGCGCTCGAGCAGGTCTCACCCAACCCCCTGACCTACGGCTACCAGGTCGACTTCCTCGAGGCGAGCAACGCATCTGAGGGCGATGTCACCGCTCCGGTGCAGGCTGTCGATGTGAACCTCACCGGGAACCGGGCATCAACAAGCGGTTGCGAGGCTACCGATTTCGCCGGATTCACCGCGGGCAACATCGCCCTCGTGCAGCGCGGAACCTGCGAGTTCCGGGTCAAGGCCGACAACGCCCTCGCGGCGGGAGCGGTCGGAGTGATCATCTTTAATCAGGGCACCGTCACGGGGAGTGACGACCGTACCGGTCTCTTCGCGGGAACGCTGGGCGACACGATCTTCTCACTGCCGGTCGCGACGACAACGTTCGCGCTCGGTGAGCAGCTCGCGACGACCGCTGGCGCCGAAGTGCGACTCGCGTTTGACGCGCACGAGGAGACCATCAACACGTTCAACCTCCTCGCCGACAGCAGGGGTAACGCCAACGAGACCGTCGTCGTCGGCGGACACCTCGACAGCGTTCTCGAAGGCCCGGGCATCAATGACAACGGGTCGGGAACCGCGGCGATCCTCGAGACAGCGCTGCAGATGTCGAAGAAGAACCTCACACCGAAGAACAAGGTGCGTTTCGCGTTCTGGAGCGGGGAGGAAGACGGACTGCTCGGCTCAGAGCACTACGTCGCGCAGCTGACCGATGCTGAGATCCAGCAGCACGCACTCAACCTCAACTTCGACATGCTCGGATCGACCAATGCGGTGCGCTTCGTCTACGACGGCGATGGGGACACGTTCGCGGTCAACCCCAGCCCTCCTCCTGGCTCTGACGTCATCGAGGACACGTTCAACGAGTACTTTGCCTCCCAGGGACTCGCGACGGCGCCTACCGCGTTCGACGGGCGCAGCGACTACGGCCCGTTCATCGCGAACAACATTCCTGCCGGCGGACTGTTCACCGGGGCCGAGAACATCAAGACTGCTGAGCAGGCGGCCATCTTCGGCGGCACTGCCGGTGAGCCGTACGACCCGTGCTACCACGCGGCGTGCGACGACATCAACAACATCGATCCCGTTGTGCTGGAGCAAATGGCGGACGCTCTCGCGCACGCCACGGCGACCTTCGCTGAGACCAAGACCAAGAAGCACGGCGGTAAGGGTCACGGCAAGGGACACCACTACACCGACCGCTGGGACTACAAGGGTCCGCGCGGAAACCGCTAGTTACACCCCTTTCTGAGCCGGGGCCCGTCGCATTCGTGCGGCGGGCCCCGGTTTTGTGTGGGTTGATTTGGGCGGGGCGGATGCCGCATGCATGCTGGCCCCACGGCATCCGTTCATCAGACACAAACGCCGACAAACCCACCGCAAACCCGACATGCACGACGGATGCCGCATGCGTGTCGTGGCCCACGGCATCCGTTCATCAGACACACATGCCGACAGACCCACCGCAAACCCGACATTCGCGACGGATGACGCCCTGCCGACCCCCGCTCCATCCGTTCATCCGACCCAAATGCCGACAGACCCACTGCAAACCTGACATCCACGACGGATGACGCCCTGCCGACCCCCGCTCCATCCGTTCATCCGACCCAAACGCCGACCGACCCACCGCAAACCCAACATGCACGACGGATGACGCCCTGCCGACCCCCACTCCATCCGTTCATCCGACCCAAATGCCGACAGACCCACTGCAAACCCGACATGCACGACGGATGACGCCCGGCCGACCCCCACTCCATCCGTTCATCCGAACCAAACGCCGCCAAACCCACCGCAAACCCGACATGCACGACGGATGACGCCCGGCCGACCCTCGCTCCATCCGTTCATCCGACCCATATGCCGACAGACCCACCGCAAACCCGACATCCACGACGGATGAATGGCGCTCGCTGCTTCGCGGGCTACATCCCCGCTTCCGAGGACGGCGCGAGCCGGCTCGGCGGTTCCTCCCCCTCGAACCAGCCCAGCCAGCCGCCCTCGACGGGCATGATCTCGTACTCGTCACACACGGTGACCACGGCGGGACGTTCCGCAGCGGCCGTCCACGTCGCGGTCAGGACGGGAGCGCCCTCCCGTGCGCGCTCGACACAGTCACCCTCGGGCGGGCTCGACGTCGTGACGCGGATCACCGACAGTCGCCCATCTTTTGTTTCGAGCGAACGGATGTCAGTGGCATCCGTCGGAATCCACCCGGGCATATCGCCGGAGGTCCAGTGCTCGACGGCGGCGTCATAAGTCGCGAAGAGCGCCTCGCGGGAGTTGCTGAGCACGTCCTTCACGGAACACCCACTGAGCGTGAGGGCGACGAGGGTGGCGGCCGCGACGGCGGGGAGAGAGCGGTGTGTGAGCATGACTCCAGTCCAGCGGCTGCGCGCGCACCGCGAATCGGTCCCGGGGTTGATCCGGGGTCCACCGGGAGGATGAACCTGGGGTGAGAAGCCCGGCCGACGCTGCCCGCGGAACCTGGGGTGAGCGCGCCGGCGACACCGCCCCAGCCCCAGCCCCAGCCCCATCCCCACCCAGCAACCGCAGCCCCCGCCCACGCGGCATCCGCCCCCTCCCCCGCCCGGCCCCACCCGGCATCCGCCTCATCCCCACTTCCGCCCCACCCGGCATCCGCCCCATCCCCACCCGGCCCGACGCTGCATCCGCCCCATCCCCACTCATCCACTCCGCCCACGCGGCATCCGCCCCGCCGAATACGACATCCGCCCCAGCCGCCGCGGCACATCCGCACCGCCCCGATGCGACATCCGCGCGCCGTCCCATAGCAGACGCGGCGGCATCCGTCCCTTCTCGACCGGGGGACTTGCGCAACCGGGGTTGAACCAGCCACGGTGAGATCGTGAGCACAGAAACCGCAGGTAGCGCAGACACTTCAGACACCTCAGGGCAGCAATTCGCCGCTGTCGTCTACAACCCGATCAAGGTCGACATCGACGCGATCAAGGAAGCCTCGGGCCGCGAGGCTGCGGAGGCGGGGTGGGCCGAGACCCGCTACTACGAGACTTCCGTCGAGGATCCGGGTGGCGAGGTCACGACGCAGGCTCTCAACGACGGCGCTGGCATGATCATCGCGGCTGGCGGCGACGGAACTGTGCGCGCGGTCGCTGAAGCCATGTCCGGCGCGAAGGTGCCGATCGCATTGCTGCCGTCAGGCACGGGCAACCTGCTCGCGCGCAACCTGAACCTCACGCTCGACGACCTCGATCACTCGCTGCACTCGGCGTTCAGCGGCAAGAACCGCCCGATCGACCTCGCGAAGATCGACATCGAACGCTCCGGCGGCGCCATCGACCACCACGCCTACCTCGTCATGGCGGGTCTCGGCCTCGACGCGAAGATGCTCGCGAACACCGATGAGGAGCTCAAGGCCAAGGTCGGCTGGCTGGCGTACGTCGGCGCGATCGGCAAGGCCCTCACCGACAAGAACTACCTGCGGATGCGGTACCAGGTGGGCAGGGAGAAGCCGCGGGCCGTGCGCGCGCACACCATCATCATCGGTAACTGCGGCTCCCTCATGGCCAACGTTGTGCTGCTTCCGGATGCCGCCGTCGATGACGGTGAGCTCGACATCATCGTGCTGCGGCCAGAGGGTTTCGTCGGCTGGGTGCAGATTTTCGTCAAGGTGATCTGGGAGAACGGCGTGCTCCGTCGCACCAAGCTCGGTGAGAAGCTCGTGTCGCCCGACGTCAAGGCGCTCAACTACTTCCGCGGCGAGAAGCTCACCGTGAGACTGAGCCGGGCGGAGCCGATCGAGCTCGACGGCGACGAATTCGGCGAGGCAACAGCGCTGAAAACCTGGGTCGAGCCGGGCGGACTGCTGGTGCGGGTTCCCGCCGACTCCTGACCGCTGGCCACGCGGCATCCGCTTTACGGAGCTCGCCCACCGAGCGCTACAGCTCCATGTTCAAGCTGCAGAAGTAACTGCAGCGCGGGCATGGACGTGCCGCGCTCGACGGCGCGCGGCATCCGCTTTACGGGACTCGCTCACCGAGCGCTACATATCCCTGTTCAAGCTGCAGAAGTAACTGCAGCGCAAGCATGGAAGTGCAGCGTTCGACGGCGCGGCTGCCCCGCCCACCCCTCGCACGGAGGCCGATGCGCGCCACCCCCTCGCACCTGCCAGACCCGACGCGACTCGCACAGAGGCCAGCGCGCTCTACCGACCCGCGGCATCCGCTCGACGGAGCGTGCCACCGCGCGCTACAGATCCATGCTCAAGCTGCAGAAGTAACTGCAGCGCAAGCATGCAAGTGCAGCGCTCGACGAGGCAGCCACCCCGCAACACCTTGAGGGCACCAGCTCCGCCGACACCCGCGAGCGGATTGGTGACCTCCGCCCGCGTGACATACCGTGGAGGGATGACCCGCCCGAGCCGCTTCCGCACCGCGGCGGCGCTCGTCGCCGGAGTCCTCGCTCTCACCGCGTGCACGCCGTCGGGGGCGTCCGAAAAGTCGGGGACCTCGACGGTAATGACGAGTCCGGATGCCGCGCTCACGGTTCTCGCGGACACCGACGAAAGCGCGGCGTCGATTGCCACCAGCCGCGCCCTGTTCGAGACCGCACCACTCGTGGTCGTCGCTCCGGCCGGAGCCGCTGAGGCACAGAACGTTGCCGCTCGGGCAGCGATCGCGCTCGGCGTGCCGCTCCTCATCGACGGCCCGGCGGCCGTACCGGTCGCTGGCGATGACGAAACCGAAACGACGCCCTCGGCAGGCTCCCCAGCCACACCTACGACTGAGCCCCCGGCCGGCTCCCCGGCAACACCCCCCGCCGACACCCCGGCCGAGTCCCCCACCGACTCCACTGCCGCCCCCCGCCTGCTCGACGACGAACTCACCCGGCTCGACACGACCACCGCGGTCGTGGTCGGCGACGCGGCCGGGGCATCCCTCGACGAGTCGCTCACCGTCGTCCAGGTCGAGGCGACCATCGAGGCCGCGAGCGCAACAATCGGCCACACGCTCGCCGAACCCGCCTCCGCAGACCCCGCGACGTTCGCCGCCGAGATCGCGGCCCTCGAAGCAACCGAAGAAACCACGGCGACCAACACAGGCGGCACCAGCACTCCGAACGCCGACATCCCCGCCCTTGAGCGCCCCGCCCCCATCGACGACACGGCCGCCATCGCCATCGACGGCGCCGCCCAGCTCGCGTCCATCGCGACCGCACGCTCTGCCGGCATCCCGGTGCACCTGCTCACCGGGGGTTCCGCGAATCCGCAGGCGAACGCATCCGTCATCGACGCCCTTCACGCCTCGAAGACCGAGAAAACCCTAGCGATCGGTGCCGCATTCGGCGCAGAATCCGCGCTCGACTGGAAGGTGCGCACCGCACGCAGCGGCACCCAGCTTCCCGGTGGAGGCCAGCTCCTCTTCGAGAACCACCAGTTCGTCGCCATCTACGGAACACCGACCACCTCGGTCCTCGGCGTTCTGGGTGAGCAGGATGCCGCTGGCTCGGTCGAGCGCGCCAGGCAGGTTGCGGCGCCATTCCAGGCCCTCACTCCGAAGACTGTTGTGCCCATGTTCGAGATCATCGCGTCCGTTGCCGCCGGAGGCCCCGGTGATGACGGCAACTTCTCGAACGAGCTCTCGCCGGAGTCGCTGAGGCCGTGGATCGACGCCGCCGCCAACGCGGGCATCTACGTCGTGATCGACCTGCAGCCGGGCAGGACGGACTTCCTCACCCAGGCGAAGCAGTACCAGTCACTGCTCGAACTGCCCAACGTCGGGCTCGCGCTCGACCCCGAGTGGCGCCTCGCCCCCGACCAGCGTCACCTCCACGACATCGGCTCGGTGTCAGCGGCAGAGGTGAACTCCGTCACGCACTGGCTCGCCGACCTCACCAACGAGAAGGGTCTGCCCCAGAAGATGCTCGTGGTGCACCAGTTCCGCCCGAGCATGCTGACCGATCGGGAGACGCTCGACCTGAGCCGGCCCGAGATCGGGATGCTCCTCCACGTCGACGGGCAGGGCGGCCAGCCCGACAAGCAGGCAACCTGGGCGAACGTCAAGAGGAATGCCCCCACTGGCGTCGCGTGGGGCTGGAAGAACTTCTACGACGAAGACGCCCCCATGCTCACTCCCGAGCAGACCATGACGCAGGTGCACCCGACCCCGGAACTCATCACCTACCAGTAGGTACCGCAACACACCGCGCCGCACACTGCCGCCCTCGACCCGACCCGCTGCCATACGCTCGAGTCATGACGACAACGACGACGCCACGTATCGGAGTGCGGTTCGAACCCGACTGGGCGCCGGAGCGCCTGCCTGAGTTCGCCCAGTGGGCGGAGGATGCCGGGTTCGACGAACTCTGGTTCAGCGAGGACCTGCCCTGGGCCGGCGGGATCACCATGGCCGCGACGGCCCTCGCGGTCACCTCACGCATCTCGGTCGGCATCGGGCTGCTCCCCGCCGTCACCCGCAACGTCGCGACCGCTGCCATGGAGATCGGCGCGCTCGCGCGTCTCGCACCCGGCCGGGTGATCATCGCGCTTGGCCACGGCATCCCGTCCTGGATGGAAGAGATCGGCGCGAGCGTGCCCAAGCCGCTCGCGGCGCTCGAGGAGACAACTGTGGCGCTGCGCCGCCTCCTCGCCGGTGAGACCGTCACCGTTGACGGCACCCACGTCCACCTCGAGAACGTCACACTCGGCTTCCCGCCCGCCGAACCACCGAAGGTCTTCCTCGGCACGACGGGCCCGATCGGGCTCCGGGTCACCGCGCGCAGTTCCGACGGGCTCCTGCTCCCTGAACTTGCCGCGCCGGATGCCGTCCGCTGGGCACGCGAACAGATGGCGGCGGCAGGCGGTCACGGAGAAACCCTCCTCCTCGCGATGACGAGCATCGGCGACGATCGCGACCAGGCCATCGCTGAGGTGCGTTCGCGGGTACAGCGGCTCATCGACTTCGGCGTGTTCGGCCGCCTGACCGAGATAGCGGGTCTCGGCGCCGACGGCAGTGGCGAGCTCACCGACGACATCCTGCAGTCGCTCGCCATCGGTGGCACGCCGGCCGACGCGGAGCGCACTGTCGCCGCCTGGGTTGAGGCCGGTGCCGACCGCATCATCCTCGTCGCGGGCGCCGACGATCCGATCGCCAGCTACCGCCGCTTTGCCGAGGACGTGTTCCCGCTGATCGGGCGGTGAGGTCCAGGCATCCGCTCCCGCGCGCCGTTCCAGTCGCGCGATTACGTCGATTGGGCCCGCATTCGACGTAATCGAGCGACTGGAACGGAAACTCACCCTCACGCGGGCCGTTCGCGCGCCGCAAATGCGCGGAATAGCATCCGCAAACCGCGGTTTTGGGGCATCCGAACGCAAACCCAAGCGATGCGCCGCTACGAGAACGACATGAGGCGCAGTGCCGCACCGGTCGGGTCAGTGACCGAGGCGATGCGGCCGTACGGGGTGTCCGTCGCGGCATCCTTCGGGGTGGCACCGAGCTCGAGCGCCTTCGCCACAGTGGCGTCGACGTCGTCGGCGCCGAAGTACACCGCCCATGAGGCCGGCTCTCCCTCGGCGAGGTCGCCCTTCGCGTCGTAAATCCCCGCGAACGCCTGGCCGTCACGCTCGAAGGTCTTGTAGCGGAAGTCGTCACTGTCGCCCTCGTCCCTGAGGGTCCAGCCGAACGCCTTCTCGTAGAACGTGACGGCC
This sequence comes from Mycetocola sp. Y442, assembly GCF_056898615.1. Classification (NCBI taxonomy): domain Bacteria; kingdom Bacillati; phylum Actinomycetota; class Actinomycetes; order Micrococcales; family Microbacteriaceae; genus Mycetocola; species Mycetocola sp. Y442. The sequence goes on from NZ_JBXHBV010000003.1 coordinate 585,184, forward strand.
TTCTCGAAGTCCGACGCGAGCAACTCGCACCACACGGGCGCTCCGTGCTCCCGCTCGACCTGGAACCCCGTGTGCTCACCGGGTTTCCAGTAGCCGACCGTCGCGCCGGTGGCATCCGTCGCGAACCCCATCACGCCCATGTGCGGAACGTCCATCGGCTCGAACATATTCTCCCCGCCGGCCTCGGCGACGGCCGCGGCTGTTGCCGAGGCATCCGTTGTCAGGAGGTACACCGACCAGGAATCCGGGTAGTGGGCGTCCTCCTGCTTTTTCATGGCGCCGGCGACGCGCCTGCCGCTCAAGTTGAAACTCACGTACCCGCCGTAGAGCACGTCATCGCCGATCTCGGCGTCCCAGCCGAAGAGTTCACCGTAGAACTCCTGCGAGCGGGTGGGGTCCGAGGTGGTGAGTTCGAGCCAGCAGGGCGCCCCCGGCGTGTTCACCGTGATGTCAGGCATGCGAAGTCCCTTCGTCCGTGTGTTGTCGGTCAGGGTACTCCGGCAGATTCGGTGCGGCTAGGGCGGATCGGCGGTGCTCACACGCCCGGTCCCGATGTTTCGGGCGGTCAATCCGGGTGCCCGGCCACCTATGGACGACGGACCCCACGGTTCTCCTCCCGAAAAACGGGCATCGGCCCAAACGGCACGTGGCAAGCTGGAGGAATGCTTCCCTTGAGCCCCACATCCGCATGCTGAACGACGAAGCGGTCGAGTTCCTCCGCGGCACCACGGAGGGCACCCGGGTGGTCATCCGGTATTCACTCGATGACGGTCAGGCGACGGATGCCCTCGGCTGGTTCATGCGCGGAGACGACACCGCCTGCGTCATCGCGGGCAAGCGCGGCATGGAGACCGTCCGGTTCGACCGGGTCATCGCGGCGAAGGAAGTGCCGCCACCGCCAGCGCCTCGCTCACCCCGGCGGAGAGACGGCTACTGAATCGAGACGCTGGCAAGCGGCATTCCTTACGCGGAGACCGGCGTCGCGAGCAACTCGTCGAGCTGCTCGTAGCCCTCATTGACGCCCTTCTCCATGCCGGACTGCACCATGCCGTCACGGTTCTCCAGACTCGGGTACACGCTGTGCCCGGTTACGCGGGTGCGACCGTTGCCCAGGTCCTCGAGGCTGAGGAACTCGAGGCTGATCGCGCCGGGAAACCCCTCAAACTCGAAGGTCTGCACGATGCCCTTCTCCGGTGACGCGGAGTGCACGACACCGTTGAACCAGTACTCCTCGCCGTCGACGCGGTGTGCGTAGCGGTAGCCGCCACCGGTCGTGATGTCCCAGCGCTCGATGTCCATGACATAGCCACGCGGGCCGAGCCACTGCAGGACGAGCTCGGGTTCGGTGTGTGCCCGGTAGACGGCCTCGAGGGGCGCATCGAATTCGCGGACGATCTCGATAAACGGCACTCCGTCCGGGACGGTGATCGTGGTTGGATTCGTCATCTCTCTTCCTCTCCTTCTTCCTCTTTCTCTTTCTCTTTCTCTTTCTCTTTCTGTGGGTGGGTGACGTGTGTGCCGGCGAGGACCTCGTCGAGCCGGCGGAAGCGTGATTCGGCGGTGAGCCGGTAGGCGTCGATCCAGGCGGTGAGTTCTTCGAGCGCCTCGGGGACCAGCGCGGCAGGCCGGCGCTGCGCGTCGCGCGAGCGACTGACCAGTCCGGCCTGTTCGAGGACCGCGATGTGCTTCGATACCGCCTGCTTGGTGATCGCGAATGGCTCGGCGAGTTCGTTGACGGATGCCGGTCCCCGGCTTAATCGCGCGATGATCGCCCGGCGCACCGGGTCGGCGAGCGCCATGAAGGCCCGGTCGAGCCGCCCGTCAGCGTCGACGGCGGCGTCCGGATCAACGGCGGGGACTGATAGCATTGTCAACCTTTTCCTTTATCAACCGGATGGTTGTTAACAACGTAAGACTGCCCACACCGCCCGTCAAGAGTCACGCCCGGAATCCTCCGCAGGAACTCTCACTGTGGTACCTCTGGATTATGTTCGAATCCGGTGACCGTGCAGCATCCGCTTACCTCAACGAGGCCGTCGCACTTGCCGTCGAGAACGTGACGGCGGGTGGTGGGCCATTCGGTGCGGTCGTCGTGACGGCGGACGGCGGCGTGTACACCGGCACGAACCAGGTGAGGGCCCTGAACGATCCAACGGCCCACGCCGAGGTGATGGCCATCAGGCGTGCATGCGCCGATCTCGGCACCTTCGACCTCACCGGGGCGACGCTCTACGCGAGCTGCGAACCGTGCCCGCTCTGCGTCGCGGCATCTCTCTGGGCCCACGTGGACGCTGTGGTCTTTGCCGCCGATCGGTTCGACGCCGAACGGGCGGGCTTCGCCGACAAGCGGTTCGACGACCACTTCGACAAGGTAGCGCCCGCGATCGCCGTCATGCCCGGCGCGGCTGAGCGGCCACTCGCACCGTTCGAAGCCTGGGCGACCAAGGCCGACAGAATGGAATACTGACCGCCACGACAAGGGGGTTGTGCCACGTCGACGCTGTCGCGTTTGCTTGATGAGCTGTGCTGCGCGGCCGACAGACCGCCAACGAACCGGGGATGCCCCGCGGAAAGGAGCCGAGATGGCTGTGAAACTCAACGACAAAGCATTTCGTCACGCGAAGAGCCTCGTCACGAAGGGCGCAGTGGTCCGCGATGAGCGAGACGACTGGAGCGAGCATGCGCCAACCCCCGACGAGGAGAACAAGTTCATCGAGAAGGAGAGCTGGGCGGAGTACTCGAAGTGGCACCTCGGCGTCGACGACGAACACCCCGACGACACCAAGGGGCACTACAAGTTCCCGATCGGCGACTTTAAGAAGGTCCACCGCTGTGCGGTGATCTCGGGCGAGAGCCGCGCCGGCCAGTACGACTATGACGACATCCGGGATGCCCTCGGCACGCTCCTGAAGAAAATCGACGAGGACTGATCGCGCGCCATGACATCCGCCACGACTCCCGCTCTCACTCCGGCCGAGGCGCTCGACGAGATCGCCTTCCTCCTCGAGCGCGACCTCGCGTCGCCGTACAAGACGAAGGCGTTCCGCACGGCCCTCGCGACGATCGAACCGCTCGGTGACGACAAAGTTGCGGCCGGGGTGGCCGACGGAAGCCTCAAGCGCCGAAAGGGCATCGGTTCGACCACCTGGACCGTGATCGAGCAGGCGGTTTCGGGCCAGGTCCCCGACTACCTGACCGACCTTCGCCAGCGGATCGGCGGCCCGGTGACCGAGGACGGCACCGAATTGCGCGCTCAGCTCAAGGGCGACCTGCACAGCCACACCCTGTGGTCCGATGGCACGACCGACCTGGCATCCATGGCGCGCACCGCCCAGCGGCTCGGCCACGATTACCTCGTGGCGTCGGACCACTCGCCGTCACTGCGGGTGGCCAACGGGCTGAGCACCGAGCGACTCGAGGAACAACTGACCGAGCTCGACTCGCTCAATGAGGGCTTCGAGGACTTCCGGATGCTGTCCGGCATCGAAGTAGACATCCTCGAAGACGGAGCCATCGACCAGTCCGACGCGGTGCTCGACCGGCTGGACGTCGTCGTGGCGAGCGTGCATTCCAAACTGCGGATGCCGTCGGGCGAGATGACGAAGCGGATGCTCGCCGCCATCCGTCACCCGCACGTCAACGTGCTCGGGCATTGCACCGGCAGGCTTGTGCAGGGCGGGAGGGGGACGCGCCCACAGTCGACGTTCGACGCCGCGGCTGTGTTCGCTGCGTGCGCCGAGAACGACGTCGCCGTAGAGATCAACTCGCGCCCCGAGCGACAGGATCCGCCGGATGACCTGATCCAGCTCGCGCTGGACGCCGGGTGCCTGTTCAGCATCGACAGTGACGCTCACGCTCCCGGCCAGCTCGGGCTGCTCGATCTCGGAGCGGCTCGCGCCGACGCGCTGGGTGTTCCGGCTGAACGGATCGTCACGACCTGGCCGCTCGACCGGCTGCTCGAGTGGAGTGGCGCCTAATCCTGCGGACCGGGAGCTTTTAACCCACCGACGATGTTTTGGCCACCCGTTGACCGAAGAGTGCCGGAAGCGCACGGTTGACCCAGCACAAGTCGAACCAGTCCGGTGCCGGATGTGAAGGAGAACGCAGATGTCGTCAAAGACCGTAGTCGTGATCACAGGCGCGTCGAGCGGCATCGGCCGGGCGACAGCCCTGCGCTTTGCCGCCCGGGGTGCAACAGTCGTGCTCGCGAGCCGCAGCGCGGAGGCACTTGCCGCCCTGGCTGGCGAGTGCAGGGACGCCGGAGGTGAGGCACTCGCGGTGCCCACCGATGTCACGGATGCAGGGCAGGTCGAGCTTCTGGCCCGAACCGCGGTCGCCCGGTTCGGCGGGATCGACGTGTGGGTCAATAACGCGGGGGTTTCGGCCTTCGCACCGTTCCTCGAAATGCCGCTCGACGACTTCCGTCGCGTGCTCGACGTGGACATCCTGGGCTGCGTCTACGGCGCCAGGGCAGCCCTGGCCGTGATGGCGAAGCAGGGAAGCGGCTCCCTGATCAACGTGGCGTCGATCGTGGGCGAAGTCCCGCAGCCGTACACAGCGCCATACGGCATGTCGAAGGCTGCGGTGCGGGCCCTCGGGGTGAGCCTCAGGTCCGAGCTCGCACTATCGAAGCACAAAGGTATTTCAGTGTCGACGATCATGCCCGCGACCATGGATACCCCGTTCTTCCGCCACGCCGCGAACTACACGGGCCGTGAAGTGGTGGCCATGCCCCCTGTGTACAGCCCCGACCTCGTGGCCAGGGCGATCGTCAAGGTGTCGAAGAAACCGCGTCGCGAACTCGTCGTCGGTGGCGCGATCGCCAAGGCGATGGTCGCTCAACACCGCAAGACGCCGGCGGCTGTCGAGACGCAAATGGCCCTGCAGACCGACAAGACGCACCTGTCCCGCACCAAAGATGCCCGGCCGACGCGTGGAACCCTCTACTCTCCGCCACCGGCAACGGATGCCGCAATCACCGGCGGTTGGGGCGGGAGCGAGCGCGAAGACCGGCGGAAGACGATCGGCACTCTGCTCGCAGCGGCCCTCGGTGTGTGGCTCGCTCGTCGCTTCGTCGAGAGCCGGGCGGAGGAACGCGGCGACTGAGCCGCGCTATACCGCGCGAACGCGCGGCGCGAGCTCAGGCGCCGCGCGAACCAGCGATCGACGGGTCAGACGGTGATGGGCATCGGACGGTACTTCCGGTACCCGTGCAGGAAGTGGTAGAGCACGCCCGCGAGCAGCACAATGACGGCGAGAAGGCCGTACATGCCGTGGAATCCCGTCAACGGGAGCAGTGAACCGAGCACGAGCGGACCGAATCCAATACCGGCGTCGAGCATGAGGAAGAACGTCGAGGTCGTCACGCCGATGCGGTGTCGCGGAGACATCGTCACCGCAATCGCCTGGGCGCACGGCATGAGGGCGCCGAACCCGAAACCGATGAACACCGCCGAGAACGCGAGGACCACGCCGTTGGGCGAATAGGCCAGCAGCGCGAGTCCGATGGCAAACGACAGCAGGGTCGGATAGACGACGGCGTTGTCTCCGTAGCGGTCCTGGATCCGGCCCATGAAGAGCCTCGAAATCAGGACGACGGCCGCGTAGATCAGGAAGAAGGCGCTGGCGGCGGCGACCATGTTCTCTGCCCGGGCGAAGGAGTTGAGGAACGCGATGATGCCCGAGTAACCGACGGCGGCCACGAACATGACAGCACCGATCGACATCGCGGCAGGCTCGAAGAGGTCGCGCGGGCGCATGCTCCACCGCGTTGCGGCGTGTTCCGGTGTCGGCGGCTGCTCCGGCAGCTTCAGGAACAGGGCAAGCACGAGTCCGACAGCCGCACACGCGGCGCAGACGGCGAACAGCGCTTCGTAGGTGGCGTACTCGACGAGAACCACGGCGAGGAACGGGCCGATGGCGGTCGCGAGTGTCATCGAAATGCCGAAGTAGCCGGTGCCCTCACTGCGTCGATGAGCGGGGATCAAGCCCATGACCGACGCCGAGATCGCGGTGCTCGCCGCGCCGAAAGCCATACCGTGAATGGTCCGGATGATCAGCAGCAACACGAGGCTGTCAGCGGGGATGTACAGGATGCCGGCGATCACGTACACGATCAGCGCGATAACCAGCATCCGTCGCCGACCGACGAAGTCGAGGAACTTACCGGCGAAGATCCGGGCGATGAGTGCACCGATGATGAAAGTGCTCGATGCGAGCCCCGACGCGGTGTCTGATGCGGAGAAGCGCTCGACGGCGTACAGCGCCATCGTCGTCATCAACAGGTAGAACACCATCGAGACGAAGAAGTTCACGAGCACCGCGAGAAGGAATCGGGGCGTCCACAGTTTTGAGTTGGTGTCGATCACAGGTAAATCACTTTCAGGTCCAGGGACTACGCACCACTGGAGATGACGAGCCAAAGGACGATTTTAGCGCTCAATCCTGAGGACGAAGTTCAGGGAACGCCGGGATGCCGCGGCGAGAGCGGCTGCGGCAGGGCCGTGAATCCCCGAAACTGGCAGGTCGCTGAGTAGGAGGAATCCACAGGTACTACCGCGTGTTGTTTGAGGTAGCGCACAAAGTCCGCCTCATTCTGCGGGCAAGCGCGCCGAAGGAGATCATGAGCAAAGTATTTGAAGAGATTGAGTCCCGAGAGGGCGAAATCGCGAAGTACCGTCGCCACAGCAACGGTCGCGGGTTCGTCGCATCAACGGCCAAAGTAGACCCGACCACATTCCTTGATGCAACCGCGTACGTCGAGCCCGGTGCCCAAATCGCCGGTCGCTGCTGGATCGGTGCGGGCAGCTGGATCGACCGTGACGCGGTACTGTCACCCGGTGTCTTTGTTGGCGCCAACGTGCACGTCGGCGCTGGTGCGATGATCGGAGTGGGCGCCGAGGTCGGCAGCCACTGCCGCATCGGAGCCAACGCGAAGATCGGCGCCGGGGCGCACATCACCCGAGACAGCACAATTGCAGCAAACGCCGTCGTCCCCAGCGGTCGTGGCGCAACGCGTGTGCCCGACCACATCACGCGCGCCGCGTAGGCCGCACCCCCAGACCCCCAACACCCCATTCCCGAAACGGATGCCGCGAGCCGGCATCCGTTTTTTCGTGCCATCAGGAGAAAGTCACGCACCTCCAAAAGGTTGATTCGCTCCGGATGCTTCGTTGTTAGGGTCAGAAATGCGCCCGACGCACGCGGGCGCCGCGACCGGGGGAAGAGCCATGAAGCACAATGACCGACTTCGACAGATCATCGTTCTCGTCAGCGCAATCATTGCGCTGATCGGGGGCTTCATCGGATCGGGAGCCGCTGGCGGCACGCCCATCGCCGAAGCGTCTGGCGGCGCACTGTCGGCGGATGCGACACCGGTCGCACCCGACGGACCGGCCTTCGGCATCTGGTCGGTGATCTACGCCGGGCTCCTGGCGTACGCGATCTGGCAACTGCTCCCCGCGCAGAAAACCGCGGAACGTCATCGCCGCCTCGGTTATCCGATCGCGTTGTCGCTCATTCTCAACGCGGCGTGGATCCTCAGCGTGCAGTTCGATGTGCTCTGGGCGAGCGTTCCGGTGATTGTGCTGCTGCTGATCGTGCTGATTGTGGCGTTCCGTATCACCCTCGCGAGTCGACCGGCCAATATCGTCGATGCCATTGTGACCGACGGCACGGTCGGGCTCTACCTCGGCTGGGTGACCATCGCGACGGTCGCCAACACGGCGGCGGTGCTCGCCGCCGTCGGATTCGACGGGTTCGGCCTCTCCCCCGATGTGTGGGGAGTCATTCTCATTGTCGTCGCCGGGATCATCGGTAGTGCGCTTGCCCTGTACAGCAAGGGACGCCTCGCGCCGACCGCAGCGCTCGGCTGGGGAATCGCCTGGGTGGCCGTCGGGCGCCTGGCTGGAGACTTCATCTCGCAGCCGACGGGCATCGCCGCGATTGTTGTGGTTGTGGTGCTCGTTGTGGTCACCGTCGTCGCCCGCATGCGTGCGCCGCGGCCGCTGCCCGAGCGCACTCGCTGAGAGCTGCCACCCGCGGTTTCGGGCGGTAATTCGGACGGCCCGCCACCAATACGACCGCGGGCCCCACGATTCTCCTCCCGAAACTGCGCCGCCGCCCCGCTCGAGCCCCGCGCCGCCCAGCCCCCAGCCACCCGGACAACCCATCCGCTCACCCAGCCACCCGGTCAGACACGGTTCGTCGGCCCCGTTCCGTTCCGTCCGTCACAGCGGCTCAACGGCCCGTTCCGTCCGTCACCACCGTTTCGGGCGGTGATTCGCGCGGCCCGTCGCCAACACGACCGCGGGCCCCACGATTCTCCTCCCGAAACTGCGCCGCCGCCCCGACGAGCAACCCAGCCGCCAATCGGCGCACGGCTACACGGGCAGGGCGACAGCCCGAGCCACGCGGATCGCGGCGACCACCCGGTGCCTCAGCGCGTTCGAGCGGTCGGCGAACGCGCGCTGCTGGCGCACGTACTCGGCCTTGCCCTCCGGCGTCTCGATCGCGACCGGATCACCGGCCCACGGCGACACGTCGTACGGTGACGCCCGCATGTCGAGCCAGCGGATGTCGCGGGCCAGGTCGAACGCGTCGAGCAGCACGTCGCCGGGCACGAGCGGGCCGAGTTTGGCCGCCCACTTGTAGACATCCATGCCGGCGTGCAGGCAGCCGGGCTGTTCGAGCTCCGGCTGATTGTCGCGGGTCGGGCTGAGGCGGTTGAGCGGCACGGCATCCGGTGTGAAGAAGCGGAACGCGTCGAAATGCGAACACCCGATGCGATGCGATTCGACGACTTCGTCGGTTCCGGTCTGCCCGAGCCGCAGCGGCACGTCGTGCCTGTGCGCCCCCTGCCGGTAGATCATCGCCCACTCGTGCAGTCCGAAGCAGCCGAACTGGCTCACCCTGGCCGCGGTCCGGGAGAGAAGCCGTTCGATGAAGTCGACGGTGGCGGACTTCGCCGCAAGAAAAGCCGCCGCGTCGACGTCGACCGCGCCGGCGGCATCCGTTCGATACCAGCGCCAGCCGGCTCGCTCGAACTCCCCCGCATCGGCGAGCGCCACGCCAACGCCCGGGTGCCACCGCCGCAGGTGGGCGGGTTTCACCGGGTAGTAGGTGAAGAGGAAGTCGTCGATCGGATGCTTCTCGCCACGTTGCACCCGTGCTCGCCAGTCGGCGGTGAGGGCATCAGCACGCTCGACGTGCGCCAGCTCGCGCGCCTGCCACTCGGCGCGTCCGAGGAGCGCGGCAGGGGCGGTGAGAGTATCGGGCACCCTTCGAGGGTAACTCGCCCGACCCCTCACCACGCCGCTGCCGGAGCAGGAACCTAGTTACCCGTGCTGAACGCGGCGTCGAAGGCCGCATCCGGAGCGGGGAAGGCGAACTTCCGGACGAACTCGAGCGCCTCGGGTGCCCCGACCAGGCGATCCATCCCCGCGTCTTCCCATTCAACCGAGAGCGGGCCGTCGTAGCCGATCGCGTTCATCATGCGGAATGCGTCTTCCCACGGCACGTCGCCGTGCCCGACCGAGATGAAGTCCCAGCCACGGCGCGGATCCGCCCACGGGAGGTGCGACGAGAGCCGCCCGTTGCGACCGTTGCCGAGGCGCTTCTTCGTGTCTTTGCAGTGCACGTGGTAGATCCGGTCCTGGAAGTCCCAGAGGAACGCCACGGGGTCAATGTCCTGCCAGACCATGTGCGACGGGTCCCAGTTGAGGCCGAACGCTTCACGGTGACCGATGGCATCCAGCGCCCGCACCGTCGTCCAGTAGTCGTACGCGATCTCCGACGGGTGCACTTCGTGCGCGAACCGCACGCCGACCTCGTCGAACACGTCGAGAATCGGGTTCCAGCGGTCGGCGAAGTCCTTATACCCGGCCTCGATCATCTCCTCGGACGCCGGCGGGAACATCGCGACGTACTTCCAGATCGCCGAGCCCGTGAACCCCGTGACCGTCTTCACGCCGAGCTTCGCCGCGAGCCTCGCGGTGTTCTTGAGCTCCTCGGCAGCGCGCTGCCGCACGCCCTCGGGGTCGCCGTCGCCCCAGACGGCATCCGACACGATGTCGCGGTGCCGCTGGTCGATCGGGTCGTCGCACACGACTTGCCCCTTGAGGTGGTTCGAGATCGTCCAGACCTTGAGGTTGTGCTTCTCCAGCAGCGCGAGCTTGCCCGCGACGTACTCCTCGTCATCCCAGCGCGACGGGTCGAGGTGGTCGCCCCAACAGGCGATCTCGAGCCCGTCATAACCCCACTCTGAGGCGAGGCGCACGACCTCTTCAAACGGCAGGTCGGCCCACTGGCCGGTGAACAACGTGACAGGACGGGTCATGAATTTACTCCTTGGTCAATGCGATCGAGAGAACGGATGCTCGGGGCTCAGTCGTTGCCGGAGGTCGCGACCCACGCGCTTCCGGACTCGGCGCTCTGCTCGACAGCCTCGAGGACCTGCTGCACCTGCAGCCCGTCGGCGAACGACGGTGTCGGCTGGCTGCCCTCGACAACGCTCACCACGAAGTCGCGGGCCTGGTGGCTGAAACCGTGCTCGTAACCGAGCATGTGGCCGGTGGGCCACCACGCTTCCATGTAGGGGTGCTGCGGTTCCGTGACGAGAATCCGAGTGAAGCCCTGGCGGTCGGCAGGCGCTGTTGCGTCATAGAAGCCGAGTTCGTTGAGGCTCTCGAGGTCGAACGAGATCGCACCCTTCGATCCGGAGACCTCGATCCGAAAGGCGTTCTTCCGCCCGGTCGACATCCGTGTCGCCTCGAACGAGCCGACGGCTCCCCCATCGAACTTGCCGGTGAACAGCGCGAGGTCGTCCACGGTGACATCACCGAGTTCGTCGGATGCCGTTCCGGACAACCCGGACGCCTCGGCGAGAATGGGCCGCTGCTTGACGAACGTTTCGAGCATGCCGCTCACGCTTGTGAGCTTTTGCCCCGTGATGAACTGGGCCAGGTCGATGGCGTGAGCTCCGATGTCGCCGAGGGCGCCGGAACCGGCGAGGTGCTTCTGCAGGCGCCAGGCGAGCGGAACCTCGGGGTCAACCAGCCAGTCCTGCAGGTAGTTCGCGCGAACCTGACGGACGTCGCCGATCGCACCGGATGCCACGAGGTCGCGGGCGAACGTCGCTGCGGGAACGCGTCGGTAGGTGAAGCCCACCATGGCGTAGACACCCTTGGCTGCGGCCTTTTCTGCGGCGTCGGCCATGGCCCTGGCCTCCTCGACGGTGTTCGCGAGGGGCTTCTCGCAGAGGACGTGCTTGCCCGCCTCGAGCGCCGCGATCGCGATGTCGACGTGCGAGTCGCCGGGGGTGACGATGTCGATCACGTCGATATCGTCGCGCGCGACAGCATCCCGCCAGTCCGTCGCCGTTTCGGCCCAGCCGAACTTCTCCGCGGCGGCCTTCGTCGCTTCCACGTTGCGACCAACGAGTAACGTCATCTCCGGCTCGGCCGGCAGGTCGAAGAACCGCGGTGCGACCCTCCAGCCCTGTGAGTGGGCGGCTCCCATGAAGCCGTATCCGATCATGGCGATTCGAAGTGGTCGCTTGGCAGTGGTCACAGTGTCTCCGTCTGAGTATTCCGATCGAGGATCGACGGGGCTGTGCTGGCCGGGGCGGTCCTCGTCGACGCTGCCACGATAACAGAATCCACCGACGTGAAACGGGTTTCGTTGCGCTGCACGACATATCCCCAGTCCCGCGGAGGCCGAAAGCATCCGTTGCGGTCGAAAACATCGGTTGCGCCGGGTGTTCTCGACCGGAACTGATGCTCTCGCGGGTCACGCGGGCTTCGTCGCCTTGCCATCGAGCCACAGCGTGTCGGACTCGTCGCTGTGGGCACCCGCTGTCCCGACAAATTTCGCGTCGATCTGCGGGCCCTTTTTAATCACGTGCACGAGTGCCATTCCATGCCCGCGACCGAGGCCGTAGTCGTCCTTCAGCCACTCGAGCACCTCGCCTGCCTTCGCGGACTCGCCGTCGAACCCTCTCTCCCGCGCGATCTCGACGAGCTGACGCGGGGTGAGCCCTGTCTTGTCCTCGATCGCATCGAGGTACGCCTGAAATGACATCCGGTTCCCTTCGGTGACGCGACAACTCGACCCTGTTCCCGCGCCGACTCGACCGATACGGTTGCCTCAGCAAAAAGTGCGGGAGTGCGGGTTCGCCGCTGATGACAGGGATCCTAGCCACACCGCCCCGCGCTGCATAGGCCCACTGTGACTGTCGGAAGGTCCTGAATGACCCATCACCGCCCGGACCCGGGGAGCCAATCATGACGCCATCGAGCCGACTGGATCGATACGCGGAGATCGCCAAGGTGCTGAGCCGAAACGGCTTCGGCGCCCTTGCCGGTGGGCTCGGACTCGGGCGGTGGATCAGCCCTGCCGATTCGGCGAGGGCCGAGAAGCGCAACCCGAGCGCCGAGCGCCTGCGCATGGCTCTCGAGGAACTCGGACCGACCTTCATCAAGGTGGGCCAGCTGCTGTCGACCCGCGCCGACCTCCTGCCGCCGGACTACATCGCCGAGCTGTCCAAGCTGCAGTCGAGCGCGCCACCCGTGGCGAGTGCCGTCGTGATGAACGTGATCGAGTCCGAACTCGGTGCCCCGACCTCGGAACTGTTCGCGGAGTTCACCGAAGAACCCCTGGCCAGCGCGTCTATCGGCCAGGCTCACGCCGCAATGCTGAAAGACGGCACACGCGTCGTCGTCAAAGTGCGGCGCCCTGGAGCCGTGGCCCAGGTTCATGAGGACCTCGAGATTTTGACCAACCTGGCCAGCCAGGCCGAGGCGCGCTGGGAACTCGCCGCCGATTACGACCTGGTCGGACTCATTGACCAGTTCTCCGTGACGATCCGTGCCGAGCTCGACTATCTGACCGAGGCCAGGAACGCCGAACGGTTCGCCGAGAATTTCCGGGACAGCAGGATTCACATCCCCCGGGTCTTCTGGGAGACCACGACATCGAGGGTGCTGACGCTCGAGCGGATCACGGGAGTTCGGGTCGACGACCTGCCCGCGCTCGACGCGGCCGGCGTTGACCGTTCCGAGGTGATTACCCTCGCCGTCGACGCCGTCTGCCAGATGGTGTTCGTCGACGGTTTCTTCCACGCAGACCCCCACCCGGGAAACCTGTTCATCGAGACGGACGGCCGGATCGGGCTGATCGACTTCGGTATGGTCGGCTCCATCGACGAGAAGATGCGCGACCACCTCGTCTCCCTGTTCTCAGCGCTCCTCCAGGGCGATCCCGACCACATCGCCTCGGCGGTCCTCACCGTCACGTCGACATCGGCCCACGTGAACCGCCCGCACCTGCGCCGGGACTTCGCCCACTTCATGACCCTCTACTCGGGCAAGCAACTCGCCGAGCTCGAAATCGGTGCCATGGTCGCCGAACTCCTGGGCGTGCTGCGCCGCCACCGGCTGCAACTCGACCCCCAGCTCGTTCTGCTGCTGCGGATGCTCTCGATGATCGAGGGCATCGGCGTGCGCCTCGATCCCACCTTCCGGCTCAGCGTCGCCCTGCAGCCCTATGCGACGCGCTTTGCCGCCGAGCGGTTCTCGCCACGAGCGCTGGTGAGTCGGGCCTCGGAGATCGGCCGCCAGCTCGCGGCGCTCGGCGTGGAACTGCCGGAGAAGCTCCGGATGCTGTCGGATTCGATCGGGCCGGACGGCATCGAGATCCAGGTGCGCGCTGAGGGACTCGACCCGATCATGGGCCGGGTCGAGAAGATCGGCAACCGGCTCGTCGTTGCGATGATCGCCTCAGCGCTGATTCGGGGAATCGGCGAGTTCACCGTCTCGGGCGATTCCCGCTGGCGTGCCTGGAGTGAACCGCTCATGCGCGTCGGGATCGGCTCCCTCGGCGCGCTCAGCGCCTACCTGGCCGTGTCGGCACGGCACCGCCGCAAACTGCGCTAGTGGCCATCCGCTCCCCCGGCGCACCGCCGCAGTGCCCCGATCACGCACAAAGATGCAGTAACTGCACGATTCGCAGCCAACCCCAAGCATCCGGGCATACTCTCTGGCCATGAGCATCCGCGATATCCCCCTGACCACGATCTCCGGCGGCACCACCACCCTGGCTGAGCACAAGGACAAGGTCGTTGTTGTCGTCAACGTTGCGTCGAAATGTGGCCTCGCGCCGCAGTACGACGTTCTCGAGGCCATGTACGAGAAGTATCGCGATCGCGGCTTCGTCGTTCTCGGCTTTCCGAGCAACCAGTTCTTCCAGGAGCCGGGCGAGGGCGAGGCCATCGAGGAGGCCTGCCGCATCAACCACGGCGTGACCTTCCCGATCATGCAGAAAATCAGGGTCAACGGCAAGGACGCTGCTCCCCTGTACAAAGAGCTGACCAAGACGCCGGATGCCAGCGGCAAGGCTGGCAAGGTCAAGTGGAACTTCGAGAAGTTCGTCATCACACCCGATGACACGGTGTACCGGTTCCGGCCGACGACGGCGCCCGACTCCCCCGAGATCGTCTCGGTCATCGAGGGCGCACTCGCCCCAGCCGCCTGATACGAAAACGGATGCCGTCCCGCACTAGTGCGGGACGGCATCTTTTTTGTCTACGCAGCGTCATTCAGTTTCGTTTACCCAGCGTCATCCAGAGTTTACATAGGGTGGTTTCATAACCTGCTATGTTAATTCGACCGCCCCCACTCACGGACGGCGACGGGCACGCATTGGAGACGACAGCATGACCTCACTGAGTCCAGCTGACATCAGGCACGTCAACGCTTTGAGCTGTGTCCACGTGTTGCGGAGCGCACCGGGGGCACTGAGCATTTCCGACGTCGCCGCCCGCACGGGTCTCTCCCGCCCGACCGTCGAGGCTGTCGTCGTCGATCTGGAATCTCGCGGGCTCTTGACCGAGGAACCCGCGACTCCCACCCCGTCGATCGGCGGGCGGCCGGCTCGCCATTACCGCTTCGACGCCGACAGCTCGATCGTCGCCGGAATCGATGCGGGGCCCAACAACATCCGCGTGATCCTCGCGAACCTTCGAGGCACGCTCGTCGGACGGTACGATCGCCAGATCTCGGGCCCGCTTAGCGGAGCCGAGCGCGTAGACGCCGTGATCTCTGCGGTTCACGAGGCCCTCACCCGCTCGGAGCTGACTCAGGACAAGCTGCAGGCCGCCTGCGTGGGAGTATCCGGCATCGTCAGCGACGATGGTGCTATCTCACAGAGCTTCGTGGTTCCCGAATGGAACGGTGTCGGCGTTGCCAGCCAGATCAGCGAGAAATTTGGAGCACACGTCTTTCTCGAGAACGACATCAAGCTCGCCGGATTCGCCGAACACCACCTCGGTGCCGCCGAGCTTGCCGAGAACATCATCTATCTGCAGATCGGCAACCGGATCTCGATGTCGCTCATGATCGGCGGCAATATCCACCAGGGCGCCCACCGCAGTTCGGGCGAGATCGGCAGCCAGCGGGGGATGCGCTGGACGAGCACAGCGGTGCACGGGCAGCTCATGTGGTCGTCAGCGCCAACGGCGGAACAGGTCTTCGCGAATGCACGGCAGGGCGACGACGACGCAATCGCAGAAATCCAGAGATTTGTCGCGGAAATCGCGCCGCACGTCACCATGGTCGCTCTCGCGTTAGATCCCGACCTCATCGTCGTCGGCGGTGGCCTTTCGCGCTCGAGCGACTACTTCGTCGACCTGCTGCGCACCGAAATCCACCGTCTGGTCATGCTCGAGGGAAAGCCGTCGATCGCGGGATCCACCCTCGGCTCGGACGGCACCCTGTTCGGCGCACTGGCACTCGCTTTTCAGAACTCGTCACAGGCTCTCTTCGGCATCGAAGGCGTTCCTGTGCCTGATCTCGCCTATCCGGGCAGCGACGGGGGTATCGCATGAGCGAGCTCCGGGCTGCTGAATCACTTCGCAACGGTTCAGCACCAAAGCGGACTGATCCGCTCCCCACCGACCTGCGTCTCAATTTCGAGAACGGCCGGGAACGGTCAAAGCACTGAAGAAGTAACACTGCCCTAATCAATGAAGAAGGAGTACGAATGCGGTTATCTCGAGCGGTCGTGGCTGTTGCAGCCTCAGCGATGCTGTTGTCAGGATGTTCAGCAGGTTCAGGAGGCGGCGAGGCCACGGGAGAGATCTCCCTGCCGTCAGACCCCACCAAGGTGAAGGGCGATATCACCTACGCAATCTGGGACATCAACCAGCAGCCGGCGATGGAGGAATTGATCGCCGATTTCAACACGACATACCCCAACGTGGAGGTGTCGGTCGAGCTCACCGCGTTCGAGCAGTACTTCACCAAGCTGCAGACGCAGGGCTCGTCAGATTCGCTGCCTGACGTCTTCTGGATGAACGGTCCGAACCTTCAGTTGTTCGCCAGCAATGGCCTGCTTGCGCCGATCAAGCCATTCGTCGACGCCGACCTGATCGACCCGGCGAATTACCCGGATGCCATGAATGAGATCTACAGCCTCGACGGTGAGCAGTACGGCGTGCCGAAGGACTTCGACACCATCGGGCTGCTCTACAACAAGGCCATCCTCGAGCGTGCCGGCGTTGAAGCGCCAACGGACGACTGGACCTGGGACGATTACCACGCCGCGGCGAAGACCGTCTCCGACACCCTCGGTGGCGAAGGCATCGTCGGCTCAGCTGACACCACCCGCAACCAGGAGAACATTTACCCCGCCGTCATGAGCAATGGCGGAACGATCATCACCGAGGACGGCGAATCGGGTTACAACAGTCCCGAGGCCATCGAGGCCGTGCAGTTCTGGGCCGACATGGCGGCTGACGGTTCAAGCATCACCCCGGCCGAGAACGCTGACACGAACGGGTTCGTGCGGCTCCAGAACGGCAAGGCAGCGATGATGTGGGGCGGCAACTGGCGCATTTCCGGCATGCTCGACTCCGCCGTGAAGGATGACCTCAGCGTCGCCAAAATCCCGCTCGCCCCCACCGGCGAGCGCAAAACCGTCATCCACGGAGTTGGCAACGTGATGAGCGCAAAGTCGGAGAACCCCGAAGCAGCCCAAGCGTTCCTGAGCTACCTCGCCTCCGAGGATGCTGCGCTGATCCAGGCGGCGGCCGGCGCGGCCAACCCCGCATTCACCGGTACGCAGCAGGACTTCGTCGACTCGGCTCCGACCTACAACCTCGAGGTCTTCGGAGACGCCGCTGAGGACTACTCGGTCGCGTACCCCGTGTCGAAGAACACCGGCGCGTGGCTCAAGATCGAGTCCGATCTGCTCCCGGCTGCGGTCTCGGGCGATCGTCCCGTCGCCGAGGTCCTTGAAGAGCTCGCCGAGAAGATGAACGAGTCGCTGGCGAAAGAGAAGTAGGCGATCGAATCGCTCGTGGGTGCTGTCGCAGACGCGGCAGCACCCACTCCCCCCGGCCGCCAGGCGTCAAGGAGACCTGCCCATGAAACGAAATACCCTCACCCGTGACGGCTGGTGGCCGGTGCTCTTCGTCGCGCCGCTGTTTGCCGGCGTCACCCTCTTCTACCTCTGGCCACTCGCCCAGTCCCTCTATTACAGCTTCACCGAGTGGGGTGTGTTTGGCGGTTCGACGTGGACCGGCCTTGAGAACTACATTCGGCTCGTCTCAGACGCGGATGTCTACCGGGCGATCCTCAACACCTTTGTGTACACCGGCATCCTGCTTCTGGGAATTCCGATCGCCGTGGTATTCGCCGCCCTGCTCAACCGTCCGAGCCTCAAGTTCGCGATGGTCTACCGAACGTGCTTCTTCCTGCCCTACATCGCGATGCCGACGGCGATCTCGATGGTCTGGAGGATCATCTACAACAATGACTACGGCGTCATCAACGCGGCACTTGCGGTCGTCGGCATCGACGGGCCGGCGTGGATCTCGACCGAGTGGTTCTCCCTCATCGCCGTGGCGATCATGGGCCTCTGGATGTCGCTCGGGTTCAACATGATCATCCTCTCGGCCGGGCTCAAGGGAATCCCGCCCGAACTCTACGAGGCAACCTCCATCGATGGGGCCAATCACTGGCTGCAGTTCCGGTCCATCACCGTTCCCCTGCTGAGCCCGTCCATCTTCTTCCTCTCGGTGATGACGCTCATCTCGGGTTTCCAGTTGTTCGACATGCTCTACGCGCTCCTTGGCCCTGGCAACCCCGTCATGCCGAAGACGCAATCGCTCGTCTTCCTCTTCTATGACGCAGCGTTCAGCGCCAATGAGAAGGGTTACGCGTCAGCGATCGGTGTGCTGATTCTCTTGATCATCGGTCTCTTCACGTTCATGCAGTTCCGCCTCCAGCGCAGATGGGTCCACTATGTCGACTGACACTGAAGTACGCCTGGCCGCGACCGAACGTCCCGCAGCGAGCGAGGCCCGCCAGCGAAACACACGGACGACGCCCAGGGAGGGTCGCAACTGGGGTGCGCACATCGTGCTCATCGCCGCCTCGATCCTGATGATCTTCCCCTTCATCTGGCAGATCAAGATGTCGGTGTCGACCCAGGCCGACATCACCGCGGTTCCGCCGGTCCTGATCCCCTCGAGCTTCGAGTGGGGCAACTTCGCCGAGGTCTTCACCCGGTTACCGTTCCTTGACCAGTTCTGGGTGTCGCTCGCGGTGACCGTGCTGCGCACCATTGCGCAGGTCATCCTTTGTTCGATGGCCGGCTATGCCTTCGCCCGCATGCACTTCCGCTTCAAGGGTGTGCTGCTCGCGCTCCTGCTGTCGATCCTGATGGTGCCCGGCCAGGTCTACCTGATCCCGCAGTACCAGATCATTCAGGGCGCAGGCCTCCTCGACACCATCCTCGGCATCGCCGCCCCCGGCCTGTTCAGCGCATTCGGCACGTTCCTGATGATGCAGTTCTTCAAGGGGATGCCTGCGGAACTCGAACAGGCGGCCCGGCTTGACGGGTGCAACAGCTGGCAAATCTTCTGGCGAGTCATGCTTCCGCTCGCCAAACCGGGCCTGGTTTCGCTCACCATCATCACGGTGCTGGCGTCGTGGAACGACCTCCTCTGGCCGCTCGTCGTCGCGAGCACTCCCGACAAGATGCCGCTCTCGGTCGGACTCGCCACCCTGCAGGGCTACCAGGGCAGCGTCGACACCGGAGTGCTCATGGCCGCCTCGCTCATGGCGATGGCACCCATCCTGATCACCTTCATCATCCTTCAACGCCGCGTCGTTGAAGGCATCGCCCACGCGGGTCTGAAATGAAAGAAAACGCAATGCACAACTCTTCATACACCGACGCAGGTGAGCAGCGTCTCATCGTCGCACTGATCGGCGCAGGCGCCATCTCGCGGGTGCACGCATCCGCCTGGAAGAAGCTCGGAGCCGAGGTTCTCGTTTTCTCCGAGGCCGGCGCCGCCGAACTCGCCGAGAAGTTCGGGTTCGAGGTTGTCGACACGCTCGACGAGGCGCTCCGCCGCGCGGACTGTGTGGACATCGTCACCCCGACGAGCACCCACCGTGCCTTCGCCCTCGCGGCGATCGATGCCGGGAAAGACATCGTCTGCGAAAAGCCGCTCACCCTGACGGCGAGAGATTCCCGCGAGGTATACGACGCTGCTTCAGCGGCAGGCGTCCACATCTACCCTGCGCACGTCGTTCGGTTCACCGGGCCGTATGTCGCTGCACACAAAGCCGTGGAAGCTGGCAAGGTCGGCAAGGTCGCCGTCGCCCGGTTCTTCCGCGGCGGCTCGAGCCCGGCCGTGGGAACCTGGTTTCAGGACGAAGCGGCATCCGGTGGCATCATCATGGACCTGATGATTCACGACCTCGACCAGGCCCGCTGGACCTGCGGGGAGGTCCAGACGATCTACGCCGTTCAAAGTCCAGCGACCGTCGACAATGTCGTGCCGCCGTTCGTCTCCGCACACGTCACGCTCACCCACGTCGGTGGCGCGATCTCACACATTCGTGCCACTTGGGGAGCGATCGGGACGCCGTTCACCACGGGCTTCAGCATCGCCGGCGATGCCGGTGTCATCCGCTATGACTCGAGCCAGAACACCGGGCTAACGACGTCGTTGCACGATGCCGAACCGGACGGTCTCGTCATCCCCACCTCCGAACTGAGGGAGAGCCCGTACCTCACCGAGATCCGTGAGTTCGCCGAGGCGTTCGCGGGTGGAGCGCAGCCACGGGTCAGCGCCGAAGACGGCGCTGTCGCGGTGTACCTGGCTCAGGCCGCATACGAGTCAATTCGCACCGGAAGGGTCGTCAACATGGAAGAGTTCGGAAACGCACAGGGAGCAGCAGCATGACATCCCCACTCAAGGTCGCGATCGCATCCTTCGCCCACACGCACGCGGCGAGCTATGTCTCGGCGCTGTTGCGGATGCCCGACATTGAGGTGCTGGTCGCCGATCCCGACGGCGCCGCTGCACCGGACGCAGCTCTGCGTGGCGCAGAACTCGCGGCGAAGCTCGGCGTGAACTACGTCGACAGCTACGACGAACTGTTCGCGTGGAAGCCCGATGCCGTCGTCGTCGCCACCGAGAACTCCGGCCACCGCGCCGTCGTCGAACGAGCCGCCGGCGAGGGCGTCCACGTTCTGTGCGAAAAGCCGCTCGCGACGACCGTTGCCGACGGTGAAGCGATGGTCGCTGCCTGTGAGGCCGCGGGCGTCATCCTGATGGTGGCGTTCCCGGTACGGTTCGCCCCCGGGTTCACGGTGATGCGCGAGCACCTCGATGCCGGCCGACTCGGTGAGATGTTCGCCATCGACGGCACTAACAACGGCAAGCTGCCACTCGAGCATCGCGAGTGGTTCGTTGACCCTGAACTCTCAGGCGGCGGGGCCATCGTCGACCACGTCGTGCACTGCGCCGACCTCATCGACGCCCTCACCGGCGGCCTCCGCGCAGAATCGGTGAATGCGGCAGCCAACCGGATCCTGCACGCCGACGCAGAAATTGACGTCGAAACCGGCGGGCTCGTCACCGTGCGCTACGCCGGCGGCCTCATCGCCACCATCGATTGCTCATGGAGCCAGCCGCTCACGGCACCGACGTGGGGCGGCCTCACCCTGAAGATCACCGGAACGAAGGGCTCTGTCGAGATCGACCCGTTCGCCGAGCACGTGTCTGGCCTCGGCGTGGATGGCGGCATCCACCTGGGCTACGGCACCGACCTCGACGCACTGCTCCTGACCGAGTTCCTCGACGCCGTCCGGGTATCCGGTCCCCCGGTTGCCGGGCAGACGCCGCGCCGGGTTCCGCAGCCGGACGGCCGCGTCGGCCTCCGCACGCTCGAAATTATGGAAGCGGCGTTGCGTTCAGCCCACGCGGGTCAGCCGGTCACGGTGCCCAGCTAGATGTACTGAGTCAGGACATTGGTGACGCTCGGCTGATCGGGGTTGCTCCGATGCCGGTGTGGATGCGTTCAGTGTTGTAGTACTCCAGCCAGGGGTCAAGGGCGGCGGTTCGTCGTTGTTGTTGTTGTTGATCTCCCGGAATGCCTGGTTTCTGAACAACTCCACTACGCCCCGGAGGTTCTCCTCAGATCAAGCCCCGAAATGTCACCAACGTCATGGCCGGGTACACCTAGACGCTCAGGTTGGGCCGCATCGCCCTCCATATGATGAAGGAAACGTTCGTCTTGGAGGACATCATGAAGTGCCCAACTGACTCAACAACCCTCGTCATGAGCGAGCGAAGCGGCGTCGAGATCGACTACTGCCCCGAGTGCCGCGGCGTGTGGCTCGACCGGGGCGAGCTCGACAAGATCATCGATCGCGCCGAAGCCGAGATGACGAAGAGTGCGCCGACGCCGGCCGCAGCGCCCCGCCCGCAGTACCAGGAGCAGCGCCAGCAGGTGCCGTTCTTCGGTGAGCGCGACAACGACCGTGACCGTGACCGCCGCTACGACGACGACCGCAACGGCTACCGGAAGTCCAGGAAGGAAAGCTGGATCGCCGACCTGTTCGGCTAGAAAAACTCGCGGTTGTCACGCCGCTTTGACGTGACCGCCTGACAACGGATGCCGCCCTCACGACCTGAGGACGGCATCCGTTTGCGTCATGAGTGCTGGTCAGCGCTTTCCGCGGGCGATCTCGGTGCCCAGGGCGTCGAGGTGCTGGGTCCAGAACCCGCGGAAGTGCGCCAGCCACTCGTCGACGGCCTGGAGCGGCTCAGTGTCGACGGCGTAAATGCGCCGCCGACCGTCGGCTCGCACGGTGGTGAAGCCGTTCTCCCGCAGCACCTTGAGGTGTTGCGACACGGCGGGCTGGCTGATGCCGAACTCGGCGCTGATGATGTCGACGAGTTCGCCCGCCGGGCGTTCACTCTCGGCCAGCAGCTCGAGCAGTCGCCGCCTCACCGGGTCGCCGAGGATGTCGAAGGCGTGCACTACCCGGTGACGTCCCCGGCGACGCCCTCCGCGGGATCCGGGCCGACCCCGGTGTAGGCAGCGAGGCAGCGTGCCGCCGCGGCATCGGCATCCGCTTTCTTCTCGCCCGCAGCGATGCTCGCCTCACGCCAGGCGTCATTGCTTCGCGTCATAAAGCGGATGCCATCGGGCGATTCCATCCACGCCATGGCCTCGGCGGGATTCATGCTCGCGCCACTCGTGAGGTGAAGGGCAAGGCCGAGGAGCATCGAGTCCCAGCCAATGCCGACGGCGCCCGGGCCAAACTGCTTCCAGTCGGCGTCGTCGACGAGGGCGGTGTGCTCGACCTCGAGGGTCGCGGAGGTCTCGTCGCCGGTCAGCCGGGCGGTGACCCAGCTCACGTCGCCGCCGTACTCCCAGGTCACTTCGAGGGTGTGCGGCTCAGCGCACTCGAGAATCTCGCCGCCCGCATTGCCCTCAAGCTGGTAGTGGCCGCCGACTTTCAGGTCCCCCGTGATCGGCATGAGCCAGCGGTTGATGCGGTCGCCCGTCGTGACGGCGTTCCACAGGTCGGCCAGGCTCGTCGGGTAGGTCTGCGAGATGGTCACGACCCGTCCACTTTCACCGTCGACCTCGCGGCGGCTCAAGCGTCGTGTGACGGCGCCGATCTGGGCGGCCGTCGTCTCTGTGAGTTCCGAAGAGTTGATGTCCATGGCGCCCAACATATCAAGCGCGACTTATATATGCAAGGGCGAGTCGCCCCGCCGAGGGTGCGCCGCAGGGGTATGCCGCAACTTCGGGCGGAAATATGCAGGGCCCAGCCGCCCATACGCGACAGACCCCACGATTCTCCTCCCGAAACAACGGGGCCGGGCCGGGCGCCGGGGCGGAGACAGCCGACGAGCGGTGCCACCCCGCCGAGGGTGCGCCGCAACTTCGGGCGGAAATACACAGGCCCCGGCCGCCTACACGCGACGGACCCCACGATTCTCCTCCCGAAACACCGGAGCCGGGCGCCGGGGCGGAGACAGCCGACGAGCGGTGCCACCTCGCGGGGGGTATGCCGCAACTTCGGGCGGAAATGTGCAGGCCCCGGCCGCCCATTCGCGACAGACCCCACGATTCTCCTCCCGAAACACCGGGGCCGGGCACCCGCAACGCCCTGCGGCACACCGGCGCACGACACCGGCGCGGGCGTGGAGCCGCCCTACGCCCCCGCGAAGAACGCGCCAGCGGCGGCCGACAACCCGAAAAGGTCGTCCACATGGGCGAGTTCGCGGGCCGAGTGCATCGACAGCAGCGGCACGCCAACATCCACGACCCGAATCCCGAGCCGGGTCGCCGTCAGCGGCCCGATCGTCGATCCGCACGGCACAGTGTTGTTCGACACGAACTCCTGGTGCGGCACCCGGGCTGCGGCACACGCGCGCGTCCACAGCGCCGCACCGGCGGCATCCGTCGCGTAACGCTGGTTGGCGTTGATCTTGAGCAGCGGACCCGAGCCCGCGACCGGGTGGTTGACCGGGTCGTGCTTCTCGGGGTAGTTCGGGTGCACCGAGTGACCGGCGTCGGCAGAGAGGCACCATGACTCTGCGTAGGCACGCAGCCTGTCAGAAACGGATGCCCCGAGGCCGGCCCCGACCCGCGACAGAACATCGTCAAGAAACGGTCCAGCCGCCCCGGACCGGGTCTCGGAACCGAGCTCCTCGTGGTCGAACGCCGCGAGAACACTGATGTGCTCCGCGTCCTCAGGAGCGCCGAGCAGCGCGACGAGTCCGGCGTACACCGACGAAAGGTTGTCCATGCGACCGGACGCGAACAGCGAATCGTTGAGGCCGAACCGGCGTGGCTCCTGCGTGTCGGCGGTGAGGATGTCGTAACCGGCGACATCCCAGCTCTCCACTCCCACGATGTGCGCGAGGTAACCGATGACATCCGCTGTGCTGACGTCGCCGACGCCGAAGACGGGGGTGGTGTGCCGCTGGCGGTCGAGGGTGAGCCCGGAGTTCGCGTCGCGGTCGAGGTGGATGGCGAGCTGCGGGATCCGCAGGAACGGCCCGGTTCGCACCAGGTATTCACGGCCCTCGCGGGTGACGATGCGCCCGGCAAGCTCAAGCTCGCGATCGAGCCACGAGTTGAGCAGCGGCCCGCCGTAAATCTCGACGCCGGCCTGAAGCCAGCCGTGTGCGCCGATCGTTGGCTTCGGTTTGAGCTTGAACCCTGGGGAGTCGGTGTGAGCCCCGAGAATCCGGAAGGGTGTCGTTGAAACGGATGCCTCCGGCTGGCGCCACGCGATCACAGCACCATCGCGGATAACGTACCGTTTTCCCGCTCCGGTCGGCCATTCTTCCGATTCGTTCAGTCGCGAGAAACCCGCGACCTCAAGCCGCCGGGCCGTCTCGGCGGCCGCGTGGTACGACGACGGGCTCGCGGCGATGAACCGACCGAAGTCCTCGATGTAGGTGGCGACGGAATCGGTATGGGCGTGCGCGTCAGTCATGGTCCCATCCAATCACGGGGTGTACGGGGCGGGCCGCCACTGGCGGCCCTACTGCGCGGTGAATCCACCATCGACCACGTACTGGGATCCCGTGACGAACGAGGCGTCATCGGAGAGCAGGAAGAGGGTGACGGCGGCGACTTCCGCCGCGAGACCCAGTCGCCCGAGCGGATGCCTGGCCACGAGGGCTGTGCGCACGGCCGGCGTCATTCCCTCCAGGAGAGGAGTGTCGATATAGCCGGGATGGATCGAGTTGATCCGGATGCCCTGGGCGGCACAGCCCAGCGCCGCCGCCCTGGTCATTCCGACGACACCGAGTTTCGCCGCGGCATCCGGGATCGCGTGGGGATCGCCCACCAGTCCGAGGATCGACGACGTATTGACGATGGCTCCCCCGCCGGCCGCGATCATCGCCGGCACCTGGAAGTGCATGCCGTAGAAGACGGAGTCGAGGTTGATCCGCATCAGGCTGCGGTATGCCGCTATGTCGATCTCGGCGACTGGCTCGGTCGGTCCCCAGATGCCGGCGTTGTTGACGGCCAGGTGAAGGGCGCCGTAGGTATCGACTGCTTTTTCCACCGCTGCTCTGACGTCGTCGGGATGCGACACGTCACCGGCGATGGCCACCGCTGTTCCGCCCGCGTGGGTGATTTCCTCAACGACCGACTGGGCGACCTCGTGACGGAGATCGTTGACAACGACGCTCGCGCCCTCGTCGGCGAGTGCCATCGCGATCGCCCTTCCGATTCCGGATCCGCCACCGGTGATGACGGCAATTTTGCCTGTGAATTTCTCGGCCACGATGTTTCTCCACCCCGCTGGGCACCCGAACGGCGAGCCCGTTCTATGGAGGGTTCAGACCACCACACGACCCCGGATTTGTCACCGGTCATTGGTCCCGGCCTGAGCCGGGCGGAGCCGAGGTGGAGCCGGGGTGGAGCCGGGGTGGAGCCGGGGTGGCTGGTAATGCGGGGTGTGCGGTGCTGCGGGGTCAGGACTTCCGCAGCGCCACGAAATCCGGATGCCGTTTGAGGGCAGCTTCGCCGGCACTCCCCCACACGGCGAGCACGGCGATCGATTCGGCCTGCTCACAAATCACGAGCATCGGCGGGCGGTCCGCCAGGCGCAGCAGGACCGCACCCTGAACGAGGTGAACCGCGGTGATGCTCGCGTACTGCACATCGGCGAGACCGGTCGAGTCCCGGAGCAGGAACCGCCTGTCCGTTGCCGCAACGCTCACCTCACGGGGAGTCTCCCACGCCCGGAGCGCGGCCCTCTCCCCCGGAACACCGTCGGAATCGCGAGAGAGCACCAGCGCCCTCGCTGTCGTCAGGAGCGTCCGCGTCGCCGGTGTGAGCTGGCGGTGGCTGGCGATGACTGCTGGCCTGGCGATGAAAACCGGCTCGGTGGCATCCGTCTGTATATCTGCAGCCTTTGTGGTTTGCGGCAGCAGTCCTTTCGAGAGCGACCACAGCAGGTCACCGGCCTGTTGGGCGCCGGTCGCCGGCGGTCGCGCCGCTTCGCGCGCCTCGAGGCGCCGGCTATGGATGGCGCGGATGACGAAGAAGAGGCACACGGCCGGCACCAGAATCGCGAGGGCGAGCGACGACTCAGAGATGAACCAGCGAACCGTTGAGGCTGGGGCGTCGGATGACTCGGTGGCGATCCAGATCCAGCCGAAGCCGACGAGCGCGGCGAGGCCAATCACCAGGGGCACAAGTGGGCCATGTCGCCGTGTCACAGTCCTAATCTACGGCCTGCACCACCGCTCGGACACCAAGGGTTGAGGCACCGGTGCCGAAACCGCAACCCCTTGCATCCGGACTTGGCTAAGGCCTTGACTTGACGGACAGGCTAGGAGAGGAACAGCACAATGAGCACTCCAGAAGACAGGGACAGAACGGCGCGAGCCGCGGCGCATAACGACAACAGCTCGTCAGAGCCGCTCGCCGCTGTACCCGCTGAGTCACAGAAGTCGTACCGCGAAGACGTCGTCGCTCGCGAGAAGGAACGCTTCGGCGGAATGAAATTCGGCTCGGCATTCTTCGGTTGGCTGACCGCGACCGGACTCACCGTGATCCTGACGGCGCTGGTCGCAGCGATCGCCCTTGCCATTGCAGGTGGGGTCGACGACGTCGCGGACGACGCCATGAGCGCACAACTCGGGGGCGTTCTCGTCTCCGCGATAATCGCGCTCGTCATCCTGTTCATCGCGTACTACTGCGGCGGCTACGTTGCCGGCCGGATGGCACGGTTCGAGGGCGCGAAGCAGGGAATCGCCGTGTGGCTCTGGGCGCTCATCATCGCCATTGTCGTCGCCATTCTCGGCGCCGTTGCCGGGAACGAGTTCAACATTCTCGCCAACCTCGACGCATTCCCGCGGATCCCGACCAGCCCGGAAGAACTGACCGCCAGCGGAATCATCACGGCGCTTCTCGCGCTCGCTGTTTCCCTCGCCGGTGCTGTCCTCGGCGGACTCGCCGGTATGCGTTTCCACCGTCGCGTCGACCGGGCCGGACTCGGCCGCTAACCCTAGGGAGATCACATGCTTGATTCACGAGACGTCGGTGGCATCCAGGGCGCTCCCCTGTTCGGTGCCGACAACGAAAAGATCGGCAACATCGCACAGGTCTTCGTCGACCCGGAAACGGGCAGCCCCAACTGGGTCACGATCAAGACCGGCTTTCTCGGCCGTCATGAGTCATTCGTGCCGCTGGCAAACGCCACCTGGGATGGCGAAGTACTCAGGACGGAACTCGACAAGGAGACCGTGCTCGAAGCACCTCGCCTGAACGCCGATGAGGGGTTGAGCCCGCACAACGAGGAAGCGCTCAATCGATACTTCGGACTCAGCGATGTCGACAGCGACGGTGGAACCGCACGACCGCCGGAAGAATACCCCGAGCGAACCGAGCTGATGGAACAGGCCGCTCAGCGCAAGCGGGAGGAAGAAGCCGTCGGCGCTGAGCGACGTGACGATACCGGCGCGAGCCACGACTCGTCGAACGGCACGGCGCATGAGCCCGTGCGGGAAACTACGTACGAACCGGTTCGAGACCACGACCCGGTTCGGGATCACGACACGGTGCAGAACCACGAGTCGGTGCAGAACCACGAGCCGGTGCAGGACCGGGAGCGGGTCGAGGACCGGGTTCAGGACCGCGAGCCGGTTCAGACCAACCAGCCTGTCCAGAACCAGGCTCCCGTGCAGAACCACGAGGCGCAGAACCAGGCCCCGCTGCAGGGCACGACGCCGGTTCGGGCCGACCTTCGGGCGGATGCCGTCGGTTCAGACACCGGTCAGGCGCGCGACACCGGAGTACCCGGAGCAGACGCCGCCGCAGACGGAGACACTCGCCGGAGCGGGCCACGACACGCGGCTCAGCGCGATAGCTCCCGGTAGATATAACGGAAACGGAATGTTATGAACCAAGAAGAATATGACGACTCTACCCTTGACCAGAACTCCGACCAGAAGCCCTCTGAGGGTTTCACAGAACAAGCAACGACGGATGCCGAGACGCTCGCGCGTGATCGCAAGCGCGCCCTCGACGAGGAAGCCGTAGAAGCAGAGCACCTGGACTACTTCATGGCGCATGTTTCGGGGCAGGGCTGACGCGAGCAACCGCTGAACGCGCTAGCCGAACACGCCAGCTGAACGACAACCGCCTGAACGGCAAACTCACTGAAGGGCCGCGCTGATTCCCACGGATCGGTGGCGGCCCTTTGGCGTGCCCGGCTTTGGTTCACTCGGTATCAAGGCAGGAGCGGCGAAGATGGCAGAATCGGCCTATGCCCACAAACCTCCTGTTCCTCGCGGACACCCACGTCCCCGCGAGAGCGAAGGAGCTTCCCGCTCAGGTCTGGGCCGCGGTCGATAATGCGGATGTTGTGTTCCACGCCGGCGATTGGATCACCGAACCACTCCTTGACCAGCTTGAGAAACGCGCGAACCGTTTGGTCGGGGTGTACGGCAACAACGACGGTGCGGGCCTTCGACGGCGGCTCCCCCTCGTCGCACGGACGGAAATCGACGGCATCCGTTTTGCCATGATTCACGAGACCGGGCAGGCCAGCGGCCGAGAAAAGCGGGCTGATCTGGAGTTTCCTGATGTCGACGTGCTGGTGTTCGGACACAGCCACATCCCGTGGGACACCACGAGTCCAAACGGACTCCGACTGATCAACCCGGGTTCACCCACCGACAGGCGTCGCCAGCCGGTCTGCACCTACCTCACTGCCGTCGCCGATGGCGGAGTCCTCAGAAACGTGGAGCTCGTTCCCGTCGTGCGGGACGCCCAGCCAGGCCAGGGGTAAGTCGGGCGCAATTCGCAACCCCTTGAGTCGCTCCTGACAAGCGACCTAGCGTGGAAGGTCCCGACGACCGATTGGAGAATCATGAGCGACGCAACCCAGGGCACCAATGGCCATGGCGACGAGGACACCGAGATCAGTGGCGGGAGCCAGGCAACCGAGGGCGTGACCTCGGAAGGTGGCGTGTGGGGAGTTGGCGACCCCAAAGATGAAGAAGCACTCGCCAAACAGACGGTAACCAACGACGCGGTCGCCGGAGAGCCGGTCGAGCAGGACGCAGCGTTCCTCGACGTTGACGAAGCAGACGTCGAGACCTCGACCTCTGACGTCGCGGGCGGCGAGGATGACTCCGAAAACGACCAGCACCTGTTCAGCAACACTCACGGTGAGGTCGAACCGGGCACGGACAACGAAGACACCACGGTTTCCCAGGTCACCGATGCTCTCGACAGCGACGCGCTGGCGTCGAGCGAATCACCGGCCGCCGACGAGACCGGGTCTGAGCGCTAGAGACTCACTCGCGCGGTACTCGTTCGACCCGCTCCCGCACCGGGGGGCGGGTCGAACTGCGTCAGGCCGGCCGCGTCGTCAGGCCCCGCGTCGTCAGGCCCCTGTAGGCCCGGCGTCCTCACGGATGCCGCACCTACAATGAGTCGGGAAGGCTGGAGGGCCATTGGACGTCATTTCATTCGGCTCGATAGCGCTCGACGTCGTTCTCGTCATCGTTCTCCTCGGAGCACTGATTCAGGGTTACAGCCGCGGATTCTTCCGGATCCTCGGCGGAATCGCCGGCATGGTTGCCGGGGGAGTCGCGGCGTTTTTCCTCCTCCCGCTCATTGCCACCTGGCTCCCTGAGTGGCGTGTTCTCGCATCGGTCTTCGCGGCGGTCCTGCTCATCAGCGTCGGATACACGGTGGGGATCGCGCTCGGAAACGTCATCGGCCAGCCCCTGCACAAAACGCCACTCCGCCTCATCGAGAAGCTCGCCGGCGCACTGGCGAACACCTCGGTGGCGCTCATCGTCATCTCGCTGCTTGCGTTCAGCGCGCAGACGCTCGGCGCCCCTATTCTGAGCCAGTCACTGGCATCGTCGACAGTGCTGAGGACGCTCGACTCGCTCATGCCGAAACCGGTCGAGTCCCTCCTCGCTCAGCTGCGCACCGCCGTCATGAACGACGGCCTTCCGCGCGTGCTCGAGGCCGTCGGTGTGCCGTCAACCGCGCCGGACCTGCCGGCGGTCACACTGGACTCTCCTGCGTTGACGACCGCGGCGGCATCCGTCGTTCGAATCACCGGAAACGCGCCGTCGTGCGGCACCGGGCGGGTCGGCAGCGGCTTTGTCGTCGCCGACGATCGGGTCGTGACCAACGCACACGTACTCGCTGGCGTGACGGAACTCGTCGTAGAGGCACCCAACGAACTGCCCCGCTCGGGTCGCATCGTCTACTTCGACCCGGTCGATGACCTCGCGGTGATCGACGTCTCAGGCCTCGACGCGCCTCCACTGGCGATGTCGCCGACGCTCCCGGCCGGCGCAGAGGCTGCGGTGATGGGGTATCCGTTCGGCGGACCGTTCACCGCTGGATCCGCCAGCGTTCTCGCGCAGGGCACCACCCTGGTCCCCGATATTTATGGGTCAAACCCCACACCGCGGCAGGTGTACACGCTCGCGGCCAACGTGCAGCAGGGCAACTCGGGCGGCCCATTGCTGTCGACCGACGGCTCGGTTGCCGGGGTTATTTTTGCAAAGTCGGATGCCACGGCGAACGTCGGTTATGCCCTCACGATGGAAGAGGTACTCCCCGTGATCGCGCAGGCACCGTCACTCACGACCGCGGTCGGTTCCGGGGCCTGCACGCGCTAGCGCACCGCAGCCGTTATCGGGCACCTACCGGTGATCGCCCAGGCCGAAGCGCTGGACACCCGGAATGTACGAGGGGGCACGCACCCCCGCGCCGGTGAGGTTGTCGCACTTGACGAACTGGGTGCCAATTCTCTCGAGCGGGCACGCAGCCGTGAGCGACACAGAAACCACGGGCGATGACGGAAGCGGCCCCGGCTCTGCAGCGGCTCCGACGGACAGGGCCGCAGAGCCGATCCCGACGAGGAGCCCTCCAGCTGCCGCTGCGCCGGCGAGCGCAGAAAAACGCCGCC
Organism: Mycetocola sp. Y442; assembly: GCF_056898615.1. Classification (NCBI taxonomy): domain Bacteria; kingdom Bacillati; phylum Actinomycetota; class Actinomycetes; order Micrococcales; family Microbacteriaceae; genus Mycetocola; species Mycetocola sp. Y442. Next base: position 616,471 of record NZ_JBXHBV010000003.1, read on the forward strand.
GTGTGAAACTTCCGTATGCCGAACGACTTTGTCTGGACATCAGTTCTCCTCGTGATGGTTCGACCACCTGACCTGAGTCGAGCATCCTCGGTGGCCGACCGAGCCGCATCGGTGGAGAACCCTCAGAAGGCGGCCATAACCCCTGAGATCGCGGGTCTCACCCCGACGCGTGCAACTCGACGGGTTTGGGTGAGAAATGTCAGAGCCGCACTCGGTTACCGCCCGGATCGGTGCGAAAATGAAGCGATGGAGCCTCGAGAGGGCGTGCCAGACTCCGTTCTCGTCGGTCGCGACGCGGAACTGACCCTCCTCGGCGCGCTTTTCGCCGACGCAACGGCTGGTCACGCGGCGACGCTCCTGATTTCGAGTGATCCCGGTGTGGGTAAGACGGCGCTCGTGCGATCGGTGACAGGGCTCAGGGGAGCGGCCACGGAACTCTACGGCACCTGCCTGCCGCTCACATCCCTCAGCGTCCCGTTCCTCGCCCTGCGCTCCGCCGTGCGCGATCTGGATCCCGGAGCCGGGCCCCCGCCGCCGCGATTGAGCGAAGCCACACCGAACGTACCGGAACTTGTCGACGCGTGGCTCAGCGAGCTGTGTGCGATCCGTCCCGTCGTCCTCACCGTCGACGATCTGCAGTGGGCGGATCAGAGCACCCTCGACGTCCTCATGTACCTCATCGCCGGCAGCCCCGATCGGCAACTCCTCATCCTCGGCACCGTTCGTGATGACGACTCGAACTTCAGGCTCCAGCGCTGGCTGGCTGACATACGGCGGCTGCCCCGGATCACCGAACTCAGGCTTCCGCCGCTCGACCGCGTCTCGACGGGGGAGCAGGTGGCGGAGCTCCTGGGCGCGACGCCTCACCAGTCGTTGGTCGAAGAGGTCTACGAGCACACGCGAGGCAACGCCTACCTCACCCGTCTCGTCGTTGCGGGGCTGCCCGCCGATGCCCGTCACATCAGTGCCGACTTTCCTGACGATCTTCGCTCGGCCGTGCTGCAGTCCTGGCGTCGTCTCTCCGCCGATGCGCGCGGCCTGGCGCAGGTACTCGCCGTTCACGGGGGTCCGATCACCGCGGACGCGCTTCAAGCCGTCTCCGGGGTTACTGAAGTGCAGAGCCTCCTCGCAGAGGCCATAGACACGCACACCATCGATGCGGCGCCGAACGGCACCTACTGGTTTCATCACCCACTCATCGCGGAGGTCCTGGAGCGTTCCCTGACCCCCGATTCCCGCCACCGATGGCACGCCCTCTTCGCCGACTACTACGAGCGTCAGCTCGCGAACGGCCCGCGCCCGATCGAAACCCTCGTCGCGGTTGCCGATCATCACGACCGTGCCGGGCACCTCGCTGAGGCCTTCGACTGGATGCTCAGTGCAGCGACCGAGGCTGGCGGGGCTGGTGGCCGTCCGGAGATGATGCGGCTGCTGACGCGGGCGGTAGCACTTCGTCCGCTGGTTCCGGATGCGCCTGGCACCGCCCGTGACCTCCTCGAGCGTCTCCGAGGCGCGGCCGAAGCTGCCGGGGCACATGAGGCGGAGCTCGCCGCCATCGAGCAACTGCTCGATGAACCGGGACTCGCTCCACTGGACATCGCTGAGTTGATGGTCCGCCGTATGCACCTGCGGTTCTCTACCGGGCGCGGGTTCCTGCCGGTCACTGAAGCGCAAGCCGCCGTCGACCTGGCGAGCGTCGACAGATCGAGTTGGCAGTACGCCCTCGCTCTCGCCGAACTCGCGCACGCCGAACTGTGGGCCGGAGTCGTCGGCGCTGGCGCGAAGGCCGCAGAGGCGCTGCAGCGAGCGTTACAGGTCGGGCACCCTCGCGCCATGTCGTATGCACGGACAGCGATGTCCATGGCGGCCCTGGTCGACCAGCGCAACGACGACGCTTACGTTCACGCGACGCGGGGACTCGGGGCAGCCATCGACGCGGGGGACTGGTGGGCGTACGCTCACGCCGCCCTCTGGGAGGCGAACGCCGTCGAGATCTGGACGGCACCCAGGTTCGCGGATCAGGTGGGCTCCCGACGGGAGCAACTCGCGCGGCTGGGCGCGCCACACACCTACGTTGCGTTCCTCGCAGCGGCAGAATCCTCCTCCAGGCTTGCGTTCGGTGACTGGGCGGCGAGCCTCGACCGGCTGCGGCACGTCCTGGGCTCTGATCCAGGACCGGTCACGGATGCCAGCGCGCGGCTGACCGCCGCCCGCCTGGCCGCGTGGCAGGGAAACACCGCGGAAGCAGTGTCGCATCTGAGTCGCGCCGACGAGCTGTTTCTCCAGACGCACCGGTTTCTGTCGTTTGCGTTCGACGCGGTCAGGGCAGAGGTTGCCCTTGCTCACGGCGATAATCTCGCTGCATTTGGGGTCGCCCTCGCGGGAGCGCGGTCGATCGGGCTCCCGCCGACAATGTGTGAGTGGTTGGTACCGCTCGCCGCGCGTGGCCTCGCCAATGAGATCGACGTTCGAAGGGACGCGGCCCAGAGCACCGACGAACTTCTGGCTCAGGTCGACGCGCTCGTCGAGGAATTCCCAGGAATCATTCGCGACGTCGGCGGCCCGACACCCCTCTATGACCTGCAGTGCACAGCGCTCGGCGCACTATATGCCGTAGAAATCGCGAGGGCGCGAGCACATTCCGATATTGGCATTCAATGGCTCGTTGTCGCCGATCAGTTCCGGGATGCCCTTTTGCCTTGGGAGGAGACCTACTGTTTATGGCGTGCCGGTGAGGCCCTGCTGACGCGGGGAGTCCACCATCGTGAGCGAGCAGCATCCGTTATTCGACGGGGGCTTCAGCTCAGTCAGCGGCTCGGCGCGCGGCCACTGCACTCGCTGCTGCAGTCGCTGGCGGAAACAGCGCGGATTCCGACGGCCGCCGTCGAGGAGTCGTCGGCGGTGGCGGACGCGGGATCGCCTCTCTCCGGCCTGACCAGGCGGGAGAGGGAGATTCTCGATCACGTCGTCGCTGGGCGAACCTACGCCGAGATCGCGAGAGCGCTCATCATCAGCGAGAAGACGGTGAGCTCACACATCTCTAACCTGCTGCGCAAGACCGGAACCGTCAACCGCATCGACCTGGCGCGGCTCGCCACCCGCACCAGGGAGTGATCCACCCGGTGCGGGTCGCGAGGCTGATGCGGGGAGCGAGGCTTAGCTGCCTGGAGGCTTAGAGGGCGCCTGCCGACTCGAACCACGGCGGGTGCGCAGCTACCTTGGCCTTATAGTCGGTGGACTCGAGCATGCCCTTGACGGCTTCGCGCACGGACACCGTGGCGACACCGATGACGGAAATGGCATCGAACGGAACACTGGTTTCGACGAGGACTTCTGCCTCGAGGATCGCTCCGGACTCTTCCTCTGTCCGAAGCTTGCGCAGCATCCGCTCGGCGCTGTCCTTGGTCGATTCCAGGCGGGTGACGGCGCCGGAGGCATCGCCGTCCGTGACGACGATGTTGGAGTATCCGGGTTCGCTAACGTCGCGGACCTTCTTGATCGAGCTCACGAGGACGACGAAGTCATTGACGGCGGAACCGCGGGCTTCGCTCGACAGGCGCGGGTCGGCGGCATCCGATCGGAGGCTTTCCCACAGGCTGGCGTTCGGGCTCAGGAAGAACGGGACGTAATCGGCGACGGTCGCGGTACCGCCCCGCGACACCAGGGTCGCACGGCGCTTCTCGCGGTTCTCGGTCGACGAGATGTCGACGCGGGGGTCTGCCGACACTGAGTCGGCGAGCAGGACGCCGGCGGCCAGCATCTTCTCGAGGTTGGAGATGTGCGTCACGTGGTAGATGCGCAGCTCTTCGATGTCGATCGCGGAGACCGCTGCGGCCTTGGAGCCGGCCGTTGGGGCGGTACGCAGGCTGGTGGTGCGTGGTCGTGGTGCGCGCTTGGGTGGGGCGACGACCTTTGGTGCTGGTGGAGCTTTGGGGAAGCAGGTGGCACATGCTCCGTTTTCGAAGCCGTGCTTACATTCGTTGCTCAAGGCAAACCTTTCAGGAAAACGTGGCCTGCGCAGAGCGCCAGAGCGGGGGACTCGGTGCCACCTCTCTACGTTACGGGGTTTAGCTGGGCAATCGAACCCGACGCCGAACTCGCGGGTGGGTCGGGCGGTGGTCGGGGGCGCGATCGAGCGGGATCGCGCGGCGAACGGATACCGTCACCGCGCGAAAACACCCGTTCCGGTCGAGATCACCCGGTACAACGGATGTTTTCGACCGGAACGGGTGTTCTCGGCGAGGAGGGAGCGGCGGGCTCAGCTGCCACTCAGCCAGCGCTCAGGCTGGGCGGTTTGGCTGGTTGGCGGGCTGCACCCTCGGCCCCCAGGCGGGACTCAAGCGCCCGCGAGTGCCGATTCCTGTGCGTCTTCGCCCTGAACGTCACCGAGGCGCGGGTAGTCGGTGTATCCGAGAGCGCCCTCGCCGTAGAACGTACCGGGGTTGGGCTGGTTCTCCGGGTGCTCTCCCTGCCAGCGGGCGGCGAGATCCGGGTTCGCGATGGCCATGCGGCCGATGGCGACGGCATCCGCGTGTGACGAATCGATGAGCGCAATCGCCTCATCGCGTGTCGTCACCGTGCCGAAGCCGCTGTTTGCGATGAGCTTGCCGCCGAACCGGGTGCGAAGGCCCTGCACGAGCTCGCCCGTCGGTTCGTTGTGCAGCACGCTGAGGTACGCGAGTCCGAGTGGCTTGAGGCCGTCCATGAGCGCGCCGTAGGTCGCGGCAACATCGGCCTGGTCGGTCTCGAGTGCGTCCTGGATATTGTGCGACGGAGAAATACGGATGCCTACGCGGCCTGCGCCGACGGCATCCGCTACGGCTGTGGTCACGTCGAGAACGAAGGCGGCGCGGTTCTCGGGCGATCCGCCGAATGCGTCGTCGCGCTGGTTCGAGGCGGGGGAGAGGAACTCGTGGAGGAGGTATCCGTTGGCGGAGTGCACTTCGACACCGTCGAAGCCAGCCTCGATCGCGCGAACTGCGGCGGCGACGAACTCGTCGCGGACGGTGGTGAGCTCATCGGCGGTGAGTGCGTGGGGGACAGGGAACGGGAGCTTGCCCTGTGGGGTGCGCACATCGCCGTTGATCGCGATGGCGCTCGGGGCGACGATGCGGTCGGTGCGGGTGATCGCGGTGTGGCTGACGCGTCCGCCGTGCATGAGCTGCATGACCATGCGGCCGCCCTCGGCGTGGACAGCGTCGGTCACCGTGCGCCAGGCGGCGACCTGGGCGTCGGTGACGATGCCGGGCTGGCCCCAGAATGCGCGTGACTCTTCGCTCGTGTAAACGCCCTCGGAGATGATGAGGCCGAGGGTGGCTCTCTGCGCGTAGTGTTCGACGACCAGGTCACCAGGGACACCGTCTTCGCCGGATCGAACCCGGGTCAGTGGTGCCATCACAATGCGGTTGGCGAGGTGGAGATCTCCGAGCGAAACGGGCGAGAACAAGTCCATAGAGTGAGAGCCTTTCGTTGTGGCCCGCCGGTGCGAGGCCTTCTAGGGCCAACGGGGTCTCGGCGGCACCTATTCCTCCGGTGGGGGGTCGGGCGTGTCGGCGCTGGATGACGGCCGGGCACGCGGCATCCGTTCAACTGACGCAAAAGCACCGCACGCCGGCGGAAACCCTGCATTTGCGACCACTGAAGCCCCGGCGGCGGCGGAAGCGGCGGGCCGGACCCACAGCATCCGTTCAACTGACGCAAACGCACCCCTCAACCGCCGAAACCGTACATTCGTGACCGCCGAATCACGGATGCCGCGCGGCCGGACCCCCGGCATCCGCTCAACTGACGCAAATGCACCCTTCTGCGGCAGAAACCATGCATTTGCGACCACCAAAGCCGCGGCTCCCGTTCAACTGACGCAAATGCACCGATCAACTGCCGAAACGTGCATTTGCGACTACCGAACCCGCGGATGCCGCGGGGGCGGGCCCACAGCATCCGCTCAACTGACGCGAATGCACCCGTCAACTGCGGAAACCATGCATTCGTGACCGCCGAACCCGCAGATGTCGCGCGGCCGGACCCCCGGCATCCGCTCAACTGACGCAAATGCACCCTTCTGCGGCGGAAACCATACATTTGCGACCACCGAAGCGGCGGAGGTTGCGGAGCCGAACCCGCGGATGCCGCGGGGCGGGCCTACAGCATCCGTTCATCTGACGCAAATGCACCGATCAACTGTGGAAACCGCGCATTTGCGACCACTGAACCTGCGGATGCCGCGCGGTCGGGGCTGCAGCACCCACAGCATCCGTTCATCTGACGCAAATGCACCGATCAGCTGTGGAAACCGCGCATTTGCGACCACTGAACCTGCGGATGCCGCATGGCCGGGGCCACCGAGCGCACGGCACCCGGCCCGGACGCGCACGCCGCGCTACAGCCCGCGGCCGGACTCCCACAGGTTGTCGGAGGTGCCACTGATGAGCGTCGCTACCGAGATCGCCTGGGCGTCGGTGAGCGACGCGACGTAGTCGATGACCGCACGCGCCTGGCCGAGTCTGGCGACTTCCGCCACTCCCGTCAGCACGCCTGCCGAGGTGAAGAACTCGGGTGAGGCATCCCGCAACTGGCGGTACTCCTCGGTCGCCGCCTCGACCGAGTCGAGCAGCCTGCGGGGGGCCCTGGCGGCGTCGGCCGGGTCGTTGAGCCAGCCGTGGAAGCCGTCGACGAGGGCCTCGATCACGCGGGACTGGCCGCGCTGGAACACGGCGAGGTCGGGCCGGTCGAGCACAAACCGGGTGTGCACGAACTTGAGCACAACGACGTCGTGCCAGGCCTGACGGCTCAATCGCACGTGTCCACTGCGGATGTTCGGCTCACGCTCAACCCGAATCGAACTCTTAAGCCTGTCGATCCAGCGCCGGGTGAATGCGGAAACCGCGCGATCGGCCTCGAGTCCGCCATCGTATGGAATGGTGAGGAGTCCCTCCACGAGATCGCTCGTGACCCGATCAACCGCGTTACGGAAGGCATCCACGTCGGCGATCCAGGCGTCCTTCGCCTGCACCTGTCGCCACGCAGCTTCAAGCGAGTGACCTGGGATGCGGCGGACCGCGAGCTCCGAGGCATCCAGCGCCGCAAGTGCCGACTGGGAGGCAAGCCAGCCGCTGAGTTCGGCCGACACTGAGGTGTACTGCAGCACTCCCGCGCGATAGAAGTCGTCGAGGTCGTGCACCGAGTACGCGATGTCGTCTGCAACATCCATGACCGAGCATTCGAGGGTCTGCTGGTGCTGGGCAATCGCGGGGAAGACATCGAGAACCTCGGCCATTTCGCGGGCGTCGACCGAGTAGGCGGAGAACTTGAGGGCACCGTTGGCCATGTCCGAGCCGACGCCGCGGGGAAGATCTTCGGCAGGGCGGGGGCGGATGCTGCGCCATTCGTTGCGTGTCCACGGATACTTCAGCACGGCAGCGCGCACCGCTTTGGTGAGGTTGAGGCCGCGGGGGGTGGCGTCGCAGCTGTCGAGAGCAGTGAGGATGCGGAAGGTTTGGGCGTTGCCCTCGAATCCGTCGGGCAGGCCGAGTTTCTTGCGGGCAATGCGGTCGAGGACCTGTTCACCGAGGTGCCCGAATGGCGGGTGGCCGAGGTCATGTGCTGCGGCGGCGGCCTGGACGACGACCGGGTCACAACCGCCGAGATCCTCGATGGTGTCGCGAACGTGGTCCGGCGCTTCACGGAATCCCACGGCGATCGATCGCGCAACGGCCGACACCTTGAGCGAGTGGGTGAGCCGGTTGTGCACGACGGTTCCCGAACCGGCCTGAGGAATCACCTGGGTCACTGCCGAGAGGCGTGAGAAGTACGGAGAGAACCTGATGCGTTCGACGTCGACGCGGAATTCGTCCTCGATGTCGGTGTGTGGCTCGGCGATCGTGCGGTCGCGGCCGCCTCCGGTGTGGGACTTTGGGTAGCTCAGCATGGTGTCGCCAGCCTAGCTGCGCGCCGCTGGGCCGGTAGGCCGGTTGGTCCTGTGCTCGGGTTGGGTGTAAAGGTGGGCCGTTGCGGCATCCGTCATATTTCCGCGCTTCCCTCATGCCCGTCTCGCGAAAACTGCGTAGTACGAGGTTCGGATGCCGCTTGCAAGGCGCGAGAACGTCACCGTTATTTGGGGCCTACTGCTTGGAACCGCCACCGTTCTCTGTTTCGCTGGAGGCTGCGACGACGCTAATCCCCTGCTCCGGATGGTTTTCCGTGAGATATGCGCTCACCTCGTCGACCACGCCGGGATCAACCGTTGAGAGCTCAATGGTGATTCCGCCCGCCTCCTCGCTGACTTTTGCGAGCGGATAAAGCGACGCGACGTCCACGACGGCAGCGACCACACCCGTGGCTTCGGCGAGGGTGGTAGCCGGGATCGAGATCTCCCCGATCTCGATCCCCACCAACCTGTCGGCATCCGTATCGAGTGCGGTGAGTATCTCGCTGGCGATCACCGCGGATGGACCGACGCCCGCAGCCGCGGCCTCCTCGGTCAGGTGCACGCTGATCTCGAGCCAATCGCCGGTCTCCTCATTGCTGCGTTCCTGCCAGTTGATGTGAGAGAGCTCCGCCTCGCGCAGCGTGAGGGCGGGCAGCGCCTCGACGTACTCGAGGCGCTCTGACCAGCACTGGGTGACGTGATCAACTGTCAACGTTGCACCACTGGCAAACCGGGGGACCAGAACGATGTACGTCGCGCCCGTCTCGACCGAGCAGGTCAGATCGCGCAACTCGTCGATCGCTTCGCGGTCGGTCTCGGGCTCAAGCTCGATCCTCATCTCGCCGTTCACCACAAAAGGCAGCGATTCGCTGGTCGTCAATTGCACATCGCTCACGAACGCGAGCTCTTCCACCTGGTCAGCAAGGCTCCGGTACTGCGCGAACTGCTCCTTCGTCGACGTGCATCCGGTCAGAAGCGGTGTAGTGATGCAGGCGCCCGCTAGTACTACCGCGAAGGCCGCGAGGCGTGGGTGTGTCATTCCACCAACGTAATCCTTCGCCAACGTGCGCCAGGCATCCGCCATTCCTCCACACAAATTCTTTTCAAGAAACTATCCACAATCAGCCCTTTTAGGGGGTTTTCGACCCTCCGATGTCAGTGGTTGCTCGGAGAATTTACTCATGGAAGACCTGCAGGATCCACCCGATGAGGCGTATGACGACGGCGGATTCGCCGAGCGTCCGTATGCCGCATCGTTGGCGGATGCCTGCAGTTCGATGGTCGATGAGGTCGCGTCGATCGAACGCACCGCTGCGCGTCAGCGAGCATGGCAGGTCGAGATCATCGACGATGCGCGACGACTGGCCGAGGTGACAGAGCGTGGCCTGATCACCGTGGACTCGACCCTGTCAGCCATCCAGCGCTACGAAATGGTTCGACGCAGTCTGGTCGCCGAACTGTCGTGTGCACTACGGATGCCAGAAGTCACCATCGACGGAATGCTCACGACCAGCGAGGCGCTGATGCATCGTCTGCCGGCGACGATGAGTGCGCTTCGAGCCGGCGACATCTCCTACCGGCACGCCGAGGTGATCGCCGATCAGGCGGCGACGCTGTCCGAGGAGGCAGCCCTGCTCCTGGAGAACGATGCACTGCCGTTCGCCGCGACCGTCACCGTTTCGAAGCTGAGGGCGAAGGCGAAAGTGCTGCGGGCACGGCTTGACCCCGACTCGATTGCGGAGCGGGTCGCGCGTTCGGCACAGGATCGGCGGGTCGAGTTCATCCCCGCCGAAGACGGAATGGCGTGGCTCAACCTCTATACGACGGCGCCAGAGGCGACGTCGATTTTCACCGCGGTCCGCGACCATGCGCTTGCGTTGCAGAACCCGAACGATCCGCGCACACTGGCGCAGCTCAGTGCCGATGTCTGTGCTGATGCCCTCTCTGCGGCCCTGGCTGGTGAGCTCGGCACTTCTGGCGCGCCCGGGGACGACGTTCGAGACCTCGACAGCCCGAGTGCCGATTCGGATGCCGCGTTTCGGCGGATCCGACCGAGCGTGACGGTGACTGTACCGGCGCTCACACTGCTCGGCGTCAGCGACGAGCCGGGAGACCTCGAGGGCTATGGCCCCATCGACGCGGAGACCGCTCGCGCTCTCGCTGGCCAGTCGAACACCTGGTACCGGCTGCTCACCGACCCCACAACGGGCACTCCACTCAGTCTCGACAGCACGACGTATCGGCCGAGCGGTGCGATGAAGCGGTTCCTCCGCTATCGAGACGGAACCTGCCGTTTTCCCGGGTGCAATCGGGCCGCGAAGCACTGCGATATTGACCACACGAAAGCTGCAGAGTTCGGCGGCCCCACGGTGTGCGACAACCTTTCCCATCTCTGCCGAAAGCACCACCGGTTGAAGCATCAGACCGTGTGGAAGGTGTCGCAGAGCGGCTCGGGAGTTCTTGAATGGATCTCGCCCGGCAACCGCACCTATGTCACCGAACCTGCGGTGCTGTTTCCGCCCGGTGAGCCGCCACCCGCTGGAGAAGCGACACCGGCTCCACCACCGACACCACCAGGTGCCCCTCAGAATCCGGAAGCGACCGCCGCCGGTGCCCCAGCGCAGCCGCCACCCGCGGGTGACGCACCTCCGTTCTGATGAGCCTCCGTTCTAATGAGCGCAGCATGTGAGCGGAGGCCGCAAGCCAGCACGCCCATACTGGGGAGCATGCCCAACGAACCGCACGAACCGCACGAACCGCACGAACCGCACGAACCGCAACCGAGCCTCGTCCCCGAACTCCTGATCACGGATCTGGTGACCAGCCTCGCGTTCTGGGTCGACCTCTGCGGGTTCGAGATTCGGTACGACCGCCCGGAGGAGGGCTTCGCCTACCTCCAGCTCGGGTCGGCACACGTCATGCTCGACCAGATCGGCATCGGACGCGACTGGATCACCGAAACCCTCGAGCATCCACTGGGTCGTGGCGTGAACTTTGAGATCGCTGTCCCCTCAATCGACGGCATCTTGGAACGCTGCGCCACCGCACAGTGGCCGCTCTTCCTCGCTCCGGAAACGCAGTGGTATCGCACCTCCGCCGGCGAAATCGGCGTCAGGCAGTTTCTCGTGCAGGATCCGGACGGCTACCTGCTCCGCTTCACGAGCCGGCTCCCGTAACGCTCATCAGCCCGCCACCCTCATCGCCCCGCAACGCTAATCGCCCGCCACCCTAATCACGCGCAACGCTAATCATGCGCAAACGTTGGCCCCCACCACTGACCTCAGCGCGAAGACGCTACGCGCGCCGCACCCTCCGACGGTCCAGAACACGCTCGATCGGCCACGCAAGAAGGAGCAGCAACAGCGCCCAATAGTTCACTCCCGGCACCGGCACGACGCCCAAGCCGCGGCGCTCGGCGCTGACCCTCTGCATCCGGGGATTCCCCCTCACAGCGCCGCCGCTTTCGCCAGCAACACGTCACGTTGCCTCGAGTTCAGCGTCAGCGCCGCCGCCGTCGCGAACTCCGACCGCGCCTCATTCGCCCGCCCGAGCCGAGCCAGCAACTCGCCCCGCACACTCGGCAGCAGATACGAACCGCGAAGCGCGCCCTCATCGGCAAGCTGATCAACGATGATCAAAGCGGATGCCGGACCGGTCGCCATTGAGACGGCGGCAGCCCGGTTCAGCTCGACGACCGGATTGGGTGCGATCCGGCCTAGAGCTTCGTATAGCAGCACGATCCGCTCCCAATTCGTGTCGGCGACGCTGGCTGCCGTCGCGTGGCACTCGGCGATCGCGGCCTGAAGGGCATAGGGTCCACGCCCACGGCCGGCCGCATCGGCACGGTCGAGCGCGGCGCTGCCACGGGCGATCTGGGCTCGATCCCACCGGCGTCGATCCTGGTCGGCCAGGAGGATCGGTGCTCCCTCCCGATCAACCCGGGCCGCAAACCGGGACGCCTGAAACTCCATCAACGCCACGAGCCCGTGTGCCTCCGGCTCACGCGGCACGAGACCGGCGAGGATCCGTCCCAGCCGCAACGCCTCGTTCGCCAGGTCTGCTCGCAACCACCGGTCTCCCGAGGTCGCCGCATACCCCTCGGTGAAGATCAGATAGAGAACACCAAGTACGGCAGACAGCCGTTCCCGCCACTCACTCGGGTCGGGCACCTCAAACGGCACGTTCGCCGCCGAGAGCGTCTTCTTCGCCCGAACAATCCTCTGCTGGATCGTCGCAACCGGCATGAGGAACATCCGCGCAATCTCCTCAGTGGTGAGACCACCCACGATGCGCAGCGTCAAGGCGATCTGCCCCTCACGGCTGAGTACGGGATGGCACGCGGTGAAGACCAGACGCAAGACGTCGTCATCGATCGGCTCCCAGGCATCCGCTGCCATTCCCTCACCATCGGAGAGTTCCTCAAGGGTGTGGGCCATCGCTCGGTAGCGCTCATCGAGACGTTCACGCCGACGCCAGCCGTCGATGGCCTTCCGTTTCGCGACGGCGGTCAGCCACGCCGCCCCGTTCCGCGGTACACCGGATTCGGGCCACGAGGCGAGCGCGTCAACGATCGCCTCCTGCGCGAGATCCTCGGCCAGACCGAGGTCGCCCGTGACCCTGGCCAGCGTTGCGACGATCTTCGCACCCTCGATGCGCCAGAGTGCATCGAGGGTGCGCTTCACGTCTGTCATGTCACACCCGCTCAGGCCAGCTGCTCGCCATGTTCAGCCCGCCACAACGCTTCCTGCTTCATGGCGGGAGTATCTGCGTACTCGGCGAAGTCGCTCATCTCGGTAACCCGACGAACCTCGATCTTCGATCCCGGCCCGAGCGGAACCCGACTCGCCCACTCGGCGGCCTCCTCCTTCGAAGCCACCTGGATGATCCAGAACCCGTTGAAGAGTTCATGGGTTTCGCCGTAGGGACCGTCGGTGACGACCGGGGTGTCGGTCGAGAAGTCGACGACGAAGTTATCGGTCATGTCGTCGGCGAGCCCATCGCCGCCAAGCAGAACCCCGGCCTTGATGAGTGACTCGTTGTATGCGCCCATCGCTTCGAGGATCTCCTCGAACGGCCGTGACTGATAAGCCTTCTTCGCCTCGTCGGTCGACCGCATGATCAGCATGTACTTCATGATTTTCTCCCTGTGATTCGGTGGCACCGGGTGCGCCATCTACCAGGACGTCGAACGACAGAGCGCCGAATCGACACCGCAACGGAAATTCATCGCGGCGACCCGCCAGGGCCCACTTTCGATCATCGCGCGTGCGACCGGCCCACGAAAGGCGTCAGCCGAGTTACGAGAAATGAGTTCGGCGATCTGCAGCACGGGGACGCACCGCGTTGTCGATCCGCGAGGACATTCACACACCGTGTTGGCACTCTGCGCACACATCGTCAATAGTGGTGGCTATGCGACGACGCACCGACCACCCCGCCGTGATCACCATCGGCGAAACCATGGTGCTCGTCGCGCCGGTCGAATCGGAACCACTCGAAACGGCACCCCTCTTCCACCTCGATGTGGGCGGTGCCGAGTCCAACGTCGCCGCACATCTCGCGGCACTCGGCCACCACGCGGCGTGGGTCAGTCAGCTCGGCGATGACGCGCTCGGGCGCCGGGTGAGCCGCCAGATCACTGAGCATGACGTCGACACGCGCTGGGTGCGCATGGACGGGTCAGCACCGACCGGGGTGTACTTCAAGGATCCGGGCACCGGGGTGCTCTACTTCCGTCGGGGCTCGGCCGCGTCGCGGATGGGTCCGGAAGCCCTCGCCGCTGTGCCGATCGAAGACGCCGCCATCGTCCACATCTCCGGCATTACGTCCGCTCTCTCCGACAGTTGTGCCGCTCTCATCGATGCGGTCCTCGACCGGATGCAGGATGCCGCCGGTCTCGTCAGCTTCGACGTCAACTACCGCTCCGGCCTCTGGGACACCGCGACCGCCGCACCGGTCCTACTCGCCATCGCCAACCGGGCCGACATCGTCTTCGTGGGTCTCGACGAGGCCGAAACCCTGTGGGGGACGTCGAATCCCGACGAGGTTCGCACGCTCATCCACAGCCCTCGGTCGCTCATCGTCAAGGACGGCGCCATCGGCGCGACCGAATACGACAGCACAGGCTCAACCTTCGTCGAGGCGATCCGAACCACGGTCGTCGAGGCCGTCGGCGCCGGCGACGCGTTCGCGGCCGGCTACCTCGGCGCACACCTGGACGGCGCTGAGTCGAACCAGCGCCTGCGCGCCGGGCACGAACGGGCCGTCCTCACTCTCCAATCCACCCGCGACATTCCGCTCCGGGACCTCCACCCGGTCCCCTCCCACCCGATCCCCTCCCACCCGAGCCGCTGAGAGGCTGGCCATGACAGACATCACCAACGACACATTCACGCAGATGTTCGACGGGCAGCGCCTGATGGCAATCCTCCGTGGCTTCGGCGTCGAGCGCAGCGTTGCCCTCGCGGAGAAAGCATGGGACCTCGGCATCGACTGCGTCGAAGTCCCGATTCAGTTCCCACGCGATCTTGAGGCGCTTCGAGCCGTTGTCACCGCCGGTGCCGCTCGTGGCAAGGCTGTCGGTGCCGGAACCGTGATCTCTGCCGCCCACGTTCAGCAGGCAGCGGATGCCGGTGCGGCGTTCACCGTCAGTCCCGGGTTCGATCTCAGCGTGGTGACGGCCTCCGTTGACGCGGGAATGCCGCCGCTTCCGGGAGTGGCCACGGCAACCGAAGTGCAGGCCGCTATGGCGGCCGGGTTGACCTGGGTGAAGGCGTTCCCGGCGTCGGAGCTCGGAACCGGCTGGTTCACAGCGATGAAGGGCCCTTTCCCGCAGGTTCGATTCGTCGCGACCGGTGGCATCGACGCGTCGAATGCCGAGCGGTTCCTCTCGGTCGGCGTCAACACGGTCGCCGTGGGGTCAGCGCTCGATGATCCCTGCCAGCTCGACCGGCTCGCGACGATTATTCGCGGCTGATTCCGGCGGCAAGGCGTGCTGTGATCGCGACGGGGTCGGTGATCGCGCCGCCGACGACCACGGCGAAGGCTCCGGCGTCGAAGGCCCGCCGCACGTCATCGGCGGTGCGGTAACGCCCCTCGGCGATGACGGTCAGGCCACGGCCGGCGAGCCGTTCGACGAGGTCGAAATCCGGGCTGTCGCCTGTCGACCGGGAGTACGGAGTGTAGCCAGAGAGGGTCGTCCCGACCACCGCCGCACCGGCATCCGTCGCTTTGACGCCTTCATCGACGGTCGACACGTCGGCCATGACCGCGCGACCGGTTTCGTCGCGCACAGCGGTCAGGTGGGCGAAGCTTGAGCCGAGGACTTCCTCTGTTGCGTCGACGGCGATCACGTCGGCTCCAGCCTCGGCGAGAAGGACGGCGTGGGCCAGCTCGGGAGTGATGATGTTGCGCCTGGCGCCCCTCACCTTGTGCAGGCCAATGACGGGCACGTCGGTGATGGCACGGATCGCTCGAATGTCATCGGCACCGTTGGCCCGGATCCCGGCCGCACCTCCGGCGAGCGCCGCCCGTGCCAAGAAGACCATGGCGTCGACCGAGCGCAGGGGGCTGCCCTGGTCGGCCTGGCACGACACAATGAGGCTACCCCGCAGGCGATCGAGGGGGAGCTGTGTGTTCTGTGCCTTCATGGCATCCGTCGTGTTCTCGGCGCTCAGGTCACTGGCGTGCGCTCCGACGCTCATCACTCGCCCAGCGCCGCGCGTAGCCGGCCGGCGGCGTGAGACAGTCGCTGCTCGGCAGCGGCGCGGTCGAGTCCGAGGCGCAGCATGACGGCGGCGGTCTTCACGTCGAAGTCCACCGACTCGAGGGTCGCCGCCGCGACGGGCCGGTCCACCCCCGCGATGGCCGAGACCATGCCGATCGCGCGTTCCCGCAGCTTGTGGTTGCTCGGATTGAGGTCGACCATGAGGTTGCCATAGGTCTTGCCCTGCTGCACCATCACGATGGTCGAGAACATGTTGAGGACGAGTTTTTGTGCGGTGCCCGCCTTGAGCCGGGTGGATCCCGCGAGCACCTCCGGTCCGACGGCAACCTCGATCGCGTGCGCCGCAACGGCACTGAGCGGGGTGTCGAGGTTGCAGGACAGCCCCACGGTGAGCGCGCCGAGCTCGCCAGCGCGGCGAATCGCAGCGATGACGTAGGGAGTCCGGCCGCTCGACGCGATGCCGATGACGGTGTCATTCGGGGTGATGCCAGCCTCGTCCATCGCGGCCGAACCGGCGATCTCATCGTCCTCAGCCCCCTCAGCGGGGTGAACGATCGCGGACGGGCCACCGGCAATGATTCCAACCACGAGTGAGGGCGGAGTGCCAAATGTGGGCGGGCATTCAGACGCATCGAGGATGCCGATGCGGCCGGGCGTGCCGGCGCCGACGTAGAGCAGGCGGCCGCCACGCGACATCCGCTCGCTTGCCGCTTCGATAGCGGGTGCGATCTGGGGGAGTGCGCGGGCAACGGCGGCGGGCACCTCGGCGTCTGCGGCGTTCATCGTCGCGGCCAATTCGGCCACGGACATCCGGTCGATGTCGCTGTATCGGGAGTCGACCGACTCGGTCGCGAGGCTGGCCAGGTGTTCGTTTAATGTGCTCATCGTCGGGCAGCGCCTCCATGCGTGGGATGCCGTGAGCGATGCGGCAGCTGGCCGCACGCGGCAGCATCGCCGGTCTCGTGATAGCCACAGTGTACGGGGCCGATGCGACGCCCGTTCTTCGCGCTCACGCCGGGCGAACCGGCTGCCGCAGGATCGTCTTGAGCTTGTCGGATGCTGTCCGGCGCGGGTCGCTGAGGTAGATCTCGTGGTGATCACCGTTGAAGGTGAGGCCGTTGGCCGACATGAATTCGTCGTGCAGCTTCGCGAGCGGGGGGGCTTCGTCGTCATACGAACCGATGTGCAGAATCTGCACGGACGCACCCTCGGTGAGCTCGAGCAGACGAAGCTGATCGACCGCGGGGATGCCTTTCTTCGTCTTCGTTGCCGTGATAGCGGCATCCGTCAATTCAGGCGTGATCCAGTCGGGCTGGCTGATCATCATGGTCCAGTCCCAGGCGTCTTTCTGCCGCTGGGTGAAGACCGCAGGGTCATCGGCGCGCCACAGCCCTTCCAGCGGTCCAACGACGAAGTCGCGGCCGAGCTCTTTCTTGCTCGCGAACTTCACCGCGTACGCGAGGGGGTAGAGCGCTTCGATCGCCGCCGCGTACTCCGGTGAGGTGTTCGGGTCTCCGTGTCCATCGATCGCGAGGTACTGCATCCGTGGCACGTCGACGATCGAGAAGTCCTTTGACGAGGGCGAATACAGCTCTTTGAGGGCCACCTTGACGTCGTATTTGTCCACGTTCATTCCGTTCGCGATTCGACTCAGCTGAAGCTGACCCACGGGCCGAGTCTGACAGCGCGTTGCGCGTGACGGAACCCACGCTTGTCCCTTTTTTAGACGCACAGGGCGGCCTAGGCTTCCGGTCATGACCGTGACCGACTGGCTGCTCGAATCCGACCCCGCGATCCGCTGGCAGGTGATGAACGACCTGCTCGACGAGCCGGCCGAGGCGGTGGCCGCCGAGCGGTCCCGCGTCGCGACTGAGGGGTGGGGTGCGCGGCTTCTCGCGTTGCAGTCTCCGGACGGGCAGTGGGATGGCGGCACCTACGACCCAGCCGAGGAGACCGAACCAGACGCGCCCGGCCAGCCCTGGACCGCCACCCACCACACCCTCGTCCTGCTCCGTGAGCTGGGCCTCGATCCGGCGAGCGCCGAAGCCCGCAGGGCGATCGGGCTGGTGCGGGAGAACAGCAGGTGGGAGCACGACGGCGAGAAATACTTCGACGGCGAGGTCGAGCCGTGCGTCAACGGCCTGGTGGTCGCGATTGGTGACTACTTCGGTGAACACGTGCAGCCTCTCGTCGATCGGCTCCTCGCCGAGCAGCTCGACGACGGTGGGTGGAACTGCGACGCCGAGCGCGGCTCCACCCGGTCGTCGTTCCACACCACGATCTGTGTGCTCGAGGGCTTGTTGCAGCACGAGCGGTCGCGGGGCGCATCTGCCGAGGTGTCTGCGTCACGACGACGAGGGGAGGAATACCTCCTCGAACGACGGATGCTCCGGCGCCTGTCGACGGGAGAGGTCGCCGACCCCGATTTCACCCGTTTCTCCTTCCCCACCCGCTGGTTTTATGACGTGCTGAGGGGTCTCGACTACTTCCGGAGCGCCGGCGGCGCGCCGGACCCGCGACTGGACGAGGCGCTCGACCTGGTCGAGAGCAAGCGCGGTGCCGACAGGCGTTGGTCACTCGAGAACCCGCATCCAGGCAAAGTGCACTTCGAGCTGGAATCGGGGGGCGAGCCGAGCCGTTGGGTGACGCTGCGTGCGGTGCGCGTACTCGAGTGGGCCGGGATTGGTGCGGGCTAAGGCCTTCGGACCTTGTCGAGTTCACATCCGGCTGTCGAGAGACGCTCGAACTCGACCCCACTTCGGGTGCAGCTTGCGGCCTGCGACGGTTCGAACACATTTCGAATGCCAGAATGGCCGGTACGTACCATCGAGGGGGGAGTGCGGATGTCGGCTGGCTCGTCTGCGGGGCACGAATCCCTCCGGCAACTCGCGTTGGCAGTCCAGCACGAACGAGCAGCGAAGGATGCCCGTGAAGCCGCGGGCCGGTATCGCGCCGCATCGTTGTCCGAGAAGAAGGTCGCCCGGGTTCTTGCCCCATTGTCGGCCGCGGGATACCACTTTCTACCCGACCGCCAGTGGCCCGGTAGCCGCACGGCCCAGGTCGATCTCGTCATGGTAGGCCCCGGTGGGGTATTCATCGTCGACACAAAATGGTGGAAAGACGTTGTAATCGCAGCCGGGCGCGTATTCCGCGATCAGGACGACGTCACTGATGAGTTCGATAATCTCGCGGACCTGGCGTACGGGGCGGAAGGGGCGTTGGGGGCCGTGGGTCTCGCCCCGGGCGAAGTTCGACCCATCGTGGTTCTGGCTGGCCGCAGGGACATCAAAGCAACGGTCGGCACGGTCGACATTGTCGGTGAAGCCGATGTCCTACGGCACATCGCGTCCCGAGGCAATCGGCTGACATCCTTCCAGGTCGACACCGTACTCCGCGCGGCCCTTGCCCATTTCCCGGTCATCGGAGCCCCGCAACCCATCAACGTTGCGTTGCCGGAGCCGGTGATAGAAGCTCCCGCAGTAGAAATTGACGAGAGCGAACTACTCTCAACCGATGAAGTGAACTCCGCCCTCCTCGAGGGCCTTCTGGCATCGCCCGTCGAGGACTGGATGACCTTCCTGCACCCCGATCAAACCAAACTCATTCGCCGCAATTTCAACGGACCGTCAAGGATTCGGGGAGCCGCCGGGACGGGAAAAACCGTCATCGGCTTGCACCGTGCCGCCTACCTCGCACGCTCACGCCCGGGCAAAGTACTCGTGACTACATATGTACGCACCCTTCCGTCCGTTCTCGCCAGCCTCATGGAGAGGATGGCTCCGGAGGTCCTCGGAAACGTCGAGTTCATGGGAGTCCATCAGTTCGCTCATCGGGTCTTGAGCGAGCGCGGAATCCGCATCAAGACCGACATGAAGCAAGCAAACAGTGCATTTCGTGCCGCTTGGCTAGAAATAGGAGCGAGGGGAGCACTGGCGGCTATCGAGCCCAAGGATCGATACTGGCGCGAAGAAATCGACTACGTCATCAAAGGACGCGGCATGACCTCGTTCGAATCTTATGCGGACTCCGCTCGAGTCGGTCGACGTCGCGGTTTGACGGCTGACCAGCGGCGGGCAGTGTGGGCGCTCTACCGCTCTTATGAGGATCGATTACGCAGCGCAGGTGTCAATGACTTCGCGGACCAAATACTTCTGGCGGCGCAATCCCTTCGAGATGATCCCATGCCCGGTTATTCCGCCGTTATTGTGGACGAAGCGCAGGACCTCTCAAGCGCGATGGTCGGAATGCTGTACTCACTCGTGGGCGATCGGGCAGACGGTTTCACTCTGATCGGGGACGGCCAGCAGAGCATTTACCCCGGTGGCTACACCCTCGCCGAACTCGGTATTTCGCTGGCTGGTCGCGGCGTTGTCGTAGATACGAATTACCGAAACACCGCCGAGATTCTCGCCTTCGCTGACGCAATGATCGCGGGCGATCAATTCACCGATATTGAGGGGAAGAGTCAGCAGGCGGACTCAACCAAGGCTGTTCCACGACACGGCGACGCTCCTGTTATTTCGCGACACAGGACGGTGGAGGCTCACGACACGGCGATGGTCAGTCACATCCGCGAGATCGCCAGCGAAGTCGGAACATCGTTCGGAGACATCGGGGTCCTGGCATTGACCAACGCGACCGTGGACCTCATCTCCCGCGCGTGTCGCGCTGCAAACATTCCAACAATCGACCTCGAGAAGTATGACGGGACGCCCGTTGACGCGGTCAAGATCGGAACTGTGAAGCGAGCAAAAGGTCTTGAGTTCAAGCAGGTCCTCGTCCCCCGGCTCAAGGCTGAACAGCTCTACTCCAACGCCCGGGAAGCGCAAGACACAATCGGCTCGACGAGCGACATCATCCGTGAACGGGACGAACGCGATCGGCGAGAGCTCTATGTCGCCATGACTCGCGCGCGAGACGGCCTTTGGGTGGGTTTGCTCGGCTAACCAGCTTTGAGTCCCCCTACCGGGGACTGTTCCGCAGGCAGGAACGGGGCATAGCCTCATGGTCCTGGGGGGAATAATCATATGTTTCGGCACTTCGGCGCACCATTGGGCGTGCGCGTTGGTCAGCACTTTATAGACCGGCGGGACCTACACGATTCGGGCGTCCACGGGCCTTTACAGGCCGGTATCTCAGGCGGCCGAAATGAAGGAGCCGACTCAATCGTCCTGTCAGGGGGATACGCGACAGACCAGGATTACGGCGATTACATCCTCTATACAGGTCACGGCGGCAAAGATCCGAATAGTCCACGCCAAATCGCGGACCAAACACTCGCCTCGACTGGAAATGCCGCGCTAATAACAAGCATGGTCAAGGGCCTGCCCGTACGAGTTACACGTGGCGCTCACAAGGGCGGTTCACCCTATGCTCCGGCGTCTGGTTTGGTCTATGCCGGCCTATTCTCAGTTTCCAGTGTCCTCCCGAAAATTGGCTCGGATGGCTTCCTCGTATACCTTTTCCGCCTCGACCGATTGCCGGAACAAGCACCGCTGGTCACGCGCATCGAACCTGAGATCGACCCCGCGTTTGCAACGACCACGGTGTCACGGCGAATCCGCGACACCGCTCTCGCCCGGGAGGTGAAACGGGCGTATGGCAACCGGTGCCAGGTTTGCGGGATCACCATTCCCGGGCTGGCGGAGCGACTCTACTCGGAGGGCGCCCACATTCGGCCGCTAGGTCGCCCGCACCTCGGAGCGGATGTACTCGGAAACCTCTTGTGTCTTTGCCCCAACCATCACGTTCAACTCGATATCGGCGGAATCGTAATACTGGACGATCTCTCTGTGGCGCGCACCTCATCACTCGTTCCGTTCGAGCAGTTGCGACTCAGAACAGAGCACTCAATCGACGTCGCCAATGTTCAGTATCACCGCGGCCTCTGGACAGCTCCGACACCCGAGCCGGAAGAACTGGTTCAAGCAAGCTAGTCGCCCCCTTACCGCCGCCCCATCCACCACTCCGGCGCCGCCGCCAGGGTCGCCGCAGCAGCGGCATCCAGGTCACTGAGGTCGCCCTCGTTCAACCAGGCCTGCACCGCACCAAAGGTGCCCGACGCGGCAAAGGCCACAAACGTCCGCTTCTCTGCTTCTGTGGCCGGTCGCCCATCGACAAGTGGCGCGATCTCCGGATGCCGCTCCAGGTGCGCCGTCAATGCCCGAGCACTCGACCGGATCAGCATGTCCCGAACCGGACTGCTCACCTGCGACGACAGGGCATTGCGGTAGATATCCGCATGTGAGGCGACATGCTCAAACATAGAGACTTCCGGGCCGGCAAAGACACTCTCACCGGTCTCGGACACCGCTGGCAGCTGCGAGGTGTGCTGCACCAGCTCCTCAACCTCTGCCTCAAGGGCCTGCACCAGCAGGGCAACAGCACTACCCGCGTGCCGATACACGGTGTCGCGCTTCACCCCGGCTGCCCGGGCAATGTCAGACATCGTGATGCTGTCCAGCGGCGTCGACGCCGCGAGCTCATGAATGACCTCATGCAACCGGGCACGGGTACGACGCTGGCGTGGGTCAACAGCGTCATCGGTCACGCAGCGAGTCTACGTCCCGCGCTCTATGGGGCATCTGCCCTATTGTGAGGATGGCGACCAAAGACGGCCGCCAGTTCAGAAGAGAAAGAGCAATATGCGCGCTTTGCAAATCGTGTCAGCCGGCGTACTCGAAGTACGGGACGTTCCAGTTCCCGAAATCGAAGCCGACGAAGTCCTCGTCAAGGTCGCCGGAGCCGGCCTCTGCCACTCCGACGTCCACGTCCTCCACTCACCCGAGTGGCCCCTTCCGCCCATGACCCTCGGCCACGAGACGGCCGGCCATGTCGCCAAGCTCGGCGCCAACGTCACCGGCCTCACCGACGGCGAAGCCGTACTGGTCTGCCTCGTCTGGGCCTGTGGCGTCTGCCGCCCCTGTATCGAAGGTCGCGACAACGTCTGCGTCAACGCCGCTGGCCGCCTCGGCACCCCGCCCTGCCCTGGCCTCGGCCCAGACGGCGGAATGGCCGAATACATCAAGGTCAAGGCTCGTTACCTCGAACCGCTCGGTGACCTCGACCCGACCGTCGCTGGCCCCCTCGCCGACGCCGGGGTCACCCCAATGCACGCCATCAACGGCGCACGCCACCGCCTCACCCCAGGCTCAACAGTCGCCGTCATCGGCGTCGGCGGGCTCGGCCACATGGGCCTGCAGATCCTCAAGGCCACCACCGGTGCCCGCATCATCGCGATCGACTCGAGCGAACAGAAGCTCGAAATTGCCCGCGAGCACGGTGCAGACGAGACCTTCCTGAGCGACGGCGAAACCGCAGACAAGGTGCTCGCACTCACCGACGGATACGGCGCAGACGCCGTCTTCGACTTTGTCGGGGTTCAGCCGACGGTCGACCTCGCCACGAAGATCATCGCCCCCGACGGCGCACTCCGCCTCGTCGGACTCGGCGGCGGCTCCTTCACCTACGCCGCAGACGGCTTCACGAGCACCCTCCCGTGGGGCGTCGACGTGCGCCGCTCCTACGGCGGCACCCGCTCCGACCAGCGCCAGGTGATTGAACTCGCCAAACTCGGCAAGATCTCCGTCGAAACCAAGCAGTACTCGCTCGAAGACGGCATCCAGGCCTTCACCGACCTTGAGGCCGGCATCGTTCCCGGCCGGGCCATCCTGGTTCCGTAACCCGGCGGCCAGCGGCAGGTCTGTGGCGCAGGCCTACCGACGACGCTGACGAAAACGGATGCTGCGGGGCGCTCTCACAGGAACGCCCCCGCGGTCATTCAACGTCATAGTGCCGGTCAGAGTTTGCCTCTGACCGGCACTTTTGCATCCGGTCAGTGCTCCTGCTGTTGACTCGACCTGCCGCCATTGCCAAGCTGGACACTCGTCAACGAGAGGACAACCGTGGGTCCGCAGTTCGATTTCTTCCCGATCATCTTCGGCCTTGTGGCCGCCATCATCGTGATTGCCGCAATCCTCATCGTCGTGATGAGCGTCAAGAATGCACGCAAGGTGAAGGATGCCGGTCACGACCCGTTGACGCTGCACGCTGACCTCGTCAACCGCGCCCTGGACAGCGAGGCCATGCGCCCGGCCGAGTCCACCGAACAACGGCTGGCGAAGCTCGATGAGCTGCACGCCCGGAACGTCATCAGCGCTGATGAGCACGCGTCCGCACGCGCGGAGATCATCCGCGGAAACTAGATGTACTGGCCCTGAGGTCAGGCGAGCATGCGGGTGACCGCTTCGACCGCAGCCGCTCGCCTCGTTTCGCTGCTGGCCCTCGCGTCGGCTGCCAGGAGGCCGATCGGCGCGAGCTGCCAGGCCTGGGCCACGGCGTAGATGATGACGAGGAGATCGACGGCGCTGAAGGCTGGCGACGCGTGCTGCTGCACCGATTCCACTTTGGCCAGATACGTCTCGAGCGGCTCGGAGGCCGCCTCCGGCCGTTCGAGCTGAGCCCAGAGGGAGATACGCAGCACCTCGGGCCGACGCTGATGGAAATCGAATAGCTCGCCGACCCACGTCGGCAAATCTGAAGGCCGAGGGGGCACCTCTTCCGCCATCCGCACGATCGCGTCCGCCAGCGCCGCATCGAACAGGCCGCTCTTGTTGCCGAAGTAGGCATAGATCATGCGCACATTGCTCTCGGCATCCTTCGCTATACGGTCAACCCTGCCACCCGAGTAACCGTGCGCCGCAAACTCCGTCACCGCTGCCGAGAGAATCCGTGCTCTGGTCGCCTCCGCGTCTCGCTGCGCCATGCTCACTCCGCTCTCTTAGTGTCGTCCTTGACAGGATCTTCATCCCGCGTCTAGTTTATAAGTAAATGACTACTTACTTTGGAGCATGATGGACGCGAGAATCGAACGGGCCCTGGCTATCACCCCTGCGTCACGCGCTCGGGAGCGCACGATCGACATCACCACCACAGGCAGGCGCACCGGCAGGCCGCGGCGCATCGAGGTGTGGTTCTACCGGGTCGACGGGCGCATCTATCTCTCGACCACGCCGGCGACGCGCAGCTGGTACGTGAATATCGTGGCGAACCCGGAGTTCACTTTCCATCTCAAGCACGGAGTGCGGGCCGATCTGCGGGCCGTGGGCACACCGGTGCTCGACCGCGCTCAGCGGGAAGCCGTGTTCTCGTCGATCATTGCCGACCTCAATCAGCCATGGAACCCGGCCGGCATCCCGCAGCCGGTCGCGCCCCTCGACGAATGGATGGAGGGAAGTCCGCTCATCAGCGTGGAGTTCCCTGAAGGAGATGCCGAATGACCGAGAACACCCCTCGAATCGCCGTCGTCACCGGGGCCAATCGGGGTCTGGGCCGAGCGACCGCCCTCGCCCTCGCCCAACGGGACTTCGCCGTTGTGCTCACCTATCGCGGTGACGCCGCCGAGGCATCCCGCGTCGTGGAGGAGATCCGCGCCGCAGGCGGAGATGCCATCGCCACGCGACTCGACCTGGCGGATGTCGCCTCGTTCGTCGACTTCACGGACTCGTTGCGTCGCGACATCGAGGAGCGGTGGGGGCGCTCCGCCATCGACGTGCTGGTGAACAATGCCGGGATCGGGCTGTTCGGCCTGCTCGAAGACGCCACGGTCGACCAGTTCGACGCCCTCTTCGGAACGAACGTGCGCGGCACGTTCTTCCTCACTCAGGCGCTGGCACCCCACATCGCCGACGGCGGTCGCATCATCAACGTATCCACCTCACTCACCCGCCACGTCAGCCCGGGAACCTCGCTCTACGCCGCCTCGAAGACGGTGGTGGAAGCAATTACCCGCAGCCTCGCTGTGGAACTCGGGCCACGCGGCATCCGCGTCAACAGCATCGCCCCCGGGCCAACCGCCACCGACTTCAACGGCGGCGCCATGCGCGACGACCACGAGCTGCGTAGCCACCTGGCCGACAACACCGCGCTCGGCCGCGTCGGGCAGCCCGACGAGATCGCGGATGCCATCACAGCCCTCGCGTCGAGCGAACTGCGCTGGATGACGGCCGAACGCATCGAGGTTTCCGGCGGCAGCCTTCTCTAGAACGGTGCGGGCAGACAGCCAGAACACCGGGGTCCGCGCGAGCAGAGTCAGGCGCCGAGCATCCGGCGCTCACAGGACCAAAGATAATTGACATCGCCCGGCAGCTTCCTACGCTGAGGGCGTGACCCCTCAACCTCCGGTGCAGCACTCCTCCTCCCGGGCACCCACTCAGGAGGCCTGATGCGCGTCGAGCTGCGGGACGTGTCCAAGGGTCGCAAGGGAAGGGCGCTGCCGGAAACCTCACTATCCTTCGAAACCGGAGAGGCGGTGCTCGCCGCCGCCGAAACGGAGCAGCGGCCGACGGTGCTTGGCCTCCTCGCATCGGGACGCATGCGACCGGATGCCGGAACAATCACGATCGACGGTGAAGTGAACCGCGCGCTCATGCGGCGACGCATCGCACTCGTCGACGCACCCGACGTCTCCGACCCCGACTCCAACGTGTTGTTCGCCGGCGTCGTCGCAGAGCAACTGATGTTCGCGGGTCACCACTCGAACCCCATCGCGGCAAGGCGCTGGCTCGCCAGTTACGGCATGAAAGACCTCGCCACCACCCCGATCTCCGACATCCCACCGGAGGCGCGGCTGCGCGCCCTGTGCGAACTGGCCGTGCTGCGGTCCGGGGTCACCGGCCTCGTGGTGGTGTCACCGGACCGTCACGGCGGCCATCCGCTCGTGTGGTGGCGCCTCGCGCAGGACTTCGCCTCGCGCGACTTCGCCGTCCTGATGATCGCTGGCCGGGCATCCGAGTGGACGATCCGCCACGAGCACGACATCAGAGAGATCGGGAAATCGGAGAGGGATCTCGGCGCCCTGGGAATGCTCGAGGAACGCGCTGGCGCCTGGGCGCAGAGCGGCGGTGCGCCATTGCCGGAGGTGGAAGGGCACGACCGGCGATCACGAAAAGCGATTGAGGGGCAGTCATGAAGATCCCGCAGATGATTCTCGCCGAACTGCGGCGACTGGTCTCGACCCCGATGCAAGCGCTCGCACTGATGGCCCTGCTGATCGTGCCGATTCTCTATGGCGGCCTCTACCTGTGGGCCAACCAGGACCCGTACGGCCGACTCTCGGAGATCCCGGTCGCGCTCGTGGTCGAAGACACCGGTGCCGAGATCAATGGCACCGAACGCAACCTCGGCACGGAGGTCGCCGACGCGCTCGTGAAGGAGAAGACCTTCGACCTCTCGCAGGTCGAAGCGGATGCCGCCACGTCCGGCCTCGAGAACGGCGACTACGACTTCGTCATCGAAATCCCGGCTGGGTTCTCCGAAGCTGTCGCCTCCATCAACTCGAGCGACCCGAAGAAGGCGGAGCTGATCCTGCGCACCGACGATGCCAACAACTACCTAGCCACCACCATCGGCAACCAGGCGATCGAGAAGATCCAGACCGAGGTCACGGCGAAAGTGGTCGCCGAAG
Source organism: Mycetocola sp. Y442 (assembly GCF_056898615.1). NCBI lineage: Bacteria > Bacillati > Actinomycetota > Actinomycetes > Micrococcales > Microbacteriaceae > Mycetocola > Mycetocola sp. Y442. The sequence continues at coordinate 643,588 of NZ_JBXHBV010000003.1, forward strand.
CCGGACTGACGCTGCTCAACGCGCTGAGCACCATCCGCAGTCAGCTGAGCGAGGCAGCATCCGGCTCCGGAGAGCTCGTCTCGGGACTCACCACCGCGCAAACCGGGGCGGGAGAACTCGTCTCCGGATCCAGTGAACTCACGACGGGCCTCGAGACACTCCGCAGCGGGTCTGCCAGCCTCGCGACCGGTGCGCGAGAGGTCGCCAATGGCACCCAGGAAATCGATGACGTCGCTCGACGTGTCGGCACCGCGGCGAATGACGTGATCGCTGCACTGCCGACGGTCCGCTCCGATATTGCCCAGGTCCTCGCCGCTGAGGGCCTCGACCAGGCGACGATCGACGCGGTGCTTGCGCGCCTCCAGCCCATTGGAACCGGCCTCACCACCATCGACCGGCGGGTGCAGAACACCGTGTCCGAGATCAACCAGCTCAACGCGGGTGCACAGGAAGTGGCATCTGGCAGTGCCGAACTCGCCTCGGGCGCCGCTACGGCGGCCGACGGGGCCGTCCGGTTGCGCGACGGCACAGCCACGCTCAACAGCGGCCTCGGTGAGCTGCTCACGGGCGCCAACGAACTGAAGACCGGCCTCGACAACGGCGTGGCGCAACTGCCAGACGATAACGAGAACACCCGTCAGGCTCAGGCCACCACCCTCGGCACTCCGGTGTCGATCGACACTAAGGCGATCGCTCCCGCGCAGAACTACGGCGCCGGACTTGCCCCCTTCTTCGCCGCACTCGCCGCGTGGATCGGCATCTACGCGCTGTTCCTCATCGTCAAGCCGATCTCACGTCGCGCCGTCACCGCACTCCATTCACCGTTCCGGGTGACCCTCGCCGGCTGGGCGACCCCGGCCATGCTCGGCGCCGTGCAGATGCTCGGCCTGTTCGGTGTGCTGTCACTCGCGCTTCGCTTCCAGTTCGCGAACCCGCTCGCCACCTTCGGAATCCTGGTGGCGGCATCCCTCACCTACACCGCCATCATCCTCGCGCTCAATGTGTGGCTGAGCGCGGTGGGGCAATTCATCGGACTCGTCATGATGGTGCTGCAGTTGGTGACGGCGGGCGGCACCTTCCCGTGGCAGACTCTGCCGGGGCCGCTCGCGGTAATTCACCATATATTCCCGATGAGCTATGTGGTGGATGCTCTCCGACAACTTATGTACGGCGGTGACGTCGGTCGTGTCGGCGCGGACCTGTCCATGCTCGTGCTGTGGTTCTCGATCGGGATCGTGGCCACGGTGATCGGGGTCACGCGGCAGACGCACCACCGCACGCTGACCGACCTGCAGCCGAGCATCCTGCAGTGAGTGCTGCTGCGTTCTGAGTTGCGGCGTTCGGGGTCGCGGCATTCGGGGTCGCGGCATTCGGGGTCGCGCCGACAGAAGGACAACGGGCCGAGATAAGGACCGGATGCCGGCTTCCGTCCTTGTGTGGGCGCTATTTCCTTATCTCGGGGCGGTGAGCGGATCAGCGGCACGCACAGCCGCCGCGTTCAGTCGCCGCGGTACGCGGCCTGCAACTCGGCGATGTCGAGTTTCGACATGCCGAGCATGGACTGCATCACCCGTCGGGCTTTCTCCAGGTCGGGATCCTCGAGCATTTCATTGAGCACGGGCGGCACAATCTGCCAGGAGAGCCCGTACTTGTCTTTGAGCCAGCCACACTGGCTGGGCTCACCGCCGTCGGCGATGAGGGTGTTCCAGAGCCGGTCGATCTCGGCCTGGTCGTCGGCGTTCACGTAGAACGAGACGGCCTCGCTGAAGGTGAACGCCGGTCCACCGTTGAGTGCCTGGAAGTCGACACCGTGGAGCCGGAACAGGACGACGAGCACCGTGCCGACGGGCATCGGAGCGCCCTCGCCGTAGCGAGACACGTGCACGATCTCGGAGTTGGGAAACACCGACACGTAGAACTTGGCCGCTTCTTCGGCCTGGCTGTCGAACCACAGGCACGGGGTGATGCGTTGCATGGGGTACTCCTTCGTACGGGCGCCGCGTTGACTGTACGTTTGCCGCGTTGACGGATCGGCGGGATGCGGCGCCCATGCTACTCAGACCCGTCCTCGGCGTACACCCGCTTTGGGCGCGAAGGCGTGCCGACGGCATCCGTCACCAAACTCGTCGACGGCGCGTCAGGAGGTCGCACGATTATCAGGACGGGATCGCCAGAAGTCACCTGTTAATCGCACTATTACCTGAAAAACGGATGCCGTTGAGCGGCGTTCGCGACCACCCCGGGGCGTCGCCCGCAGCGAGACAAGGAAAACGAGCCGGCACAAGGACGCAATCGCGACTCGAGTCCCTGTGCCCGCGTTGTTTCCTTATCTCAGCCCGACGGGTGCCGAACCGCCCCGGGCCTCAGGCTAAACCGAGACGACGACCTTGCCGAGCGGCCGACCCGCGTGCAGGTACTCGATCGCGTCGCCGGCCTGCTCGAGCGGGAACACCCGGTCGACGGCGGGCACAACCGTGCCAGCCCCGAGCATGTCGCGCAGTGCCTCGAGGGTGGGCAGGTCCTCACTCGACATGAGTCCCTTGAACTTCTGGTCCGAGAAGAGCGACCGAAGCGGCGCAAACATCGAGCGACCGAACCCACCGAGCAGCGGCCCACCGCCCTCGCCGCCGACAATGACGAGGGTGCCTCGTTTCGTCAGCACCCGACGCAGCCTGCCCAGCGGCGTGCGTCCCGCGGTGTCGATGATGAGGTCGAACCGTTCGGCACCCGCAGTCACATCCTCGACGGTTCGGTCGATCACGCGGGCTGCCCCGAGCGACGCCACGAAGTCGACCTTGCCCGTGCCGCACACCCCGGTCACGGTCGCACCCGTCGCTACGGCGATCTGCACGGCGAAGGAGCCGACCCCGCCACCGGCGCCGAGCACGAGCACCTTCTGCCCGGGCATCAGTCCGCCGGCGTCGTGCACCGCGTGCAGCGCCGTGCACCCCGACACGGGCGCCGCTGCGGCCTGCTCGAAGCTCACGTTCGCGGGCTTGAGCACTAGACGCTCCTCGGCGGCACGGGTGAACTCGGCGAAGCTGCCATCGAGCGTCGTGCCGAATACCTCGTCACCCACCGTGAACCGGGTGACCGCAGAGCCGACCTCTGAAACCACGCCAGCGACATCCCGACCGGGAATCGGCTGCTTCGGGCCCCGAAAACCAAACCCGAACAGTCTCAGCAGATAGGGCTTCCCGGCCGTGGTGTGCCAGACCCCGGCGTCAACGCCAGCGGCCCGAACCGCCACGAGCACATCGGTATCGCGCACCGTAGGTGGATCGACGTCATCGACCCGCAGTACATCCGGTGTTCCATATCGGTCTTGAACGACAACCTTCATGATCACTCCTCAGTGACGGAGGGCGCCGAATAAGAGAACACATCGTCGAGCGGCACCCCAAAGACACCGGCGATTTCGAATGCCATCTCGAGCGACGGCGAATACCGCCCCTGCTCGATGGCGATGATGGTCTGGCGCGTGACGCCGATGCGGTCGGCCAGTTCGGCCTGGGTCATCTCGCCGTTCAGGAACCTCAGCCGGCGGATGTCATTGGTGACGCGCGTGGCCGCCTTCGTCCTCACCATGTCGGCAGGCCCCGGCGGTAGGCGATGACGCGGGCAATGGAGCCGAGGAAGGCCGACAACACGAACGCGAGGTAGATCGCGTTGGCGATCCAGAAGTACGGCGCCTCAAGCATCGCCAGAATCAGCGCTGTAACGGCACCGATGATGACGAACGACTGGCCAACCGAGTCACCGAAGTGGGTGATGTCGCGGTCCCGCTGGTCTTTTCTCCCAGCGTCCTTCGGCGAGAAGATGCCGAACAGAATGTTGAGCAGGATTCCAGCGACGATCCCGCCGCCGATGGTCCAGAGCATCGTCGTCACCCATGCGGTATCCATCAGTGAAACGGATGCCCCCTGCACGGCCAGGATCACCAGGTACGTCGCGTAGCCCGCGAGCGACACGACCAGCATGACCCACGCGCTTTTCTCTTCGGACGACATCCGCTGCTCCCTGCATGTCAAGAAAACCTTACATCGATCAATGTAAAGAAAACCTGACTTGGTGTCAAGGAAAAGTTACTCGACAGTGGCGCCGGAGGTCGCGCGTTCGGCGCGCGGGCGCACCGCCGGCAGCCCGACCACCAGCACCGCAACGACGATCACCGCAACGAGCACCCCAGCCGACACCGCGAGGCCGGGGTACCCGACAAGCGCGAGAGCAGGACCCGCCGAGGCAGCGCCCGCCGCACCCGCCAGGTTCATGACGAGGTCGCTCCGGCCCTGAATGACGGGCCGGGCCGCGCCGGTCACGAGGTCACCGAGCAGAGCGGATGCCGCGACCGTCGACGCGCTCCAGCCCAGGCCGAGGAAGATGAGGCCGACGGTGACCAGGGTCGTGGAGTCGTCACCGAACGCAACGGTTGCGAGCGCAATCACGAACAGTGCCTGCCCGGTAAAGATGATCGGGAACCGGCCGACCCGGTCGCTGAGCCAGCCAAACACCGGTGACAGGGCGAACATGCCGCCGATGTGCAGGCTCAGCGTGAGGCCGACGCCGGCCAGCGAGGTTCCGTGGTGCACGAGGTGAACCGGCGTCATCGACATCACCGAGACCATGATCGCGTGACTGAGGCCGAGGATGCCGATCGTCATGAACACGAGGGAGCGGTTGCGTGCGAGACCGCCCGGGGTAGTTTCCGCTTCTGCGGAGTCCTGTGTGGGCTGGGCCGCCGCGAGTTCCTGGCTGACGAGATACGGGTCTGGCCGCAGCGCGAAAGCGTAGACACACACGGACGCGAACTGGGCGACGATCGCGATGACGAAGGATCCGGTGAGGGGCGGCATCCCGAACCACTCGGCAATCACCTCGCCGGGGCCGAACAGGTTCGGTCCGATGACGGAGCCGATGGTGGCCGACCACACCACGATCGAGAGGTCGCGGCCACGGTGACGCGGATCGGCGACGTCGGTAGCCGCGAACCGCGACTGCAACCCGACAGCAGCGCCGGCGCCGAGCATGGCGAAGCCGAGCAGCATGAGCGGGAAGAAGTCCATCGCGGCGGAGAGCACGGTGACCACCGCACCGAACAGGGCGGTGAGGGTGCCGAGTGAGAGGGAGATTCGCCTGCCGTTGCGACGGGTGAGCCGGCCGAGGGGGATCGCCGCGGCAGCAGCTCCGAGGGTGCTCAACGTCGCGGCAGTGCCGGCCCAGGCCTCGGACCCGCCAACCTCCGTCGCGAGCACCGACCCGATGGAGAGGGTCGCGCCGATGCCGAGACCACCGAGGATCTGGCCGGCGACGAGCACCCACACCGTACGTTTTTGCAGGGCGATGAGGTCGACGGTGGCTGTGGTCACGGCATCCATTCTCCCCACTTCATGACCCGAATGCACCGTGTCAAACCGCCGCGAATGGGAACAATTCGGACAGCTGCCGCGTAAGACTCAGGGACGGGCAACAACCGCCCGTGCACGACAGGAAGCAGGACGCATGCCTCGATTTCTCCAGTACACCGAGTTCGGCGGGCCAGAGGTCCTGAAACTCATCACGGTCGACAAGCCGACCGCGGGGCCGGGCGAGATCGTCGTTCGGGTGAAGGCCGTCGGTCTCAACCCCGTCGACTTCAAGATTTTCCGTGGTCCGGCCGCCGAGACCTACGGGGCAACACTGCCCTCCGGCGTCGCCAACGACTACTCGGGTGTCGTCGAACAGATCGGCGAGGGCGTCACCCGCTTCGCCGTCGGCGACGAGGTGTTCGGCGGTGCCCGCAACTACGCGATGGCCGACTTCCTGGTCACCACCGAAGACGCCACCATCGTGCACAAGCCGGCCGACCTCAGCTTCGAGCAGGCCGCCGGGCTCACCGTTGTCGGACGCACCGCGTGGGCCACCGTCGAGGCGTTCGGACTGACGGATGCCGACACCGTGCTCATCAGCGCCGCCGCGGGTGGTGTCGGTGTGCTCGCCGTTCAGCTCGCGAAGCGCAAGGGCGCGACGGTCGTCGGTACAGCGAGCGAGTCGAACCACGAGTTCGTGCGTTCACTCGGCGCGATCCCCGTTGCCTACGGCGACGGGTTCGTGGAGCGGCTGCGTGCGGCAGCACCGCAGGGCTACACGGCGGCGCTCGACAACCACGGACCTGACACCATCGACGCGGCACTCGAGCTCGGCATCCCGATCGAGCGGATCAACACGATCGCCGTCTACGGCCCGGCCGACCGCGGCGCGTCCCCCATCGGCGGCGCCCAGGCCAGCACCGAGGACCTCGCCCGCGTGGCCGAGCTCGTCGCGAACGGTGAACTCGAGTTCCCGGTGAGCGGCATCTACCCGCTCGAGCGTGCGGCCGAAGCCTACGAGGAGCTCGAGCGCGGCCACGTGCGCGGCAAGCTCATCGTCGTCACCGACTAGGGGGCGCCGAGTGGCGGTCGCGCGCCCGCACGTTTAACAGGAGATCGCACGCTTATCAGGACCAAAGTCGCGAAAGCATCCTGATAACCATGCGATCTCCTGCGCTGCGGACGCGGCCGACGGCATCCGCTGCCTTCCCACACGACTTGGCCGACGGCATCCGCTCGGCGCAGCACCATCAACGAACGGATGCCGTCGGCCCGGGATAAGGAACCGGGCCGGGATAAGGAAACAGTGCCCAGATAAGGACCAAACCGGCGGTTCTGTCCTTATCTGGCGCCGTTGTCCTTATCTCGGCACCGAGAACTCGGCACTCAGAGCGGGACACCGAGAGCTCGGCACCGAGAGCGCGGCACTGAGAGTGGAGCCCCGAGAGCGGAGCCCGAGAGTGGAGCCCCGAGAACGGGCCGGCGCCCGACTACAGCACGTGGGCGAGTGACGCGCGAAGCTCCTCCGCCGACCGGTGCAGAAGGTCGACCTCGACCTCGTCGATCGGCACATCAAGCGTGCGAATCACGCCCTGCGAACCCACGATCGACGGCACGCTGAGCGCGACGCCGCTGATGCCGCGGTAGTCGGTCAAGAGGCTCGACACCGGGAGGATCGCCCGCTCGTTCTGCAGCACGGCCTCAACGATGCGCGCACCCGAGAGGCCGATGGCGTAGTTGGTCGCACCTTTGCCCTCGATGATCTTGTAGGCGGCGTGCACCACATCCGAGGTGAGCGACTCGAGCCGTTCGCGCGGGAACAGCCGCGTGCCGCTCTCGTCGGTCCAGTCGCGCAGCGGGGTCTGTCCGATCGTGGCATCCGACCAGATCGGGAACTCGCTGTCACCGTGCTCGCCCATGATGAGGGCGTGGACGCTCTGCGGCGCCACATCGGCGGCCTCGGCCAGCAGCCAGCGCAGCCGCGCGGAGTCGAGCACGGTGCCGGAGGAGAAGATGCGGCCGGCGGGCAGGTCGACCGCGCGCTCGGCGACGACGGTGAGCACGTCACACGGGTTCGTCACGAGCACGAACACGGCGTTCGGCGCGAGCTCGACGAGCCGGGGCATGAGGTCCTCGAGAATTCGGGCGTTGGTCGCCGCGAGATCGAGCCGCGTCTGGCCGGGCTTCTGCTTGGCCCCTGCGGTGATCACCACGACGTCGGAATCCGCGACGAGTTCGATGTCCGCGCCACCGGTGATGCGGCTCGACCCGATGAACTGCCTGCCGTGTGCGAGGTCGAGCACCTCAGCGTCTACCCTCGACGCGTTGAGGTCGTAGAGCACGACCTCCCTCGCCGAGCCGCGAATGAGTGCGGCAAAGGCGAGAGACGATCCCACACTCCCCGCACCGATGATCGAGAGTTTGGTGTTTCGCACTGGGCTCATAGCCCCATTATGGCGAGATAGCCGCCGATAGATAGAGAACAGCGGGCGGATGCCGTCGGCCGGTTGACAGCATCCGCACGGTGTCCAGGCCCAACGTCGCGAAAGCCGTCGTCCGATGGAAACAAGCACAGCGACCGACCGCTAGCGTGTAACCGTGAGCCTGACGTCCCCTCAATCTTCCCTCGATTTTGACCCGACCCCGCTGATCGAACCGGTCGACCCGCAACGAGTTCTGGAGTACCACAAAGCGAAGGAAGCGAGCCGCAAACCCACCACTGTCGGCGGGTTCGTGTGGATCGTGATCGTGTGGGCCGTTGTCGCCTTCGCTGCTGTGTGCTGCCTCATTACGGTCGTGCCTCTGTTCATCGACCTTGCCCTCCTCCCCGCAGGGCCGATCCTCGTCCCACTCGTGCTCGCGGCCATCGTGGCGGCCATTGTGCTCATGGTTCGGCGAGCCGTTGCGGCGGGGCGCCGCGAACAGGAGACTCGTTACCGGCTTGACCGATTCGCGGCCGCGAACGGCATGACGTACCAGCCCCGTGTCACCGACCCCAAGCATCCCGGAATGATCTTCTGGGTCGGCAGCGGGCGCGTCTCCACCGACGTCCTTCGCACCGTTGGGTCACCGCACGTCGAATACGGCCACCATGATTACGTGGTGCGCCGCGGCAAAAGGTCGACGACATACCGCTGGGGCTACATCGCGATCGAACTCGGCACTGCGCTTCCACACATCGTGCTCGACGCCGCCGCGAATAACTCCATTCTTGGCACGAACCTGCCGACCTCGTTTGGGGTCCAACAGCGACTTTCGCTCGAGGGCGATTTCGATCGTTACTTCGAGCTGTACTGCCCCGAGGGGTACGAACGCGACGCGCTCTACCTCTTCTCACCAGACATCATGGCGCGGTTCGTCGACAACGCCGCCCTCTTTGACATCGAAATCGTCGACAACACCCTCTTTCTCTACACCGGTCCCGGAATCTCGACGCTGAACCCTGAGATGTGGGCCTGGCTCTTCGGCACGGTATCGGCGCTGCAGACCAAGATCGATCAGTGGACGCACTGGCGCGACGAGCGGTTGCTCGAACCCGCTGCCGTTCCAGCTCCGGCTCCAGCTGGCATCCCTGCGGATGCGCCCACGGCTGCGGCCGTGAGTGCACCCCCACCGTCGCGGCCGCCCGGTGTCGCCGTCGATGGCCGTCGGTTGCGTCGGGGTGGAGGCAATCTCTGGATTGGTCTCGGCATCATCGTCGTTGGCTTCGTGGTGCCCTGGCTCCTCGCGGACTGAACCACCTGCATCCGGCAGAGCGGATGCCACGGCTCACACCACGCGGATGCCGCGGCGGCGCAAGGAAAAAGGCCCCAGATAAGGAAGGAAAGTGAATTCCTGTCCTTGTCTGGGGCCTTTGTCCTTGTCTGGGGCCTTTGTCCTGATCTGGGCGCGGGCACGCCCGGGGTACTACTCGGCTTACTGCTACTACTCGGCGGCGACTGCTTCGGCGGGAGCAGCAGCGTGCGCCGGCGCAGGCGCCTCGGCCGTCACACCTTTCTTGGGTGCGGCAGCGGCCGACGCCGAGCGACCACCGACGTAGCCGTTGAGCAGACTCGCGAGGTCGATTCCGGTCGAGTCCTTGAGCAGCTGGGTGACCTCGGTGACGTTGCCGACGACCTGCTTCGACAGGTGCGAAGCACCGTCCGTCGAGATAACCGTGAGATTGTCGATCGCGCCATACGGAGCGGCGAGCTGCTTGGCGATCTCGGGCAGGATCTCGATGGCGCGCTGCTGCAGGAGCGCCTCGGACTCGTCGCGGAGCGCGGCAACCCGCAGCTCGGTGGCTCGCGCCTCGGCCTCACCCTTGGCGAAGATGGCGGCTGCTTCAGCCTCACCCTCGGCACGGGTTGCTTCTGCCTCGGCGATACGGCGGTCGCGGTCTGCCTTTGCCTCTGCGACGACCTGGGCTGCGTGAGCTTCGGCGATCTGGCGGATGCGGTACGACTCGGCATCCGCTGTCTTACGCACGTCGGCGTTGAGCTGCTGCTCCCGCAGTGCGGTCTCGCGCTGGGCGGTGATCTCACGCTGCTGCAGGATGCCCTGCTGCGCGAATGCCTCGGCGAGCGGTTTTGCTGCCTCCGCCTCGGCGAGCGCCTTATCGGTCTCGCTCTTGATCGACGCGTTCTTCAGCGACAGCTCGCGGTTGGCGTCGGCGATGGCCTCTGCTGCCTCGATGCGGGCCTGCTCGGATGCCCGCGCGGACACGGACTCGGCGATCTCTGCGGCCTGGCGAACACGAGCCTGCTCCGGACGACCGAGGTCGGTGATGTAGCCCTTGTCGTCGGCGATTTCCTTGATCTGGAAGGTGTCGACGTCGAGACCCTGGTTGAGGAGCGAGGTGCGCGCGGCCTCGATGACCTGCTCGGCGAGGCCGGCTCGGTCCCGAATGATCTCCTCGACGGTGAGGTTACCGATCGACGAGCGCAGCGAACCCGACAGCACTTCCTGGGTGAACGGTTCGATGTGCTGGTCCTGGCCGAGGAAGCGCTGGGCAGCAGAACGGATGGCCCCGTCGCTGTCGCCGACCTTGACGACCGCGACCGCCTCGATGCGAATGGTCACACCGTTGCGGGTCTGCGCGACCACCTGGATGCCGATGGCACGCGAGCGCAGCGACATCGAGAACTGCTTCTGCAGGAAGGGGATGACGAAGACACCGCCACCCTGCACCACCTTCTGGCCGGTGAGGTCGGTGATGGTGCGGCCGTCGGCGCCCACCGATTTGCGGGCACGACGCCCGGTGACGATGATCGCCTCGTCGGGCTGCGCGATCTTGTAGCGGCCCTGGATGAACATGATGATGACGATCAGCAGGATGACACCCACCACGACCGCCACGATGATCGGGCTCAGAACAATTCCTAGCAATTCCATGACTCTCCTCGGCGCCGGCGGTCGGGCGGCGCCCCCAGCCTAGCGGGGCGCTATTTCGCGGCGATAGACACCAGTCAGGGGCTCCGCAACGACCCGGGCCGCCCGACGCCGAACGGTCAGGGACTCAGACAGTGATCGTCATGTCGCTGATGAGGTCTTCCGCGACAGTGAAGCTCAAATGCACGCGCGCCGTGGCGCCACCACGGCCCACCGTTGCGGTTACCGTGGCGTGCTCACGCGTTGTGATCTCGGCGGTGACGTCGACGGCCACCCCGGCTCCGCGAAGATTGGCCTCCGCCCAGGCACGAATCGCGTCGCGACCGGTGACGACCCTGCCGCGATCATTGACCGTTGCGTCGGCGGCGAACGTCTCGATAAACGCCTCGGAATCCCCGGCGTTCGCGGCGGCAATCAGTCGCGCGACCGGTTCCGGCAGTGAGCTCGTCATGATCGGTCCTTTCGCTTTCAGCAACCGTAGTGCCGTCGCCCCACGGCCCGAAAGAGCCGTTTGGCCCGCCCGTCGTACAGTTTGCGGGCGTTGCTCATCCCGGTTATGTTGAAACCGGACCGCGCAACGGGGAATGTGCAGACTGCGTCCTCCGGCAGTGTCGGATCCGGTCTCTTTCGGGGGAAAGAGAAGGCGGAGCGTTCACGCCCGCCGTGCTGGACGAGTGGGCACCTGCAGGGGGTAGGTGCCCCTCTAGCAGCTGTCAGGCATCGCGATCGCGGCGCTTCTCGCTGACTATTCGACGAAGCGGATGCCGTTCTGCAGCCTCGTTCGCACGTCAAACAGTTCGTTTCCGCCGGCGCGATCCATACCGGGCAGGCCATTGCGCAGCAGCCCGGGCAGGTACGACGAACGCACAGCGAGGGTCACCGCGCCGCGGCTCGAGCCGAGTTCGACGACGGACTCCTCGATCGCGTCATCCGGGAGCACTATCACCAGCGCTGTGAAACGCGCCCGAAGCGACCGGGACAGGACCTTGGCGCGGGCGGCCAGGTCGTGCATGGGACGTTCGCCGGCAACGGCCTCACCGATGAGTTCGCCGCGCTTGACCTTCACCGGGCCACCGAAGTCCTCCGACAGCAGAGCGAAGAGCCCCGTCGGACCGAGCACTATGTGGTCGATTTTCTCGTCGGGAGCGCCGGTTGCGACGTCGTGCCAGACGGTGAAGCCGAGGCCAAGGTCGGCCAGGCTGCGTGCCGTGGCTTCCTCGGCGAGCGCATCGGCGAGGAGATGCCTGAGCTCGCGCGGAGCGGTGCGCACGAGAGCCGGGTCGTACGGGTCCGCCTCGACGCCACGACCGGTCCACTCCCGCATGAGCCGGAGGTAGCGTTCCCTGCGCCAGCCGCCGGGGTGCCCGTATGAGCGCGCCCGAGGGCGCGAGTCTGGCTGGGGTTTCGCGGCCGATGCCGACCAGGTGGGGTGGGTCTCCCCGTTCGAGGATCCGCTGCCGCGTCCCCGGTCATAGGCCGCACGGCCCTCTGCCGTTCCAATCCGCTCCCAGGCAACCTGCACCGCCGTGAACCGGGCAGCACTGCCACCGGTGTCGGGGTGGGTCTCCCGCATAAGCCTGCGGTACGCGCGCCGAAGTTCGTCCTGGTCGGCGGTCGGACTCACACCGAGCACCTCGTATGGCGTCGCCGAGATCGGGCTGTCTGGCATCCGCTCGCTTTCAATCGGGAAATCTGCTGACTCACGATACCGAGAAAATCTGTGAGCGAGGCGACCGTGTTCACGCCCTGAGCGAAAAGGTCGGGACCGCCCGGCGGTCCGGTGTGCTTCGGGAGGAAAACCGGCCCCCAAAGGCCCATACCTCGACGGGCCCAGCCTTAATCCTCCCCAAAACCCACCGCCCCCGGCGAAGCGGCCCCAGCCCGGTCGCCGCGCGCGCTAGGCGCCATTACCGCCGGGTCACCGCGCCTGGTGCCACCACCGCCGGGTCGCTGCGGGTTTTCGGGAGGAAGAACCGGCCACCCACGCCCCCTACGTCGACGGACCCCACCTTTTCCCTCCCCAAACCAGCCGCCCCAACCGCTCCGCCCCGTGAAGGGCCTCGGCCCGAGTTCGCCGCCCCCGCCCCGGGCTGACTCTCTACGGCCTGGTGCCGAGCCGAAGCCAGTACCCCTTCCGCGGTGTTTCGGGAGGAAGAACCGGCCACCCAAGGCCCACACGTCGACGGACCCAGACTTCTACCTCCCGAAGCCACGGGCCTGCCCGGCACACTCGGCTTCGGCGGCAGCTTCAGCGCCGCTTCAGCCGTGCTCCGGCAGAATGGCCGGGGAGGTGATCGGCATGCGGATACTCGTGGTCGAAGACGAAAAGCGGCTCGCGGACGGGCTCCGGCGTGGGCTTGAGGCCGAGGGCTTCGCGGTCGATGTCGCCGAAACCGGCACCGACGGGCTCTGGCTGGCGCGGGAAAACCAGTACTCGGTGATCCTCCTCGACATCATGCTGCCGGGCATGAGCGGCTACCGCGTCTGCGAGACCCTGCGCGCCGACAAGAACTGGACGCCCATCCTCATGCTCACCGCCAAGGACGGCGAATGGGACCAGGTCGAGGCACTCGATACCGGTGCAGACGACTACCTCACCAAGCCGTTCTCCTTCGCGATCCTGCTCGCCCGCGTGCGCGCGCTGATGCGCCGCGGTGCCGCAGAGCGCCCCGTCGTGCTCGAGGCGGGCGACATCCGGGTGGATCCGGCCGCCCGTCGGGTCTGGCGCGGTGACGCTCCGATCGACCTGACCAGCCGTGAATTCGCCGTGCTCGAGTACCTCATCCGCAATCTCGGCACCGTGGTGTCGAAGCGCGAGGTACTCGACAACGTGTGGGACTTCGACTTCGAGGGCGACCCGAACATCGTCGAGGTCTACGTACGGCACCTCCGCAACAAACTCGACCGTCCGTTTGGCCGCGAGGCCATCGAAACCCTGCGCGGTGCGGGCTACCGGCTGGCGGCGAACGGTGGCTGACTCGCCCGCGCGCCGACGGCTCTCGCTCCGCAGCCGCATCGTCCTCGCCGCGACCGCCATTGTCGCCGTCGCGCTCCTGGTCGGCGCCGCCGGGTTCATCGCCTTGTTGCAGGGGTCACTCCGCGAGGGTGTGCAGGGGAGGGCCGAGCAAACCCTCAGCGACCTCGTCAACCGGGTGGAGGCATCCGGCCTTGAATCGCTGACAACGGATGCCACCACACCGGATGCCCCGTCACCTGACGATTCCGACGACGACGATGACGACTCCGACAGCAGCGACGACCCGGTGACCCAGACGACCGAAGACTTCCTCGCCGGCTTCGACGACGATGAGGCTTTCTTCCAGGTGATCGCCACGTCGGGCCGCGTTCTGGCGGCAAGCGAGAACGCCGCCGACATTGGTGCCGTGGCGGTTCCGCCGCGCGGCGAGGCCGAAACAGTGACCCAGCCCGGAGATTCTGAGCGGTTCATCGCCGTCGCAACTGAGGTGGACGACCTCACGATTGTGACCGGTCGAAGCGTCGGCGACGTCGGCGAAACCACGGAAACGGTCATCCAGCTGCTGGCGATCGCCCTGCCCGTGCTTCTGGCATTTGTCGCGCTGACCACGTGGTTCGTCGTCGGACGTGCCTTGCAGCCGGTCGAACGGATGCGCCGCGAGGTCGACGACGTGACGAGCGCCCACCTCGACCGGCGGATCGCCGACCCGGGGTCACGCGACGAGATCGGGCGCCTCGCGGCAACGATGAACCGGATGCTCGACCGGCTCGACGCGTCGCAGAAGACCCAGCGACGGTTCATCTCGGATGCCTCGCACGAGTTGCGATCACCGCTCGCGTCGATGCGCCAGTATGCCGAGGTGGCCCGTGCGCATCCCGACCGGGTGAGCGGGACCGAGCTGTCTGACGTTGTCCTCGACGAGGGCGCGAGGCTCGAGCGGCTCGTGCAGGGGATGCTCGTGCTCGCGAAGGCGGATGAGCGCACGCTGATCCCGAACCGCACGCCCGTCGACCTCGACGACCTCGTGCTCGGTGAGGTCCGCCGGCTCAAAGACACCACGTCGCTGCGGATCGACGCCAGCGCCGTCGGGCCTGCTCGGGTGCTCGGCGATGTGGGCCTACTCGGTCAGGCTGTGCGAAACCTCGCCGATAACGCCGCGCGTCACGCGGCGAGAACCGTGCGGTTCGAGCTGAGCGAGGCGGCCGGGCAGGTACTGCTCGCGGTCTCCGACGACGGCGCAGGCGTGCCGGAGGCCGACCGTGAGCGGATCTTTGAGCGCTTCGTCCGGCTCGACGACGCTCGCGCCCGCGACTCGGGCGGCAGCGGTCTCGGCCTGTCAATCGTGCGCGAGATCGCCGTTGCACACGGCGGGTCTGTCGCTGTCACCGCAAGCGAACTGGGTGGTGCGCGATTCGAACTGCGGATGCCGGCGGCATCCGTTTCGCCCGAATAAAACGCACACTCCAGGCAACGCCGAGAACGGGGCTGTAATGGGTTTCCCCACTACAGCCCCGTTGTCATGGCTAGCCGGACTAGCCCGCTGACCCTCTAACTGTTCCGGCGGGCGGATTCACGTCGCCGGACCGCCGCGCCGCGGATCAGAATCATCGCCAGCCCGCCCGCGATCACCCCGCCCGCAATCAGCAGGGACATGCCCGGGTTGGAACCCGTCATCGGGAGGTAGCTTGAGCCACCGCCGCCGCCACTGGGGGTTTCTTCCCTGGTCACGGTGTTGGTGATCGTTGCGTCGACGAAAGCACCGGTCGCGATGGTGACGGTCACATCATCCGTCGCTGCTACCTGGATTCCTGCGGTCCCGCCATTCGTTGACTCCGTGACGGTGCACTCGGTTCCTGCCGGGATGCCCTGGAAGATCTGGATGTAGGAATCCGCCGTCGAGCCAGCCGGTATCGAGAAGGTGTCCGTCAATGCCTCACCGCAATCGATGTCGAGAACAATCTCGCCCTGGAGCCCGGAGGCTCCTCCGGTGATCACCTTTGTCACTCGCAGGCCACCCGGCTGGTAGCTGACGGTGTTCGTGATGGTTGCGTCGACCGTAGCTCCCGGCGCAACGGTCACGGTTACGTCATCAGTCGGTTCGACCACGACAGTTTCGGTCGCACCGGTCTCGGTTTCCGTCACCGTGCACTCCGTGTTCGCCGGAATGTTGTCGAAGGTCTCAACGTAGGAATCGGCCGTCGCACCCGCGGGGATCGTCACGGTGTCGGTGAGCGCCTCGCCGCAGTCGATCTCGAGAACGATCTCGCCCTGTAGTCCTGCCGCGTCTCCTGTGATCACTTTGGTCACGCTCAGGCTGCCCGGCTGGAACGTCACCGTGTTGGTGATGATCGCTTCGGCGGTTGCTCCCGGCTCGATCGTGACGGTCACGTCTTCGGTGGGATCAACCACAACGGCGGATGATTCACCAGTTTCAGTTTCAGTGACGGTGCACTCCGTTCCCGCGGGCAGATCCGTAAACGTCTGCACGTAGGAACCCGCGGTTGACCCTGCAGGAATCGTGACGGTTTCGGTCAGAGCCTCACCACAGTCGATGTCGAGAACGATGTCCTCCTGGGATCCGGCACCTTCACCGGTGAGAACCTTCCTCACCTGGAGAGCACCCGGCTGGAACGTCACCGTGTTCGTGATTGTCGCTTCAGCAGTCGCACCAGGTTCGATCGTGACGGTCACATCCTCGGTCGGGTCGACTACAACCGTGGACGACTCCCCGGTTTCCGTTTCCGTTACCGTGCACTCTGTTCCCGCAGGCAGATCCGTGTATGACTGCACGTACGAATCCGCAGTGGATCCGGCAGGGATCGTGAAGGTCTCGCTCAGAGCCTCACCACAATCGATGGTGAGGACGATGTCCTCCTGCGAACCCGCAGCCTCACCCGTGATCACCTTCGTCACGTTCAAGCCACCTGGCTGGAACGTCACCGAGTTCGTGATCGTCGCGTCCGCGGTCGCACCTGGCTCGATCGTCACGGTCACATCCTCCGTGGGGTCGACCAGGACCGTGGACGACTCACCCGTTTCCGTCTCCGTCACCGTGCACTCGGTACCCGCTGGCAGATCCGCGTAGGACTGCACGTACGAATCCGCAGTGGAACCGGCAGGGATGGTGAAGGTCTCTAACAGAGCCTCACCACAATCAATGGTCAGGACAATGTCCTCCTGCGAACCCGCAGCCTCACCCGTGATCACCTTCGTCACGTTCAGAACACCTGGCCGGAACGTCACAGTGTTCGTGATCGTCGCCTCGGCCCCTTCACCGGGCGGGATCGTGACGGTCACGTCCTCCGTGGGATCGACCACAACCGTGGACGACTCACCCGTTTCGGTCTCCGTGATCGTGCACTCGGTACCCGACGGCAGGTCCTCGTAGGACTGGGCGTAGGAATCCGCGGTTGACCCTGCAGGGATCGTAAAGGTCTCGCTCAGAGCCTCACCGCAATCAATGCTCAGGACGATGTCCTCCTGCGACCCGGCAGCATCACCCGTGATCACCTTCGTCACGTTCAGCACACCTGGCCGGAACGTCACCGTGTTGGTGATCGTCGCTTCGGCGGTTGCACCCGGTTCGATCGTGACGGTCACGTCCTCGGTCGGGTCAACCACGACCGTGGACGACTCACCGGTTTCGGTCTCCGTAATCGTGCATTCGGTACCCGCTGGCAGATCCGCGTAGGACTGAACGTAAGAATCGGCGGCAGACCCGGCAGGGATCGTGAAGGTCTCACTCAGAGCCTCACCACAATCGATGCTCAGGACGATGTCCTCCTGCGAACCCGCCGCCTCGCCCGTGATCACCTTCGTGACATTCAAGTTGCCCGGCTGGTTGGTCACCGTGTTGGTGATCGTCGCGTCGACGATCGTCCCCGGCGTCACGGTGACGGTCACGTTCTCCGTCGGCACCACCAGAGCAGTTTGCGTTGTCCCAGTCTCGGTCTCGGTGACCGTGCACTCGGTGTTCGCCGGAATATTGTTGAAAGTCTGAACATACGAATCGGCCGTCGCACCCGCCGGAATTGTGACGGTCTCGCTCAGCGCTTCCCCGCAACTCACCTGGAGGACAATCTCACCCTGCAGACCAGCAGCCTCACCCGTGACAACCTTCGTCACCCGAAGACCGCCTGGCTGGAAGGTGGCTGTGTTCGTGATTGTCGCATCGGACGTGGCTCCCGGTGCGATGGTGACCGTCACAGCCTCGGTTGGATCGACCACAACCGTGGAGGATTCACCGGTTGAGGTCTCTGTGACGGTGCACGAAGTTCCTGCGGGAAGGTCCGTGTAGGACTGAACGTAGGAGCCCGCAGCAGAGCCGGCAGGGATTGTGAAGGTTTCCGCAAGAGCGGCACCGCAGTCAATGCTGAGGACGATGTCCTCCTGCGAGCCCGCTGCCTCACCCGTAACGACCTTCGTCACGTTCAGCACACCCGGCCGGGTGGTGACCGTGTTCGCGATGGTGATTGTCTCGCCGTCCGCATCGACGGTCGCGCTCTGGGGTGCGTCGGTCGTCACCTCTACGGTCGTTGTCGACCCTGTCGTCGGCTCGGTGACCGTGCAGGTGTTCCCTTCCGGAATTCCCGGATAGGTGAAGGTTTGCGTCGTCGTCGCGTTGGCAGGGATATCCGCCGTGTAGGTGTAATCCTCACCGCAGTCGATGAGGAGTTGAATCGGACCCTGTTGACCAACAGCATCGCCCGCGAAGGTCTTATTGACCGTGAGGTTTCCGACAGCAAAGAAAGTGTGTGTCGCCTGCGCCACTGCCTCGAGCTCTGTGGTCTGCGCCAGAATCAGGTGCTGGGCCTCGGTCAGGTCGGGGTCGTTGCCGTCATAGATGTACACCTGCCCCCGCTGCACGGTCACAGCGGCCCGGGCGCTCAGCGTCGTGTCGTTGGCCGTCGTTGCGGTACTCGTGACCCAGAGGGAGGTGCCGGATGGCACCGTACTGTTGTTGGCCACAGGGATGGTCGCCGCCTCATCGGCGAAAAGCGCGTACCCGTCGGGCACCGAAACAGTCAACTCGGCGGCATTATCTGCCTCGACGACGAAGGGACCACCCGTTCCACCGACGGGTGCCTCGGCTGTCGTCGGAGTGATCGTGACGTTGGGAGCGGGCGGTTCCACGACGGGCCCGTTGGTCTGCGCCTCCTGGACAATCGCCGCTACTGCGTTCCGCAAAGGTCCCGGCGCGGTAGCCACCACGTAGCCATCAGTGAAGTACCAGATCGCGGCCTGGACCGCGGCGGCCTTCTGGGTGTTTGTCAGGCCGGTCGGTCGGTCCGTGGTCGGGTAGTAGTTGTTGAGGATGTAGGTCACGTAACCGATGTTGGGAATGGTTGATTCTTCCCAGGTGCCGCTTTCGTATCCGACCCCGTTCTGCGTCTGGACCCGGATGTTGATGCAGTACATCTCCGCCGTCAGGGTCGGGTCGGAGAGCGATGCCGTCCGGATGGTTCCCGCCCACGAGTTTTCTGGTGAATAGCCGGTGGTCGGATTAGTGGTGGGGTACGCCGCCGTGGGGTCCTGGGTGGTCGGTGTTGTCGGAAGGAACCCCTGGACTGTCTGGCCGGTACCACGGCCGAGGACTTGAATCTCTGTGTTTGACGCTCGCGGCGAGTTGCCACCGGGCTGGGGATCAGGTTCAGCGGCCCCGGCTGCGTTGCCGAAGGGCATGAGGAGCATCGCGAGCATCGCGAGAACGGCTGCGATCGAGAACACGAGTCGATATGGCGCAAACCGCCCGATCGAGCGAGGGCCGAAAATGGGTGCGGCGTTCATTGGTTTCCTCAACTTCATTACGTGAACGGGTCACATCTGGTTCGTTACGTGCACAGGTCACATCGGGCAGAACGGCCGCATCACAACCGCCAGTCGTGTCCGGGACCAGCCGAGCCAGCGAGCCGCCGAACACTAACGGTGATCATCCCCGTCGCTACGGCAGCGAATAGAGGCGAATGTCCCGTGCGGGCCCGGGTCCCGTGCTCTCGTGCTCTCGATTCAACTGCGGATGCCGGCGGCATCCGTTTGTTGAGAGAGAACCAACGAGAGGGCGCGCCGGAATCATCCGCCGCAGCCTCTCCGCTAGCATTTCTCGCTGCCCACAATCCTCGGGCGGCGCCGTGACGCCGCTGCTGCAAGCAGCACCATGAGCGTTCCAGCTGCGAGTACTCCTCCCGCCAGGAGCAGGGGCGCCGTCGGGTTCGCGCCCGTCGGGGGCAAGTACCCGGACTGGCCGCCGGTTTCCGGCGTCGACGGGGTCACCGGGGTTGCCGGTGTTTCTTCCTCTGTGACCGTGTTCGTGATGGTTGCGTCAACCACCAGACCAGGGACAATGACGACCGTGACGTCATCCGTCGCGTCAACCAGCACGGCCCCGCTGGCACCGGTACTGGTCTCCGAGATCGTGCACTCGGTGCCGGCGGCAAGGCCGAAGTATGCCTGAACATAGGAGCCAGCGACGGTGCCGGCGGGAATCGTCACGGTCTCGGCGAGCGCCGTGCCGCAATCGATGTCGAGCACGATCTCGCCCTGGAGCCCGGCGGCGTCTCCGGTCACGACTTTGGTGACGGTGAGATCGCCTGGCCGAAGCGTGACCGTGTTATCGACGGTGACCGTTTCACCATCAGCGTCGATCGTCGCCTCCTGTGGCGTGTTGCTCGTCACCTCGACCGCGGTTGTCGACCCTGTCGTCGGCTCGGTAACGGTGCAGGTATTTCCAACCGGGATCCCGGGGTACGTGAAGGTTTGCGGCTCTGTCGCATTGGCGGGGATGACACTCGTAAAGCTGAAACCTTCGCCGCAGTCCACCAGGAGCTGGATCGGGCCCTGCTGTCCAACCCCATCGCCAGCAAAGGTCTTGGTCACGGTCAAGCTTCCGGCTGCGAAGAAGCCGGGTGTCGCCTGCGCCACGGCCTCAAGTTCGGTGGTCCGCGCGAGAATCACACTCTGCGCGTCCGGCAGGTTGGGATCGTTGCCGTCATAGACATAGATCTGCCCGCCCTGCGCGGTCACCGCGGCGCGCGCGCTCAACGTCGTTTCATTCGGTGTCGTCGTTTCACTGGTCACCCAGATGGAGGTGCCCGAGGCAACAGTGCTGGGGTTCGCCAGCGGGGTTGTCGCTGCCGCATCGGCGAACATCGAGTATCCGGTCGGCACCGATACCGTCAACTCGGCGGCACCCTCAGCGGCGACAACAAACGGCCCGGCAGCTGAACCCACAGGAGCTTCGGCTGTCGGCGGAGTAATCGTCACATCGGGAGCGGCTGGCTGAGCCGTCGGCCCCGCGGCCTGCGCTGCTTCGACGATGGCCACCGTTGCCGCCCTCACGACCTGCTCAGACGTGTTCACGATGTAGCCATCGGTAAACCACCAAATCGCGGCCTGGACGGCGGCGGCCCTCTGGTTATCTGTCAGCCCACTGGGCTCGGTGGTGGACGGGTAGTAGTTATTGACGATGTAGGCCACGTATCCGATGTTGGCCACGTTGGCCTCGTCCCAGGTTGCACTCTCGTAGCCGACACCAACCTGTGTCTCCACCCCGAGCTCGATGCAGTACACCTCAGCCGTCAGGGCCGGGTTGTCGACCGAACTCGTGATGATCGTTCCCGCGTACCTGCCCACCGCTTGATACCCGGTCGGATTGGCGGTTGGATACGGCTCAGCCGGATCGGGCGGTGACGATGTTGGCGGCGCGAACGCCGCGACTCTCTGGGCAGCACCCAGGGCGGTGGCTCGGATTTCCGTGTTCGCACCCGGCTCGGCATCGGAGATGGGAAATGGGTCAGGCACTGACGCCCTCGCTGCACCGCCCAATGGCGTCAGGACCATCGCGAACAGGGCGATGGCCGCTGCGAACAAGAACAGGACTCGATACGCACCGAACCGTCCCATCGAGCGACGACTAAAAATGGGTGCAGCGTTCATTGGTTTCCCCAACATCCTGTGAACTGGTCGCATCTGACCGACCGGGACCCCCTCACTACAGCCCCCGCCGTGTGCCTGCGTGCCGCCGGAGTCGGAGAGCCGCAAACACTACCCGCGATCATCCCTTCGGGTGCGGCAGCGAATAGAGCCAAACGTCCTGTCCCGGCCCGGCGTCAGGGCGCATCGTCCCTACCCGAGGATGTCGGCGGCATCCGTTTCGCCTTCCTGAAATTGGCTTCAGGAGGCTTCAGGCCTGCTTCAGCGAGAGACGGGCACAGTGGAACAAACGCCACAGCAAACGCCACAAGGAGGCTCTCGTGAAGAAGAAGACAGTGTTGATCGGATCCGCACTCGCAGCAGTGCTCGTGCTCGGAGGAACCGGCGTCGCCGTCGCGGTGACCGAGCCGTTCGACAACGATGAGCAGCTCACCGGCTCGTCGCTCGAGAAGGCGTCGAAGGCAGCCCTCGACGAGGTCGGCGAGGGAAAGGTGACCGACTCAGAGGCTGACGGTTCGGGTTACGAGGTTGAGGTCACCCGCGACGACGGAACCGAAGTGGAGGTCGTTCTGGACGAGTCTTTCGCCGTTGTTCGGGTTGATGAGGGTGACGAGGATTCAGAGACGGATGCCACCGAGAACGGTGATGCCGGGACGAATGCCGCTGAAACGGACGCCACTGAAACTCCGCTGACCGCCGACGAGCGCGCACAGGCTGAGGCTGCGGCGCTTGCCGAGGTTCCGGGCACCGTCACCGACGTCGAGCGCAGCGACGACGCCGACCACGCGTTCGAGGTCGAGATCACCCGCGAGGACGGCACGCAGGCGGACGTCGAACTCGATGACGCATTCGTGGTTGTACGGGTCCTCGAGGACGCAGCGGACACCACGGATGATGGCACCGCCAGCACCAACTAATCGATTTCCCGAGGAGGGGTTCGGGCGCCTGGCGCTCGGCCCCTCCTTTTGTGCGTGCCGGGAAGTGTGCCGGGAAATTTGCGCGGTGAGGTTACGCGCCCGCGGTGGCCGAAAGCATCCGTTCCGGTCGAAAGCAACCGTTGCGCCGGATGTTCTCGACCGGAACTGATGCTCTCGCGCGCGTCGACCTGAGCGGAAGCAGCCCCGGAGCGCAAGGGGGTTCTGGGTATCGGCCCGCCCCCGTAACCTCGACGCATGAGTGATGAAACACTGAACCCAGGACAGGGCGTACCGAGTGGTGACCCGGTGGAAGAGACGCCGAGTGGTGACCTCAACGACGTTGAGCAGACCACGAAGGACCGGTCATACAGTCCGTCGAGCGCGGTCGAGACCGAGGAACTGCAGAACGCGGGCGGCGATTCGCCGGCCCTCGACGATCCTGACATCGACGATGACAACGTCACTCTGTTGCCCGGCACGGGTGGACCCGATGATGTCGGCGACATCGACGTCGACCCGGGTGAGATCGATATGAGCGGGAACGCCGGCAAGCCTCACGCTGAGTGACGTCGGGGCTCGGCCCCACTGCCTCCCCAGGAGCCTCAAGGCGGGCACCTGGGGGAGCAGTTCACGCCGCCGCCCTAGAACCGATCGGCGAGCTTCTCCACATCGTCGATCGCTTCGGATGACTCGGCGAGCGCCGTGTCACCGTTCCGGTCGTTGATGCCGGCGAGAACTCCGTAAACGAAGGTCCTTTCCCCTTCGGCATCGGCACGGTTCGCCGTGAGCACCAGGTGCTGACCGAACAGAACACTGTCGTGATGCTCACCGAGCGTGTCCTGCACGAGCTCACCCGCCTTCGCGACGCGTTCGTACTTCGAGCCGAAGCCCTTCTTTCCTGCCACGGTCTCAGCGACATAACGCAACCGCCGTGCGGCTCGCCGCACCGCATGCAGCTGCACCTCGAGGTCAGTTCCCGCATTGCCGATGGCATCCGCACGTTTCGTCACCCGACGGATCTCACGACGGACCGTCTTCCTCACGACCTTCTTCGCGGGCTTCCACGCGGCTTTGGTCAACGGAGGGTCAGCGACGAACTCATCGAGCGCATCGAGCAGTCGAAAGTACGCGGTCGACGTCATCAGCCGGCGCAGGCGATCGTGAGCATCCCGGTAGTCGACTTTCGCACCGTCGATGAGCCGAAGTCTGGCATCGTCATCATCGTCCTGCGGCGGCAACCCGTCGAGGTATGCGATCGCACGCATCCCACGCACCTCCGCGTCTCGCACCTCACCCAGCGCGGCACCGAACCGCTTGAGGCGATCGCGCAGATCATCGGTGGCTGGGCGGTCGAACAGCTTTCGATATGCGGCTAGTACACTCCGCAACCGCCGTATGGTCGTCCTCATCCGGTGGACAGCGTCCGGTTCGTCGGCACGCGCCGCAGGGTCCGCCTGCTCGAGGGTCAGAACCAGCGTGGAGAGAGCCTCGACGACAACGGATGCCGCACTCCCGTCCGGCAGCTCGGCCTTCGTCGGCTCCTCCTCGGAGAGACCGACCTCGTGGGCGGGAACGACATCGGTGAGTGAATCACTCCCGAGCGTGCGGGCCAGTTTCGAGACACTCGACGACGGATGCGCACCGACAGCTCCGAGCATCCGTTCGATCTGGTCCAACAGCACGGTCCTGCCCTCTTCGGTGTCGGGAGCACCGCTCAGCAACTCGACCTCCCACTCTCGCCACCTGCGGAGGGCTTCATGGCGGATGTCGGTTGCCTCGACCTCGTCATCGGCAAGCTCGACCACCCCGACACCGGTCGCGTCCTTGAGGTGGACCGCGGTCCGCGTCGTCGAAATCCGTGCGAGCGGCGTGACCTCTCGGTCGCGCACCCACACCCGCACTGGTTCGAGCACAGCGTCAGGAACCGCACCGGTGTCTTCCCCGAGGGGCCAGTGCAACTCTGTACGCCCCTCCGCCGCCGGCATCTTGATGTGCCAGCCCGCGTCTGACCCGCCCTCGCGCCGCCGGATGATGATCCGACGCCTCGCGAGATCGAGATCAGCCGTGTCGTAGTAGACGGCCTCGAGAGTGACCGGATCCTTCACTTCGACCGATGCAATACCTGCAACCCCCACCAGCTCAGGGAGCTGCACATCGCGGTCGACGTCATACTTGCGCTCGATCTCGACCTGCGAGCGGCCCGGTTCCGAAGAGTTGGTCATATGTCCTGTTTACCCTCTCGGGACCGATGCTTCCATTCCGGCCAGCAGAAACGGGGGTCACCAGAGGCCGAGCGCCATCTCCTTCCTGGCCAAAAATCCAGCGATGGACAACGGATGCCACGAACGGATGCCACGACTGGATGCCATCGTCAACCCCTGTGACTCGGGGATGTACCCGGCGTACGCTCACCACATGACGACCAACGACTCCGGTGAGTTCTCCCGTGAATCCAGCCCCACATCGACCGACCCGCTCGACAGCGATGCGAACCCCTCGGATGACGCGGCTTTCGGCTCCGACGACGGAATCGGCGATGGCACAGGACTGGGCGAGGGCAACGGTAACGCCGGGCAGTCGTCGGAGGACACCCCTTCCGAATGAGCGGCAATCTCTCGCCGGCTGACCTCGACCTCGACCCGTCCAGCGGCTCACCCCAGCAGCTCTACCGCTGGTTTCTGGCGAGCGTGCTGTTCGGGCGTCCGATCCAGCAGTCCGTCGCGGCCGAGACGTATCGGATTTTGATCAAGCGCGACTTCACGAGCCCGCAGAAGTTCGGCGAGATCGGCAGGGAACCACTCAGGCGACTCCTCGATCAGGGCGGATACGTTCGCCTCGATTACCAGATGGCCGACACCCTCCACGCTGTGATGCGCTCGATCATCAGCGACTACGGATCAGTGCACCGGCTCGTCGCCACCGCCGAGGACGAGAACGAGCTGACCAGGCGCCTCACCGCGCTCAAGGGAATCGGGCCGGTCACCGCGCGGATCTTCACCGACCAGATACCCGCAGCGGTATACGGCTCGGCACGCGAGGACGCGCGCGGTTAGTCCCGCCCCTGGGGGTGAAGGGTCACCGGATCCACGAGCGTCCCGACGAGCGTGCGTGACCACCACGCACCGGTCCGGCGCTTCTCTTCGGGTGTCGAATACCTGTAACGGAATACCCGGGCGCGGATCCATCGTGGTGGGGCCACCGGAAACGGATTGACGCCGAGCAACCGTATCGTGCGATAGTCGCCGGCGAGCAGCCGCACAATCAGCATCTGGAACCAGCGATTGTCGGGCGACCCGAGCGCCAGAAACCACATCAGCCAATCCAGCCTGAGGTGGTACGGAGCGATCTGCGGCGGCATCCGTGTCACATCGCCCGGCTTGCCCTTGAATTCGTAAGGCAACCACTCCGAGTCGGGTCCGGGGTGCTCGTCAGTGCAGCCCTCGACAATCACCTCGAGCCGCACCTTCGTCACCGTGCCGAAAGCGCCGTACGCATTCACGAGGTGGTACCTGTTGAAGCTCGCATTCATGAGTTGATGCCGCGCAAACAGGTTCACGAGCGGCCGCCAGCTGAGAACGGCCAGGAACGCGGTCACCGCAAGCACGACCACAACGAACCAGAGCGGCGTCTCCGGTTGCTCAGCATCGAGCAGGAGACCGGGGAACACCGCCTGCACCTCGTCATCACTCACCGCCGAGAATGCGAGCACGATGGTGATCCAGTTGAGCCAGGCAAAGTTACCGGTGAAGACCAGCCACAGCTGGGTCAGGATGATGATCACCGCAGCGACGGATGCCACGGGCTGGGGCGCAAACAGAAAGAACGGGACGACGAGCTGGGTGAAGTGACTGCCGAGCACCTCCCCCTTGTGGAACCACCGCGGCAGGTGGTGTGCGTACCAGCTGACCGGGTTCGGCATCGGCTGGGTCTCATGGTGATAGGTCAGTGCGGTGAGGTCACGCCACTCGGACCCGCCACGCATCTTGATCATTCCGGCACCGAATTCGAGCCGGAAAACCAGCCAGCGAAGGAAAATGATCACCACGAGCGGCGGAGCGACCTCGTCCGAACCGAGGAACGCAACGATGAACCCGGCCTCGCAGAGCAGGCTCTCCCAGCCGAAGCCGTAGAACGTCTGCCCGATGTTGACGATCGACAGGTACCCCACCCAGAGCAGCAGGAAAGCCACCATGGGCAACCACGGTGGCCCCTGCTGCGGCAGACCGACCACCAGGGTCGCCGATAACCCCGCGCCGGCCGAGGCGATGCCGAGCAAAAACGAATCGCTGTACTTCCAGTGGAACAGGCTCGGGGACTGCCGAAAAGTGACCCGGTTCAGAAACCACGGCGCGGGCGCCAGGCCACGCTCGCCGAGCAGGGCAGGAAACTGGTTGGCCGCAGAAATGAACGCGATCAGGTAGAGCGCAGCGATGCCGCGCTGAAGCACCTGGCGCGCCAGCTCGTAGTCCCCCGCTGCAAACCACTCCATGATGCTGCCGACGGTAGTCCCGGCCTCCGGGGTGCTGTCAACCGCTTGAGAACAGCTGTCGCGCCAGCGTAGCGTCGCAAGGGATCGACCGGCGCGTGCATTCTGCGCGCCGTCACGCACAACGAGGGAGACAGAGCGATGACGTTGAACAACCCATTCGATTCAACCCGTGCCGGACACTCAGGGACGCCGGGCTCCCCGGGTACGACAGGCGCCGCCGGTGAACCCATTGGCACCAGCGCAGACACCGTCAACACGGCATACGGCCGCACCGATGCTGCGCACGGCGCCGACACGATCCCGGACCCCAACGACACGGCTGAGGTGACAACCACCACTGACGACGGGCTCATCGACGCCGGCATCAGTGACGCGGTGACAGCGCCGAGCACCGCCGAGGAAACCACCGATCCGTCTTCGCCAGAATTCCACGCCGCCGAAGACGACGACATGGTCACGATCGCCAGGCTGGTCAAGGCGTCGAAGATTGCACTGCTCACCACGGTCACGCCGAGCGGCCAGCTGCACAGCCGTCCGCTTGCGACCCAGGAATCCGACTTCGACGGTGACCTCTGGTTCTTCACCCAGGACCCGAGTTCGAAGGTGGAAGACATCCGCTCGAACGACCAGGTCAACGCCGCTTTCGAGTCGGGCAAGGGCTACCTCTCGATCTCGGGTTCGGCGACGCTCGTGCACGACCGCGACAAGATCAACGAGCTGTGGAGCCCCGCCCTCGAGGCCTGGTTCCCCGACGGCAAGGACGACCCGACGGTCGCCCTGATCAAGGTCAGCGCGCAGTCGGCCGAGTACTGGGCGTTGAACGAACCAGGCGTTGTGACCATGTTCAAGATCGCAAAAGCCGTGGTGACCGGGAACCAGCCCGACATCGGCGACAACAAGTCGGTCGACCTCTAGGCTGCCCCTCAAGCCAGGTAGTCGTCAGGAGCGATCCACCGCACCCCGCGCTTGTGGCTCAGCAATTGAGCTCGAACCGGCACGCCGGCCGCGGCGCATTCGGCATTCAACTGCCGCGCCCACGCCCGGTCGAGCTGGGTGAGGTCAGCGCCCGCGTATCGCTCCCAGACAAGGATTACCCGGACCGCCCCCGCGGACTCCATGATGGTCGCCACGCCGGTCGCCAGCGCATGGGCCTCTGCGGGGCGGGGCTGCACCGGAAAGTCGTCGATCGGGACGAGCATGGGCAGCTGCACATCATCGTCGTCGAGAAAGAGCAGCCAGAGCTGCCGTCGGGAGGCGCGGCCGATGAGGGCGCTCACCCGTTGTTCAATGAGCTCGTCTGTGTCGAGCGGTTGCTGATTCGCCGTCGAGGCGCTGATCTCTGTCATGGCTCGATACTCGACCTGCGCGCGGGGCCCGGCCGACGGCATCCGGAATCTGTGGACAAACGGATGCCTGTGGATAACCGCGGCGTCCCTGCCGGTGCTGTTCAGCGAAACGACGCCGCCGTACATTGGGAACATGACAGTTGAGATCCCGCAGCATCTCCGGCACCTGCTGACCGATGCAAACTTCGGCAGCCTCGCCACAGTGCGACCCGACGGCACAGCGCAGGTCAACCCGATGTGGTTCGATTTCGACGGTGAGAACCTGCTGTTCACGCACACGACCAAGCGGGCCAAGTTCCGCAACCTGCAGAAGAACCCGTCGATGGCGTTCTCAATCTTCGATCCGGAGAACCCGCTGAGCTATATCGAGCTTCGCGGAGAGCTCGCCGAGGTGCGCCCGGACCCCACCGGGGCGTTCTACGTGCGACTCGGCAAGCGTTACGGCAATGCCACGCAAGAAGCGCCGCCGGACAGCGCCGATCGGGTGATCCTCGTGATGACAATCACGCGGGTGATCGGACGCTGAATCCGGCGGCGCCTCTGATGGTGACCGGAGAGACTACGCGGTCTGCCCGGAGTGCTCGCCCTCGGCGATCTCTTCGACGAACTTGGCGTTGAACGCCGGCAGGTCATCGGGTGTCCTGCTCGAAACGAAGCCGCTGTCGACGACGACTTCTTCGTCGACCCAGTTCGCTCCGGCGTTGATCAGGTCGGTCTTGAGGCTCGGGTAGCTCGTGAGTTCGCGGCCACGGACGACGCCGGCCTCGATCAGGATCCACGCGCCGTGGCAGATGACGCCAACCGGCTTGTGCTCCTCGAAGAAGCTCTTGGCAAACGCGACCGAGTCATCGTCCATGCGCAGGTGATCGGCGTTGACGACACCGCCGGGCAGCATGAGCGCGTCGAACTTCGAGGCTGACGCGTCGGCCGAACGCACGTCAACGTCCTGCTCGTGCCCGTTCTTACCCTCGATCGTGCCGATCTTCGGTGAGACGAGAACTGCCTCGCCACCGGCATCCGTCACCGCCTGCCATGGGCTCGTCAGCTCGGAGTCTTCAAAACCATCGGTCAGCAGAAATGCGACCTTCTTGCCAGAGATATTCTCAGTCATCGTGCTCCTTTCGGGGCCTGCCACGTTACGCCCTGGGCCATGCGCGGGCACAGGCCTTGACGGGTGCTCCGCGAGCCACTATCCGCGGGGACGAATGCCGGACACGTGGGATGCCGGACACGTCGCCGGTGGGATCTCCCGCGCGGTGTCTCCGGCACTGGCGTCACGTCGCCAGGGCATCCAGCACGAGGTCGATGGCCTCGCTGACGATTTCACTGGCGTACGGTTCGGCGAGAATTGCCCTGGCCTGGCGCGCAAACCGCTCGGGGTCGCCCGTCCCTGCGCGCAACGCGCGGAGCGGGGCGAGGATCGCGGCGCGACGGAGCCACACGTTGTTCTCTCCGAGCCAGCGGTCAAGGGCCGCACGAGCCTTGCTCTGGCCCACGTCATCCAACTGCTCGATCATCGGCCCGACGACGTCTGTCGCGAGCGGGTCGACCAGCGAGCGAGCACGTCCGTCACGGAGGAACCCTTCGATCCTGGTCAGGTCCGAGTTGTCGAGCATCGCCACGTGTGACTGCAGCAACACGACCGCCGCGAGCCGACGTTCGTAGATCGGGGGCCGCCACAGCTCGGATGCCAGAGCGGTGATCTCGTCGTGCGACATCCCGCGGTATTTGCGCATGGCATCCCGAACGGTACCCCGCACGGCACCGACCGACGCGCCGTACGATCCCAGCCCGCTCGAGTCCCGGTCGTCGGCGGGCGGCGTCCACGCGGTCTCCCGCCGCAGAGCCGCGTCGATGAACTCGCCGGCCTCAGTCATTCCACAATTCTCGCTCAGCCCCTATCCGAGCTCGACCGGCGCTGACAGCCTCAGCGCGCTTGCCTGGCGAACCTGTGGTCGGGATCGAGGGTGTCGAGAATTCGCCCCATGATGCGATCGAGGTCTGCGATGTCCGCGGCGTCCAGCGGGTCGATGACGTTGTCCCTCACAGTGTTCACGTGACCGGGCGCCGTCGCCACCACTTTCGCCATCCCCGCGTCGGTGAGGTGTGCGTTTGTCGCACGCTTGTCCTCGGCGCACGGCCGGCGTTCGATGTACCCCTTCTTCTCCAGTCGGGATGCCACGTGCGAGAGCCGCGGAAGCGTTGCGTTCGTCGCCGACGCAAGGGCCGTCATCCGAAGCACGTGGTGAGGGGACTCGGAGAGCATGGCGAGCACGAAATACTCGAAATGGCTAAGTTCAGCGTCACGTTGCAGCTGCGAGTCGAGCACGCCGGGCAACAGCTCGACCACCGCAACGAATTTCTTCCATGCGTTGAGTTGGTCCTCATCGAGCCAGCGTGCGTCAGTCATGAAGCCAGTCTACTAATGCTTGACGCTACAACCATCCATTATCCGCGAGTTTCCGCTGTCCTACGCGGTTCGGTCACGGCCTGAGAGCGCGTCCAGAGGTGCTCAGGAGTCATTCGGCGCCGGGTGTGTTTAGAATGAGCACTGCGACACCGGCCACCCGGCCGCTCCGTCGACCCAGCGCAGGCAGCGCCGCCATGCCCGCAGATGCGGAGCGCACCACACACGCCGATACGGCGAACCCATCGAGAAGGGTGGCGATCATGACGACGTTTAACACACCGAAGAAGCACAAGACGGCGACCGAGAGCGCCGCCGATGCGTTTCGCCGTGATAACCCGATCACGGCGTCGATGCCGATCATCAGTGAGTCACCGGAGCTCGTGCTGCTCTCAAACGGCACTCGCCTGAACCGATTTTCCCGCGACGATGTGGTCCTTCGTAAGGGCGAATTCACGCTGATCAACGGCCACCTCACCCCGCGTGAGTCCATGATCACCGACCTGCTCAGCATCCGTCGGGTGCTCGAAGACGCAGACATCCCGTATCTCCTGGTGCGTGGCAGCAACGGCAACCCGGTGATCGCTGTCGATCGCAAATGCCGTAAGCAGCTCTCGGCCGCATTCGCCGCCGCCTACGAGGACGAGCCGTTCTACGCGAAGGCCATTGACCCCGCGACGCTCCGGGACGGCGGAAAGCCCGGTAAGACGCCGGATGCCACCCCGACGCTGCTCGCGGACGGCACGTTCGCGAGCGACAAGAAAGCATCGGTTTTCCGGCTGTACCGTCCCCGCATCGAGCCGATCGGGCGGTTGCGTTACGGCCCGGATACCGCCGTGCAGCTCGAACTTTGGCGGTTTGGTGAGGACGAGATCGTCGCACCCGTCGAGAACGCGTTGATGCGCAGGAGGCTGCCACGGTCGGAAGCGCTCGAAGACACGGTCGAGATGTTCGGCCAGACCTGGCCCACCCTGCAGAATATGTTCGCGGATCTGGCGAGCGACGTGACGTTCGATGTCGACATGGTCTTCTCGTGGGTTGACGGCTCAAGCGAAGAGTTCCAGCGCGCACGCGCGAAGCGGATGCAGAACTACGTCGTTGGTGACGGCGACGACTCCGACGCCCGGTTCCGGCAGATCAACGAGCTTAAGTACGCGCTCAGGAGCGTCTACATGTTCGCGCCGTGGGTGCGCCGCATCTTCATCGTCACCGACTCACCCCGCCCCGAGTGGCTGGCTGAGCACCCCGCTGTCACCCTCGTCCGCAGTGAGGACCACTTCAAGGACACGAGCGTGCTCCCGACGCACAACTCGCACGCTGTCGAGGCCCAGTTGCACTACATCGAAGGGCTCTCAGAGCACTTCCTCTACTCGAACGACGACATGTTCTTCGGGCGCCCGATCAGCCCCGACATCTTCTTCTCGCCCGGTGGGATCACGAAGTTCGTGGAGGCATCCACGCGCATCGGACTCGGTGACAGCGACCCGTCGCGCAGCGGTTACGAAAACGCGGCTCGTGTCAACAGGGGACTGCTCCGCGAGCGGTTCGGCAAAGTCACCACGAGGCACCTCGAGCACTCGGCAGCACCCATGCGCAAGAGCGTCCTGCACGAGCTCGAGGCCGAGTTCCCCGAGGAGTTCGCGCGCACGGCGGCGAGCCGGTTCCGCTCGGCGACCGACATTTCGGTGACCAACTCGCTCTACCACTACTACGCGCTTATGACGGGGCGAGCGGTCGTGCAGACCAACGCCCGAGTGAAGTACATCGAGACGACGCTCAAGTCGTCACTGCCGTCGATGGAGCGGTTGCTCAAGCGCCGCGACCAGGACATGTTCTGCCTCAATGACGGTTCGAAGCCCGAGATCTCGGTTGAGAAGCGTACGGAGGCTGTCACCCGGTTCCTCGAGCACTACTTCCCGTTCGCGGCCCCGTGGGAGACCGAAGTCGCCGTTCACGGCGCAGAGCCGGAGCTGATGCAGGAGGGCGTGACGGTGTCCATCACCGAATCATTCACGGCCTCGGTCACGGACGCGATCTAGCCGGTCGTCGCACGGCGACGTCAGGCCCGGCATCCGTTTGCGTCGACGACCAGCGGATGCCATTACTCCAGTCGCGCGAGGGCATCACTTGCGGTCGAGAACATCCCGCGCAACTGATGCGCTCGACCGGAACTGATGTTCTCGGCCCAGGCCTCGCGAGAGCACCCGGGAACGGGGCGGCCCCAGAAGAGCTAGACGAGTACCGGGATCGACTCCGTCGGCGGAGCGCTCCGGTGAACGGGCGTCGGAGCCGTGTGCGTCGGAACCGGCTCGCCCGCAATCGGCTCGGCGATGTGAACGCCGAGCACGTCCAGGCGCTTGGCGCTCTCCTGCGGATCGATGTAGTCGAGCGTGGGGAACGAACCGAGCGGCACAACCGAGTGCAGCACAGTGTTGGGATACACGTGCACGAGGTTGAACGCCCGAGCCCCGTCACGCCCGCGGGTCCCGCCGACCGGGACCGTGAGGTCCTGGGTGTAACAGGTGGCGGATGCCACGGAGACCGGGATGCCCGCAAAGGTCGCCATCGACGAGTAGTGCAGGTGACCGCCGAGGATGCTCCGAACGTCGGACCCCTCAAGCACCTCAGCAAGACCGCTCTGGTCGCGAAGCTCGACGCTCACGGCGAGGTCGAGCACACTCGGCACCGGCGGGTGATGCAACGCAAGGATCGTTCCGTCCGGCGCCGGCACCGAAAGCTCTTCCGCGAGCCAATCGAGCTGGTCGCTCGTCACTTCGCCGTGGTGATGCCCCGGTACTGAGGTGTCGAGCGTGATGACGCGAAGGCCGTTGACGTCGTACACCCGGTCAACGGGTCTCGACGTCGGCACCTCGTTGAACAGCCCGGCGCGGAAGGCTTCTCGTTTGTCGTGGTTTCCCATGACCCAGATGACCTGGGAACCGAGCCGGCTCGCCGCCGGATCCACGATGCGCCGGATGCGCTCGTAAGCGTCGGGCTCGCCCTTGTCGGCGAGATCCCCCGTGAAGATGATGGCCTCTGGACGACCCCCTGAGGCTTCGAGCTCTGTGAACACCTGCCTGAGGTGTTCTTCGCTGTCGACCGAGCCGTAAAGCCTGTTACCTCCGGCCAGAAGGTGAGTGTCACTGATGTGCAGAAGGAAGTGGTCCGGCCTCGGATACTCGGCCGTGCGCTCTATCACAATCCGTCCAATCGGGTTTGGCGGTGATGCCTCGTGGTGTCCACCCTAGGTGTTAACTGCCATTTGACCAGAACATTCCTAACGAAAGGTGAATGCGACACGGCAGGTGTCCCAACGGAAGGCAAATGTCGGAAGGCATGCGGAAATCGAATCGCTCCGCGCGCGTCCCCGTCAAGGGGTCGATCCTGAGAGTGGTCGCTGGCATACTGCGAAGGATGTCTGAGCCTGATGCAATCGTTGTCGGAGCGGGTCCGAACGGCCTCGCCGCCGCCGTCACACTGGCTCGAGCCGGTCTGTCCGTTCGCGTGTACGAACGCGCCGACACCATCGGCGGCGGGTCACGCACCTCGGAGGCGACCCTTCCAGGATTCCGCCACGACACCTGCTCCGCCGTGCACCCGATGGCCCTCGCCTCGGAATTCTTCTCCCGATTCGGGCTGACCGACCGCATCCCGTTTGCACTTCCCGAACTCTCCTACGCCCAGCCCCTCGACTCGGGACGCGCCGGCCTCGCCTGGCACTCCCTCGACCGCACCGTCGAGGACCTCGGACGTGACGGTGCCGCATGGCGGCAACTGTTCGAGCCACTCGTTTCGCACGGTTCCTCGGTTGCCGGCTTCGTCGGAAGCAGCCTTCTTCGCGTGCCGAAGCATCCGATCACCATGGCCAGGTTCGGGCTGCGCGCCCTGGAGCAGGGCAGCCCGCTGTGGAATGTGCGCTGGCACGACGATGCCGCCCCCGCACTGCTCACCGGTGTGCTCGCGCACGCGATCCGGCCGCTGCCGACCTTCGCGCCGACCGCCGCCGGGCTTGTGCTTGCCACCCTCGCCCACGCTGAAGGCTGGCCGGTCCCGATCGGTGGCAGTCAGTCGATCGTCGACGCGATGGCGGCGGATGTCACGGCGCACGGTGGCGAGATCGTCACCGGTTCCGAGGTCACCCACCTCCGCGAGCTGCCCCCAGCCAGGGCTGTACTGCTCGACACGAGCGCGCGCGGCCTCGTAAAGATCGCGGGGAACCGGCTGCCCGCCGGTTACGCCAGGCGGTTGGGCAAGTTCCGTTACGGCAACGCCGTCGCCAAGGTCGACTTCGCCCTCTCCGGGCCTGTGCCCTGGACCAACGAAACCCTGCGCGAGGCCGGCACACTGCACCTGGGCGGCACCCGCGAGGAGATCGCAGCCGCGGAGCACGATGTCGCCAGCGGACGGCATCCGTCGAACCCCTACGTCCTCGTGTCGCAGCCGAGCGTGTTCGATTCGACGCGAGCGCCCGAGGGCCAGCACACCCTGTGGGCGTACACACACGTTCCCGCCGGATCCACCGAGGACCGGACCGAGGCGATCACCAGGCAGATCGAACGGTTCGCGCCAGGTTTCCGCGACCTGATCCTCGCCAGCGCCCATAAGTCGGCCGTCGAGTACGAGTCGTACAACCCCAACTACGTCGGCGGCGACATCTCCGCCGGCGACGTTGACATGCTCCAGCTCGTCGCCCGTCCTACCCTCTCGCTGAACCCGTGGCGGACCCCTCTCGCCGGCTTGTATCTGTGTTCGTCGTCGACCCCACCGGGCCCGGGCGTGCACGGAATGCCCGGCTGGAACGCGGCACTGCTCGCCCTCCGCGACAGGTTCGGCATCACGACACCACCCTCACTCTCGCCCACACCAGACCAGCTACTCGGAAGGCAGCCATGAGCGTCAACTACCGACTCATCCACACGAGCCCTGAACGCGTCTTTGAGGTGCTTGCCAACGGATGGCTGTACCCGAGCTGGGTCGTCGGTGCGTCCCGGATGCGAGACGTCGATGACTCCTGGCCCAAAGAGGGCGCTCAGCTCTTCCACTCGTTCGGCGTCTGGCCCTGCCTCATCAACGACTCGACTTCGGTGCTGGAGTGGGATCCACCCCGGCACATGAAGGTTCGTGCCCGCGGCTGGCCGATCGGAGTGGCGCATGTCACCCTCGACGTGAAGCGTCGCGGGGAGGACTGTGTCGTGCGGATCACCGAAGACGCCGTCGAGGGCCCCGGCCGCCTCATCCCCGAACCCGTCCGACGGCTGATGCTGCACGCACGCAACAACGAAACGCTGCAGCGCCTCGCCTACCTCGCCGAGGGTGGCGCAACCGCCAACTGACGCGCGATCGCGGGAAGAGCGTCCCGCGCTGCCGAAAAGAGAAGCGAACCCGGAATCACGCGGATGCGCAAGCCCCTTGCTGGTCGTTAAGGCCGTCGATAACTTCAGCTGAGCAGCGATTTCGCTGGTGATTTCTCGGCACGGTGGCCGATCGCGGATGGCCTCGTGACTCAACGAAGGGAATTCGATGGTTCAGAGGCAGAAGCGGCTTATTGCGGTGACTGTGGCGGCATCCGTGCTCGTCCTGACGGGGTGCAGCGGGGGCGGCGGCGAAACGGCAGACGTATCATTCAGCGACAGCCCGTCCGGTGCCCTGGCGGCATGGGGATTCGACAACGCCGACGACGTCGGAACGTCGCGGCTCGAATACGCCGAGAAGCAGCTCTCGGATGTCGACATTGAGATCGACCAAACGGCATTCGACGCACAGAAGTTCACGACGAGGGTCGCCAGCGGAAATGTCCCGGACGTGGTGCAGATGGATCGCCAATTCGTCGGCACGTATGCGGCGCAAGGGCTCATCACACCTCTCGACGAGTGCTTCGCCACGCACGGCGTCGACCCTGACGAGCAGTACTACGAGTCGGTCGTGGATGACGTTGAGTGGGACGACAAAGTGTGGGGAGTCCCCCAGTTCTATCAGCCACCGGCAATCATCCTGAACAAACGCGTCATGGACGCAGCAGGCGTCACCCCTGACCAGATCGACACGTCAAAGCCCGATGTCCTCCTCGGGGCCATTGGCATGATGTACACCGCATCGGGTGGGAACCCGACCGTCCTCGGCTTCGACTCCGTCGGTGTCAACCAGGCCGGTTTATGGCTCCTCGGCTTCGGCGGCGAGATTATGGATGACGAGGGCGTGCCGGCTCTCGATTCACCCGAGAATGCCCGGGCGCTCGACTTCCTCAAGCAACTGTTCGACGCCCAGGGCGGATATGCGAAATACCGGAGCTTCACGGACTCCTTCGATGCGTTCGGCGACAACAACCCCTACGTTGCTGATCAGGTCGGCGCTCAGGTGAACGCGCAGTGGTACGTGAACGTCCTGAGCCCGTACGTGGACGAGGTCCAGATCGAGGCTGTCCCGTTCAAGAACATCGAGGGTGAGCCGTTCTCGGTCGCCAGCGGTACCGCGTTCGTGATCCCTGTGGGGGCGAAGAATGCGGATGCCGCCTGCGCCTGGGCGCTGGAACTCACCTCCCAGGATGCGTGGCTGGCTGCGGGAGAGGCGCGCGCGGCGACGATCTCCGAGAGCCCGGGAGCGATCAACACCGGCCTGTTCACCGGATCGCCGGCGGCCGATGAGGCGATTCGCGACCAGTTCGTCAAGGAGAGCGGAAACGCCGGCTTCGACCAGACGATCGCCACGTTCTACGAGGTCGTCGGAGAAGGTGAGTCCTACGGCGCTTCCGCTGCGGGGCAGGAGATCCAGACCGAATTGAAGAACGCGGTCACGTCGGCGCTGCTGGGTGACAAGTCGTCTGAGGATGCTCTCGCCGACGCTCAGGACGCGGCGATGCGGGCATACGACAAGGTCGTGAAGTAACGTCTGACGCGACTCACACAGAACGGGCAACCCTGCTGGGTTGCCCGTTCTGTGTGAGGGAGGCGAAAGTTCAGCCTTTTCGCCCCTGCGTCGCCACCCCCTCGATGAAGTAACGCTGGCCGAAGGCGAAGATCAACAGCATGGGCAGGGTGATGATGAGCGATGCCACCATCACGTACTGGTAATCGCCGTGGCCGCCGGCGGTGGGGCTGTACTTCGTCATCGCGTACGCGATCCCGAGCGGTGCGGTGAATCCCTCGACCGAACCCGCGTTGAGGTAGATGAGCGACGCCTGAAGGTTGTTCCAGCTGGCCTGGAACTCGAAGACGAAGACGATGATGAATGACGGGATCGACAGCGGCATCGCGATGCGGCGGAAGAGCCCCCAGTAACTGCAGCCGTCGATGCGGGCGGCCTCGAACAGCTCGCGCGGGAGCCCGAGGAAGAACTGCCTCTGCAGGAAAATGTAGAACGCAGACCCGAAGAGGTTCGCTCCCCAGAGCGGCACCCACGTTCCGATCAGGCCCAGTTCCTTCCAGATGAGGTACTGGGGGATCATCGTGACGGCACCCGGCAACATCATCGTCGCGAGGACAAGCCCGAACAGCAGGTTGCGCGCCGGGAACTTGAAGTAGGCAAAGCCGAACGCCACAACCGAACTCGAAATGGCAACCGCCAGAGCCGCGAGCAGGGCGATCGAAAGGCTGTTGAACATCCAGCTGACCAGGGGTAACTGGTCCCAGACCTCGACGTAGTTCTCAGGAACCCAAGTGCGCGGGATAAGCGAGTTGTCGAAAACCTGCCCGCGTGGCTTGAGGCTCGCCGCGAGTAGCCAGACGAATGGATACATGAACAACAGCCCAAAGCCGATGAGTGCGATCCAGAGAACTACCCTGCCGAGGACACTCTTCGGTTTGTACCAACGGTCGACCTTCGGACCGTTTCGGGGAGTGCCGGCAACCGTCTGCTCCCCGATCACCTGGCCCTTGAGCCTGACGGCGTCCGGCGATGACTCAGTCACGCTCATGTGTGGTCATCTCCCTCGTAGTACACGAACCGGTTGCCGAACTTCATCTGAATAAAGGTGATCAGCATGATGATCATGAACAACAGCCATGCCATCGCAGCGGCGAACCCGAAATCGAACTGCCGAAACGCCTGCTGGAACAGGTAAACCGCGTAAAACAAGGACGACTCCGGTGACGCGTTGGACTGGTCACGCCAGAACAGGAGATATGCCTGGTCGAACACCTGAAACGCCCCGATCGTCAGCACGATCACGTTGAAAAAGATCGCGCTCGAGATCATC
Source organism: Mycetocola sp. Y442 (assembly GCF_056898615.1). Taxonomy (NCBI): domain Bacteria; kingdom Bacillati; phylum Actinomycetota; class Actinomycetes; order Micrococcales; family Microbacteriaceae; genus Mycetocola; species Mycetocola sp. Y442. The sequence continues at coordinate 682,559 of NZ_JBXHBV010000003.1, forward strand.
GGCACGGTGATCGAGAAGAACTTCCGCACCGGCCCGGCCCCGTCGAGCGACGCCACCTCGTACAGGTCTCGGGGCACGCTCTTCAAGGCAGCCAGAAAGATCACCATTGTTCCGCTGACCGTCCACAGCGTCATCAACACAATCGACGGTTTCACCCACGCCGGGTCGACGAGCCACTGCGGGCCTTCGATGCCGAGGAGGCCGAGTCCCTGGTTAATGGCGCCCGAGTTGCCGTTGAGGAGCAGGAGAAAGACGGATGCCGTCGCGACTGTCGGGGTCATTTTGGGCAGGTAGTAGACGGTGCGGAAAAAGCCTGCGCCCCTTCCGACGCGCGCCAGCAGCATCGCCAGAAACAACGCGAACGCAATTTCCAGCGGGACGGCCATGAGCGCGTAGACGAGGGTATTGCCCAGAGCGAGACCGACCTTCGGGTCCTCGAAGAGCTGGGCGTAATTTGCGAACCCAACGGGGGTCGAGCTGTTCGCCGCGAGGTTGTAATCACTGAAGGAGATGATGAGGCTGTAGACCATCGCACCGAGGGTGAAGATCAGAAACCCGATCACCCATGGAGCGATAAAGAGATAGCCGGCGATGGCTTCGCGGCGGTTGTAGGTTCGCTTGGGCGCCCGGCGAGGGCGCACGCGTCGAGCGCCTGCCTTCGTGTCACGGCCCTCTGCGTGGCCGACGACGCTGGTCACGAACGGTCCCGTGTCCGAAACGCCCTGAAGATTCGTCTGTTCATGCTTCTTCTCTGTGTCAGGTTCAGGACAGTGCTGAAAAAACCGAGCTGAAAACCACGCCCTTGTTGCGGCGCCATTACAACGGGACTCTAGAAGCGAACGGAGAACTCGGCAAGACATTCTCAGCAGAATTAATCCGGCTATCATGCCACCGGCGAGGTACCGATGATCCGGCGAGAGGGTTGACCATCCTCCCTTCTGGCCAGATCGGGACTGTGACATAGTGTGCTCGACCTTCGATCAGGTCTCTCGGGCAGGAGTACTCATGACCACGCAACACTCACAGCGGGTCGGCCTGCTGCATACAGATCCCGCCCTCGCAGCGTCCTTCTCTTCAGCACTCCGCGACGCTCATCCCACTGTCGAATCAGTCCATATTGTGGATGCAGGGCTGCTCGACCCGGATCCCGCCGGAGGGGTGACACAGGAACTCACCAACCGCGTCGCTGCCCACATCAGGCACCTCGAAGCATCCGGCGCCCTGGCTATTCTCGTTACCTGCACATCGACCGCCGAGGTTGCGGAGCAGGTCAACTCGACGGTTCCCGTTGTTCGGGTCGACGCGGCGATGGCCGAACAGGCCGTGGCGATCGCGACCGAAGCGGCCCGCCGCGAAGACCGCACTGGGCACATCGAAGTACTCGTAACCCGCCCGTCCACCGTCGGGCCAACCGGCCGCCTGCTCGAACGGTTCGCGGCCGCTCACCCCGACGTGACCGTCGACGTCACCGTCGTCGATGGCGCCGCCGACGCACAGGAACAGGGTGACATCGCGGGGCACAACGCCCTGGTCAGGGACGCAGCGATCGAATTCGCGGCCCGCTCAGATGTTCTCGTTCTCGCCCAGGCGTCGATGGCTGAGGCGCTTCACGGCGTTGACCTTCCGACCCGCGTGCTCACCTCACCCAACGGGGGAGTGCGGGCATTGCTCGCGGCACTCAGACTGCACGGTTCACCCACGCACGCGGCAGCACCGCCGGATGCCTAACCGCCGGATGCATAGAGCACCCACTGAGCTTGTGAGTCGCCTGTCAGGCGGACTCGCGCGCCAGAAACGCGGCCTCGGTACGGCTGGAGGCGCCGAGTTTCCGCAGGATCGCTGAGACGTGGACGCTCGCCGTCTTGGCGCTGATGAAGAGCCGCTCGCCGATTTGACGGTTGGTCAGGCCCTGCCCGAGCAGGTCGAGGACCTGACGCTCGCGAAGCGTCAGTTCCGTCGCGTTCGTCGTTCGCCTGTTCGGTGCCTCGTCGAGGGTGAGTCCCGCGCGCTCGGCGACACCGACAGCGGTGCGCCCGACAAGACCGGCACCGAGCAGCTCAGCGCCGCGAACCGCGTCACGGAGGGCGACAACAGCTTCGTGACGTTCACCGGCCTCGACGAGCGCCTGCCCGAGACGAAGGGCCGTGTACGACGGCAGGTGGGCCTGCGCAGCCGGGTCGGAGGCCACGACTTCCGCCGCACGCTTCCACGCGCCAGGATCATCACCCATCCCTCGCGCCCCGGAGAGTTCAGCGTCAAAGATCGTCGACCAGAGGGATGCCGTTGGCCACCAGTCCACCCGACCGACCAGCGCCCGGAGTCGGTTCTCCAGGGCACCGTCTGACACAGGAGATTCACCAGCACGCCTGAGGGCGGCGAGCGTGCGGCCGGCCGTTGCCAGCAACGGAAGTTCATACCCGGCGACGGGCGTGTGGTCGCCGTCGAAGAGGACATCCATCTCGTCCCACGCCTCGGCCACCGCGCCGCGGGCAAGGTGAAGCTCCGCTGCGACTCGCGGAAAACTGAGCCTGACCTGCATCTCGGACTCACCGAGTTCACGCGCGTGCGCCCGAGCACTGCGGTATAGCCGGTACGCCGCGTCGGTCTCGCCCCGCCAGGTCAGCAGGAACATCCGCGCGCGGTTGAGGTAGGCGTTGAACGTCGGCGACGGCAGGAGGCGGACGGCGCTGTCGATGTACTGGTCGGCCCGTTCCCACTGTCCGAGGGCGATGAGGGGATCGACGGCGTTCGATTTGAGGATGATGCCCGAACTGCGTTCGACGCCCAGTTCGCGGGCGCGCTGGATGCCCAGTTCAGCGATACTCACCGCCTCCGAGTAGTGCCCGAGGAGGTATTCGCTGTCGGAGGCATTGACCCGGTAACGCAAACGCGCACTTGTCTCGTTCTGCGAGAGCGCCAGCGCCTCGTCGAGATGCGCACGTCCCTCCTCGAATCGACCGACGTTGATCTCGGTCGTACCGAGGATGTTCGAGGCGATCGATGCGTGCCGGTCTGAGCCGGCATCCGTTGCTTCGCGGAGCCCTTCACGGGCTGTTTCGATTGCTTCGTCCATGCGTGCCGCGAGCATCAGTCGACCGGCGAGCGCGGTGAGAAGTGCCGATCGCAATTCACCGGCGCTCATCGGGGCGCGCGCGAGTCCGGTTGTGCCCGCCATTCCGGTCGCGCCTGGCGGCACCAGTTCGAGGGCTTCCCTGAGCAACGGAATCGAACCCGGCTTGCCGGTATTGCCGAGGTACAGCGCCTTGTCCCTGAGCAACCGCGCGTAGCGGAGGCTCTCGGTGCGGGGACTCTCCTCGAGTGCGACGTTAATCATCGCGAGCGAGCGCTCACCCTCCCCGGCGTTGCGAAGAGCGGATGCCGTCTGCGCGAGGAGATCGATCTTCTGGCGTCCGGCGACCTTCTCCGCGTCAGGAATTTGGTCCCACAGCTCGAGAGCCCGCTCGCCCATCTGCGCCGCCGTGCCGTAGGCGTGGGTCGCCCGAGCTTCGGTCATCGCGTCGAGCGTCGCGGGGAAGGCACGCTGCGTGTCGTGGGCAGCCAGCCAGTGATAGGAGATCTCTGCCGCGACGCGTCGTTCACCCGACAGCGCCTCGAGGGCTTCGGCGAACCGGGTATGGAATCTGGTCCGCTCGCCCGGCAGCAGGTCCGTGTGAATGGCCTCGCGGACCAGGGCGTGCCTGAACGCGTAACTGAGTTCATCGGCCACGAGGATGTTGGCGATCATCGCTTCCCTGGCCGCGGCATCCAATTGCTCGGGCTCGCCGGAAAACACCGCCGACAGCAGGTCGTGATCGACACGCACGCCCCCGGCGGAGATCAGGCGCAGCAGGTGTTGCGACTCGTCGCTGAGTCGTTCATAACGGGCGAGGAGGAGCTCGCGCAGGGTCCAGGGCAACTCGCCTTCACCCGTCGACCCGAAGCCGACGAGCTCTTCGACGAAGAACGGCACTCCCTCACTGCGTGCGTAGACGCTGTCGAACGCCTCGTCGTCGGGTTCGGATCCGAGAATCGCGGCCACCTGCCTGCGCACTTCCTCCTTCGTGAGCCGAGCAAGTTCGACCCGGGTCACGCTGCGGCTTCTGTCGAGTTCGCTGAGGAGCGAACGCAGCGGATGCCCGCGACCCACGTCTTCGGAGCGGAAGCTGAGCACAACGAGAATGCGGCCACGGCCGAGAACCCGGAGCAGGAAACGAAGGAGGTCAAGGGTGCCTTCATCCGCCCAGTGCAGGTCTTCGATCGCGATGACGAGGGGAGTCCGCCGTGACACAGTCTCGACGAGCGTGGCCACCGTGTCGTGCAGTCGATTGAGGGCGGCACCCGCCGGATCGGCGCGTTGGGCGCCAAGTTCGGGCAGGAGAGCGGTGAGGGCCTCTGCCCCCGGACCACTCGCCTCGAGCACTGCCTCTACACCAAGCTCGGCAACCAGGCCGCGGAGGACACTCTGGATGGGAGAGTACGGGGCGCCGACAGCACCGAGGTCGACGCTCTGCCCGGTAAGCACAAGTGCGTCGACGGATGCGAGACCCAGAAACTCCTCGATCAGGCGGGTTTTGCCGATCCCGGCTTCGCCCGAGATGACGACACCCTGCGGGCGGCCGGTGAGGACCTGGTCAAAGACCGCGTGCAGTTGCGCAAGTTCGGACTCACGCCCGATCATGGCTGGACTTGACGCCGGTGACCTCACCTGTTCATCGTGCCACGACGCACTGACACGCGTCGAGGCACCCGAACCGGCCGAAGCGGAGTTGGTGGATGGCACCCGGGCGAGGACGTCGACCGCCGGCGTCGTCACGATCGCAGTCGCCGTCGCCGTCGCCGTCACAGTGCCGTCATCGCGGCGAGCCGGCCATCACCGGCATCCGCTCATCGTCGCGTTCCGCTGAACTCTCCGTGCCGACGCTCGTGACCGACGGCGCCGCCTCGACGCGAGCCGGCGGCAGCACGGGCTCGGGGTTCGCGGATGATCCCTGAGCGGGGCGGATCCATTCGGGCCCTCCTGCCGCGGTGTCCTCGCGGAACAGGAACCGGGCGAAGCGGGCGAGCATCGACGGGCGGACGGCGCCGACTGCCCCGGCGTCACCGCGGGATTCACCCGCACGCTCCTCGGCCACGCGGCGGAACTCCAGTTGCCGCCTGAGCTCCTCCTCGGAATAGCGGAGCAGAAGTTCCGTTCCGTATTCGCCTGAGATCTGCATGGTGTCCTCCTGAGATTGATGACTCCATCGTGTTCTCTAAGGGGGGCGAGCAGTATCGGGCGAATGCCTTATCTCTTGTGCCCGCTGCGGCTACTCAGCGTCATCGACTACTCAGTCTCATCGACGGGGACGAGGAACCCGTCGTCGATAAGGCCGCGGACGCGCGGCATCAGTTCCGCAAGCAATTCGGCGACATCGACCTCGAGCAACTGCGCGATGGCCGCGGTCACAGCACCAATTGTCAGGTCACCGTCGCTCGCGCCGACGAGGGCGGACAAAGCGGTATCCATCCGGATCGTTCGCCCGAAACCGCTGCCCTGTCGCAGCATCATCGCGGTGGGGTCTTCGTCTCCCGGCCAGTAGTGGCGTTCCTCGGTCACGTCAGGCGCGGCAGTGACGTGCGACAGGGCCAGCTCTTCGTCGTCGCGGACCTTCTGCCAGTCGTGCGCGGCGAGCACAGACGCGAGGTGCACGCCAAGGCCTGACTCATTGGTGCCGAGCGAACCGTGCAACCGTTCAAGTCGCCGCAGTGATGGGTCGCCCGCCAGTGGCATCCGCAGTGTGATGTATCCGAACCCAACAGCGGTGACCCGGCGCGCCTCAAAGTCATCGAGCCAGGCGTTGTACAACCGGTCGAAGTCCGGTGTGCCCGACTTCGTTCCGCCGTCGCGGATCCAGGTCTCGGCGTACTGCGCCGGATCCTGGGTGTCGCGCTCGATGATCCAGGCATCGAGGCCGGTGCCGTCGATCCAGCCACCGACGCGCCTGAAGGCATCCTGCCCGACGCGATACTCCCAGTTGCCGAGGAGCTGAGCAACGCCGCCGGGGGTGAGGTGTGCGGCGGCACCGCGGAGAACGGCCTCGACGAGAGCGTCGCCCTCCATACCGCCGTCGCGGTACTCGTAGGCAGGAACACCGTCGGCCCTCGGGGTGATCACAAACGGGGGATTCGACACGATCTGGTCGAATCGCTCTCCGCGCACGGGTTCGAACAGGCTCCCGAGCCGGAACTCGATGTTGTGGATCGAATTGAGTTCCGCGTTGAGGGCGGCGAGCTCGAGCGCCCGAGCCGAGATGTCCGTCGCGACCACGTGCGTGGCGTGGCGGGCGGCGTGCATGGCCTGGATGCCGCAACCGGTACCCAGGTCGAGCACCCGTCCGACGGGGGTCTGCATCATCAGCCCGCTGAGCGTCGTCGATGCACCGCCGACACCGAGCACGTGTTCTTCGCCGAGGGGACGCCCGAGCACCAGTTCGCCGAGGTCGGATGCGATCCACCAGCTGCCCGCGCCGTGGGCGTCGACGAAGCTGTACGGCCTCAGGTCGATCAGCGGCCTGGCCTCGGTGCCCGTGACGTCGACCAGCCCGAGCTCGACAGCGCCATCGGCGCCGAGATTCGGCAGAGCAGCGACCAGGTCATCGTGCGTGACGGGCAGTCCGAGCACGAACAGGGTTGCGAGCGTGGCGGATGCCTCCGGCGCTGCATCCCTGCGCCTCGCCGCGAGCGCGCGGAGCGCCGGCACCCTCTCATTGCGGTGGAGCGCGGCATCCGCTTCGGCTCCCCAGAGCTCTGTGAGTGTCGTCACCGTGAAGCGGGCGGATTCGAGGTCTAACCGGAGGAGTTGCACGAGCGCTGAAGTCACGGTTACCAGTGTGTCACCGACGCTCAGGGTCGGCTGTCAGACTGAGCGCACTATGAAGACACTTCTGAACATCATCTGGGTGGTGCTGTCGGGTTTCTGGCTGTTCCTCGGCTATATGCTCGCCGCGGCAATCATGTGCATTTTCATCGTCACCATCCCCTGGGGGATCGCCGCTGCCCGGATCGGCCTCTACGCACTCTGGCCGTTCGGCAAGGAAGTGGTCGACAAGCCAACGGCCGGTGTTGGCTCGACGATCGGCAACGTGGTCTGGGTGCTGCTCGCCGGCTGGTGGATCGCGCTCGAACACATCGTCAGCGGTGTTCTGTTGTGCGTCACCATCATCGGGATCCCGTTCGGCTGGGCCAACTTCAAGATGGTGCCCGTCGCGCTTCTCCCGCTCGGCAAGCAGATCGTCGATTCGTCAGAGCGGATGCCGCGGCGCTGATCGGACCCGGCCCCGCCCTTCCGCCCACTCGAGCGCTGCAGACCGCCCCACCCGAGCGAGCGCTGCAGTTGCATGCTCGCGCTGCAGTTGCATGCTCGCGCTGCAGAAGCTTCTGCAGCCTGGACATGGATGTGCAGCGCTCGGCGCCAGCGCCCGCAGGCCCGCGCTCTCGCACACCCCGGGCACGCACAGGGCTGTCAGCCGCACCTGCGAAGCTGGGGTCATGACGAATACCCGTGCCGACGCCCTCGAAATCCTGCGAACGTTGGTCGGTTCCCCCGACGCTGACTTCCACGAGGGGCAGTACGAGGCCATCGCCACTCTCGTCGATGAGCGCCGTCGTGCCCTCGTGGTGCAGCGCACGGGCTGGGGCAAGTCGGCTGTGTATTTCGTCGCAACCCTTCTGCTCCGCCGTCAGGGCGCCGGGCCAACCCTCCTCGTGTCCCCGCTGCTCGCCCTCATGCGCGACCAGGTCGAAGCGGCAGCGCGCGCCGGTGTCCGTGCCGTCGCCATCAACTCGGCCAACCCGCACGAGTGGGGCGATGTTCTGCAGAAGCTTGAGCGCGACGAGGTCGACGTGTTGCTCGTCTCGCCCGAGCGCCTCAACAACCCGCGTTTCCGCGAAGAGCAGCTGCCCAGCCTCGTGAAGCGCACCGGCCTCCTCGTCGTCGACGAGGCCCACTGCATCTCCGACTGGGGCCACGACTTCCGCCCCGACTACCGTCGCCTGCGCGACCTCATCGCCGAGATGCCGACGGGCGTCCCCGTGCTCGCCACAACCGCGACCGCCAACTCCCGCGTCGTCACCGACGTCGCCGAGCAACTCGAATCTGCCGGCCACACCGAGGTCGTGACGATCCGAGGCCCGCTCGCCAGGGCATCCCTGCGACTCGGCGTGCTCCGCCTGCCCGACGCCGGCACGCGGCTCGCCTGGCTGCTCACCCACCTCGGTGACCTGCCCGGCTCAGGCATCATCTACGCGCTCACCGTGTCTGCAGCCGACGACACCGCCCGGCTCCTCCGTGAGGCTGGCCACGAGGTGCAGGCATACACCGGGCGAACGGATGCCGGCGACCGCGAAGGCCTGGAACAAGCGCTCAAGAACAACCAGGTCAAGGCGCTCGTCGCGACGAGCGCCCTCGGCATGGGGTTCGACAAGCCCGACCTGGGGTTTGTGATCCACCTCGGCGCTCCGTCGTCGCCTGTTGCGTACTACCAGCAGGTCGGTCGCGCCGGGCGCGCCGCAATGATCGACGGCAAACGGGCCAGCGCAGACGTGCTGCTGCTGCCCGGCACCGAAGACGAAGCGATCTGGCAGTATTTCGCCACCTCGTCGATGCCCGACGAGGCGAAGGCCACGGCGGTCATCGACGAGCTCGCGTTCAACGGTGCTCCGCTGTCGACCCCCGCGCTCGAAGCTCGGGTCAACCTCAAGCGCAGCCCGCTCGAGCTTCTACTCAAGGTGCTCGACGTCGATGGCGCCGTGCAGCGGGTCACCGGCGGCTGGGTCGCAACCGGTCAGCCCTGGGTCTACGACGCCGAGCGATACGCCCGCATCGCCGCGGCGCGCGTGGCCGAACAGAACTCGATGATCGAGTACGAGCGCACCACCGGGTGCCGGATGGAGTTCCTCCAGCGTGCCCTCGATGACGATACAGCTGTGCCGTGCGGTCGCTGCGACAACTGTGCAGCGGCAGCGGGGGAGGCCGCCTGGTACCCAACCGATATCCGGGAGGACGCATCAGGGCAGGCCTCGCAGTCCCTCAACCGCGTCGGGGTCGTCATCGAACCGCGGGCCCAGTGGCCAACGGGCGCGGATCAGCTCGGCGTGCCTGTGAAGGGCAAGATCGCGCCGGCGGACCGGGTAGAGCCAGGCCGCGCCCTCGCGCGGCTTACCGACCTGGGTTGGGGCGGCACCCTCCGCGACCTCTTTGCCGCTGGCGGCACCGATGCACCGGCGAGCCGTGCCATGGTCGACGCCTGCATTCGGGTGCTGAGCCAGTGGGACTGGGACGAACGCCCGGCGGCGGTCATCAGCATGCCGTCCCGCCGACGCCCTCTCCTGGTGGACTCGGTGGCGCGCGCCCTCTCCGATGTCGGCCGGCTGCCGTACCTCGGCGCGCTCGAGCTGGCAAACGGGGGACCATCGGGCGAACCCGGGGGCAACAGCGCCTACCGGTTGTCGAGCGTGTGGGACCGTTTCAGCGTCGGGCCGGAACTGGTAACCGCTCTGAACGGTTACGCTGGTCGCCCTGTGCTGCTGGTTGACGACCTCACCGACAGCCGGTGGACGATCACCGTCGCTGGCCGCGTGCTGCGGCAGGCGGGAGCATCCGCCGTTCTTCCGTTTACGCTCGCGATCCAGGCGTAGCGGCACCCGCCGGGAGCGGACCGTCCGACTCGATCACCGTCGACAGATCGGCGCCGAACACGAACCTCCGCTCGATGACGTCGCCAGAATCAGGTGAGGCGAGCACTCCCGGCAGCCAGTACCTGGCGTCATCCCACATCCGATCGAACGGGATCGCGTCGACCGGACGCCAACCGAGAAGCAGCTCGTCGGACTCGACAATGTCGCCCTGCCACGATCGCGTGGCGAAGACCCACGAGATCTGGCTCCACGCCTCACGCGTCGGAAACTCGTACCTGATGCGACCGAGCAACACGAGATCGTCTTCGAGAACCCGAAGTCCCGACTCCTCGAAGACCTCGCGGACCGCCGCCTGCGCGGGCGTCTCGCCCGGCTCGAGCTTGCCGCCGGGGCCAACGAGCTTGCCAAGGCCAAGGCCCTTCTTCTTTTCACCGAGCAGGACCCGGTAACCGTCTTCGTCGGTTTCATCGAGGATGTAACAGACGCAGACTTCGGGCAAGTCAGCGGGGTTCTCGGTCATACGGCGAGGTTACGTGCCGGGTGCATCGACGGCCAACTCAGGGCAGGTAACCCTATCGACCGGTTTCAGCGAGCCGCGCGCACTCGATGCACAGCTCAGCGACCGGGCGGGCATCGAGTCTGGCCCGACCGATCGGCTTGCCGCAGCGGGTGCAAATTCCGTAGCTGCGGTCATCGACTCGGGCGAGCGCACGATCGAGGTCCTTGAGCTGGCGCACCGCGTCGTCCTGCAGCCCGGTCAGGCGCGACCACTCGGCGGTAAGAGTTGGCCCCTCAGGGTCGTGTTCGTCGTCCTGTTCGCCGTCACGCGCGTCGCGTACTTCGGTGAGGGATGCCGCCACGTGCTCCTGCTGGGCGAGGAGTTCTGCGCGTTCAGCCTCGAGGGTCTCGCGGAAGTGCCGCAGTGTGCTGCTCGCGAGCGGTTTCTGGTCCATGCCCCATCGTCGCACGGCCGTGGTGGATTCCACCGGGACCGGCACGCGGCATCCATTATTTGGCACCTGAGAATCCTCGCGTACCCTTTAAACCGGGCTCACAAAACACCCAACGTCGAACAAGCGAAGGAGGCGCGATGACCATGGCCAGGATGGACCTCGACGAGTTGCGCCGCTATGCCCGGTATGAACTCGACGTTCTCATCGAGCACCGCTGCCGTGCCGGTGAAGACCCATACGACTTTATCCACGACCTTCCAACGGTCGACGAACTCGTTGTCTTCGAGCTGCGGGCCGACGCACTGGACGCGAGCGGGATGACCGCGCAATATGCGATGGCGAAGCACGCTGCACGAAGCGATCTGGCGGATGCCGCTGTCCACCGCAAGAATATAGCTCAACTGGAATATGAACTATTGCGAAGCATCGCGCTCGAGCATCCCGACCTCACGCGCACCGTTTGGACCCTGCTGGACTCCGTCAGCGAGTAATCGTCCGACCGGCCGTGTCGCCCATCGTCGTCTGGTCCTCCACAGGCAGGGAGAGACCTGTGGCACCCGACAGCACCCGGTAATCCGGTCTGCTCGCTCCTCGTCGGCCGCACTCTTGGTCGATGCCGTACGTGTACATCCTTCGTCGCGCCGACGGTGCCTTCCTCACCGGGAGCACCTGGAACCTCTCGCACCGCTTGTGGCAGCACGGCATCGGAGCGGATGACGACGGTGCAGCGACATCGCTGGCACTCGTTTATGTCGAGTGGCACGAACGGATCGATGAGGCCTACTACCGTGAGCGGCAGATTCACGGCTGGAAGCACTGGCAAAAGTACGCGCTGATCGAGGCGGACGGCGACGGCGAGCGACCCGCGCATTTGGGGCAGGGTCCGCCGTCTCCCGCGCGCTGAAAGCATCCCCCCAGCGTCCACCTCTAGAATCGATCGATGCTGGAACGTGGATCCTCCGCGCCGGCGAACGCCTATGACACAGAAACGACCGCCGTTGACCATGCGTGTGCTTCTTGCCACCGTGGTCGGTTTGTTGTCCCTCGGCGGCGCAACCTCACCCGCCATCGCCAGTGAACCGGCAGCCGCCACCACGGCGCTCAGCGCTCCAGCTGCCGCTCCGAGTGTTGAGGATGTCTCCGTATCGATCCGCCAGTCCGCCAGCTTCCTCGGCGCCGGCGGAACGATGGCTGTCACCGTGACCGTTGAGAACACCACGGCAGTCTCCGTCGCCGACGGCACTCTGGTCCTTCAGTCCAACACGGGCGCCATCGACTCCCGCGCCGAGCTCACCGAGTGGCTGGACCTGTCCACAGCCTCCGGCACCGAACACACGGTCGCCCAGGTCCCGGTACCGGCCCTTGGACCTGGCGCCAGCCACACCCTCACCCCCATCCAGGTCACCGCCGAGTCGCTCGCGCTGGCCACCGGGGGCGTGTACCCCATCGATGCCGTCTACACGAGCGCGGAGACTGTCGTAGAGGCGCGGGACACGGTTGTCTACAGCCCAGATCCTGCGGCGTCGCCGCTCGGCGTCGCCGTCGTGATGCCCATTACAGCTCCGCCGGGAACGACCGGCCTGCTGACGGCCGATGCCCTTGCTTTCTATACCTCCCCCAATGGCGTACTCACGAAACAGCTCGACGGGGTCATCGACCGCCCTGTGGCGCTCGGAATCGACCCGATGATCATCGCGTCGATCCGCGCACTCGGTGACGCAGCGCCGGCATCGGCGGTCGCCTGGCTCGACACCCTCTCACGCGCCACAAACGAAACCTTCCCGCTCCAGTTTGCGGATGCGGACCCCGCCGTGCAGGCACAGGCCGGTATCCCGAACCTCCTGAGTCCGACGTCACTGCTGTTCGGCCTCGATCCCGACAACTTCGCCGCCCCGTCGGCCGACGTTCCAGACAGCGAGCCGGTCCCCGGCGAGACGGAAGCACCGCCGGCAGATCCGGGTCCCGATGAGACACCGCTCCCGACCCTCGCCGAACTCACCGAGTGGCCGTACACAACAACCGGTGTCGTCTGGCCCGCCGACGACACAGTGGTGTCCACCGACCTGCCCATTTTCGCGGCATCCGGCGCAACGTCGACGATCGTCTCCTCCGGCAACGTCGCAACGACTGCCTCATACACGCCTGGAGCGGCGTCGAGGGTCGGTGACGCTGCGCTCATCGTGTCGGATGCCGCGGCGTCAGAGGCGCTCCAGGACGCGGTCACGGCAATCAGCACCGACGACCAGCAGGACGCCCTCGCGGACCTCGCCGCCCAGCTCATGGTCGTCGGCGCCGAACGCTCCGCACCGGAGCGGACGCTGGTGCTCGCCCTTGACCGCGGGTGGCCGCCGTCGTCAGCCCGGTTGAGTGAGGCGCTGTCGGCGCTGGCTACCCTGCCGCTGGTGTCGAGTACGTCACTCAGCACCGCGGCTTCCGCCAAGCCGGAAACGGTGACGATCGTTGACGAACCGGAGGACTCCGGGCGAACAGCTACCGTGGCGCGATTCAGCGCCCGTGAGGCGGAGATAGCGTCCTTCGCCACCGTCCTCGACGACCCCACCATCCTCACGGGCGAGGAGCGAGCCGAAATTCTGGCCCTGCTCGCCGTCTCGTGGCGTGACAACGCCGCTGACTGGGACGCTGCCGTCCAGGAACACGACGACCAGACCACCGCCATCCTCGACTCAGTGTCGATCACGGCCACCACCCAGATCAACATGGTGAGCAACCAGACCTCGCTGCCGTTCTCCGTGCGCAATGACTTCGACCAGCCCGTTACCGTCGTGCTCCAGGCGTCCACCTCGAGCCTCAAGCTCAGTGTCGACGCGGCGGTGACCCAGACCATTCCAGCGAACTCCCGTGAAACGGTTCTCGTACCCGTTCAGGCGCGGCTCGGCAACGGAGATGTCCTGGTTCGGGTGCAGCTCTACTCGCCGCAGAACGCCGTCATCGGTGGCAGCGTCCAGGTCCCGGTCAGCGTCCGCGCTGACTGGGAAGGAATCGGGGCCGCCGTGATCGGTGGCCTCATCCTCGCGCTGTTCCTCGGCGGACTCATCCGCACGATCCGTAAACGCCGCCCCGCAAAGGCCCAGAACATGTCCACTGAAAGCGGCAATGACTAAATCAACAGACGAAGGCAGCATCGGCCGGGCAAGCTTGTTCCTGGCATCCGGGACCCTCGTGTCCCGTTTGCTCGGTTTCGTGAAGGCGATGCTCCTGGCATCCACCATCGGCCTCGTCGGCTCACGCAGCGCCGACGCGTTCGGCGCCGCTAACCAGTTGCCAAACACCCTCTACGTCATCATCGCCGGTGGTGTTCTGAGTGCGGTGCTCGTTCCGTCGATCGTGCGCTCGATCGTGCACGCCGACGGCGGCAAGGCGTACATGAACAAGCTGCTGACGCTCACTTTCGTCGTGCTGCTCGGCGCGACGGTCGCGGCCGTCCTGCTCGCGCCGGCACTCGTGAGCATTTACACGGTGAGGCTGGACGAGGAGACGCGCGCGCTCGCGATCGCATTTGCCTACTGGTGCCTGCCGCAGATCTTCTTCTACGGCCTGTACTCGGTGCTTGGCGAGATCCTCAACGCGCACAAGGTATTCGGCCCGTTCACCTGGTCACCCGTGATCAACAACATCGTGGCGATGGCTGGCCTTGTCGTCTTCATAATCGCCTTCGGGGCCGACCCCAACGGTGATCGACTCGTCACCGACTGGACACCGAGCATGATCGCCGTCCTCGCCGGCACAGCGACCATCGGTGTTGCAGCGCAGGCGATCGTCCTGTTCTTCTTCTGGAAGCGGATCGGACTCAGCTACCGGCCCGACTTCGCCTGGCGGGGAGTGGGGCTCGGCGCGACCGGCAAGCTCGCAGGCTGGTCATTCGCGATGCTCGGACTCACCACCCTCGGCGGTGTCATCCAGACCAACGTCGCCTTCATCGCCTCCGGGTACGGCGCAGGACCGGCCACGCTGCAGAACGCCTGGCTGATCTTCATGCTGCCGCACTCGGTGATCACCCTGTCGGTCGCCACCGCCTACTTCACCCGCCTGGCCGAACACGTGCGTGAGAACCGGATCGAGAACCTGAAAACGGATGTCTCGGCTGCGGTTCGGCAGATCACGCTGCTGATCGTGCTGGCGACGGCCGTTCTCCTCGTCGTGGCGTTCCCCTTCGCAAGCCTGTTCACCGACCAGTTCGCCGACACCGCCGCGATGGGCTTCGTGCTGATGGGCTACCTCGTCAGCCTTGTCCCGTTCGCCGTGCTCTTCGTCTTCCAGCGGACCTTCTACGCCCTCGGCGACACCCGCACACCCTTCTTCTTCACGCTGGTTCAGACGGCCGTGTACATCGCTCTCGCGCTGGCCTGCGCGCAGCTGCCGCGCGAGTTCATCGGTATCGGCCTTGCCGTCTCGATGTCGGTATCGATCGTCGTGCAGATGATCACCGCCGGCATCCTGCTCGCGAAGCGGATTCACGGACTCGACATGGCCCGCATCATCCGCAGCCTCACCGTCTACACGGTCGCCGCCATCCCGTCCGTGCTCGCTGGAGTCGTCCTGATCTTCGTGCTTGGCGGGTACACCAGCGGCTGGGCGCTTGCCTCGCCCCTCAACGCGGTGCTCACCATGGCACTCATCGGTGTCGTCATGCTGGCCCTCTACGTCGGCGCACTCGCGCTGATGCGTTCCGAGGAACTCCGGGAAGCCATCGCGCCGGTCAAGCGCCGCCTGCGTCGCCGCTAGGCTTCACGCCGAGAACACCACTTCCGGTCGAGAACACCCGTTCCGCCTGATGTTCTCGACCGCAACTGATGCGCTCGGCACCGGGCGCTGAACCCCCGGCTCACAGTCCCCTCACAGCCACCACAGGGCCTCTGGAATAGCGCCCAACTAAGATGTGTTGGACTGGTCGAGCGAACTTTTGAGGAGCAATACCGTGCGCAATGTCATCATCATCGGGTCAGGGCCTGCCGGCTACACAGCGGCAATTTACGCGGCCCGCGCGAACCTGAACCCACTGCTTCTCGCGTCGAGCGTTGAGGCCGGCGGTGAGTTGATGAACACGACAGAGGTCGAGAACTACCCGGGATTCCCCGAGGGAATCCAGGGCCCAGAGCTCATGAGCAAGTTCCAGGAGCAGGCAGAACGCTTCGGGACCGAGATCATTCTCGATGACGTCACCGAGGTGTCCCTCGGTGGAGAAGTCAAAACCATCAAGACCGGTTACTCCGGCGACTTCGAGGCGTCGAGCGTCATCGTCGCGACGGGAAGCGCCTACCGCAAGCTCGGCCTCGCCGACGAAGAGCGCCTGTCAGGCCGCGGTATCTCCTGGTGCGCCACCTGCGATGGGTTCTTCTTCAAGGAGAAGACGATCGCCGTCGTCGGCGGCGGCGACTCGGCGATGGAAGAGGCCACGTTCCTCACTCGCTTCGCCTCGAAGGTCTACGTCATCCACCGCAAGGACACCCTCCGCGCGTCGAAGATCATGCAGGACCGCGCCTTCGCCAACGACAAGATCGAGTTCGTCTGGAACTCCGAAGTCGTGGGCATCTCCGGTGAGAACGCCGTCAACGGCGTGACTCTCCGCAACACTGTCGATGGCACCGAGAGCCACCTCGAGCTCGGCGGCCTGTTCATCGCGATCGGCAACGACCCGCGCACCCACCTGTTCCACGGCCAGCTCGAACTCACCAGCGACGGCACCATCGCCGTCGACGGCCGCTCGTCCAGGACCAACCTCCCCGGCGTTTTCGCCGCCGGCGATGTCATCGACCCAAACTACCGGCAGGCCATCACCGCGGCCGCATCCGGAACCGTTGCCGCGCTTGACGCCGAGCACTACCTCGCGAGTCTCGAGCAGGAAGCGCACCACAACCCCGAGATCGCATCCGCAGTCGCGGCATCCGTTTAATTTCTACCTATCCACAAGGAGCAACAATGTCAGCACGTGCAGTATCTGAAGCCACTTTCGACGCCGAAGTTCTGAAGAGCGACAAGCCGATCCTCGTCGACTTCTGGGCTGAGTGGTGCGGCCCCTGCCGCATGGTCTCGCCGATCCTCGACCAGATCGCGTCCGAGCACAGCGACAAGATCGACATCGTCAAGGTCAACGTCGACGAGAACCCGCAGCTCGCCATGCAGTACCAGATCACCTCCATCCCCGCGATGAAGGTCTTCAAGGGTGGCGAGGTCGCTCAGACCATCATCGGCGCCAAGCCGAAGGCAGCTCTCGAGAACGATCTGTCCGCCTTCCTGGCCTAGCCAGTCCGGCTCCACAATCGACCCGTCCGGCTCATGCCGGGCGGGTCGATGTCGTTAACTCCCAGTGCAAGCCACCGGTGGTCAATTGGCATCCCCACTGGGCGGCTAACATCGATGAAAGACCAGGAACGGAACAGACAGTGTCAGAACTCGGCTCTCGCCACTCATCCGGAAACAACCTCGACCCGTGGTACGGCTCATACGCCGCCCGTACGGCCGGGTTGGCCGCCAGT
This sequence comes from Mycetocola sp. Y442, assembly GCF_056898615.1. Classification (NCBI taxonomy): domain Bacteria; kingdom Bacillati; phylum Actinomycetota; class Actinomycetes; order Micrococcales; family Microbacteriaceae; genus Mycetocola; species Mycetocola sp. Y442. Next base: position 699,681 of record NZ_JBXHBV010000003.1, read on the forward strand.
GAGGTCCGCGCCCTGTTCGCCGTCGCAAGCCGCCCAGAGGTCGTCTCTTTGGCCGGTGGGATGCCGTTCGTCTCCGCTCTGCCCGAGGACCTGGTGACGGATGCCATGAACCGCGTCATGCGGGAACAAGGTCCAACAGCGCTCCAGTACGGTTCAGGGCAGGGCGTCGAGAAGCTGCGTGAGCAGACACTCGAGGTGATGGCGCTCGAGGGGATCCAGGGCAGCGCCTCCGACGTCGTGATCACGACCGGCAGCCAGCACGCGCTCGAGCTGTTCAGCAAGCTCTTCATCGATCCGGGCGACGTTGTTATCGCCGAAGGGCCGAGCTACGTCACCGCGATGGTGATCTTCAAGAGCTACCAGGCCGAGGTCGACCACGTCCCCATGGACGAGAACGGTCTCATCCCCGAGGCGCTCCGCGAGCACATCGCCAGCATCAAGGCCGCGGGCAAGAAGATCAAGTTCCTCTACACGATCCCGACGTTCCACAACCCGGCCGGTGTCACGCTCTCCGAGGCCCGCCGCACCGAGATCCTCGAGATTGCGCGCGAAAACGACATCCTCGTGCTCGAAGACAACCCGTACGGGCTCTTGTACTTCGACCAGAAGCCTCCTGCCGCCCTCCGTTCGCTCGAGTCGGACGGCGTTGTCTACCTCGGCACTTTCTCGAAGACGCTCGCGCCCGGCTTCCGGGTCGGGTGGGCACTCGCACCGCACGCCATCCGCGAGAAGCTCATCCTCGCCAATGAGGCTGCGATCCTGTGCCCGTCGTCGTTCAGCCAGCTGGTGATCTCCCAGTATCTCGATCAGGCCGACTGGAAGGGCCAGATCAACACCTTCCGTGGCGTCTACCAGGAACGGAAGGAGACCATGCTCTCCGCTCTGGGGGAGTACCTGCCCGACCTCACCTGGACGAACCCCACTGGTGGGTTCTACGTCTGGCTGACCCTGCCTGAGCAGCTGGACTCCAAGGCGATGCTGCCGAGGGCCGTAAAGGAACTCGTGGCGTACACACCGGGTACCGCCTTCTACGCCGATGGCGACGGGCGCCAGAACATCCGGCTCTCGTTCTGTTACCCGACGCCGGAGAGCATTCGAGTTGGGATCAGGCGCCTCGCAACGGTCATCAACGGCGAAATCGATCTGCTCGACACCTTCGCCGGCACCGGTCGACTGACCGGAGGGAAGTCGCGAGGCAGATTCGCGGCCCCACCACCCAACATGTCCTGAGCACCCACTGCGATGACCCGCACACCCAGACCCACAGAAAAGGCCTGATCATGACTGATTTCAAGAAGCTTAACATCGTCGTGCTCTCGGGTGGGATCTCGCACGAGCGAGACGTGTCCCTTCGGTCAGGGCGGCGCGTCGCCGAGGAACTGCAGGCCGCAGGTCACACGGTGACGGTTCGCGATCCGGATGCCTCCCTGCTGCCGGCACTCACGGAGCAGGCCCCGGACGTCGTCTGGCCTGCCCTCCACGGCGCCAGTGGCGAGGATGGCGCGCTCCAGGCGCTGCTCCGTGCCCGCGGCATCCGTTATGTCGGTTCGCACGCTGAGGGCGCCGGCCTCGCCTGGTTCAAGCCAACCGCGAAGGTCCTGGTTTCACGTGCCGGCATTGCCACGCCGGAGTGGCTGACGCTGCCGACCGAGACATTCCGCGAGCTGGGCGCCAACGGCGTACTCGCGGAGATCGTGCACGGTATTGGCCCCGCAGCCGTCGTGAAGCCCGCTCAGGGCGGTTCGGCGCAGGGTGTGACGATCGTGACGGATGCCGGTGACCTGCCACGAGCGATGGTCGACGCCTACACCTACTCCGACGTTGCCCTGATCGAGAAGAAGATCGAGGGTACCGAACTCGCGATCGCCGTGATCGATTCGGGTCACGGCCCTGTCGCGCTTCCCGCCGTCGAGATTCAGCCGCGCTCCGGCGTTTACAGCTTCGAGGCGCGCTACAACGCGGGGGAGACGACGTTCTACGCCCCGGCACGCGTGTCGGATGACGTCGCCAGGCGCGCAGGCGAGACGGCCGTTGCGGTGCACGAGTTGCTCGGCCTTCGCCACATCTCGCGCATCGACCTCATCGTCGACGAGAGCGGCGTTGTGTGGTTCCTTGAAGCCAACATGCTGCCGGGTCTCACCGAGACCTCACTGGTGCCCCAGGCCATCGAGGCGGCCGGCCTAACACTCGCGTCGACCTACAGCGCCCTGGCCATGGCGGCTGCCGGGGAGTAGCCCCCGGCAGCGCCCACGTCACGCTCCGTAGCTGGGCTCGCCGATCTCTGCGAGGATGCGGTTGAGGTCTCCAATCGTCGCGAATTCGATCGTAACCTGGCCTTTTCTCGCCCCGAGGTTCACTTTGACCCGGGTATTCAACCGGTCGCCCAGTCGATCCGCGACCTCTTCGAGGTGGGCGTGGCGAGTTCCGCCAACAGCCTTCGGCTTTTTGGGAGCCTGCCCCTGAATCTGCGCCGCAGCAGCCTCCGCCGCGCGCACCGACAGATCCTCGTTGATGATCTTCTCCGCCAGCCGAAGCATCAGCTCCGGCTCGACCAGCGAGAGGATCGCGCGGGCGTGACCCGCACTCAGAACTCCTGCAGCGACGCGGGACTGGACCGATTCTGGGAGCTTGAGCAAGCGGATCGTATTAGTGATTTGTGGCCGTGACCGGCCAATTCGCGTTGCGAGCTCGTCCTGGGTGATGCCGAAGTCCGCCAGCAGCTGTTGGTAGGCGGATGCCTCTTCCAGCGGGTTGAGGTTGGATCGGTGGAGGTTCTCCAGCAACGCATCGCGCAGCATGTCCTCGTTGGCGGTGTCCTTGACCACAGCAGGAATGGTGGCGAGGCCGACTTCCTTTGTGGCCCTGAGGCGACGCTCGCCCATGATGAGTTCGAACTTGCCACGCTTCGACTGGTGCGGCCGCACCACGATCGGCTGGAGGACACCCACCTCGCGGATGCTGTGCACCAGTTCGGCGAGATCGTCTGCATCAAAATTGATGCGCGGCTGTGCGGCGTTGGGGATGATGTCCGCCGGGTCCAGATTAACGAGTCGGGCACCGGGCACCGCAACGAGATCCGGGTCTTCTGTGGTCCGTGCCGGGTTGGCCTGCGGGAAAAAGACGTCGACGGGGCGACCGTTGTCGGTCATCTCCTGTGTCGTCGTGGGAATGAGGGATCCGATCCCGCGGCCGAGGCCAGTTCTTTTCACGGCCATTAGCGTGGTGCTCCTTCAGTAAGCAGTTCGTTTGTGTTCTCGTCCGCGGTCTCACGGGCCGCGCGCTCGCGCTCGGCCTCCCGCGTCGCAATTTCGGTGGCCGCCTCGAGGTACGAGATCGCGCCGACGCCGCTGGGATCGTGGCTAATCACGCTCTGGCCGAAGCTGGGCGCCTCAGAGATGCGGACCGCCCGCGGAATGATGGTCTTGAGTACCTCAGCGGGGAAGTGGGCGCGCACATCGTCGGCGACCTGATGTGCCAGGTTCGTTCGGGTGTCGAACATCGTCAGCAGGATGGTGCTGACCGTGAGTGGGGGATTCAGGTGCTTTTGAATCATCCGGATGCTGTTCAGCAGTTGACTGAGACCCTCCAGGGCGTAGTACTCGGCCTGAATGGGGATGAGTACCTCGCGTGCAGCGACGAATGCGTTGATGGTCAGCAGACCCAGCGAGGGTGGGCAGTCAATGAAGACGTAGTGATACGTCTCCTCGGACTCCCGCACGAACTGCTCGAGCGCCGTGCGGAGCCTGTGCTCGCGGGCCACCTGCGACACCAGCTCAATCTCCGCGCCGGCGAGGTGGATCGTCGACGGTGCACAGAAAAGTGTGTCGAACTCCGGACTCTGCTGCACGACATCTGCCAGGGGAAAGTCGTCGATGAGCACGTCGTAGATGCTCGGGATATCAGCATGGTGGTCGACGCCGAGGGCAGTCGACGCGTTGCCCTGCGGGTCGAGGTCGATGACCAGAACCCGAGCTCCGAGCTTTGCCAGGGATGCCGCGATGTTCACGGTCGTCGTGGTTTTACCCACGCCGCCTTTTTGGTTTGAAACCGTGAAGATCCGCGTCTTTTCGGGCTTTGGGACGGTTATTTCTGCCAGATTCCTGCGTCGGTGAGTGAGATCGAGGATCTCTCTCATGAGCGGCGATGAGTCATCTGCGGTGGGCGATTGCGTCACCGACTCTCCTTCTGTGTGGGGATGTTTCACGTGAAACGTGCTCCGTCCTGTCGTAATTTCCACCGTACCTGACCATGTCGATCCGGCAGGTTTGTGCGTGCGCCTGTCGCGCTTTCGGGCGGAAAATAGGCTCGTGGTCGCCGCCCTCGGGGTGGGACTTTCGCAGCGTGCAACGGATGTTTCACGTGAAACCCCTGCGTCGGTCTGACTGATGCAGCTGCAGGATCGACGGACACGACGGGGTCGAATCACTTGCGCCCGTGCACCCACAAGCGCGCCAGATCCGGTTCAACGACGCCGTCCACAGCGGCACTGTTTCACGTGAAACCCTGCCTCTGGATGGGACCGCAAGCTGGATGTGAATACTCAGCACGACCTGCCCAATTCGAGTGGGTGATGCGCAGAGTGGCGATGCAGCCTCCCGCCCGGCATGCACCACTGCAACTGAACCCCGCAAGGCTCTGGATGTTTCACGTGAAACCAGCCGCAACCTGTCGACCGGTGCCGCAGTCGGAGGGCGCCGCAGTCGGAGGGCGCCGCAGTCGGAAGCTGCCGCTCGCCCGCCGTTCGCCCGTCCGGAGTCAGGTTCACAACTGAACACGGCGCGCGGGAATGGCCGGGCCCAAGCCAGGCGAGGGTGTGTGACTGTACGTGCCTCGGGAAAAGTAGGCCCGACTTTTCGCAGCAAAAGAGGTGAAAAGGGGCGAAAAACGGCCCACCGGTGATCCGTGAAACGCGCTTAGGATGGCTCCCACAGGGCTGAAACACCCTGTTTCCCGACCTTTTTGACCCAAATCGGCCGCGACAAGGCGCACGGGGATACGCCCACTGGGTTACCGATCTGCGACGAACCGCGTCGTGCCGGTCCGACATGAGCCGTGTGGTCATTCATTGGTGGCCGATGGCGGGGTGGAGCGATGATCAACGCGCGGGTGCTGCGAGGAGGAAGCTTCACACTGACCCGGCGCGGGAGTGATTGCCACGACGCCGCCGACACGAACTCGCTGGGCGAACAGCCGATGTTTCACGTGAAACTGTCGCGTTCGACCACCAGGACCGACACTTGCGGCTATGCCACGAGCCGACGAGGCAACGAGACAGCGAGGCAACGAGGCAACGAGGGGACACGAGATCTGCCCGGTGGACGCTGCCGGAACGTCCGGCGCCACCTACGGTGCGCGCCGAATCCCGTCAGGCTACCGGCCAGCCTTGTCGTGGGGGGGCGAAGTTTCACGTGAAACTCTGAAACACGGAGAACGGAGAACGGAGGACGGATCCTGCACCCGTTGCAAGACCCACGTTCGGCAACTGCGACGGGCAGCATCAGCGGTTGCGGCCGGCCCCCGGCCCGGGGGAGCGGTGTATCAGCAGGATGCCCCACCAGGCAATCCTGTTGTTCGCCCGCCGCGGTGCACCGGATCCCCTAGACAAACGAGAAGGCACACCAGTACGCCGACCCGCAACCGCGGTGTTTCACGTGAAACCACGACGGGCTACGTCTGTGTCGTCGCGGCCAGCTTGGGCGCCACGACTACACGACTATAAGACAGGAAGGCGGGTATATCGATCGCGCCGGATTTTCGCTTCGCGTATGTAACAGCCGTTGCATTCACAGCCAGCGCCCGTGAGTTCGAGGTTCTGCCCGCGCACTCTGTTCCGGGAAATGCCCACGCACAGCTGCGGGGCACGTGCGGCGAAGCCTCAGGTCGACGGCGCGCATTACAAGCCGCTGCCAACCAGACGCCGATACTCATACTGAGACTGAGACTGAGACCGAGACCGAGACCGAGACCGAGACCGAGACCGAGACCGAGACCGAATCATCCGCCCGACGTCTGCGCAAGAAATGTTTCACGTGAAACGGGGCCTGGTTTCAGGAGGATCCGGCCGATAAACGGCAAATATGCCGCGGCCGCACGCCGCGGACATGGCTTAGGATCGCTCTGAGAGAGCTGAACCGGGCCGGTTCAGGACACGCACAACGTTGCTCTCCGGCTCGGTCTCACCGAGAGACCGGCCATGTGGGCCCTAACCGCGAACGGTTCCGAGGATCACACGCGTGACATCGTCAGTCAGTCCTTCACCAAGGACCTCAACCCGGGCATTGGACACCTTGTACTTGCGCATTTCCTTCTGTGCGGCAGCAATCTCCGCCTCGGCGTTCGCGCCTTTCATCAGGACCAGTTCACCGCCGTCCCGCAGCAGGGGAGCGGTCAGTGGAAGCAGTTTGCGGAATGCGCTGACAGCCCTGGCCGTCACCTGGTCCAACGGCGTCTCGAGCTTGACCTCTTCAGCCCGTGCACGGAGAACAGACACATTGCTCAGTCCGAGCCGGCCGACTTGATCATTTAGCCAAGCAACGCGGCGCTCCATTGGCTCAATGAGAACAAACTGCACATCCGGTCGGGCAATACCGAGTACGATCCCGGGCAGACCGGCCCCGGACCCCACATCGCCGACCAGGCCGGGCCGCAAGAGCGGAGCGACGAGAGCGCTGTTCAGGATGTGACGTGACCACAGCCGGGGAAGCTCCAGCGGCCCAATCAACCCGAGCTCTTCGCCGTGCTCCGCGAGGTTCTGCGTGAACTGGCGGGCTACCTCGAGTCGAGCGCCGAGTACATCGACGGCAAATGCGGGTTCCTGCTCGAGCTGCGGTTCAGACATGTGCTCTATTTCTTCGTTTTCTCGAGGGCTGGCAGCCACGGCCGGCGCGTATCGTGCCGCGCGACGGTCCGCTCATCGACGACCAGCCGACCCCGTGTGGTGCCGCAAGCCCGACATGGACTCACTCTCAGGCGCGGGTGATCACCGTGTGCCGGTCGCGACCTTCACCGTGGGAGTTGGACGTGAAGCCCCGCTCGGAGACCACATCGTGCACGAGTTTGCGCTCATAGCTCGACATCGGGGGCAGAGCCGCGGAACTTGCACCGGCCTCGATCTGGGCAATGGCACTGTCGACCAGAACGGTAAGTTCCGCCTGACGCGCATCGCGAGAGCCACCGATGTCGAGGATGAGGCGGGAGAACTGTCCGGTCTTGCTCTGTACGGCGAGGCGGGTCAGCTCCTGCAGGGCGCTGACCACGTCAGGCTTCGACAGCGAACGGATGTTGCTGCCTTCGCTCGCGGTCACTGCGACATACGCCCGCCCATTGCGAACGTCGATGTCGATGTCGCCGTCGAGGTCAGCGATGTCGAGAAATTCCTCGATGTAATCAGCCGCAACGTCGCCCTCTTCCTCGAGTTGCGATGCCGTGGGGGAGTCGTTCCGTGCAACCTCGAGCTCTGCCGGGTCGTGAATAACGTCGCTCATCGGACTACTTTCCGTTGTTCTTGGGGGACTGATTTCCGGATGCCGGGTCCACGGAACCCGCTGATTTGGCCGGCGAAGCCTGCGCCTTCGGTGGCACCTGGGCCTGGGGGGTTGCCCCTGCCGCCTTGGCAGGATTGCCGGACTTCGCGGGATTAGCCGGCTTCGCTCCGGCGGCGCCTGGCTTGGCCGCAACCTTCTTCGCCCGGTTCTTGCCCATGGGCTGCTGACGCTGCGCCGGTCGCTTCTCTTCGATGACCAGGGTGTCACCATCACCGGACTCGGACGGCTTCAGCTTTCCCTTGCGAGCGAGGCGCTCTTCGCGCTCCTTGGCGGCTTCGGTGCCTGGCATCGGCATCTGCCTGATGATGATGAACTGCTGCACCATGGTCCAGAAGTTCGAGACCAGCCAGTAGAACATGACACCGAGCGGGAACGCGAAGCCGGAGAACAGGAAGACGAACGGCAGGATGTACAGCAGGATCCGCTGCTGCTTGAACATCGGGCTCGCCTTGGTCTCTTCCGAGATGTTCTTCGACACGATCTGCAGCTGGGTGATGAACTGGGATGCCGTCATCAGGACGACCATGATCGCCGCGACAATCATCACGCCGACTTCAGGGCCACCAGGAGCGTTCATTGCCGAGGAGAAGCTCATGTGCAGCGGCGCGAAGTCGAACAGCGACGAGGAGCCGAACTCCTCAGACAGCGCCTCGTTCAGGGGCCCGACACCGGATTTACCGGTCTGTGAGTCATTCAGTACCGAGAACAGCGCAAAGAAGATGGGCATCTGAACGAGCAGCGGGAGACATGACCCGAGCGGGTTCGTACCGGTCTTCTTGTATAGCTCCATCGTCTCGCGGCTCATGGCCTCGCGACTGAACTGGTCTTTCTTTCCCTTGTACTTGTCCTGGATCTTCTTCAGCTTGGGGGCGACTTCCATCATCCGTCGCTGGTTCTTGATCTGCTTGACGAACAGCGGGATCAACGCCGCACGAACAACAACCGTCAGGCCGACAATCGAGAGGACCCACGTGAGGCCGTCTTCCGGCGCCATCCCCAGGAAGGCGAACAGCGAGTGCCAGCCCACGAGGATGAGTTCCACTACCCACTTCAGCGGCCAGAGGATGATCGACAGGAGATCCATGCGGGGTTAGCCCTTTCGGTGGCTGGCTGTTACAACGAAACCACGCGGGGTCACGGAGTATCGGAAGTTCTTTTTCTGTGGTGCATCATCGACGCCACCTGCGGCCCAGGGATGGCACCGGGCGATCCGCAGAGCGGCAAGCCCGGAACCGACCGTCACGCCGTGCTGCTGTATGGCATGCATCGCGTAGGCCGAACAAGAGGGATAGTACCTGCAGACTTCCCCATAAAGCGGTGAAATGACTGTGCGGTAAGCGATCAACGCAGCGACAGCAGCATTACGCGGCAGCAACAGGATGCCGTGGGCCAGGCCCGAAACGTTGGACTCGTCGACAACCACACCGGTCATGATCGCGCCACCAGCTTCGCCGTACTGTGCTGGATCTCCGCTTTCAAACCGGAAAAGTCGCTGGTCGCAGCTGGCGGGAGAGCGCGGAAGACAAACTCAGCGCCCTCCGGCAGCTCCGGTGCAAGGTCGTGCACAATAGCCTTCAACCTGCGACGAGTGCGATTGCGAACCACCGCGTTTCCTACAGTTTTTGCAACAATGAACCCGAACCGCGGAGTACCGCCGTTCGGGTTCATCAGTTGGTACGTGACGCAGTTCGCGCTCACAGCCCGTCGACCCCTGCGGACTACCCGTTTGTAGTCATCCGCGCTCGTTATGCGTTGCGCTTGGGCGAGCACGATGACAACAGGGGAGAAGCGGTTGGACTAGGCGGAGAGCTCGGTACGGCCCTTGCGGCGACGGGCGCCGAGAATGGCGCGGCCGGCACGGGTACGCATGCGCAGACGGAAACCGTGCACCTTGGCGCGACGACGGTTGTTCGGCTGGAAAGTTCTCTTGCTCATAATTTCTCACTCCACGTTTGGAATTTCCGCTGCAGCTGATCGCACGCAGGGAGAATTGGGTGCCCGAGGGCAGAAGTCAACTGATTAAACCTACGTCCTGCGACTCCTGTGGTCAAACCGGCGAAGCGCAAAAGAACAATTATCCACAGTTTCCACAGGCGGGACTCTCTGACACGCGGGCCATTTTGTGCTGTAAATTTGGGCCTTTCACGCTGATTCGTTACCGTGAGGGAATAGTTATCCCCAGCCCAACCGATGCGGTTCCCCACAGATCCGCGCGTTTTGGCACGTCCGGTGGATAACTCTGTGAATAACTTCGTAAGGGAATCATGTCAAACGAGCAAGAGTCCATCACGCAAACGTGGCAGACCGTGCTCGATGTACTTGCTACAGACGAGCGAATCACGCCCCCACTCCACGGGTTCCTCAACCTGGTGGTTCCCAAGGGCATCATGGCGGGGACCTTCTATCTTGAGGTTCCCAACGAGTTCACCGCAGGCCAGCTCAACATGCGGATGCGGGCACCGCTCCTCAACGCCATCGGCACTCTGCAGGAAACTCACGGCGCATCAACATTCGCGGTGGTCGTGAATCCGGAGATCATCGACGAAGAGTACGAACCTCTTCCCCAGGCGCCCGTGCAGCAGCAACAACCTAATTACCTGCCGAGTCCGACAGCTCCGGCCATGCACGACACAGCACTTCCTGCGCGACAGAACGACACCCGGCTGAACTCGAAGTACTCCTTCGACAACTTCGTGATCGGTCAATCCAACAGGTTCTCCCACGCCGCGGCCGTCGCTGTCGCTGAAGCTCCCGCCAAGGCGTACAACCCGCTCTTTATCTATGGCGACTCAGGACTCGGTAAAACCCACCTCCTCCACGCCATCGGTCACTACGCGATGAGCCTGTATCCGGGCATCCGCGTTCGCTATGTATCGAGCGAGGAATTCACCAACGACTTCATCAACTCGATCGCGAACAACAGGGGCTCCGTCTTTCAGTCGAGATATCGCGACATCGACATCCTGCTGATCGATGACATCCAGTTTCTCCAGGGCAAGGCCGAAACGCAGGAAGCGTTCTTCCACACCTTCAACACCCTGCACGACCACAACAAACAGGTCGCCATCACGAGCGACCTTCCTCCGAAGGCGCTCACGGGGTTCGAAGACCGCATGCGGTCGCGCTTCGAGTGGGGCCTCATCACCGACGTCCAGGTTCCGGACCTCGAGACGCGCATCGCCATCCTCCGAAAGAAGGCGCAGAGCGAAAAGCTTCAAATTCCTGACGAGGTACTCGAATTCATCGCGTCCAAGGTCTCATCCAACATCCGTGAACTCGAAGGAACCCTGATTCGGGTGACGGCATTCGCGAGCCTGAACCGTACGCCCGTCGACATGAACCTCGTGCAGACGGTTCTCAAGGACCTGATCACCCTCGACGACGACAACGTCATCTCGCCGGTGGACATCATCAACATCGTGGCCGCCTACTTCAAGCTGAGCGTCGACGACCTCTATGGATCCAGCCGGTCACAGGCGATCGCCACGTCGAGGCAAATCGCGATGTACCTGTGCCGCGAACTGACGAATCTCTCGCTTCCCAAGATCGGCCAGCTCTTCGGAAACCGCGATCACACCACTGTGATGTACGCGAATAAGAAGATTTCCGACCTCATGCAGGAACGTCGCTCGATTTACAACCAGGTCACAGAACTGACCAGTCGCATCAAGCAGGGCCACCGCTTCAACCGTTAAAGCGGTGCTCAGGCGCGGTTAAAGTCCACAGGATGTCGCAGTCTTACACAGTGTGGATAACCCTGTGGAAGAAATTCGAATAACTCGCCTGAGCCTGTGAGTGAACCCGCTCTTAATGTGCACAACCGGCCTACATGCCAGTAACGGCAAGGATCTCTGTCCTGCTCAACTCCACAACGCGCCAACAAGTAACAACCGTGTGGTTCCCTTTGATTTACTCGCATCGAGAAAGTTATCCACAGTTTCCACAACGGTTAAGACCATTAAAGAATTCTTAAACTTTTAATCCGCCAATAACCTTTTGGCGAGACGAGCCTCGCCCCAACGAGGGTGTGACGTGCTCTCTCAGACCCGGCTAACATGGTGATCCACTCGTACCTTGAAATGACAGGGGATCCACCGTGCGGTTTAGCGTCAATCGCGATGTCTTCAGCGAAGCGGTTTCGTTCGCCGTGAAGCTTCTGCCCCAACGAACCACTCTGCCGATCCTCAGCGGTGTGCTCATCGAAGCAACCGACACAGGACTTGTGCTTTCAAGCTTCGACTATGAGGTTTCAGCCCAGACCGAGATCAACGCCCAGGTCGAAGAGCCAGGGACCGTCCTGGTTTCCGGCCGACTTCTCGCCGACATTGCAAGCCGGCTTCCCAACGCACCAGTGGTCTTTTCGACAAACGAGAACCGCATCGTGGTCAGCTGTGGCTCCGCCAACTTCACGCTCCTCTCCATGCCGGTCGAGGAATATCCGAGCATTCCCCAGATCAGCGGTCAGACCGGCCTGGTTCCGGGCGAAGACTTCGCCGCAGCGGTCGCCCAGGTTGCAGTTGCCGCTTCGCGGGACGACGTGACACCGGTCATCACCGGTGTCCAGCTCCAGGTCACCGATAACCGCCTCGGCCTGGTCGCCACCGACCGCTATCGCGTCGCTGTCCGTGAAATCGACTGGGACAACGGCGAGAACACGAACCCGGAAGGCCTCACCGCACTGGTGCCGGCGAAAACTCTGCAGGAGGTCGGCAAGACCTTCGGCCACTCCGCGACGATCTCGGTGTCATTCACCGCCAAGGACGACCGGGAACTCATCGCGTTCACCGCGGACAACAAGACAGTGACGTCGCTCCTGATCAAGGGATCTTTCCCCCCGGTCCGGCGCCTTTTCCCCGACAACACCGACAACTACGCGGTGATCAACACGGGCGAACTGATCGAAGCTGTTCGCCGTGTCTCACTGGTCCTCGAACGCGAGGCAGCACTTCGGTTCACCTTCACGATCGATGGACTCACGATGGAAGCCGTGGGATCCGAGCACGCCCAGGCATCCGAATCGCTCGACGCTCTGCTGACCGGCGATGACATCGTGCTCAGTCTCAAGCCACAGTTCCTCATCGACGGTCTGACCGCCGTTCGCAGCGAATTCGTGCGATTCTCCTTCACGAAGAGCGAGAACACGAACAAGCCGGGTCCGATGCTCATCACGAGCCAGTCGTCCAAGGACCAGCCGGGCGCTGACAGCTTCAAGTACCTCCTTCAGCCCAACCTCCTCCTCCGGTAGACACCGACAGCAGACCTGGCTGCGTAATCCGCGACATCCCGCCTCACGAAAGGGCTGACCATGCATATCGGTCTCATCGGACTCGGCAAGATGGGCGGCAACATGCGCACGCGGTTGCGCGCCGCCGGTGTCGAAGTAACAGGTTTCGACCGTAATCCGGATGTCACGGACGTTGCGACGGTTGACGAGCTGGTGGCCGTGCTACCGTCACCACGCACGGTGTGGGTCATGGTTCCCGCCGGAAAAATCACCGACGATGTCATCGGCGAACTCAATAACCTGCTGGACGAGGGTGACCTCGTGATCGACGGCGGAAACAGCCGTTTCACGGAAGACTTCAAGCACGCAGAACTTCTCGCCGGCAACGGAATCGACTACATCGACGCGGGCGTCTCCGGCGGAGTGTGGGGTCTCGAGAACGGTTATGGCCTGATGGTCGGCGGATCCGCGGCCCAGGTTGAACGGGTAATGCCCGTTTTCGATGCGCTTCGCCCCGAAGGTCCTCGCGAAGAGGGCTTCGTTCACGTCGGCGAAGTCGGTGCCGGCCACTACGCCAAGATGGTCCACAACGGCATCGAGTACGCCCTCATGCAGGCATACGCCGAGGGATTTGAGCTGCTCGAGAAGCGCGAGGACATCATTCGGGATGTTCCGGGCACGTTCAAAGCGTGGCAGCGCGGCACAGTTGTCCGGTCCTGGCTGCTTGAGCTTCTCGTCCGTGCACTGGACGAAGACGATGATCTCTCCGAAATCGAGGGCTATGTGGAAGATTCGGGCGAGGGCAGGTGGACCATCGAAGAAGCGGTGGCCAATGCGGTTCCGGTTCCCACAATTTCCGCATCGATCTTCGCCCGCTTCGTCTCGAGGCAGGACGATTCACCGGCTATGAAGGCGGTTGCCGCTCTCCGCAATCAGTTCGGCGGTCACGCCGTGAAGAAGAGCGACGAATAGTCGCGTCAGTGGTTCACAGGTAGCCTGTCTCAGTGATCGTTACCCACCTCAACCTCAGCGAATACCGCAACTACGCGGTAGCTGACGTGGCGTTCGCACCGGGGGCAAACCTCTTCGTCGGCCGAAACGGCCAGGGGAAGACGAACCTCGTCGAGGCTCTCGGGTACCTGTCAACACTCGGATCGCACCGGGTTTCCACCGATCAGGCTTTGATTCGCGCGGGCGCCGATGCCGCGGTGATCAGGGCTCGCCTGCAGCACAACGGTCGTGACCTCCTCGCGGAAGTGCAGATCAATCGCAGCGGCGCCAACCGCGCGCAGGTCAACCGAAGCCAGATCAAACCGCGGGAACTGCCCCGTTACTTCTCGAGTGTGCTCTTTGCCCCGGAAGACCTCGGCATCGTGCGCGGAGATCCGTCAGCCAGGCGACGGTTCATCGACCAACTGCTCGTGCTGCACACCCCCAGGCTCGCCGGCGTGATGAGCGATTATGAGCGCACACTCAAACAGCGCAACTCCCTGCTCAAATCGGCGCGATCTTCGGGGCTGAAAGCGAACCAGCTGACGACCCTCGAGATCTGGGATGACCGCCTCGTGGTTTTCGGCTCCGAAATCATCGACGAACGGGTGCGTCTGGTCGAAGCCCTGTCCCAGCCAATCCGGGATGCTTATGCCTCGGTTGTCGGTGACGACCACCGCCCATCGCTGACCCCACTACTCTCCATCAACGGTGTCGATGCCGAGGAAACCGGCGCGGCAGCGACCGAAACCCGTGCCGAGCCAGGTGATTTGTCCACGGCAGATCTCTTCCGCTCTGCCCTCGCCTCCCGGAGGAAGAGTGAGGTCGAGCGCGGTCTCACACTGGTCGGCCCGCATCGGGATGACATTCTCTTCGAACTCAATTCACTGCCGGTGAAGGGTTATGCCAGCCACGGCGAATCCTGGTCGTTCGCTCTCGCCCTGAAGCTGGCATCCGCTGAACTCCTCCGTCGTGATTCCAGCCTCGGAGATCCGGTGCTCATCCTCGACGACGTGTTCGCCGAACTCGATTCACACAGGCGTGCTCGCCTCGCGTCGTCGGTCTCGACCTTCGAACAGGTTCTCATCACCGCCGCCGTTCTCGACGACGTGCCCGCGGAGCTCGCTGCCCATACCGTTCATATCGAGGCGGGACGGATTATTGACAGTCCCGTTATCAGTGCGACCGAGAGCGAGCGCGACAGTGTCTGATGTGACGCGAGGGTCTGATGCGACGCCAGGTTCCGACAAAGGGGCCGAAGCAGCGCGGGTTTACGTGCGGTTCAAAGAGCTGTTCGGTGGCCACAAGCACTACGCCCGCTCCAAGCGAAAGAGCCGAACGGATGCCGCTGAGAGCGTTCCATTCGGTGCCGGGCGCGATCCGAAGGGGCTCGGCGACATCGTTGGGGCGCTTACCAGCCAGCTCGGCTGGGATTCGCCCCTCGCTCAGTCCGAACTCGTCGCCAACTGGACGTCGCTCGCCGGTGAAGAAACGGCCAATCACTCCACCCCCGTCGGAATCGACAACGGTGTCCTGACCGTGCAGTGCGAGTCGACCGCGTGGGCAACGCAGTTGCGGATTATGCGGGTCGAGATCATGACGCACATCGCCGTTCGGTACCCGCAAGCCGGCATCGAGAGCATCCGTTTTCTAGGCCCCAACGTTCCAAGCTTCAAACGCGGCCCCAGATCGGTTCAGGGGCGTGGCGTGCGCGATACCTACGGTTAGGCAGTCAAAACAGGTGGACTGGCTGATAAAAGCGGCTCAGACAGGCGATTCTGCCCCGAACCACTGTTCTTCTTGATAGAATGACATGTCGAGTTAGAACACGGTTTGGAGCCTAATTTCATATGTCATCAGAACCGGACAGGTCCGTGGACAACAGTAGCTACGGTGCAAGCCAGATTCAGGTTCTCGAAGGTCTCGAAGCCGTACGCAAGCGCCCCGGAATGTACATCGGTTCAACCGGTCCCCGCGGATTGCATCACCTCGTGTATGAGATCGTCGATAACGCTGTCGATGAGGCCCTCGCAGGATACTGCGACAACATCGAGGTCACCATTCTCAAGGACGGTGCCGTCCGGGTTACGGACAATGGCCGCGGCATCCCCGTCGACATTCACCCCGCGGAGGGAAAGTCGACCGTCGAGGTTGTTCTGACCATCCTGCACGCCGGCGGAAAGTTCGGCGGCGGCGGTTACGCCGTTTCCGGTGGACTTCACGGTGTCGGCAGCTCGGTGGTGAACGCTCTTTCCACGCGACTCGATGTCGAGGTTCGCAGGCAGGGGTCGGTGTGGCGTGCCACATTCCACGACGGTGTTGCTGATGCGCCACTGTCCCAGGACGAGGACTCCGACGAGACGGGCACGACGATCACGTTCTGGCCGAGCGCCGAGATCTTCGAGACGACCGAGTTCGATTACGACACGCTCAAGATGCGCTTCCAGCAGATGGCGTTCCTCAACAAGGGTCTTCGGATCGCTCTGACCGATGAGCGTGACGACCACCTGGTCGAGGCTCCCGCCGTCGACGGCGCTGCTCCCGAGCTCGTGCACCAGTCGAACGTCTTCCTCTATGAGCGTGGCCTTGTCGACTACGTCGAGTACCTCAACCACGCCCGCAAGGCTGAGCTCGTCAACGACGAGATCATCTCGTTCGAGACCGAAGACGACAACCGCAAGATTGCGCTCGAAGTGGCGATGCAGTGGACGACCGCATACACGGAGAGCGTCCACACCTACGCAAACACCATCAACACCCACGAGGGTGGAACCCACGAAGAAGGCTTCCGCGCGGCGCTGACGACTCTCGTCAACAAGTACGCCAGGGAAAAAGGCCTGCTCAAGGAGAAGGACGACAATCTCTCCGGTGACGATGTTCGCGAGGGCCTGACCGCCGTCATCTCGGTCAAACTCGCCGAACCGCAGTTCGAGGGCCAGACCAAGACCAAGCTGGGAAACACCGAGGCCAAGGCCTTCGTTCAGAAGGTCGTCGGCGACCAGCTCGGTGACTGGTTCGGGCGCAACCCCGCCCAGGCGAAAGAGATCATCCGTAAGGCGTTCCAGGCAGCGACCGCCCGGATGGCCGCACGCAAGGCCCGCGAAACCGCACGCCGCAAGGGACTCCTCGAGGGTGGCGGAATGCCGGGCAAGCTCAAGGACTGCCAGTCAAAGGATCCTTCGCTCTCCGAGATCTTCATCGTCGAGGGTGACTCGGCAGGCGGTTCCGCTGTGCAGGGCCGAAACCCCGAGACCCAGGCGATCCTGCCGCTTCGGGGCAAGATCCTCAACGTCGAGAAGGCGCGGCTTGACCGCGCACTCGGCAACGCTGAGGTCCAGGCGATGATCACGGCATTCGGTGCCGGCATCGGTGAGGACTTCAACCCGGAAAAGGCTCGCTATCACAAGATTGTTTTGATGGCGGATGCCGACGTCGACGGACAGCACATCACCACGCTGCTGCTGACCCTTCTGTTCCGATACATGCGTCCCCTGATCGACTCCGGTTACGTCTATCTCGCGCAGCCGCCACTGTTCAAGCTCAAGTGGTCGAACGCTGCGCACGAATACGTCTACAGCGACGACGAGCGCGACGCTCGACTCGCCGCTGGAGCCGCCGCCGGCCGCCGGATTCCGAAGGACAACGGCATCCAGCGTTACAAGGGTCTCGGTGAGATGGACTACAAGGAGCTGTGGGAAACGACGATGGCTCCCGAGACCCGCACACTGATGCAGGTCAACCTCGACGACGCTGCCGCGGCCGACGAGATTTTTTCGACACTCATGGGCGAAGACGTTGAGTCCCGCCGTAACTTCATCCAGAAGAACGCCAAGGATGTGCGCTTCCTCGACATCTGATCGGGCCACGCCCGAGAAGCATCCGACGCCGGATGAGCCGAGAAACGCCGACTGACAAGTAGAGAAGACTGATGGCAGACGAAACCAACAACAGCGACGAGACTGCTGCGGAGACCACGGCCGCTGTTGTACCCATCGACCACGGTGTGCACGGTCGCATCGATCAGGTCGACCTTCAGCTCGAGATGCAGCGCTCATACCTCGACTACGCGATGAGCGTCATCGTCGGTCGCGCGCTTCCCGAGGTTCGCGACGGCATGAAGCCCGTGCACCGTCGCGTGATCTACGCGATGTATGACGGTGGATACCGGCCCGATAAGGCATTCTCGAAGTGCGCTCGTGTCGTCGGTGACGTGATGGGGCAGTTCCACCCCCACGGTGACTCCGCCATCTACGACGCCCTGGTCCGCCTGGTTCAGCCGTGGAGCCTCCGCTACCCGCTCGCGCTCGGCCAGGGAAACTTCGGTTCTCCCGGTAACGACGGCGCCGCGGCTCCCCGATACACCGAGACCAAGATGGCCCCGCTCGCCATGGAGATGGTTCGGGACATCGACGAAGACACCGTCAATTTCCAGGACAACTACGACGGTCGAACCCAGGAACCCGCTGTTCTGCCGGCGCGTTTCCCCAACCTCCTGGTCAACGGATCCGTCGGTATCGCCGTCGGTATGGCCACGAACATCCCTCCGCACAACCTCCGCGAGGTTTCGGCCGGTGCGCTGTGGCACCTCGCCAACCCCGAGGCAACCCGCGAAGAACTCCTCGAAGCGCTCATGCAGCGCATCAAGGGCCCCGACTTCCCGACCGGAGCCCAGATTCTCGGCACCAAGGGCATCCACGATGCCTACAGCACCGGCCGTGGCTCGATCACGATGCGCGCTGTTGTCAGTGTTGAGGAGATCCAGGGTCGTACCTGCCTCGTCGTCACCGAACTGCCGTACCAGGTCAACCCCGACAACCTGGCGATCAAGATCGCCGACATGGTCAAGGACGGCAAGATCTCCGGCATCGCCGACATCCGCGACGAAACCTCCGGCCGCACCGGACAGCGCCTCGTCATCGTGCTCAAGCGCGACGCCGTTGCCAAGGTCGTGCTCAATAACCTCTACAAGCACACGCAGCTTCAGGAGAACTTCGGCGCCAACATGCTGGCGATCGTTGACGGCATCCCGCGCACCCTCGCCATCGATGGATTCATCACCGCCTGGACCGCGCACCAGATCGACGTCATCGTGCGTCGGACCAAGCACCGTCTGGCCAAGGCCGAAGAGCGCGCGCACATCCTGCGTGGTTACCTCAAGGCTCTCGACGCTCTCGACGAGGTCATCGCGCTCATCCGCCGGTCGAAGACGGTTGAGGATGCCCGTGACGGCCTGATGGACCTGCTCGACATCGATGAACTCCAGGCCCGCGCGATCCTCGACATGCAGTTGCGTCGACTCGCTGCCCTCGAGCGCCAGAAGATCATTGACGAGCACGACGAGATCGAGCTCCAGATCACCGAGTTCAAGGCGATCCTGGCCGACCCCGAGCGCCAGCGCAGCATCGTGAGCGAAGAGCTGACCGAGATCGTCGACAAGTACGGCGACGACCGCCGCACAGAGATCATGTTCGGCTACGACGGCGACATGAGTATCGAAGACCTCATTCCCGAGGAAGAGATGGTCATTTCCGTCACCCGTGGCGGCTACATCAAGCGGACCCGCAGCGACAACTACCGCCAGCAGCACCGTGGTGGCAAGGGAGTCAAGGGTGCCCAGCTGCGTGCGGATGACGTCGTCGACCACTTCTTCGTCACAACGACCCACCACTGGCTCCTGTTCTTCACGAACAAGGGTCGGGTCTACCGGGCAAAGGCCTACGAGGTGCAGGAGGCCGGCCGCGACGCCAAGGGCCAGCACGTCGCCAACCTCCTCGCCATGCAGCCCGACGAGGAGATCGCCGAGATTCTCGACATCCGGGACTACGAGGCAGCGAAATACCTCGTCCTGGCCACGCGAAACGGCCTCGTCAAGAAGACGGCGCTGAGCGAGTACGACACCAACCGCACGGGCGGCATCATCGCGATCAACCTGCGTGAGGGCGACGAGCTCGTCGACGCGCTTCTGGTTGAAGACGACAGCGACATCTTCCTGGTGTCCCGCCGCGGTATGTCCATTCGCTTCACAGCGAGTGACGAGGCGTTGCGCCCGATGGGACGCTCGACCTCCGGTGTGATCGGAATGCACTTCCGTGACGACGACGAACTGCTGTCGGCATCCGTTCTTCCTTCGGATCCGGATTCGGATGCCTTCGTCTTCATTGCGACGGAGGGCGGCTATGCAAAGCGCACCGCGATCGAGCAGTACCGACTGCAAAACCGCGGCGGACTCGGCATCAAGGTCGCCAAGTACAACGAAGATCGCGGTGATCTCGCCGGGGCTTTGATCGTCGGCGAGGACGACGAGGTGCTTGTGGTTCTTGCGAGCGGCAAGGTGGTAAGGTCTGCCGTGGCCGAAGTTCCGGCCAAGGGCAGGGACACGATGGGTGTCGTATTTGCACGATTCGCAGACGACGACCGCATCATCGCCCTGGCCAGGAACAGTGACCGTAATCTTGTCGCCGAGGTGGACGCGGAATCCGCAGCTGCCGAGGGCGAGTCGGAGCAGAAAGAGTAAGCATGAGTAGCGTTGCCGAGAAACTCGCGAAGAAGTCGACGAAACGCACCACAACAAAGCAGGTGCGACTAAAGCTCGTCTATATTGACTTCTGGTCGGCGGTCAAACTGTCGTTCCTCGTCGCGATTGCCCTGGCAATCATCACCATCGTGCTGTTCTTCCTCGTGTACACGGTTCTCGACACCACGGGGATCTTCGCGAACATCAACGGACTGTACAAAGACGTCGCTGGCGTTGGCGATGACCTCACGGCCATCTTCAACCTCGGCCGGGTCATGGGCTTCGCCGTAGTTGTTGCCATCCTCGATCTCATCGTCGTGACCGCACTCGGTGCGCTCTGCGCAGCGCTGTACAACCTCAGCGTGAAGATCACCGGCGGCCTTCTCGTCGGCTTCACCAACAACTAAACGTCCAGAATCGGGTGGCAAGCCACTCGATTATAGAAATCGGCAGATCTCGGGTAGTCTCGAACCTGCCCAAACGGGGATATAGCTCAGGCGGTTAGAGCGCTTCGCTGATAACGAAGAGGTCCCAGGTTCAAGTCCTGGTATCCCCACTCGGGAGACAATTTTCACAAGTTTTCTCCCTAATCGGGGCCTTAGCTCAATTGGTAGAGCGCCTGCTTTGCAAGCAGGAGGTCAGGGGTTCGATTCCCCTAGGCTCCACAACACAACATGAAAATGCCCCGGCCACGTGCCGGGGCATTTCTGTTTTCATCGCGCTGCCGCCATCAGCTGCTCGGCGCCCGGGATCGCTCCTCCGCTTGCGTGGACGACAGGGGTTGCTCCCGCGGTGGCTGCCGTGCTGCCACACGGGCCCTGACGGCTTCTCTCGCCGTCTGCAACCGCACGGTGACGCCTCCATCGGCGCCGACCGTTCGAGGCCCTGAGTCGCACGCAGGGCCGCCGTGACTGGATGGCATCCGGACGTCTCGAATTAAGCTTCGAAAACCACGTAAATCCGCCAAAGGCGGAGCCGAATTACGCGCGTGTAGTTATCCACAGCACTATCCACACCTGTGGATAGATTCGCAGATCGCCCGGCGTTAACGTCCTGTGAGTTATTCACAATTAATTGTGAGTATTCGAAGATCGCGAACAGCTCCCCGAAAACCGCGCTGTGTAGATTGGGGCGATGGACATCCGGGTCGCCGCGTATGGCGTGATTATTCGAGACGGCGACATCCTGCTCGCGCACTGGAATGCTTCAGGGCGGAGTGGGTGGACGCTGCCAGGCGGGGGCATACATCCCGGCGAGGATCCTGCGGATGCCGCTGTGCGGGAAATTCGCGAAGAGACGGGGTACACCGCCGAACTTGATCGGCTGCTCGGTGTGGACTCACTCCTCGTCCCGGCAGAGCAGCGTTCCGATCCAACGGCGGGGGTGCCCCTCCACGCGCTCAGGGTGGTGTACACGGCCCATGTGACCGGTGGAGAGCTCGCCTACGAGATCGGCGGTTCCACCGATCGGGCGGAATGGTTTCCGCTCGCCAGCCTCGGCGAGCTGGACACAGTCGGACTCGTGGCTGTTGCCCTCGAGTTGCTTCGACAGCCGCAGACCGGGGGCCAGAAGACCGTCCGGAGCTAGTCGGTCGGTTCGATCACTATCTCGTCGTCGTCATCCTCGGTCGGTTCGAACCGGAGACCGCTGATGGACTCGGGAATGATCTGGACAACCGCTTCCCTCCTGCCGCGGATGAAGGGGTCACGAAGCTGAGGGGCAATCCTCGCGAGTTCTCCCGGCTCGTCATCGATTCTCCGGGCGCGGCCATGGATGATGACGCTCCAGGCCGATCCAGCCCCGATCTCATCGACTTCGAAGAGCACGGCGGCATTCACCGTGAGGGCGGCAAGCTTGTCGCCGGGGATGGTGCGGAAGTAAATCGAGCCGTCGATCACCGTGTGCGATACCGGGTGAATGCTGGCCACGCTCCCGACCGCTGTCACAATCCTGCCCACCAGCGCACCTGCCACCAACTGCATGGATTGGTCTTCGGTCAATTCCGTGGTCGGCATTCTGACTCCCTCAATGAACTCGGCGTGGCCGCCATTGTCACCCATGCGTTGGCAATGCGACAGGGGTTAACGCAACAATGGCCGGCCCCAGGGGGACCGGCCATTGTTGTTAGAGACGTTAGAGGTTGGGCAGAGCCGGCTCTTCGTCGGCGACCCAGAGTTCATCGTCCGCACGGAATGTCTGCCAGACGGCGTATGCGACACCCGCAGCGGCCAGAACGCCAACACCAACGGCGATGACGTTGCCGGCGCTCGTGGTCTTCTTCTTCGGAGCAGGCGCCGTGGCCTTCTGCAGCCGCTCCAGTGCGGAACGGACGCGAGTGTCCTTGGCGATGTCGCTGATCGACAGCACAGAACCAACGACCCCACCGATTGCCGGCAGGACAGCCTTGTCCAGGCCGTGCTTGGCGGTATCGACGATTCCGCGTGATGCCGCGTACCCGCGGTCGACGACGGGCTGAACGCGGTGTTCGTAGGTGTTCACCACGGTCGGCACTACCTGCTCACGACCGTATGCAGCCAGTTGCCTCGACGCTTCGCGGGCGACGTGGTTGGCGTGGTCAAGGATCTCCTGCTGTGAGCGCCACAGATCGTTGGCGTCCCCCTTGAGCCGCTTGAGTTCCTTCTTACGCTTGCGTGACAGGCTCACCGCTGACCTCCATTTATCTCGTTCGTACGCGACAGGACTCCATCTTGCCACCGAATGGCCTGAACGCCACCTGACAGGCTCAGTGGATGTGTAAGAATTGGGGCATGTCAAAGCACACCGCTGTCGCCACCCTTCACACCAACTACGGAGATATCAAGGTCAACCTCTTCGGTGACCACGCCCCCAAGACGGTTAAGAACTTCGTTGGCCTCGCGACCGGTGAGATTGACTGGACCGATGAAAAGACCGGTGAGTCCAGGAAGGGCACACCGCTCTACAACGGTGTGATCTTCCACCGCATCATCCCGGGATTCATGATCCAGGGCGGCGACCCGCTCGGCAACGGAACCGGTGGCCCCGGCTACAAGTTCGACGATGAGATCAACCCGGAACTCAACTTCAACGAGCCGTACATGCTCGCCATGGCAAACGCCGGAACCATCGGTGGCAAGGGCACGAACGGTTCGCAGTTCTTCATCACCGTTGGTGCAACCAGCTGGCTCCAGGGCAAGCACACCATCTTCGGTGCCGTCGAAGATGAGGCGAGCCGCAAGGTCGTCGACAAGCTTGCCGAGGTTCCGCGCGACGCTCGGGACCGTCCTCTCGACGACATCGTCATCGAGAGCGTCACGGTTACCGACGCCTAAGACCCGCACGACTCCGGTCGCTCGATGACCTCGAATTCTGCTCCGCCGGTGCGAGGCAACAACTATTGCTACCGGCATCCTGACCGCCAGAGCTTCGTGCTCTGCCAGCGGTGCGGGCGAACGGTGTGCGGCGAGTGTCAGACTCCCGGCGCCGTCGGGGTCATCTGCCCCGAGTGCATGAACGAGCAGCGTAAGAGCGCTCCGCGTACTCGAGGTCGCGCCGGGTTCGTCCGCAGGTCGAACGACAAGCCGGTGGTGACATACGCCATCCTCGCTGTGACGGCTCTCGTGTTCCTGCTCCAGCTGATCCCCGGCCTCGGAATCACCGAACGACTGCTGTACGCCGGCGTCTATTCATCTCCGCTCGCCTTCGAACCCTGGCGGATGCTGACGACGGCACT
Organism: Mycetocola sp. Y442; assembly: GCF_056898615.1. Lineage (NCBI taxonomy): Bacteria > Bacillati > Actinomycetota > Actinomycetes > Micrococcales > Microbacteriaceae > Mycetocola > Mycetocola sp. Y442. Next base: position 723,665 of record NZ_JBXHBV010000003.1, read on the forward strand.
TGTGCACTCGCAGAACTTCATCCTCCATGTCGGTCTCAACATGTACTCGCTCTGGTTGTTCGGCCAGGCGCTCGAGCCCGTGCTCGGACGGGCACGCTTCCTTACGCTGTACCTGATCTCGGCTTTCGCGGGATCTCTCGGAGTGCTGTTTCTCTCTGTGCCCAACCAGGCTGTCGTGGGCGCATCCGGTGCAATCTTCGGTCTGATGGGTGCGTTCCTCGTCATTCAGCGCAAGCTGGGCGGAAACATGAACGGTCTCCTGGTTCTCGTCGGGATCAACCTCGTCATCGGGTTCATCCCCGGAACCAACGTTGCCTGGCAGGCGCATGTCGGCGGACTCATCGGCGGCGCGCTGGTCGGACTGATCTTTGCCTCAACCCGTGGCCCGCGACAGAAGGGGCTTCAGATTGCCCTCATTGTCGCCCTTTCTGTGGTTCTGGTTGCACTCAGCCTCGTCCGTTTTGTGATCTGACCGGCGGCTCTGCAGCGTCGTACCTTTACGGGTAGAATCATGCCTATGGCACGCGAGAAGACGAAGAGCACCCAAACGCCCACGAGCGCGCAGCGATCCGGCGAGCAGGCCCCGAACCCGGTCTGGTTCAAGCCTGTGATGTTCGGCTTCATGCTCGTCGGCCTCATCTGGATCATCGTGTTCTACGTCAGCCAGGGCGCCCTGCCGATCGCAGCCCTCGAGTCCTGGAACATCGTCGTCGGTTTCGGAATCGCCTTCATCGGCTTCCTGATGACGACGCGCTGGCGCTAACCAGCTTCTCTTCACTGTCACCCGACACCCGGCGTTGTGCCGTGGTCTCGGGTGATTGTGCGTTTAACCCGTCGATTCCGCCAAAAATCCCGGGTCAAAAGTTATTAACACCCTTATTAACACTGTGGACAATTACACCGGTGTAATTATCCCCAGCCTGTGGATAACTGTGTGGACAACCCGTGGAAAGCGCGAAGGTGAGCTGTCATCTCCTGCGGATAGAATTGCCCGCATGCCTTCGACCGAGCCAGCACTGCCCGACACCGCGGCTGGCCGCCGGTTGCGTGCGCGAGCGAAACCGACGCGAACTCGATCGCGGATCAGTATCGTCGGCGTGATCGGAGAACTCCTGATCACAGGCGGAGTTTTGGTCATGCTCTTCCTCGTCTGGCAGTTGTGGCTGAACGATGCCATCGAGCGCGCGGCGCAGGACAGCGAGGCGGCTGAGCTGAGCAGGCAGTGGGCGTCGAGCATGCCGACAACAGTGCCGAGTCCGCCCGCGAGTAATCCACAACCTGTGGATTACGGAGAGCCGGTCATCCTTCCGCAGCCCGGAGACGCCGAAACATTCGCCATCATGCATGTTCCGCGCTTCGGGCCTGACTATGCGGCAAAGATCGCCGGCGGAGTCTCCAAGTCACGGACTCTCGACCCACTGGGAATTGGGCATTACCCCGATACGCAGATGCCGGGAGAAGTAGGGAACTTTGCCGTTGCCGGTCACCGAAACACCCACGGCAAGCCACTGAACGCGATCGGATCGCTCCGGGTCGGTGACGCGATAGTCATCCAGGTTCAGGACGGCTGGTACACCTACCGGTATCGCACCACGGAGTACGTGAAGCCATCGGGCGTCGGGGTCCTCGACCCGGTGCCTCAGTCCGACGGTGTGGTCGCAACCGATTCGATCATCACGCTGACAAGTTGCAATCCCGTGTTCTCCCAGGCTGAGCGCATCATCGCCTACGGAGTGTTCGAATCCTGGACTCCCCTGTCAGCGGGCCCGCCCGCTGCACTCACCGAATCCCTGGAGGGCTGAACATGTATGCCGCGCTCTGGCGCGCACTCCCCGGACCGGTGTGGGTGCGACTTCTCATCGTGATCATTCTGATCGCTGTAGTTTTGTATGTGTTGGCGACCTGGGTCTTCCCCTGGGTGCAGAGCATCGTCGACACGCAGGAAGTAACCGTTGAAGAGTAGGAGTGACGTGACGCGCGTATTGGTGATCGACAACTACGACAGCTTTGTCTACACGCTGAACGGGTATCTCCTCCAGCTCGGCGCCGAAACTGACGTGATCCGCAACGATAAGTTCCGGCCGGAGGATGCCGCTCGGCGTATCGCTGAGTATGACGGCGTTCTGGTGTCACCCGGCCCTGGCACTCCCGCGGATGCAGGAGTGTCGATCCCTGTGGTGAAAGCTGCACTCCGCGCCGGCACGCCCCTGCTCGGCGTCTGCCTCGGCCACCAGGCGATCGCTGAAGCCTTCGGCGCCACGGTGACGAACGCCGATGAGCTCATGCACGGCAAAACGTCGCTGATTGAGCACGACGACAGCAGCTTCTACTCTGGCGTGCCGCAACCGTTCACTGCCACGCGCTACCACTCGCTCGCGGTCGTGAACGGCACAGTGCCGGACGAACTCGTCGTCACCAGCCAAACCGAGGGTGGTGTCATTATGGGGCTCAGGCACGTCGATGCTCCGATTTACGGCGTTCAATTCCACCCGGAAAGCGTGCTCACTGAGGGCGGGTATCTGATGCTCGGGAACTGGCTCGCCACGGCGGGCCTGGCGGAGGCTGCTGAGACAGCAAAGGGTCTGACTCCCCTCGTTCCGACGGAGTCCGCTGCCTGATCCCGGGCGTTAAGTTCCCCGGGATTTCGCGGTTTTTGGTCGCGCGATACTCCCCTGTCCGCGGGGTGTCAACCCCGGCCCTTAACCTTGCCGTTCGGCGGCGCTGCAGTCAGGATTCTTGTCACACGACTCGAGACCCTAACGCCGCTTTTCACTCTGAACCGCGGCTCGGTCTCCTCCTAGGAGGAAGAATCATGACACAAACCTCAACCGGTACTGAAGACGCATCCACGACCGACCGGGTTCGCGAGGCCGGAGGCCACGTTGCTTCGGTCGCCGCCGACGAGGCGTCGAACGTCAAGCAGGAGGTCGGCACCCAGGCAAAGAACCTCCTCGGTGAGGTCCGCACTCAGCTGACCTCACAGGCCAGCACTCAGCAGGAGCGTGCCGCTGGCGGCATCCGGACGATGAGCGAGCAGCTCCGTTCGATGGCCGACTCGTCCGAGACCAGCGGCGTTGCAACGAGCCTCGTTTCACAGGCGGCTTCCCGCGCGGAAGGCGTTGCGGGATGGCTCGAGAGCCGCGACCCCGCTGGAATTGTCGACGACGTGAAGAGCTTCGCTCGCCGACGCCCAGGAGTATTCATTGCTATTGCCGCTGGCGCGGGAATCGTCGTTGGTCGGCTTGCCAAGTCGCTCGCCGCCGGAAACGACGACTCGACCTCCACAACGGGTTCAGCATCCACAGTGACGCCGCAGGCATCGACGCAGACGTTTGACGCTGCGCCGCCCGCGACCGACCTGGGCTACGTGGCACCGCCCGCATACAGCGACACTCCGACGTACGCCGACACCGCAAACGAATACGGCGATACCGGTGACGTCCGATGAGCGAACCATACGTGCCGGATCCCGACGGGAAGACTGAGTCCCTCGGCCAGTTGCTTGGTGAGGTGTCGAAGGACATCTCGACTCTCTTCCGCCAGGAAGTTGAACTCGCGAAGGCGGAACTCTCCGACTCAGCCAAGAAGGCTGGAAAGGGCGCCGGAATGTTCGGCGGCGCAGGCGTCGCCGGCTTCCTGACCCTGATGTTCCTGTCCATTGCGCTGTGGTGGGGCCTCGGCTACCTGATGGGCAACGTCTGGTCGGCTCTGATTGTCGCGGCAATCTGGGGAATCGTTGCGGCGGTCCTCGCGATGCGCGGCAAGAAGGAAGTCGAAGAAATCCAGGGTGCGCCCAAGACCGCAGAAACACTGAAAAAAGTGCCAGATGCATTCAAGACAAGTGAGGACCAGAGATGACCAACGATCCCGAAGCAATCCGTCAGGACATTGAGGAAACACGCCGAGAGCTCGGCAACGACGTCGACGCCCTCGCTGACAAGGTCAGCCCATCGAGCATTGCCCAGCGTCAGACCGAAAAGGTCAAGGGCTTCGGCCGCCGCGTCAAGGACAATGTCATGGGTGTAGCTGACAGCGCCAGCTCACACTTCAGCGACGCGGCTTCACAGGTCGGCGGCGCAGCCTCCAGCGCAGGCAACATGCCGTCCGCCGCAGTGAACAAGGCAAAGGGCAACCCTCTTGCCGTTGGCGTCATTGCCTTCGGTGCCGGGCTGCTCATCGCTTCGCTGATTCCGGCGTCGAGCGCGGAGAAGCAGCTTGCCCAGACCGCCAAGGACAAGGCCGGGCCGCTCGTTGACGACCTCAAGGAGACCGCAAAGGGCGTCGCCGAGGACCTCAAGGAACCCGCAATGGATGCTGCCCAGTCGGTCAAGGGAGCGGCCACAGACGCTGTTTCCAACGTCAAGGGCGATGCGCAGTCGCAGACCGACGACATCCGTGGCGGTTCTGACGACTCGTCAACCGACGCACAGTCGGACACGGCCACGTACTCCACCGAGGGTTACGTGTCGCCGGACGGTGGCGGAGTGCCCCCGACGACCGACTACTCGCGCGATGACACGCTGCGGTAGATCCGTCTAACAACGAAGCGGTGGCTGGGACTTACGGTCCCAGCCACCGCTTTCGTTTGTCGTGGCATCCGTTCACACGGCTGGCGACGACAGCTATCCGGTGCAGTAGGTGAGCTCGATGGTCGACTGCTGGGGTACATCGCCTGGGGCGAGTGACTGGCTCGTGACCGGGTTGCCGGGCTCCGCAGGACACGTGGGGTCAGGCTGAGGTTCCACGGTAAGGCCGACCGCCGGATCTTCCATCAGATCGGTTGCAACGCTCAGGCTCTGTCCCCGAACGTCCTGAATGGTCACCATGCCGCTCGATACGATCAGGTTCACTGTCGAGCCGGGGGCGACCTGGGTGCCAGAGGCAGGGTCGGTGCTGATGACGGTGCCCGCCGATAAGTCAGGGGAGTTTTCACGGCTGATGGCACCCGTGGTGAGGCCGGCGGCAACCAGGTCTGCCTCGGCCTGCTCGGTTGTCTTATTGGTGACTTCCGGCACCCCGATCGTGGGAGCACCGGTCGAAACAACAACGCGGACGACAGTTTTCGGCGGAACCCGGCTGTCTGTCCCCGGATCCGTTCGGATGACGGTTCCCGCTTCGACCTCGGAGTTCAGTTCGTTGACGACGCTCGCGACGAGGTCGAGTTCGGTGAGCGTGTTGACCGCGCTTTGCTCGCTGACGCCGACGAGGTCGGGCACAGTACGGGATGCCGCTGGCGGCGGTTCGACGCTGCTCAACGTCATTACCCAGATCATGACCGCCGCGAGGACCACGACGATAGACGCGATTCCGGCCCAGATCCACACGACGGGCGGACGGCGCTGGGTGCGGGTTACGGAGTCATCGCTCGTGAGTTGGCGGAGCGCCTGCTCCGTGCTCGAGGGGACGTGGGGTGACTGTCCGAAGAGCGCGGTTGCAACGTCCTCATTGTCTCGCTGGGTGGGGATCTGGCCCCGGCCGGCGAGCTCGACGTCATCACGGAACTCGGCAGCCGTCTGGTACCGCTCGAAACGATCCTTCTTCAGCGCCCGCATGACGACGTAGTCGAGCGCGGGTGAGACCTTCGGGTTGACGCTGGACGGCTTGACCGGGGTCTCGCTTACGTGCTGGTACGCAACCGCAACCGCGGTGTCTCCCCGGAACGGCGCGCGCCCCGTGAGCATTTCAAAGAGCACGACGCCGGTTGAGTACAGGTCGGTGCGAGCGTCGACAGTTTCGCCCTTCGCCTGCTCTGGCGAGAAGTACGAGGCGGTGCCGAGGATTGCCGTGGTCTGCGCGACGGTGGAGGAGGAGTCGCTGACGGCCCTGGCGATTCCGAAGTCCATCACCTTGACCTTGCCCTCTGGCGTGATCATGATGTTGCCCGGTTTGATGTCGCGGTGGACGACACCTGCCCGGTGGGAGTATTCGAGAGCTGTGAGGATGCCCTCGGCGATCGCTACGGCGCGCGTGGAATCGAGGGGCCCGTCGGCGATCACGGTCTTGAGCGTCTCGCCCTGGACGTACTCCATGACGATGAACGGCTCGCGCGTGATGCGGCCGTCATGTCTCACGGTTTCTTCACCGGCGTCGAACACCCGGACTATCGTCGGGTGGGCCATGCGTGACGCGGCCTGGGCTTCCTGTCGGAAGCGGGTTCTGAACGCGGGATCAGTGGCGAGATCGGCCTTGAGTATCTTGATCGCGACGGTACGTCCGAGCTTGGTGTCGGTGCCGCGATAAACGTTGGCCATTCCACCGCGGCCGATAAGGTCACCGACGAGATAGCGCCCCGCGAGCAGGCGTTGTTCGTCAGCCACTCATTAGCTCCTTCAGCAATCGCAAGTCAGTCGGGTACATCATAGCCGTTGGCCGATGTTCAACCGCCGGGAGTGTTCTCGCCCTCGGTCGGTGCCTGAATCGTCGCGGTCGCCGTCGGGGACTGGCCGGTCTCCTCCTGGCCGCAGTGTGCGCTGTAACTCACGCTGAACGGGCCCGGCGACGTGTTGACGGTGACCCTCGCGGTGTTCGACGAGACTTCACCACCGGCGGCCTGTGACGTGCCACCGGTCACCGTGATGCGGTAGCCGAGAAGCGACATCCCGGCAGGGCACCGGGTGAACGCAGCCCAGTTGACCGTGACCTCCGCCCCGGCCTCCAGCGTTGTGCAGCTTGCGTCGACGCAGGCGGCACCCGAGAGCGTCGGCGTTGCGGTCGGCGTCGGGATCTCCGCCATCGGGCTGTACACGGTGACCTTGACGACGCGACCCCTTTCGAGGTTGCCTTCGGGGTTGATCGCGTAGACAGTGCCGACTTCGTCCTGCGAGCTCGCGGCATTGCCGTCAACGCGCTCGGACGCTAGTCCGAGCGACCTGAGCTTCGTCGCGGCCTGGTCATAGGTGAGGCCGATGAAGTCTGACTGGCTCACGGCGATGAGGCTTTGCGTGGGTTCCGGCGTCGGCGTTTCCTCGGGCGGTTCCGTGGTCTCAACCGGTGCGCTCGTCGTCGTCTCAACCGGCGCCGGTGTCTCCTCCTGGTTGACCAGGGCGATGACCGTTCCGGTGAGGACAACGGCAAGAATCGCGATCAGGGCGATGAGCGGCCAGGTCCACGGGCTGCGCTTCTTCTTCTTTTCCGAGGTGGGCACCTCGGCCGTTGTGGTGGGGAGGTCGGTCGCGCCGGCCGCCGCCGTTCCGAGAAGAGCGGTTTCGGCATCCGAACCAAGAAGCATCGTCGCTGCTGTCGGCGTCGAGTCCCCTGCGATGGCAGGAACCGCGACGGTCGCAGCTGACACGTTGCCCTGGCGCAGAGCCTGCGCCGCGCGAGCCACGTGCGCAGCCGATGCCGGACGGTCTGCCGGGTTCTTGGCGATCATCGACAGCACGAAATTGCGAACCGGTTCCGAAACGGTCACGGGGAGTGGTGGCGGAGTCTCGTTGATCTGCGCCATGGCGATCGCTACCTGCGACTCACCGGTGAACGGACGCTTTCCGGCGAGGCACTCGTAGGCGACGATGCCGAGCGAGTAGATGTCGGTTGTCGGCGACGCGGCGTGGCCTGACGCCTGTTCCGGCGACAGGTACTGGACGGTGCCCATCACCTGTCCGGTAGCGGTCAGCGGTACCTGATCGGCGATGCGGGCGATGCCGAAGTCGGTGATCTTGACGCGGCCATCCGGTGTGATCAGGAGGTTGCCCGGTTTGATGTCACGGTGAACGAGCCCGGCGGCGTGAGCGGCCTGAAGTGCCGCCGCGGTCTGCGCGACGATGTCGAGGACCTTGTCGGTCGACAACACGTGTTCCCGCTCGAGCATCGTCGAGAGCGCCTCGCCCGGAACGAGTTCCATCACCAGGAAGGCACTGCCGTCCTCCTCACCGTAGTCAAAGACATTGGCGATGCCCTCGTGGTTCACGAGTGCTGCGTGGCGTGCCTCCGTGCGGAAACGCTCGAGGAAGTTGGGATCGCCGAGGTACTCATCCTTGAGGATCTTGATGGCGACGCTTCGGCCGATGACCAGGTCCGTGGCGTTCCACACTTCACCCATACCGCCGATGGCGATGCGGGATTCGAGCTCGTAGCGCCCCCCGAAGGTGACCCCTGCTGTGGGTCTCATTTGTTCAGCACCGCCTCTATGACTTTCTTGGCTATGGGAGCGGCCACGATGTTGCCGGAGCTGTGATGCCCCAGGTTGCCGTCATTCTCGACAACGACCGCGACTGCTACTTCCGGGTTTTCCGCTGGCGCGAAGCCGGTGAACCAGAGTGAATATGGTTCGCCTGTGCCGTTCTGCGCTGTTCCAGTCTTCCCAGCCACATCGACCCCCTCTATTCTTGCACCGTTGGATTGGCCCTCTGAGACGGCGCTGATCATCATGTCCGTCAGCTGGACGCAACTCTCCTCGTCGAGAGTTTCGCTCATGAGCTCAGGTTCGAAGCTTTGCAGAACTTCAAGGTTTCTCCCGGTAACCCGGTCAATCAGGTTCGGCGCCATCAGGTCGCCGTCATTCCCGATGGCAGCGGATGTCATCGCCATCTGCAGTGGGGTCGCCCGAACTTCGTACTGCCCAAATCCCGTCAAACCGGTCTGGGCATCGTCGAGGTTCGTGGGGTAGAAGCTCTTGCCAGATGGGAATGGCAGGAGCATTTCAGAGTTGAACCCGAACTTTTCGGCCTGCTCGCGAATCGCGTCGTCTCCGAGTTCGATGGCGAGTTCTGCCATCGGGACGTTGCAGCTCTGGCGGAGCGCTTCCTTGAGGGTGACCGTTTCGCCAGGTCCACACGCGGCGCGCGTCCAGTTGAAGACCTCGGACGTGCTGCCGGGCAGCTGGAAGCTCACCGGGTTGGGGAATGTGCTCTCCGGAGTGTACTTACCGCTCTCGAGCGCGGCGGCGGCAACGATGATCTTGAACGACGAGCCGGGAGGGTTCATGTCACCGCTCGTTGCACGGTTCGTGAGGGGCTTGAGCGGGTCGTCTTCCAGCGCGGCGTATGCTGCGACAACGGCCTTCGAGTCATGGCTCGCGAGGACGTTCGGGTCATACGTCGGCGAGGAGACCATGGCGAGGATGCGACCGGTCGCTGGTTCGATCGCGACGACGCCGCCCTGTCTGTCACCGAGCGCGTCGAACGCGGCCTGCTGGACGACGGGGTCGATGGTCACCTCGACGGCGGCGCCCTTGGGCGCCTGACCCGCCACGATCCTGTTGATGGTGTCGAGGAACTGCGTGTTTGATGTTCCCGAGAGGTAATCGTTCATGTACTGCTCGATGCCGGCCGACCCCTGGGTCGGGTTGTAGTAGCCGGTAACCGGTGCATAAAGCTCACCCTGCGGGTACTCACGCTGGAACGCGTACTGATCACCGGTCGGCACCGACTGGGCGATGACGGTTCCTCCGGCGAGGATCGGTCCGCGTTCGGTGTCGTAGCTGTCGTAGAGGGCGCGCGTGTTCCTCGGGTCCAGGCGGAGGGCATCCGCCTGCACGACCTGGATGAAGGTGGTGGAGACAAATAGTGCGGCGAACATCGCGAGCACCACGAAGCTCACTCGTTTGAGTTCTCGATTCATGCTGACACCTCCGATGCCGGTCCGGTTCGAACGCTGTCACTCACCCTGAGCAGCAGCGCGACGATGATCCAGTTCGCCACGAGTGACGAGCCACCCGCCGCGAGGAAGGGGGTGGTGAGGCCGGTGAGCGGGATGACGCGGGTGACGCCGCCGACCATGATGAACACCTGAAGGGCCACGGTGAACGCGAGGCCGATGGCGAGCAGCTTGCCGAAATCGTCCTGGCCGGCGAACCCGATCCGGATGCCGCGTGACACGAACAGGAGGTAGAGGCCGAGGATGGCGAACAGTCCGGCGAGGCCGAGTTCTTCACCGAGGCTCGCGATGATGTAGTCGCTCTGCGACAGCGGCGTGAGTTGTGGCCGGCCCTGGCCGAGTCCCGTACCGATGAGACCACCGTGGGCGAGCCCGAAGATGCCCTGCACCAGCTGGTAGCTGCCACCGGTGGCGTCGTAGACCTGCGGGCTGAAGGCATCCAGCCAGTTCTGGAATCGGCCCTGGACGTAGGTCAGCGTCTGCGACGCGAAGAAAGCGCCTCCACCGAACAGGCCGATGCCGATAAGGATCCAGCTGAGCCGGCCCGTGGAGATGTAGAGCATCACGGTGAACAGGCCGAAGTACAGGAGCGCGGTCCCCATGTCGTGCTGGAACACGATGATGAGCATCGACAGGGCCCAGACGACGAGAATCGGCCCGAGGTCGCGGAGGCGGGGGAATCGGATGCCGAGGATTTTCTTGCCGACCATCGAGAGGCTGTCGCGCGTACGCACCAGATACCCGGCGAAGAAGATGGCAAGTGCGATCTTCGCGATCTCACCGGGCTGGAAGCTGCCGAAGCCGCCGAGGCTGATCCAGACCCTCGCACCGCTAACCTCGCGACCCAGACCCGGAACCAGGGGGAGGAGCAGGAGGACGAAGGCGAGAGCGCCGAACAGGTAGGTGTAACGGAACAGCACCCGGTAATTGCGGATGACAAGGGTGACCACGATGGCAGCGATGATCGCGACGGCCGACCAGGTGATCTGCCGCGTGGACGCAGCCTCCCACCCGGAGAGATTCTTGGCGAGGTCGATCCGGTAAATCATGGCGATGCCGAGGCCATTGAGCACGGTGACGATCGGCAGGAGAAGCGGGTCAGCCTTGGGTGCCACGTAGCGGAGGCAGATGTGCAGGCCGATGACAAGCACCGAGAGCCCCGCACCGAGGTAGAGGAGCTCGAGGTCGATCACTCCGGTTGCGCCAAGCTGCACGAGCAGGATGGCGACGGAGTTGATGACGCACGCGAAGAGCAGAAGGGCGAGCTCGCGGTTACGGAGTTTCTGGGGCAGGTGGAGCTTGCGCATGGTGCGCAACACACTGGTGTCCGGCCGCAGCGCGGAACCGTCTGCCGGTTTCGTCAGATTCGAGGCGTTTGCCATCAGCCACCGTCCTCGTCCTGGGACGTCGTCGTCCTCAGTCGCGACACGATCTCTTCCGCTTCCTCGAGCGACGCGGCGCTCAGGGTCTGTTCCACTTGCTGGCGGTCATACGTCGAGAGAAGGGACAGCGGGATCCCGGTGTCCTTGTGCTCGTGCGAGAGACTGAACGGCCCGATGTCCTGCTGGATCCCCTGGTAGATGACGACCGTGTTGTCGTCGGCGCCCACGAAATAGCGCGACTGGGTCCACGCGTAGCCGAGGAGGGCGGCGAGCACGATGGCGAGTCCGAGGGCAATGGTCCCGACGAGCCAGGTGAGGCGCCGCCGCCTGGCCCGGCGGGCGTCCTCCTCGATAAGCTCATCGAGGTAATCCTCCGACGCTGGTTCGAAGTGGCTCGATGCAAGCGGGTTGGCGCGTGCCGCGTGAAGCCGCAGCGAGGGAAGCAGGCCGGCTCGCTTCGGCGCTTCGTTCTGGAAGGCGAGGGGCCGGGAAGCGGACCCGACGATGACCGGTGTCTGGGCGTTCGCGGATCGTTCGACGCCGACGTCGTAGATGACCACAGTGACGTTGTCTGGCGCCCCGCCATCGAGAGCCTTGCGGACCAGCTGTTCGCCGACCTGTCGCGCGGGCAGCTCCTGCGCGAGGGTCGCCTCGATCGCATCCTTGTCCACGACGCCGGAGAGGCCATCGGAACAGAGCATCCAGCGGTCGCCGGGGTGGGTGCCCATGATCATCGTGTCGATCTCGGGGTTGGAGTCGACGTCGCCGAGCACCCGCATGAGCACGGAGCGGCGCGGATGCACCATGGCTTCTTCCTCGGTGATGCGGCCGGAATCTACGAGGCGCTGCACGAAGGTGTGGTCTGTGGTGATCTGGCTCAGTTCACCGTCACGGAGGAGGTAGATGCGGGAGTCACCGATGTGGGCAATCGCGATTTCGTCGCCGACAGCGGCAATGGCGTCGACCGTTGTGCCCATGCCGGCCAGTTCGGGGTGCTCGAACACGGCGTCGGCGAGCTCGTTGTTCGCCGAGATGATGGCCGACTGGAGTGCCGCTTCGGCGTCCTGCGCGCTGGTGTAATCGGCATCCGCTTCGATGATGCGTTGAAGCGCGATCGCGGATGCCACGTCACCGCCCGCGTGACCGCCCATGCCGTCGGCGACAACAAACAGGTGCTTCCCGGCGTAGCCGGAGTCCTGGTTGTTCGACCTGATCTTCCCGACGTGGGAGATGGCCGCGGAGTCGCCCGCTTTCGTCATCGTTTACCGCCGCAGTTCGAAACTGGTCGCGCCGACCTTGATCGGGGTGCCGAGAGTGATCTGCGTCGGTGCACTGATGCGCTTGCCGCCGAGGAATGTGCCGTTGGTTGAGTCCAGGTCCTGGATCATCCAGTCTTCATTCCAGAGCAGGAGTTTGGCGTGGTGGGTTGAGGTGTAGTCGTCGCGGATCACGAGGCCGGAGTCCGGCGCACGACCGATGGTGAGCGGGTCGCGGCCGAGGGAGACCTCGAGACCCTCCTTGGGGCCGGCGGTGATGACCAGCCGACTGACGTTGTGGATTGTCGCTTTCTCGTTCTTGCGCGGCTGGGGAGGCAGCGAGGGTGGTGCCGCGGCCGCCCGTGGCGGAACAACGGGAGCTCGAGGAGCAATGTTCTGCACGGGAGCGGGTGACGCGGCGGCGGCTGCCGCGGGCGTCTTGCGCGGGGTCTGCCCGAAGAGATCGGAGCGCAGTGCGTAGACGATGGCGAAGACGAACAGCCAAAGCAGCACAAGGAAGCCGATCCGAAGGACCAGCAGAGTGAGTTCACTCACCGTGCAGGCCCCCAAAATCCGTCGCCGGCGTCGTAAGCCCGCGTTGAATCTTCGGGTTCCATCGCTGAGTTTCGGGTCGTAGCCTGTGCCAACACTCGGAACACAATACGCGTTCGGCCGATCTGTACGACCGAGTCTGGTTCGAGCACGGCCTGGCTGAAGGCCTGACCGTTGAGGGTCGAACCGTTCGTCGAGCCGAGGTCACGGGCCTGCGCTCGCTCACCGTCCCAGAGGATTTCGACGTGTTTGCGGCTCGTCCCCGAATCATCGACGGTGATGTCGGCGTCGCTTCCGCGCCCAATGATGGTGCGGCTTTTCTCGATCGGGTACCGCTTGCCGCCGATGTCGAGGACCGGCGTCCACGACACCTGGCCTTTGACGTTGACCGAGTCGACCTGGAGCATCCCGTCGCTGAGTGATGAATCGGCTGTCAAACGGATGCTGACACCACCGGCAAATTGATAGCCCTGGTTTTTCGCGTGCTTCTGGACGAGGCTCGTGAGTTCGTCGATGAGAGCCGGCCCGATTCCGGTCATCCGTTCGTAGTCGGATGGCGACATGCTCACGACGAACTGGTTGGGCGCGAGGATGCGCTCGCGGCTCACGACGGCAGCCTTGGTGTCGAGTTCCCGCTTGAGAGCGGACGTGATCTCGACCGGCTGAAGCCCCGAACGGAAGGTCTTGGCGAACGCACCGTTTACGGCGCGTTCGAGACCTTTCTCGAAGTTGTCCAGAATGCCCACAGGTCTCCCGATCGCGTGAAATAGCTATGCACATGTTAGTGGTCGGGGCTGAGAGTGGCACCGGAACGGGCGTCATGCCAGCATTCGCTGGCGCATTCGCGCCGATTACAGTACGGTTCGCTCGTCCTGGCCCTGGCCTCGAATGGAGTTCGAGCGCGTGCCATGCTAATCTCGCTGAGTTGACATGCGTGCATGTCGCAACACTGCGCGAGTGGCGGAATTGGCAGACGCGCTGGCTTCAGGTGCCAGTGCTCGAAAGGGCGTGGGGGTTCAAGTCCCCCCTCGCGCACAGTGAGTTTGATCGGCAAAAGGCCACCGGATCCCGGTGGCCTTTGTCGTTTCCGGCCCGCGTCAGCGCACCGACTTCCGCTCATAGATCGCCATCGACCAGACGTACCCGACGACCGCGATGACAACGCACCACCCGATCGCCAGCGCCGGGTTCCAGCCGAGCGGAGTGCCGAGCAGCAGGCCTCGCACCGTCTCAATGAACGGTGTGAACGGCTGGTACTCGGCAAACCACCGCAGCCCGGCCGGCATTGAGTCCGTCGGGACAAAGCCGCTTCCGAGCAGCGGCAGGATGGTCAGGATGAGTGGCAGGTTGCTCGCGGTCTCAACCGACTTCGCCTGCATCCCCATCGCCACTCCGAGCCAGCAGAGTGCATAGGAGATGAGGGCGATCAGGCCAGCGGCTGCCAGCCATTCGATTGGACCCGCCGTCGGCCGGAACCCGATCAGCACGCCGACCCCGAGCACGAGCGCAACGGCGATGATCGCCTGGATGGTGTTGCCGAGCACATGCCCGGCGAGGACCGCCGCGCGCGAGATCGCCATGGTGCGGAAGCGCGCCGTGATTCCCTCGATCATGTCCATCGAGACAGTGATGGCGGCTCCCGTTATCGCTCCGCTGATCGTGATCAGCAGGATGCCCGGCATGACGTAGGCGGTGTATGCCTCGCGAGCCGTAGCGGGGTCAGCTCCGGGCAGGCCGGCTCCGAGCGTGCCGCCGAAGACGAACACGACGAGCAGCAGGGCAATGACCGGCCCAAGGATGGTGAACAGCGACAGGCCCGGGTAGCGAACCATGTGCAGCAGGTTGCGCCGCAGCATCGTCACCGAATCGGCGATGATGTGCGATTGGCGGCGGATGCCCGTGGCTGGGCCGGTGGCCGGGCGCGGTGCGGTGACTGTGGTCATGAGACTGTTCCTTTCGACGTGGCCCGGCTGGCCTGTTCCCTCTTCCCTGTCAGGGCAAAGAACACGTCATCGAGGTCGGGGGTAGTGATACTGAGGTCGTCGACGTCGACGTGAGCCGCATCGAGGCGGTCCAGGATGGTTCGCAGCGTTCGTATTCCGCCGGCACTTGGCACACTCAGCGCCAGGGCGGCATCATCGCGTTCCGCTCCCGCCAATATGCCGGAAGCGGCATCCAGTGCAGCGGCATCCGCGAATCGAAGCTGGACGCGTCCGCCGGGGACGAGGCGCTTGAGCTCCTCCGGGGTTCCATCGGCGACGATCCGGCCATCGTCGAGTACTGCGATTCTGTGTGCCAGCTCGTCGGCCTCATCGAGGTACTGGGTGGTGAGCAGTACTGTCGTGCCCTCCGCCACCAGCGCTCTGACAATGTCCCACATGGTGTGGCGACTCCGGGGGTCGAGGCCGGTCGTTGGCTCGTCGAGGAAGATCACGCTCGGGGTCGAGACCAGGGTCATGGCGAGGTCAAGCCGCCGCCGCATCCCTCCCGAGTAGGTGGCGAGAGGCTTGCGTGCCGCGTCGACCAGATCGAACTGCTCGAGCAGCTCGGCCACCCGGGCCTTCGAGCGTGTCGGGCCGAGGTGGCGGAGGCGGGCCATCAGCAGCAGGTTTTCCTCGCCGGTGAGCAGCCCATCGACGGCGGAGAACTGCCCGGTCAGGCCGATCGATGCACGGACGCCATCCTGCTGACGAAGGATGTCGAATCCGTTGACGGATGCCGAGCCGCCATCCGGACGGATGAGTGTCGACAGGATGTGTATCGCCGTTGTCTTGCCCGCCCCGTTGGGACCAAGGAGCGCGGTGACGGTACCCGCCTGGACGGAGAGGCTGACGTCGTCGAGGACGACCTTGTCGCCGTAGGACTTTCGGAGTCCGGTGACGTGGATAGCTGGCGTGTTTCCTGCGGTGTTCCCTGCGGTGCTCATTGGGGTGTTCCCTTCGAATCAGCCCGGCTTCATCGGGCGCGTTGAATGGTGATGTTGCCGAACTGGGTCCGCGCACGCACCGCGACGGTTTGTTCGGATGTGTCGGGTGCGGCGCCACCCTCGAGGTCGTTGCGCACGCGTCCGTCCCTGGATGACGCATCAAGCCAGGCGGGGATGCCGTCACGGACGCCGATGGAGATCTGGCCGAATCCGCTCTCGACCTGGATCGAGCCACTCGAGACCTCGCGCAATTCGATAGCGCCGTACGCAGTCTTCGCGGTCACCGACCCGAGTGCCCTCTCGATCTCGAGGTCACCGTACGAGAGCTTCGCCTCGAGTTCACCGCCGGATTCAGCGACCCTGATGTTGCCGTGGGACGACTTGAGCAACGCGTCGCCGGTCACGGTGCCGACGCGGATCTGGCCGTGATCCGCGGTGATCTCGGCACCGCCGTTCGCGGTTCCCACTGTTGTATTGCCGTGACCGGCGCGGAGCCACAGGTCGCCCGTCTGCTCCAGGTCAACGGCACCTGTCGATGCTTTGATCCGGGTGGCGCCGAGGCGGCCCCGTGAATTCAGGTTCCCGACCGAGATGTCGGCGGTGAGCCGTGACCCCGTCGGCAGTTCGACGGTCAGGTCGACAGACTCGGACGGCCCGATGAAGCTGAGTCTGGGCTTCGGACCGGTCACCGTCAGGCGTTGCCCGTCGAAATCGATCTTTGTCTCCTCGGCGCCCCGGCGGTCAACGGCCTTGGCGGGGTTGGTCGGTGACGCCGTCACGACGGTGTCTTCGCGGTCGCTCGCGACGACGGTGATTTCCCCGACCGGCAGCTTGATGGCGAGGTCTATGGGGTGTGGTGTGGTGAATCTGGGCATGCGTGCGCCTCCCTTTCTCTGGGCGTGCTTGACCGACCCCGTGGTGTCACGGGGCTCGTAATGTGGTGAGCCGGGCTTTTACCGCGCCCAGCCGGCGAAGTTGTCGCCGGTGCGCAGCGTTCGCTGTGCGTTTCGTCGTTGCTTGGGGGCGAGGGCGGCGGCAACCGCTCGGACCAGCCAGGTGTTGACCGACAGGCCGTCGGCGGCTGCCGCCTCGTCTACCCGCGCCTTGAGAGCGTCTGGCAGGCGAAGAGTGGTGCGTGAGGTGCTTGTGTCATCGAGATCGACCGCCGCGAGTGCGCGATCGTCGGTGTCGAGCTCCGGCGTGGGCTGCGTGACGACGAATTCAACGTCGCGCCCGCGCAGGCGCAAGTCAACCGATCCGGGGGCGAGATCGCGGGTGATTTCACCGACGGCGGCGGACAGCGCCTCGAGGAGCACGAGTCGCGTCGCGGAGTCCAGACCGGCTGCGAGCCGCTCGGCCACGGCGCGGGTGTCTTCCGCGCCGTTCGCGGCGGCATCCACCAGCTGGCGTTGGAGGTCAGTGACGTACGGCCCAAGTTCCATGACATCAGTGTGACACCACGATGGTGTCAGGTCAAGAGAAAAGTGGTGTCACCTCACACACCGCAAACACCACAGGAGATCACCGCGTGATTCGCGGGTGATCTCCTGTGGTGCGTCGGTGCTGTGGAGTTAGCCCCGTGGGTGGGTTTCGAGGTTGGTCCAGCGCGCGCGGAGGGCGTGTGCCGCTGCCTTCGGTTTACGGTCCCGAGTGAACACACCCTTCTTGTTGCCGTCCACGCGGATGATGCCAGCCGCGGTTTGGAAGTCAGCGAAGTTCCACACTTGCTCACCGACGAAAGACTCGATGCGGTCGAACACTCGGTGGTTCATCTCGAGGTAGGCGGCCTGGTATTCCTCGGTCCATGGCTGATCAAATACCGAGTGCAGTCCTGTCACGGTGTCGGCACCGTATTCGGTCATGATCATGGGCTTGCCGTACTTCTCTTCCCAGCCTCGCAACTCGCCCTCGAGGTGCTTCTCGGCCGAGGCGAGGTCGGCGTGGTCGATGTACCAGCCGTAATAGCGGTTGAGGCAGAGCACGTCGAAGAGGTCGGCGATGCGGTCCTGCTCGAAGGTGGCGAGCATCACGTTGACGAAGGTGATCGGGCGGGTCGGATCGAGCTCCCGGGTGAGCGTTGCGAGTGGCTCAAAGTACTCGCGGGCGCCATCAGAGCCGGAGTCAGGCTCGTTGGCGATCGACCACATCACGACGCTCGGGTGGTTCTTGTCGCGCGCGATGAGTTCGCGCAGTGCCTGGGCGTGTGCCTCCCGAGTCTCGTCGTTGACGGTATCTGGCCCGAAGGTGGGCACAACGGGGCCGCCCAGGAAGCCGCCGATCACGGAAAAATTCAGTCCGACGGCCGCGGTCTCGTCGATGACGACGATGCCGTGCCTGTCGGCGTATTCGAGAACCTCTTCGGCGTATGGGTAGTGCGACGTGCGGAACGAGTTCGCCCCGATCCACGTCATCAGCTCGAAGTCGTGCACGAGGTAGGCGTCGTCGTGGCCTTTGCCGCGGACCGCTGTGTCCTCGTGCTTGCCGAAGCCGGTGAAGTAGAACGGCTCACCGTTGATGAGGAACTGGTTGCCACGCACCTCGACCGTGCGAACGCCGATCGCGAGGGGATAGCTGTCGACGACCTCACCGTCCTGGAGCACCTCGGCGACGAAGTCATAGAGGTAGGCAGCGCCGGGTTGCCAGAGTTGGACGTTCGAGATGTGAACAGTGCCGGTCGCGCCGTCCGCCTCGCCAACGATGGTGCCGGAGGCATCCGTGATCCGCACGCGTACATCGGCGTCGGATGTCGTGACGACGTCGTAGGTGACGAGGCCGTCGGCGCCCTCAAGCCGAGTGTCGATTGTGACGTCGTCGACCCGGACCGCTGGGGCGCTGTACAACCACACCGAGCGGGCAAGGCCGGCGTAGTTGTAGAAGTCATGCAGGTAGGTTTGGCGTTTGCGGCCGTCGTCGCCGACCGTGACGTTGCCCGGCGGGATCGTGACGTTGGAGAGCATGTTGCTCACTCCGACGGTGAGGCGAAACTCGCCGCCGGGGGTCACCTGGTCGGTGATGTCGGCTTCGAACGGGGTGTAGCCGCCGATGTGCTCGACGACGAGGTCGTCGTTCACGTAGACCCGGCCCTCGTGCGTCGCTGCGTCGAAACGAACGAAGATGCGCTCGCCGGCCCAGCCCCGCGGCACGCGGACTGTGCGCTGGTACCAGACCCACCCGACGTGGTCGCGGATGTTTGCATCAACGAAAAGGTCGTTGTAGCTCGCGGGAACGGGAGCCTCGCGCGGCGTATCGAGTGTGGTCGACCACGGCGCGTCACCCGCTGTCGTGTCCAGGGCGAACCGCCACAGGCCGTCGAGGCGGACGAGTTCGCGAGTGGCGGTGGAGCGGGGCTTCAGCATGGGGGAAATCTCCTTGAGCGACATTGCTGGGCGAGCGGGACTGTGTCCCGTTGTGATCATCAAAGCAGAAGAGGACGGATGCTGGCAAGCGGTTGCCAGCATCCGTCCTCTTCCAGGGTCAGGCGCGGTCTGCTGCGGGTGCGAGCTCGGCCTCCTCACGGGCAGCCTGCCGAGCGGCGTCCTTCGGGTAAATGCGGTACATCAGGGTCCACAGCACCGCGTTGATCAGGTACGGCACCGAGATGAGCCAGAACATCAACGTCTCCAGCCCGAGCGCGTCGGCGAGGAAACCGAACGCGAGGCTGAACAGTGCAGCGAACAGGCCCTGGACGAAGGAGAAGATGAGCGCGTATGCGGTGGCAACGACCTTCTTCGACACGACCGAGCCCACGATGGGAAGCACGGCACCCGGGTGGCCGATCGAACTGACCAGGCCGGTGAGGAAGATCACGATGTAGATCGCGACACCCGTGCCCCAGTCGATCTGGAACAGCAGAGCGGTCGAGACTGCGAAGAGGACGAGGTATCCCTGCATCATCATGACCCGGCCTCGCGGGCCGAAGCGTCGTTCGAACCAGTCGCCGAGGAACCCACCGGCCAGGCCGCTGATGACAGCGCCGAGCATGTATACCGACATGAGGATCGCGGCGTCCGCCGTGCTCCAGCCGCGTTCGTCGACGAAGTAGGTGATGAAGAATGCGAACAGGACGAGGCTCGTGGTCAGGATAACCTGCACGGCCATGAAGAGGATCGTCTTCGTGCGCAGCAGGTCCCTCGCGGCGCGGAAGTTGAACTTCATGGCATCCGGATCGATCGCACCGACAGGGGTGTGCTTCAGCGGTTCGTGGACGAAGAGCAGAATGAAGACACCGGAGAGGACGCTGATTCCGCCCATCACGAACATTCCGTAGCGCCAGCCGTCGTCGATGTTGGCAAACTGCCCGATGATCGGTGTTGCAATGACCGAGGCGAGGGTTGCGATCGTGCGCAGCATGCCGAACGCCTTGCCCCGCTCCCTGGATGAGTACATGTCGACGACGAGGCCGTTGACGATGGGCTCTGACGCCACCGTGCCCAGGACGCCGATCGTGTACAGGACGAAGAGTTGCGTGGAGTCCTGCGCGAAGCCGGCGGCGATCGTCCACAAGCCCCACAGTCCGGTCGCGATGAAGAGGATCTTCTTCCGGCCGTAGCGGTCGGCGAGGGAGGCCCAGATCGGGCCAAACAGCATCCGCGCGAACCGGCTGATCGCCGTGAGGATACCCAGCGCGCTGGTCTGCAGGCCCAGGGCGTCGCGGATGACGGGGAAGAGCGTGTTGACGAGTCCGCCCTCGAACCCGTCGACGATGCTGGCAAAGCCAAGAGCGAGCAGGCCGCGACCTCGTCCCTTGGGCTTCTTCGGGACCGGCATGGCGGCCGTATTCGTCCCGTGCGTGGCCTGGGCCTGCGTAGCGTCGAGGGGCTTGTCCACCGACTTGTCGAGAGGCGTGCTCACCGCAGCACCTCCGCGCCAGGGAACTGTAACTGCAAGGCACGCATCCGAACTCCTTTGTCTGAAGATGCAATCGATGGGCGTCCGTCATCGGTGACGGCACCGGGGTAGTGCTTGGCGACCATTCAACGCCGGGCTGGGCCTTTTGTCAACCGATTGCCAAAATATTCCTCCAGAGCCAGATTTACTGCGCCAGCATGCGAAACAAGCGGGTGCCAAATCACTGCTGCCGAGGCGCGTTATCGTGCGGACCGCACGTCGTACGGTGATGGGAGGTCGAAGCGCTGTGCTGTGACGGGGGAAACCGGTGCAGGCTGGGCGCGCAAGCTGCACGCGATGGAGTCCGGCCCGGGCGCGGGCACAGGGATAATGGCCCCATGCCCAAGATCACGGCCCCGACCGTTGCGGAACACCGCATTCTTCAGCGTCGTGCGCTCCTCGACGCCGCGGAGTCGATCATCGCTGACCAGGGGGTCGCCAGCGTTACCCCGCGATCGGTCGGAGAACGCGCCGGGTTGTCCCGCTCGAGTTTCTACGAGTACTTCCCCTCGAAAGACGACCTCCTCGCCGCGATTGCCATTCAGGCGTTCGAGGAGTGGGTCGCGGAGCTCGAGACCGCGACCGCAGCGGTGTCTCCCGGACCTGACCGCCTCCACGCCTATGTCGATGCGACGATGCGCATGACGGCGGACGGCAAGCACTCCCTGGCAACCGGACTTCGCGACGCCGATCTCTCACCGAAGAGCCGGGACGCCATCATTGCGATGCACGACATGCTGCTGGCGCCGCTCAGGACCCTGCTCGAGGAGATGCAGATTCCGGATGCCGCGACGGCGGCCATGCTCGTCCAGGGCATGATCAACTCGGGCGTTCAGCTGGTCGGCCACGGCGTCCCGGCCGAGGAGGTCACCACCTCCATCAACGCGATGCTCGATTCCGGTATTCACGCCTGACGACGGCATCCGTCACAGTTGGCTGAGGTCCGCGCTCGCCGGATTCGTGTTATCGACACACTGTCGATAACATCGGGACCATGGAGATTCTGAAGAACGTCATACTCGCATTCCACATCATCGGCATAGCCAGTCTGCTCGGTGGTGTCCTGGTGCAGATCTCTCAGATCAAGCTCGGAAAGACGCGTATCGTCCCCGCCATCATGCACGGTGCCTGGCTGCTCCTCATCACCGGTGTTCTCCTCGTCGGACTCCAGTACCCGCTCGGACACGAGGTCAACAACCTCAAGATCACCGTCAAGCTCGTCGTGCTCATCGCCATCTTCGTGATCGCTTTCATGAATAAGAAGCGCGATGTGCTCGCCAGCTGGGTCATCCCCGCACTCGGCGGCCTGGCCGTCGCCAACATCCTCATCGCAACGGTCTGGAAGCAGTACAACTAGGACTACACGCGAACGAAGCGCCGGTCGGGTCAACACCCGCCCGGCGCTTCGTGCATTCCCGGATGCCGGTCAGGCGAGCGTCAGAAAGAGCTTCTCCAGCTCATCGACCGTCATCGGGTCGCTCTTCTCGCCCGTGCCACTGACGCAATCCTTCATCGCCGATGACACGATGGTGAAGCCCGCACGGTCGAGAGCTTTTGAGACGGCGGCGAGCTGGATGACAACGTCACGGCACTCGGCCCCGGACTCGACGGCAGCGATGACCGATGACAGCTGTCCCTGCGCGCGCTTCAGCCGATTCAGTACCTTTTTCTGGTTGTCGTCGGGAGTTTCGGCGGCAGGTTCAGCGGGAACGGGTGCGGTGGGTGTCGACATGGGCGTCCTTACGCGAGTGAGGTAGCGGGAGGTGTGCGGTGGGCGCCGGTCTTCGGCGACGTGGCTGCCGTTCCGGCGAGCCAGGTGCGGTAGCCACCATCGAGGTTGCGTACGTCGTGCCCAAGCTGGGCGAGGAGCCGCGAGGCGGTGTGCCCGCGCTGCCCGACCTGGCAGTGGACGATGAGCGGAGCGTCCGGCAGTTCAGCGTCGCGTTCACGGATCTCGTCGAGAGGCAGGTTGATCGCCCCCGGGATCGTGCCCCTGTCGAATTCACCCGCGGAACGAACGTCGATCAGGATCGCCCCGGCCGAAATCGCGTCATCGAGTTCGTGCCACTGGACGCTGCGGCTTGCCCCCGTTGCGAGGTTGTCGGCGACGTAGCCCGCCATGTTGACGGCATCCTTCGCCGAGCCGAACTGGGGCGCATACGCGAGCTCCAGTCGCGACAGCTGGGATGCTGTCAGACCGCCGGCCATCGCCGTGGCGATGACGTCGATTCGCTTGTCGACGCCGGACCCGCCGACGATCTGGGCGCCGAGGATGGCATCCGTTTCAGTGTCGACGAGGAGCTTCATCGACATTTGTTCGGCGCCGGGATAGTAACCGGCGTGCGATGACGGATGCGTGTGGATGACGCGGTGTGGCCGGCCAGCGGCGAGCAGCCGGGCCTCGCTCCAACCGATCATCGCGATGGCAAGGCCGAAGAGTCCGACGATCGATGCGCCGAACGCGGGCACGCTCGGCTCAGCGATGCCGACGATGGCATCTGCGGCTGTCCTGCCGTGGCGGTTGGCGAGGCCGGCCATCGTCACGAGCGTCGCGCCATGGTCGATGGCGTCAGTTTTCTCAACCGCGTCGCCGACCGCGTAAATCGAGGGGTCACTCGTGCGCTGGAATTCATCGACGACGATGCCGCCGCTGGCCCCGATGGCAAGGCCAGCGTCGCGAGCGAGGGAGGAGTCGGGTCGCACGCCGCGTGCGTCGATGATGAGGTCGGCGGCGACGACGGTTCCGTCGTCGAGGTGCACTTTGCCGGCGCGGATATCGGTGACCGTGGTGTGAACGCGAAGGTCGACACCGTGGTCGAGGAGCGCGTCGATGACCGGGGCAGCCATCTCGGGATCCAGGGGGGACAGCGGACGGGGTCCGCGCTGGACGAGCGTCACGGCGAGTCCCCTGGCGACGAGGTTCTCGACCGCTTCGAGCCCGATGAATCCGGCTCCCATGACGACAGCGCGCG
Source organism: Mycetocola sp. Y442 (assembly GCF_056898615.1). NCBI lineage: Bacteria > Bacillati > Actinomycetota > Actinomycetes > Micrococcales > Microbacteriaceae > Mycetocola > Mycetocola sp. Y442. Next base: position 747,237 of record NZ_JBXHBV010000003.1, read on the forward strand.
CGCTGTCGCCGACCTTATCGAGAACCGTGGCGATGGCATCCACGTCGTCGACGGTTCGCAGGGTGTGGATCGGGACGCCATTTCCGGGGAGAGTGCCGGTTACCGTTGCTCCAGCGGCCAGGATCAGGACGTCGTACGGCTCCGTGTGCGTGATGCCGTCGCGGACGCCGGTGACCTCTACCGTTCTGGATTCGCGGTTGATGCGAGTGACCTCCTGGAGTACCCGCGCATCGAGGCGAAAACGTGCGGCGAGTGAGGCGGGAGTCTGGAGGAGGAGGCTCTCCCGATCCTCGATGATTCCACCGACGTAATACGGCAGGCCGCAGTTCGCGAACGAGACGTATGGCCCGCGCTCGAACACGACGATCTCCGCGCTCTCGTCGAGACGGCGCAGGCGGGTTGCCGCGGACATCCCGCCCGCGACACCTCCGATGATGACAATCTTCACAACGGTCCCGTTCCGCTTAGCGGCCGAAAAGACGCGAGAAGAACCCGCCTGAGCTTGGCGTGTTCTCGTGACCCTGGCATCGGTCAGCGCGCGGCACGCCCACCATGACCGCATCGACGTGCTGCCCGCAGCCCGCCCATGTCGTTTTTCCACAGGTCCTGCAGGTCACAGCTCGGCACATCGTTTGAATTCTCCCTCGGTATTCGGGCGCCCGACGGGGTACCCGAAGCCAACGGTAAGATACCCCAGGGGGTATACAAAATCCACGCGGGAACTGTGACTACTTTGACAGGGAACCCTTATTGCGCGGCGTCTTCGGCGGCGCCGTCGATGTCCGAACGACGAGTTCCGGAAAGAGCGGTTCTATGGCAACCGGCGCGCGTTTCTCGATCATGTCGATGACACGTGTTGCCGTTGCCCGACCGACTTTCTCGAACGGCTGCCGAACAGTGGTGAGCGCGGGTGCAGCGTATGCCGCGAGGGCTATGTCGTCGACGCTGACCACGGAGATCTCGTTAGGCACCGTACGACCCGCTTCGTGCAGGGCCCGAATTACACCGAAGGCCATCTCATCGCTGGAGACGAAGACAGCAGACGCGTCGGGGATCGCCGCGAGGGTCCGTCCTGCGCGATAGCCGGACTCAGGCGACCAGTCGGCCGGAATGACCGGCGGTGGGGTTATGCCGTGCTCTTCGAGCACTGCCTCCCACTCTTCGCGGCGGGCCTTTGACTCCTGCCAGAACTCAGCTCCGGAGACGTGCCACACCGAGCGGTGACCAAGCTCGAGCAGGTGCTCGGTTGCCAGGCGCGCGATGGCGCGTTGATCGACGAGCGCGTCGATCCCTGTGCTGTCGAACTGGCGGTGTCCGACGGTGGGCGTTCGCTCGGTGCGGGTACCAAGGGCTTCCGCGAGGTAACCGACCGGCGCGAGAATAACGATCCCTTCAGAGCCCTGGCGCTCCAGCCGTTCGAACGCCTCCACGAACGCAGCAGGCGCAGAGTGTTGTGGAACGCTTGCGGTGGTAACCGTGTACCCCGATTCTGCCGCGACAGCTTCGACGCCGAGCAGAATGGCGCTTGTCGAATAGCGTCCGGACGAGACGAGGATGACCCCGAGGGTGCGGGTCCGGCCAGACGCGAGCGACGCGGCCGCCGCGTGGAGGCGATAACCGACGGCGTCGACGGCGGTCATTACCCGACGCGCGGTTTCAGGTCGCACGTTCGAATGACCGGAAATCACCCGTGACACCGTCTGGGCGGAGACCCCGGCCGCGCGCGCGACATCGACCTGACTTGGCGACCGATCCTCGGGTGAACGACGTGGCATGCCCACCATCGTAGTGAGCGTTCACTCCGCCGACGTCGCTCAACCGGGGAGCTGAGCAACCACGGTAATGTTAACGCAAACATTTCCTGAGGGCGATCCTGCCCGCGATCGGAGGACCGACGTACATGAGTGCGAACACCACCCGGGATGTCACTGTCTCGACAGCTGCCCTCACGTACAACGACAGCGTCCTTTTACGGGGAGGTCGGCCACACCGGATGCTCTCCGGCTCGGTCCACTACTTCCGCGTGCACCCGGCCCAGTGGGAGGACCGGCTGCGGCGCCTGGCCGCCATGGGCGCGAATACGGTCGACACCTACATTCCATGGAACTTCCATGAGCAAGTGGAGGGCGAGCCAGATTTCGACGGCTGGCGCGACGTCGAGAGCTACATCCGGCTCGCGGCCGAGGTCGGCCTCGATGTGTACGTGCGCCCGAGCCCCTACATCTGTGCCGAGTGGTCGAACGGTGGGCTGCCGACGTGGCTCACGGCTCGCACGCGTGCCCTCCGAACGAGCGACCCTGAATTTCTGCGAGCGGTCGACGCCTGGTATGACGAACTTCTGCCTCGCCTTGCGCCGCTGCAGGCGGTGCACGGCGGACCCATCGTCGCCATTCAGGTGGAGAACGAATACGGTTCGTACGGCTCCGATCGCGGCTATCTCGAACATCTTCGCGATGTGATTCGCGATCACGGCATCGTCGAACTGCTCACGACGGCCGATGGAACCACATCCGACATGGTGCGTAATGGCTCGATTGACGGAGCCATGCCAACGTTCACCTTCGGCACCGGCGTCGCGGCCGCCCGGGAGCTCCTTCCCGCAGCAACACCTCTCCTGTGCAGCGAGCTCTGGGGTGGATGGTTCGACCACTGGGGCGAGAAGCACCACGTACGGAAGGCCTCGAGCACGGCGGGAACCGTCGAAGAGCTTCTCGCAGCCGGCGGGTCGGTCAGCCTGTACATGGCTCACGGTGGCACGAACTTCGGGCTGTGGAGCGGAGCAAACTGGGATGGGGTGCTCCAGCCGACGATCACGAGCTACGACTCCGACGCACCCATTGCGGAGGACGGCCGCCTGACCGCCAAGTTTGACGCGCTCCGGGCGTTGTTCGCACCGTTCCACGACGGCCCGCTCCCTGAGCCGCCCGCCGAACCGCGTTTCCAGCCCGCGGCATCCGCACCGCTGGTGCCGGAAGCATCCCTCCTGGCTGTCGTGCGCTCGGTGGCGGCCGGTCCGGTGACCCCGCGGCCGCTGACCTTTGAGGAGCTCAGCGTCGCCGATGGGCTTGTGGCCTACGAAAGCGCGGTGGATCTGCCTGGCGAGACGATCCTCGCGATCGACGGCCTGCACGATCGGGCTGTCGTCTTCCTCGACGGTGAACGTATCGCCGTTCTCGAGCGCGACGGTCAAACGAGCGTGGCTCTCGAGGGGCCAGCACGGTCAGCGGTGCTCACCATCGTCGTTGAGAGCCTGGGTCGCATCAACTATGGCGCGAAGCTTGGTGAACGCAAGGGCATCCTGGGTGGAGTCCTCGTCGGTCGACGGCTGGTACACGGGTGGACCCACCGTGTGCTTCCGCTTGACGGCAGCGCCGTCGGAGGCGTGTCAGGTGCTGACGGATTCGCCAGCGCCCAGTTCGACCTCGACGAGGCCGCAGACGCCTGGCTTGCCTTCCCCGGCGGCGTCCGGGGCATGGTCTGGGTGAATGGCTTCCTCATCGGGCGCTACTCTGCGATCGGGCCACAGGAGACGCTCTACGCACCGGCACCGCTGTGGCGCGAAGGACGCAACGAAGTGCGCGTCCTCGATCTCGACCAGCTCGGCACCGCGGTCGAGATCCGTGACCGTGCTTCGCTGGGTGAGGTCGAGGAGTTCATCGGATCCTGATCATTCCTGGTGGCAACCACCTCTGACAGACAAAACGAGAGAGGCCCCGCGGCGTAGCGCCGCGGGGCCTCTCTCGTTGATTGGGTCAGCCCTTCACCGCTCCGGCGGCGAGTCCCGACTGGAAGAACCGCTGCAGGCTGAAGAAGAGCAGGATGAGCGGGACGACCCCAAGCAGGGCGCCGAGCATGACCGCGCCCTTGTCCGGAGCAAAATAGCTGACCATACCGAACAGCCCCAGGGTCACGGGCTTGAGCTCCTGCGATGACACCATCAACAGCGGAAGCAGGAAGTTGTTCCACGTGGCGACGAAGACGAACAGGAAGATCGTCACCATTGCCGGTCCGAGGAGCCGCAGGACGATGGTGAAGAAGATACGCGCTTCACCTGCCCCGTCGATGCGAGCGGCCTCAAGCAGCTCTGAGGGCACGGAGGACTCCGCGTAGACCATCGCCAGGAAGACTCCGAACGGTGAGACCGCTGACGGGATGATGATCGCCCAGGCCGTATCGACGAGGCCCAGCGCCTGGAACTCGAGATACAGGGGCACCGTCAACAGCGCGACGGGGAGGAGCAGCCCGCCCATGATGAAACCGACCGCCACCCGCTTGCCGGGGAAATCGAACTTGGCGATGGCGTATCCAGCCATGACAGCGAACAGGGTTCCGATCAGGCCGGCAGACAACGAGTAGAAGACGGAGTTGCCCACCCACTGCCAGAACATGCCCTGGGTCCAGCTCATCAGACTCTCGTAGTTGGTGACGAGGTTCCAGTCGGCGAACCAGAAGCCGAACGTCGACGACAGGTCTCGGTTGTTCTTCGTCGCGGCAAACATCACCCACACCACAGGGGCGACGAAGTACAGCGTTGCGACGACAAGGGCGCTGATACCGGCTATCCGTGCGACCGGGCCAGGGAGCACGGACTTCGGGGGGAGATCGACGACGGGTGCCTTTCGGCGGGGTTTCCGGGTGGTGACGAGGGCGCTCACGCGCTTGCTCCCTTCCGGCGCTGCAGCAGCGCGTAGACGATGGCGAGGGCTCCTGCGATAGCGGCCATGAGCAGCGAGTATGCCGAGGCTGGACCAGTGCCCGATGGGGAGATCGCACCCATCATCGAGTTGTACGTCAGCATCATCGGCGTGTACGCCTTACCCATCCATGGGTTGGCGGCTTCCATGACGACCGGCTCGTTGAACAACTGCACGGTGCCGATGATCGAGAGAAGCACGGCGAGGAGCGCCGCCGAGCGGACGAGCGGAACCTTGATCCTCATTGCGATCTGCCAGCCGCTCGCACCGTCGAGGCGGGCTGCTTCGTACAGCTCGCGTGGAACCGTCTGCAGCGCGGCGAGGAAGATGAGCATGTTGTAGCCCGTGTACGTCCAGGTGGTCATGTTCGACATCGAGAGCAGAACAGTGCCTGGACCCATGAGGTCGGTGCCTTCGGGCAGCAACTGCATGAAGGGGGAAACCTCAGGGGTGTAGAGGTAGAGCCACATCATGGCGGCGATGACGCCGGGGATCGCGTACGGCAAAAAGAAGGCCAGACGGAACACCGTGGGCCGGCGAACGATGAAGGAGTCGAGGAGGAGCGCGAGGGCAAGCGCAGCCACGATCATCACCGGAATTTGGAAGAGTGCGTAGAGCGTCACCCTCCCCATTCCCAGCCAGAAGACCTCGCTCCCCAGTGCGAGGGCGAAGTTATCGAATCCGACGAACGTGTCGACGACTTCACCACCGCCGTACAGGCCGTCCCCGCCTGGTTTCTGCGAGAAAAGCGCCGATCGGATCGACACTCCGATCGGAACGAGGAAGACGACGACGAACAGAACAGCGAATGGCGCCATGAACAGCCAGCCGGTTGTCGCCTGGGAGCCGAGACGGCGCTTGCGTTTCACCGCGGACGGCCGCGGGGCCCTGGCAGCGGGTTCGGGTGGAGAGCTGTCCGGTACGGTGCGGGTGGTCATGGTCATCAGCTGTGGTCTCCTTCAACCAGGAACGGCCGGCGGACCACATCGATGTGTGGCCCGCCGGCGCGGTGTTCATACTGTCGTTTGCGTCACTTGGCGGTCGGAAGCCCGAGGTCTTCGAGAGTCTCGAGTGCCGTGGTCTTCGCTGTCGTAAAGATGTCAGCGACCGTCGCCGATCCACTCGCGACGTTCGAGGCTGTCTCGTTCATCTTGGTCAGCGAGGCGAACCCCGGTGCGTAGACGAATTCGGGGTTCAGGTTCGCGGATGCCGTTGCCAGCTCCGCGAGAACATCCTGCCCACCGAACTGGCGGAGCATCTTCTCGCTCGTCTCGGGTGTGCCGTTGGCGGCGATGACGAGACCCTGCGAAGCGAGGTCGTCAGTCTGGGTGTTGAACCAGGCGTTGAAAGCCATCGCTTCCTGCGGGTGCTCGCAGCCCTTCATGACGGCGACGCCCGAGCCGCCGTCGGGGCCGGTGACCTCTCCTGCGCCGAAGTCCGGGAGCTGCGCAACGCGCCACTGGCCCTCAGCGGGTGTTCCGTCGAGCGAGTCGAGCAGGAAGCCTGCCTCCCACGCTGCTCCGACGTGACCGATGAGGGATCCGTCGTTCATTGCCTGGGTGAACCCTTCGCCCCAGCGCTCGGTCACGAGGGCCTGGTCGTTGTCGATGAGGCCCTGCCAGAATGCGGCAACCTTCTGGCTTCCCGGACCCTCTGAGTCGACGGTCCAGCCCTCATCCGTCGAACCGAACCAAACGTCGCCGGCAGCAGCAGACTGGGCGGACAGCCAGGAGAGCGCTTCGTCAGGCGTGAACGCTGCAGCGAACTTCCCCGCACCCGCCGCGGTTGCAGCCTGGGCGCCGAGCTCTTCGAGCGTCGCGGGCACGGTGAGTCCGAGCTCGGTAAATGCCGTTTCGTTGTAGTAGTAAACGAGGGGGCCGGTGTCCTGCGGGAGTCCGACTACCGCGTCACCGACGGTCATCATCGCGTATGCGCCGGCGGAGAAATCGTCGGCGTACTTATCAGCTTCCTCCGCGACGTCTTCGACGAGGCCCTTGACGAACATCTGCGGTACTTCGGAGTAGCCCACCTGGGCGAGGCAGCTCGCGTTGCCGGCCTTGACGTCGGTCTCGAGCTTCAGGATCATGTCGGTGGCCTGGCCGTCGAACTTGGTCGCCTTCACCTGGATGTCGGGGTTCTCTTCGTTCCACCTGTCGACGATCTCATTGACCGGGGTCATTCCTTCGCCATCGGGCAGGCGGTGAAGGTATTCGATCTCGACGGGCCCGTCAGAGCCTGCCGATGTGTTCGAACCCTCGGTGCTGCAGGCCGCAAGCCCGAAGGCGGAAATCGCCGCCACAGCCGTTACGGCTGTGAAACGCGCGAAGCGAGTCCTGGGTGTCATCTGTCGCTCCTCTTTGAGTGATACCGCCCCGGCTGGCGAGACGGATCGAATGCCGGCCCCAAGCGCTTCGTGCTTCGCCTCGCTGCCGAGCTATTGAATGTTTGCGCTAACACTACCGTGAAGGCGCACATAATCAAAGAAAATAGACTGAAGCATCCTCAGGAAAGATAGCGCAACCACCACCGGGCCCCGGTCCGGTTCCAGTCAGGCTGGCGCCACCGCCTGGCGAGACGCCACGCAAAAACGGACCGGACGTGCCGTTGGTCGACCCGGCGCGCGGGCTCAGCGCTCCTGTTGACCCGGCTCTGTTTGCCCGCGCTCGGCGGGGTTGTTCGCAAAACGGGTACCGATGAGGGCGAGGAACGCGCCGCCGACGATGATCCCGACAGTCAGCGCAACCGGGACGAAGAGGTCGTACGTCGCAGCCCACCATGCGAGCCACACGCCGACCAGCAGGTTGATCGAGGCCCAGAGCACGTTCTCGGCTGCCGATGCCGGCACTCGCCAGGGGACGCGGTGCAGGTACCCGGCGCTGCCCCGCGTGAGGTGCGGAACGGCGTTCGCGAGGAAGATGCTCGACAGTGCGGCGATGGCATAACCGATGACACTCATGACTGTTCCCTCCGTTGGGCGACGACAGCGGTGCAGACGAACTCTATCGCCGCCGCTCGGGCATGTTGCGGCGAGTGGTCAGTGCCAGTTGATGTTCGACAGGGCGCGGGTGACGACGATCGGTTCGCCATTCATCTTCTGCGACAGGGCCTTGGCGGTTTCGATGGCAGAGCCGAGCGGATGTCCCAGGCCCACATGCAATCGGGAGGCCCCGACGCCGGCCATGATGGCGTCGAACGAGTCGACCCGGAATTCGTCCGTGGCCCCATACCGCCGGGGCCACAGACGGACGAGAGCGCCGTCGGCGACGACAGCGCGCTTCTCGAGCAGCATCAGGGTGGTGTAACCCATCGGAATCGTCTCCCAGGGTTTCTCCGGGTCGATGTCACCGAGAATGCTGGGCGTCACCCCTCGGTTCGTCGCGTACAGGCGAGCGGTCTCGTCGTGTTCGACGTCGAATACCGACGGGGCATCCGCGAGCCAGTCGCTTCGTTCGATGCAGTTCTGCACGGTGACTGTGATCCGCGGGCGTGACTCTGCTCTCCACGCGGTGGTGTCCCTGATGACTGAGACCTCTCGATGTGGTGTCATGCCTCCAGTCAACAGCACACTGGCTGTTCGAACGGTTCAGCCGCCGACGTAGGTCGCGAGGTGCTCGCCCGTGAGGGTCGACCGGTGAGCGACGAGGTCAGCTGGCGTGCCCTCGAACACGATCCGCCCGCCGTCGTGACCCGCGCCGGGGCCGAGATCGATGATCCAGTCGGCGTGCGCCATCACCGCCTGGTGGTGTTCCACGACGATGACGCTCTTGCCCGAGTCGACGAGCCGGTCGAGCAGGCCGAGCAGATTCTCGACATCGGCGAGGTGCAACCCGGTCGTCGGCTCGTCGAGCACGTAGATCCCGCCCTTCTCGCCCATCTGGGTGGCGAGCTTGATTCGCTGCCGTTCTCCACCCGACAGCGTCGTCAGTGGCTGGCCCAGACTGAGGTACCCCAGGCCCACGTCGGACAACCGCTCGAGGATCACATGTGCCGCCGGTGTCTTCGCATCACCCGAGCCGAAGAACTCCTCGGCCTCGAGCACACTCATCGCGAGCACCTCGCTGATGTCACGCCCGCCGAGTGTGTATTCGAGAACGGATGCCATGAACCGTTTCCCCTCGCACACTTCGCAGGGCGATTCGACGGTCGCCATCATGCCGAGATCGGTATAGATCACACCGGCACCATTGCAGTTCGGGCACGCGCCCTCCGAGTTCGAACTGAACAGGGCGGGCTTCACTCCGTTGGCCTTCGCGAATGCCTTGCGGATCGGGTCGAGCATCCCGGTATAGGTTGCCGGGTTACTACGGCGCGAACCCCTGATGGCGCCCTGGTCGATTGCCACCACACCGGCGCCGGGCGGAATCGAGCCGTGCACAAGCGAACTCTTGCCCGAACCGGCAACCCCGGTCATCACGACCAGCACGCCGAGGGGAATGTCGACGTCGACGTTCCTGAGGTTGTGCCTGGTCGCCCCTCTGATCTCCAGTGCGCCCGTCGGGCTTCGCACCTCGTCCTTGAGCGCGACCCGGTCGGAGAGGTGACGGCCGGTGAGGGTGTCGCTCGCGCGCAACTCAGCGAGAGTGCCCTCGAAGCAGACGGTTCCGCCCGCGGTCCCCGCTCCAGGGCCGAGATCGACGATGTGATCGGCGATCGCGATCATCTCGGGTTTGTGCTCGACCACGAGCACGGTGTTCCCCTTGTCGCGGAGCCGCAGCAACAACTCATTCATTCGCTGGATGTCGTGGGGGTGCAACCCGATGGTCGGCTCGTCGAAGACATAGGTGACGTCGGTGAGTGACGAACCCAGGTGGCGAATCATCTTGGTGCGCTGCGCCTCACCGCCCGAAAGCGTGCCGGCGGGACGATCGAGCGACAGATAGCCGAGGCCGATCTCCACGAAGGAGTCGAAGATGTGCTGGAGAGCGCCGAGCAACGGGGCCACGGACGGCTCGTCGAGTGACCGCACCCAGCCGGCGAGGTCACTGATCTGCATCGCACACGCCTCGGCGATGTTGACGCCGTCGATGCGCGACGACCGTGCGCCCTCGTTGAGCCGTGTGCCTCCACAATCGGGGCAGGTGGTGAACGTGACGGCCCTGTCGACAAACGCACGGATGTGGGGCTGCATCGCCTCCCGGTCCTTCGAAAGGAGCGACTTCTTGATCTTCGGGATCAGGCCCTCGTAGGTCATATTCATCGACTGGAGCGAGATCTTCGTCTGCTCCTTGTACAGAAAGTTGTCGCGCTCCTTCGCGGTGTAATCACGGATTGGCTTGTGGGGATCGACGAATCCCGACTCTGAGTAGATTCGCACCATCCAGCCGTCTGCCGTGTATCCGGGAATGGTCAGCGCGCCATCGGCCAGCGATTTGGAGTCGTCGAACAGCTGGGTCAGGTCGATGTCGTTGACCGTGCCCATGCCCTCACAGCGCGGGCACATGCCGCCGGTGATGGCGAAGTCACGGCGTTCCTTGATGGTCTTGCCGCCGCGCTCGAGCGTCACAGCGCCCGCGCCCGAAATCGAGGCGACGTTGAAGGAGAACGCCTGAGGTGGGCCGACATGCGGCTGGCCCACCTTGCTGAACAGAATCCGCAGCAGGGCGTTCGCGTCCGTCGCTGTGCCGACCGTGGAGCGGACGTTCGCGCCCATTCGTTCCTGGTCGACGATGATCGCGGTCGTGAGTCCCTCGAGCACGTCGACGTCCGGCCGGGCGAGGTTTGGCATGAAGCCCTGGAGAAAGGCGCTGTAGGTTTCGTTGATCATCCGCTGCGACTCCGCGGCGATGGTGCTGAAGACCAGCGAACTCTTTCCGGAGCCGGAGACCCCGGTGAACACCGTGAGCCGACGTTTCGGCAGGTCGAGACTGATGTCCCTGAGGTTGTTCTCGCGGGCTCCCTGCACCCGGATCCTGGTGTGCCCGTCGGCGAGGTGTTGATCCTCGGCCACTAGCGAAGCTCCTGCAGGCGAATCAGGTTACCCGCCGGGTCACGGAATGCGCAGTCACGGATGCCGTATGGCTGGTCGGTCGGTTCCTGGACGATTTCGGCGCCGCGAGCCTCGAGAGCCGCGAAGGCGTCATCCAGGTCGGTGGTGGCGAGGTTCACGCCGAAGTAGCTCCCCTTGGCAATGAGATCGAGGATCATCCGGCGTTCGTCTTCGGTGAAGTCAGGAGATGCGATCGGCGGCATCAGGACGATCGAGGTATCCGGCTGGTTCGGCGGTCCGACAGTGATCCAGCGCATATCCTCATAGCCGACATCGTTGCGAACCTCGAAGCCGAGGACGTCACGATAGAAGGCGAGCGAGGCGTCAGGGTCGGTCTGGGGAAGAAATGATTGGTGGATTGTGATGTTCATGATCGTCACGCTAGCTCCGGCTGTCGTGCTCGTGCTTCTCGATTCCTGACCGGTCTCGTCACCTGTTTCGCCACACACGGTGCCAGGCCCGTCGATGGGTGGATGGGCTCTCGCCGGTAGACACTCGGAGGAACCCCAACCAGTTCGGTGAACCGGGTGCTGAAGGTGCCCAGCGAGGAGCAACCGACGCTGAAGCACACCTCGGTGACGCTCAGGGTGCTGTTGCGCAGCAGCGCCATGGCCCGTTCGATGCGCCGGGTCATGAGGTAGGAGTATGGGGAGACGCCATAGGCGAGGCGGAATTGGCGGCTCAGGTGCCCGGTCGAGAGGTGCGCACCCCTCGCGAGCCCCTCGACATCGAGCGGCTTCGCGTACTCACGATCGATCCGGTCCCGCACACGACGCAGAATTGCGAGGTCGGCGATGCGCTGCTTCTCGGCGGCACTGCTGGTCACACGCCCGATCGTGCCACGTCCGATTCGGCTTGTCCACCGCCCCTCGTGCGACCGGAGCGGTGGGTAGCTCCGCCCGGAACTAGCCGGAGCCCCGCATTCCGGGCTCGAGCGCCCGCGCCTTTCCGGCCGCGCGATACCACTGCAGACACAGGATCACGATGAGTGCGGCATCCGCCACATCACCGCCGTAATACATCAGCACGCTGCCTGACTGGGCTTCGGCGGCGGAAACCCCGGCCGGCGGATGCGCGTACAGATACTTGGAGAGGATGCCGTGACCGGCGAGGGCGGCCACCAGGACCACGGCTCGTAACGGGTAGCTCGCCCGGTGGGGGTTCGGGTCGACGCCGATGAGTGACGCGACCAGGAGATAACCGGCGATGACGAAGTGCGCTGTGACCAGGAGGTGGAAGAACGAGCTCGATTGCATCAGCTCGTACAGCTGTGTTGTGTAAAGCAGCCAGAGGCTGCCCACATTGATCACCGCCGCCGTCACCGGGTGCACCAGGAACCTGGCCGGGCGGCTCCGGAGCAGCCGCGACAGGCGGCGCGCCTGTCGAACATCGAGGGCTCGCAGCGCGAGGGTCACCGGGGCGGCAACGACGAGAAAAAGCGGTGCGACCATGCCGGCGAGGAGGTGGCCAAGCATGTGGGCGGTGAAGCTCTCGTGTCCGGCGGTCGCGAGCGGTCCGATCAGGGAGGCCGTTACAACGAGAAGTCCCGCGACCCAGCAGATCGTGCGCCAGAGCGGCCAGCTCCGGCCCTGACGCCGTGCAGCACGGATGCCGCCGAGATACAGTCCCGCCGCGGCCGTTATGACGAGGGCAACGGCGAGATCGAGAGCCGCGATGCCTGGTTCGCCGTGGCCGTGCACTGTCACGTCGAGCGAGCTGTCCCGCGCCGGGTCATCACGAGAAGCACGATTCCGGCGACGAGCATCAGGATTGCGGTGACGTTCCAGACCAGGTCATAGATGAAGACGTCGGGGACGTACCGGATCTGGTGGATACCGAACAGCTTGTGCTGGACCGTGCCGTCGTACAACTGGAATGCACCGGCACCGACGAGGATGCCACCCAACCACCGCCGTGGCCAGAGCGCATTCCGGCGCCTGAGGTCGGCGAAGAGGAAGAGTCCGGCGATCGTGGCGAACCAGCTGATGGCGTGGAAGATGCCGTCGGAGACGAGGCCGACGTCCGGTGTGCCGAGATCGTAAAAATGGTGCCAGTGAAGCAACTGGTGGAACACCGCTTCGTCGATGAAGGCAACGATCCCCACGCCGAACAGAACCCCGGACCAGGCGTTCTGGGCCGAGCGGGCCGCACGGGCCTCACGGGCGTCAGGCTTGTTCGCTGTCAGGGGGGCGGATGCCATGGGAAATCCTTCGGGTCATTTGGGGAGCTTCCACCCTCGCTCGCTGCCGACGGAAAAGAAAGGCGTTCCCATCCGGCCGGGCATCTGTTAGCGCGTGCGAAGTACCCGGGAGCGTTCGAGCCGGGTGTCGCTCAGTAGACGAATCTGAGGGCGAGTGCACAGGCGATGGACTGCGACTCGATCTCGGCGTAGTCCAGCACCTCGCCGGTCGACACTTCCTCGCGGGCACCGAACAGTTCGGCGGCACGGTGGGCAACCAGCGCCGCGTCGACGTCACCGGTGATGTCCACAGCGTTGATGCTGAGGTTCATGCCGTACTCGTTGGTGGCCTGGCGACTGGTCCTGGTGATCACCGACACGACCTCGCGATCGAGGCTCGCCTTGAGCGAGACGTCGGAACCACGCGCGAGCACGAGTACCTGCGCGGGCTGCGCGAGGAGAGGAAGGAGGGTGTGGAGGGTCGCTGAGAGTGTCGCCGCGAATTCCTTGCGGGCCCGGCGATCGGCGAGTCCCGCCGTATCGACGGTGAGAACCACTCCCGTTGCCTCGTTCTCATGGAGCGACGCGGCGCAGGCAGAGATCTCTCGGGCGCGGATGGTGTCGACGCCGTGGTCAGAGAGTTCAGACACGATGGCCTCGAACGCGCCGCCCTCGTCACCGAGCACCATGACGCGAGGCGTTGCCTCGGCGTACGACGAGCCGGGCCTGGCGCGAGCGGGAGCTTCGATGTTCACGCGGAACGCTTCCCAGTCGACAGCCGGTGAATCGGAGTCGACTCCGCCTGACCCGTCGCGAGCGATGGTTGCTGACCTGACTTTCCCGAACACGAGGGTCGAGCTTACACACAGAGCGCCAGAATCCATACGCGGCTCCCATCGAAACCTCAGGAACAGCATCGGCCCGCGGTTTCCCGCGGGCCGATGCTCACATCACGCTGTGCTTACGCGGCGGACCAGCCACCGTCGCTCGCGAGGATGACACCGTTGACATTCACGCCGTCATCACTGAGGAGGAAGGTGATCGACGCCGCGAGAGCGTCGCTCTCGACAGCATCCGGCATGACCGCCATTCCTGCGCGAACCCGCTGCGCGCCGAGCTCTGACGCGAACGTGGCCTCGATGTTCGTGATCGTCGGTCCTGGTGCAACAGCGTTGACGCGCAGGCCGCTCGGCCCGTACATGAACGCGCTGCTCTTGGTCAGGCCGACGACGGCGTGCTTCGACGCCGTGTACGCCGCGCCCGCAGCCGAGCCGCGAAGGCCGGCCTCCGACGCAACGTTGACGATCGAGCCGTACTCGCGAGCGAGCATGAACGGTGCAACGGCCCGCATGAGCTTCATTGTTCCGTCGACGTTGATCGCGAAAACGCGCTTCCAGACCGAATCGGAGATCTCGTGCACGGGCGTCATGTCGTCCATGATTCCCGCAACGTTGGCGAGGGCGTCGATGGTTCCGCCGGCCGCCTCGATGATCGAGGCGATCGCGGCATCGTCGGTGATGTCGGCAACGACGGGCACGACCTCGGCATCGGGCAGTTCAGCGACGAGCTCGTCCAGGCGCTCGCTGGAGATATCGACGGCGATAACCCGTCCGCCCTCGCGGGCAACGCGCGACGCGGTTGCGCGACCGATGCCGGAACCAGCGCCGGTCACGATGACGGTCTTTCCGGTGAAGCGACCAGTGCTGATGCGTTCGACCCACTGCGGGCGCTCATCCGGTGCTGCTGCCGGCGCGGCTGACCCGGCCGCTGCCGGTGCGGCATCCGTTCCCGGTGCGGACTGGGATACGTCACCAGCGGCGGCGCGCTCGACGAGGTCATCGAGCATCTCCTGGGTGAATGAGCCCTTGCTGAGCTTGACGAGGCGCTTGATGGCGAGGCGACGGACGGGGCGCATGACCTCGGGGGTCTGTCCGCCCTGGGCGAGCATGTCGCGGAGGATGGCGCCGCCGACGGGGTGGTCGATCCAGGTGCCGATCGCGGAGTCGGCGGTAAGGGGAGTGGCCGTGTTTGTCATGTGCTTCTTCCTGTCGGAGGTACATACCGGACAACTGTGTCCGGTTGTAGGCTACACCCGTGCCACCGACAGCAAAAGCGAACCGCGGACCAAGCGCAGGACCCGAGAATCGTCGGGCCCTCATCGCTGCGGCGCGCGAGGTTTTCGCGACCGACGGGCTCTCGGCGCCACTCAGCGCCGTCGCCCGCAGGGCCGGCGTCGGCCAGGGCAGCCTGTACCGGCACTTCCCGGAGCGGATGGACCTCGCCGTTGCCGTCTTCGACGAGAACCTCACCGAGCTCGAGGCGTTTGTCGACAACCCGGGTTCGACGCTCGGTGCCCTGCTCACCCTGGTCATCGAGCAGGCCGTCGTGTCGACGGCGTTCATCGACCTGATCTGGGCGAACTCACACGACGCGCGGGTGCTTCACCTGGGCGATCGG
The DNA here is from genome assembly GCF_056898615.1 of Mycetocola sp. Y442. Classification (NCBI taxonomy): domain Bacteria; kingdom Bacillati; phylum Actinomycetota; class Actinomycetes; order Micrococcales; family Microbacteriaceae; genus Mycetocola; species Mycetocola sp. Y442. Next base: position 762,553 of record NZ_JBXHBV010000003.1, read on the forward strand.
CTTCGGAGCATGGTGGACCGTGAGCTCACCCGCGAGAAGGAGGCGGGGAGGATCGGAGCACACGTCGAGCCCGAGGACGTGCTGCTGGCTGTGTCGATGCTCGCCGGGGTTCTCGCCCGAACGGATGCCGATGATCGACCAGCCGCCGGGCGCCGAGCCGTGAGCCTGTTTACGCTGGCGTTTTCCCCGCGCTGACCCCGCGTGCCGAGCGCTCGCGCGCGACCTGCTCGCGGACGCCCGCTGCCACCTCGGCGAAGACTTCGATGGTGTACGCGTCGTCCGTGACGAGAATGAAGCCCGAGGTCCCGTACTCAAGCGCGATGCCTGCGAGCTGATCGATCCACTGGTTGGGCGGTCCGACGAGCAGACCCTGTCCCGCGGCGGTGAACCGGCCCGCGACGTTGAGCAGGCGGCGAATGGCTCTCGGATCCCGCCCGGCACGGGTCGCACCGTCGTCGATGTGTGCGTTCATCGCTGTGAGATCGCGCGGCCCGCCTGGGAGGTAAGCGAGAGAGGGCAGCCAGCCGTCGGCGGCGCGGCCCGTCATGCGGAGGATTCTCGGCTTGAGCGCTCCGACCCAGATGCCGATGTCGTGAGCGGGCTTCGGGCCACGTTTGGCGCCGTCGACGCGATGGAAGGAACCGTCGACGACCAGCCGGCCCGGAGCATCCGTCGCCCAGATTCCCCGGATGATCTCGATCGCCTCTTCGAGGGCCTCGATCGACTCACCCGGGGTGAGCCTGGTTCCACCCATCGCGACGATGGGGTCCCAGAAGCCACCGGCGCCGATGCCGAGCTCGACCCGGCCGCCGCTGAGCAGGTCGAGACTCGCGGCGCTCCTCGCGAGCACCGCCGGCTGGCGAAGCGGCAGGTTGAGCACGTTGGCGCTCAGGGAAATGTTCTCGGTCCTGGCCGCTGCGTATGACATGAGGGTCCAGGTGTCGTGGAAACCCGGCTGATACGGGTGGTCCTGGAAGGTCGCCAGGTCGAGTCCGGCTCGATCGGATACCACCGCCATCTCCACGGCGTGCATCGGCGGGTTGTTCGTGGGTGTGATGAACGTGCCAAAGAGCAGGTCGTGTCCGTAGTCGGTCATGAGGTCGCCTCCGTGAGAGTCGCGTTGCTGTGGGTCGGCGAGGTCGCCGCGGTGATCGGGAAGTTGTCCCGGAAGACGTGGTCAGGGTCGAAGCGTGCCTTGAGCTCACGAAGCCGGGCGAGCGTCTTCGGCGGGAATGCGTCGGCCAGGCGTTCGGGCCTCGTGTCGGTCTCGAAGCTCAGGTAGATGCCGTCAAAGAACGGGTACAGGGCCTCCCAGGCGGAGTCGAGCCGTTGCCGGTTCGAGCCGAGCGCGACAACCGAGAAGTTGGCGTTCCGATGTGCGTACGCTGTGGCATCCGGATGGATGTCGGAAATCGCTCCGCCAACCGCCCGGATCTGGAAGAAGTACACGATTCCGCTGGAGATGAGCCGTGCTGCCGCCGCGGCGAATTCCGGGGTGATGTGTTCCAGAAGGCCGGTGCGTGCCACGGGCTGGCCCTGGCCGCCGTTGGATTCACCCTGGGCGTTGGCCATCACCGCCGCGTATGGCGTCAGCTGAACGGACTGGCTGTAGAGCGGGGAGATGTTCGCGAAGGGCTGGAGCCGCTCGACGATGGTGTCTGGGTCACTGGAGTCGACCATCGCCATGATCTGGGCGACGGCGGGCTGGCCGGAGCGGGGAGGGCCCATGATCAGGAAGCTCGTGGTGTCGCGGGGGGCGGTCTCGCTCAGGTGGCCCCAGGTCTCGAGGAAGCCGGCGGTGTCTGTCGCGTCGAGCCCGAGTTGCGCCCAGCCGACGTCTCCGACCTCGTCCACCTCGAACTCGAAGGCGGTTACGATGCCGAAGTTCGCCCCGGCACCGCGGACGGCCCAGAACAGGTCGGGGTTTTCGGTGTCGCTCGCGCGGACGAGCGAGCCGTCCGCGAGCACCATCTCCACTGAGCGGAGGTGGTCGATGGTGAGCCCGTGTTCGCGTCCGAGGAAGCCGACACCGCCCGCAGTGGCCAGCCCGCCGACACCGACGCCGCCGTAGTCACCCGAGCTCAGCGCCCAGCCGTGCGGCGCCAGCGCAGCGGCGACATCCATCCAGCGCGCACCCGGCTCTATGCGGACCCGCCGCGTCTTCTCATCGAGGACGTCGATGCGGTTCATTCCCGAGAGGTTGATGACGATGCCGCCGTCGTTGGTCGACCTGCCGCTGATGCCGTGCCCACCGCTCCGGATCGACAGCGGGAGTTCGGGGTGTTCGCGCGCGAACTCGAGGGCCGCGGCGATCTCAGCCGGGGTGTGAACCGGCAGGACGAGTCCGGGGGACCCGCCGCGCAGGTAGGTCGACTTCACCCGGGCATAGGCGAAGTCACCCGGCTCGATGGCGGCGTCGGCGAGGATCCGTGGGACAGCGTCATAACGGATGCCCTCACGCCGTTTCGCGATCGCCGCCGACCCGCGGACGCGGGCGGTACTGGCGGGCCGGGGCAGCGCCGAGGTCACGGCCTCGCGCAGGGCGGGGACGACCTCGCTCGCGAATCGCTGCAGCACGGCGTCGTCGTTCGACGCCAGGAGAATGGCGCTCGCGCCCTGGTCGACCACCAGGGGAAGCAGGTCGTTCACCCAGTCCGAGGCGGTTCCGGAGAGGAAGCCGTCGTTGGTGTTTCCGAATGTTCCGCGGATCGTCACGAGCCTGCGCACCTCCCGCGGATCGCGACCAGCAGCGCTCGCCGTCTCGTCGAGGAGCCGGTTGCGTGCCGCAAAGCCGTCGAGGCCCGAGCCGTCGACCTCGGAAAGCCAGCCGTCGGCTCTCTCTGCCGCGAGTCGTACCAGCTGCGGGGTCCCGCCGCGGATCAGGATCGGTACGTCGTGCGCTGGCGCGGGGCCGGGCTGTGCTCCGTCGACCCGGAAGACGTCCCCCGTGTACCGAACAGTGCCGCGCTCGCCGACGGCCCACATGCGCCGGATGATGTCCAGTGTCTCCCCGGCGACCTCTGCGCTCTCTGCCGATTCGGCGGCATCCGCTGTGTTCTCGTCGCCGAGAGCCACCGTGACTCTGCCGCTGGACAGGAGGTCGAGGCTTGCGGCAGCCCGCGCGGCAACCGCCGGAAAGCCGGAGGGATCGACCTCGAGCTGCGCGAGCAGGCCGATCCGGTCTGTGGTTCCGGCGATCCAGGCCAGGAGCGTCGCTCGATCGAGACCGGCGGTCCTGGGTGACGAATCGTCGGGCGCGGGATCGTCGGACACCGAATCGTCGAGTGCAAGGAGGTCGAATCCGAGGCGCTCCGCGAGCCGGGCACGGTTGACCAGCGAGTCGGGGCCGTCGCTCTCGGTTGCGAGGGCGACGCCGAAGATAAGGGGGTGGCCGTAATTCATGGTCATACTCTGACGGACCATGGACATCGCCACCAACAGCAGGTAAGCTACTTACCTCAAGTAAGTGGGGATCATGCGAGCAATGAATATTGAACACATCAATGACGACGAGTGCCGACAGTTTCAGGATGCCGTCGAACTCGCCGGACGCAAATGGAACGCAGCGATCCTGCTCGCGGGTGCGCGCGGGGCGCGGCGCTTCTCGGAGTACCGCGAGAGTATCGATGGCATCTCTGACCGCCTGCTCTCGGCTCGCCTTCGCGAACTCGAACTCGAGGGCCTGATCGAGCGGGACGTCACTCCGACTACGCCAGTGATGATCAGTTACACCCCGACAGAGGATGGTCGAAGGCTCATCACCCTGATGCATCCCCTGGTGCTCTGGGGGAGAAACCGAGCGGTGAAAACCCCGAGGGCGCTGAGCGCCTGATCGCGCGGGTTGGTCAATTCGACAGGTCTCGTCAGGTGGGGATGGGCGTTCGGCGGCCCGAGTGTCGCCGGCCGGGGAATAGCGCGGGGGAGGTCGGCGTTATCCCTCTGAATGACTTCGATTACCCCGCAGCCCGCTTCCTCTGACCGCACCGCCACCGAAGGACGCAGCGCGCTCGTGGTCGGCGCGACCGGGATCGGAGGATCCGCACTGGTCGATCTGCTCACGGAGCAGGGCTGGCCGGTCACGGCACTCTCGCGGCGCCCCGGCGCTGAACGTGAGGGTGTCCGCCCGCTGTCCGCCGATCTTCGCTCCGCCGACGACCTTGCTCGCGTACTGGCCGATGAGCGGCCGACTCACGTCTTCTTCACCGCCTGGTCCCGGCAGGCGACCGAGGAAGAGAACATCGCCGTCAACGGCGGAATGGTTCGCGACCTGCTCGCGGCGCTGTCTCACGCGCCGCTCGAGCATGTCGCCCTCGTCACCGGACTCAAGCACTACCTCGGCCCGTTCGAGGCCTACGGGCAGGGGAACATGCCCGACACTCCGTTCCACGAGGAGGAGGCGCGACTCGACGCCCCGAACTTCTACTACGCGCAGGAGGACGAACTCTTTGCCGCGGCTGAGCGAGACGACTTCACCTGGTCGGTGCACCGTTCGCACACGGTCATTGGTCACGCCGTCGGCAACGCAATGAACATGGGACTCACCCTCGCCGTCTACGCGTCAATTTGTCGCGAACTCGGCACCCCATTCGTGTTCCCCGGATCGCTCACGCAGTGGAACGGCCTCACCGACATGACGGATGCCACGGTGCTCGCCGAGCAGATGCTCTGGGCATCGACCTCGCCCGCGGGGCGCAATGAACCCTTCAACGTCGTCAACGGCGATGTCTTCCGCTGGCGCTGGATGTGGACGCGTCTCGCCGAGTACTTCGGAGTCGAGCCCGTTGGGCCCGTCGCAGAGCCCAACCCGCTTGAGCAGCAGATGGTCGACGCTCAGGACGTCTGGCAGCGGATCGTGGAGAAGAACGGGCTCGTCGAACCGGACCTCGGCCGGATCGCCTCCTGGTGGCACACCGACGCTGACCTTGGCCGCGAGATCGAGGTCGTCACCGACATCAGCAAGTCACGGCTGGCCGGGTTCGGGGTGCACCACCGCACCGTCGATTCGTTCACCGCGCTCTTCGACCGCTACCGGGCCGACCGGCTCATCCCGGGGGCGTAACGCCCCCCTCCGGCTGGCCGAATGCCTTCGGCACTCCGGCCAGCCGGGCAGAACCAACTCCCGTACGCGATTGCGTACGGGAGTTTCAGCGTTTGGCGATTGCCTTGACGCCCCAGATGACAGCGCCCGCCGCGGCAATCCACGGACCGGCGACGAGGATCGGGTCGATCCACTGGTGGTTGAGGTCAACCCGTTTTTTACCGAAGCGCGATGAAATGCCGCCGCGGGTGAACTCGCTCAGCACCCCGGTCTCGGTGATCGGGTTGTCTGGATGCAGGGTCGCGAGTGAACGCAGGTGGCTCCCGACGGCATCCACCCGGTCCGCTCCGAGAAGGATCAGCCAGTGCGCGGCACGACCCTCGCTGTATTTGGCGTACGCGAACCGCCGGAGCACGCCCGACAGTCCGTGCAGCGGCGCCGACGTGCCGAAGACCGGGGTCAGGAACTTGTGCTCAATCGAGCGTTCGCGCGGCACTTTCTCCTCCTGACGGTCGGGGAAGTCCCAGTGGGCGCCGGTCGCGCCCGGGTCGAATCGCTCGCGTGGAACAGACGGGCGGTCCTTCGGGTCGAGGTCGGCACCCCAGCCGGGGATGCGGGCGCGGAGTTCGTCGCTCGATTCGGGAGGCGTGGGGTGCTCAGCTGTGTACGGCATTCTCGTTTTCCTCTCAGGCGCCAGGAACGATGACGGGCTTGATGCAGTCATCGAGTTTCGCGGAGAACATGTGGTACCCCTCGGCGATGTGCTCGAGCGGGATGCGGTGGGTGACGATGTCGTTCGGCTTGAGGTATCCGTTCTGGATGTGCTCGAACAGGCGCGGCCACTGGCGCTTCGCAGGCGCCTGGTTCATGCGGAGGGTGAGCCCCTTGTTCATCGCATCGCCGAATTTCACGGCACTGAACATCGGGCCGTATGCACCCATCACCGAGACCGTCCCACCCTTGCGGACCGAGTCGATCGCCCAGTTCAGGGCGACGGGAGAGCCACCCTGCAGCTTGAGCTTCGCTGCCGTCACGTGCTGGGTGAAGTTGCCGTCGGCTTCAGCACCGACGGCGTCGATCACGACGTCTGCGCCGAGGAAGTCCGTTGCCTTCTTCATCTCAACGACGATGTCGTCGTACTCGGCGAAGTTGCGGGTTTCGGCGTGGGCAAAGGTGCGTGCCTTCTCGAGGCGGTACTCGAGGTGGTCGATCACGATCACCCGGCCGGCGCCCATGAGCCACGCGGACTTTGCGGCGAAGAGGCCGACGGGGCCCGCTCCGAAGACGGCGACGGTGTCGCCCTCGCTGATGTCGCCGAGCTGGGCACCGAAGTAGCCGGTCGCCAGTGCGTCGGTGCACATGAGGGCGTCTTCGTCTTCGAGCCAGTCAGGAATGACCGAGGGCCCGACATCCGCGAATGGGACCCGAACGTACTCGGACTGTCCGCCGTCGTATCCGCCGCAGGTGTGTGAGTAGCCGTAGATGCCGCCGACGGCCGTGGCGTTGGGGTTCACGTTGTGGCAGTTCGAGTAGAGGCCGCGCACACAGAAGTAACAGGAGCCGCAGTAGACATTGAACGGCACCATGACGCGGTCGCCGACCTTGAGGTTCTGGACGGACGATCCAACCTGCTCGACGACGCCGATGAACTCGTGCCCGAACGTCATCCCGACCCGGGTGTCGGGCATCATGCCGTGATAGAGGTGCAGGTCGGAGCCGCAGATGGCCGCGAGAGTCACACGGATGATGGCGTCATTCGGATGCTCGATCGGCGGCATCGCTTTTTCCTCGACTCGAACCTTGTATGGTCCGCGGTACACCATCGCCCTCATCAGATCTCCCGTCGTTGTCTGTGACAGCTAGGTTCACATCAGTGCTGGATCGGTGACAGGGGGTTGTCTCGTCCGGGGCGGCGAGCTATAGGCGGGTACTCGGGCCGGCGAGCGGCGGCATCGTGCACCGGCGCCCAAGGGCGCCCGACCACACCCTCGGCACACGATGCCACCGCGCGCCTGATGGGCTGCATGAGCCAGCTCCTCGGGCCGGCGAGCGGCGGAGTTCCCTGCCGGCGCCCATGGGCGCCCGGCCACACCCTCAGCAGGGAACTCCTCCGCGCGCCTCGTGCAGGAGATCGCACCGTTGTCAGGATGCAGTGGGCGACTTCGTCCTGTAAAGCGCGCGATCTCCTGTTAACCGTGCGGCCCGAGTCAGGCACTGGCGCTCGCTAGGCTGAGAATCATGACCCGATTCGGTCCCCTCGAAGCCCGCGGAAGCACCCTCGTTCTCGGTGACGCAGGCGGTCACCACGCCGAACTGACGGCATCCGCTCTTGTGCTGCGCGAATTCCAGGGGGAGCCCGTCTCGATCGACTGGTCTCGCGTCGAGCGGATAACCCTTTCGGTGCCAGAGACTCGATTTCGGCTGCCGGGTTTGGTCGGCACCGTCGGGCTTGCGGTGCTTGGCGGGGTGACCGGTGACATGGGCGTCGCGGGCGAGATCGACGACGGCACACTGCACGTGTCGGTTACGGGCGCAGACCCCGTCGAAATGCCGATCACCCGGCACCACGTCGGTGGCTACTGGGCGAAGAGCGTGCGGGCAGCGACCGCCCTCTTGAACCGGCTCGGCACTGACCCGGAGGCGCGCCAACTACTCGCCGACCCCGAGAGGGTCGTTAAGCTCCTCGCATCAGGACGATGACGGATGCCGCCCGCTGACAACGACGCAATCGTCGCCGAGATTCGCGCGGTTCTCGACCGCGCCGTCGAGCGGTTGAGTGCTGCTGGGGCTCGGGATGAAGCGCTCGCCGAGTGGGTGCCCGAGCACCGGGTCCTGCTCATTCCGCGACCGCCGGTGCTGCGCTCGCTCGGACGCGTCTGGCGGCTCGGGGTGTTTTTGCTCGGTACCGATGGCACCCTTTACGAAACGGGGCTGACGACGCGCGCACTCGAGCCGGGTCGCCCGGCCTACCAGTCGCAGTCGGCCGAGCAGCGCCGGGCATATCGCGCCGCAGCATCCCGTGGCCGGTTCGCCAACGGCGAGACGGTGAACTTCGACGCGGTTCCCGTCGAGCTCGATGCCGATGTGCTCGCGAGCTCTTCCGGGCGGCTGTTTCTTGAGGGAGGCCGGGCGCTGGTGCGCTGGAGCAGTACCGGTGCGGATGCCGTGGACTTCGCGTCGTACCTCGATGACCGGGTCGAGCTGCTCGCGGAGCCGCCGTCCGGGGCGTGACGGCCGGCGCGTGAGCGCTGCGAAGTCGCTCACCCGGGCTGCGCGACAGAAGGACATCGGCCCGAGGCAAGGACGAAAGCTCCGATTCCATCCTTGTCCGGGCGCTATTGCCCTGGCTCGGCTCGCACGATCATCAGGAGATGGCACGAGTTACAGGATGCTGTGGGCAGTTTGGTCCTGATAACCGTGCGATCTCCTGTTAACCGCGCGTGCGGCATCCGCTCACTTAACCGTGCGGTCTCCTGATAACGGTGCGTGCGGCATCCGCTCGCTGGCCGCCACGCGGTACTCAGCCGATCGCGCGCGTCACGAGCTCGGCGATCCGCTTCTCATCCGCCGGCGTCAGCGATGTGATCGCGAAGGCCGACGGCCACATGGTGCCGTCGTCGAGCGCCGCACTGTCGTTGAAGCCGAGCGTGGCGTAGCGCGTGTTGAATTTGTCGGCCGGCTGGAGGAAGCAGAGCACGTTTCCGTCCCTGGCGTACGCGGGCATGCCGTACCAGGTCTTCGGCAGGAGCTCCGGCGCGTGCTCGACGATGATCGCGTGCACCCGCTCCGCAATGGCGCGATCAGCGTCTGACATTTCGGCGATTTTCGCACGCAGCTCCGCCTCGCCCTTTTCCCGAGCTTTGGCATCGCGTTCGTCCCGTCGCGCCTCGGCCTTGAGTTCGCGCGCGCGTTCCTTCATCGCCTCGCGCTCTTCGGCCGAGAATCCCTCGCCCGTCGTGCCGCCTGGCGCTGCCTTCTCTGTGTTGCTCATGTGCGGGGGTTCCTTCCCGGGTTGTGTGCCTCGCTCCATGCTAGGAACCGAGCGCGGCATCCGCTTCTCGAATTCTGACCCATCGCGCCGTGTCGCATAGGCTGGGCAAATCGCGCGCCGCACACTGCCGTCGGCCACTCACTCCCACATACCTCGATCGGCGACGCCTGTGTCCTCACCAACGACAGCACCGACTGACAGCCCGGCCTTCCCCTGGATCGGATTGCTGACCCTCGCCGGGGCGATATTCGTGTCGGTGACGAGCGAATTCCTGCCGACGGGCCTTCTGCCCGAGATGGCCAGCGACCTCAACGTCGGCCTCTCGACGGCCGGGTTCCTCGTCACGGTGTTCGCCGGAACCGTCGTGATCGCGACAACACCGCTCGCCGCACTCACGAGGAAGTACTCACGCAAAAGCCTCGTCGTCGTCGTGCTCCTCGTGCTCGCGCTCGGTAACGTGCTCGCCGCCCTCGCGCCGACCTACGAGATCCTCGTCGGAGCGCGAATTCTCGGCGGTCTCGCCCACGGGTTGTTCTGGGCGGTCGTCGCCGCATACTCCGCCCATCTGGTTCCCCGGCACCAGCTCGGCAAAGCCGTCGCCATCACGGCCGGCGGCGGATCGGCCGCCTTCGTCCTCGGCGTCCCGGTCGGGACCGCGCTCGGCCACTCCCTCGGCTGGCGGATGGCGTTCGGCATCATCGCGGTGATCATCGTGATCCTCGCTCTGGCCGTCATCAAGTTCCTGCCACCGGTGAACCACCACGTCGTCGTCAAGACGGGTGAGATCCCGGTGCCGCTGCGCAAGGATCGCAGCATCCGGGGCATTGCACTGCTCTGCGCCGTCATCGTCATCATCATCACCGGGCAGAACATCTACTACACCTACATCGCGCCGTGGCTGATCGACGCTGCCGGGTTCCCGGAGACCTCGGTTGCCTTCCTGCTCTTCATCTTCGGTGGTGCGGGTGCGGTGGGGCTCGTCCTCGCTGGCTTTGCCTCTGACCGGTTCCCGAAGCGTGGCTTCGCCGTGGCGCTCATCGCGATCATGGCAGCGGTTCTCGTGCTCGCTCTGTGGTCAACGCACCCCGTCGTCGTCGTGGTTGCGTTCGTGGTCTGGGGTGTCGCTTTCGGCGGGATCCCCGCCATGCTCCAGACCCGGATGCTGCACACCGCCTCGTTCCGCACGCGCGACCTCGCAGCAGCCCTGCAGACCACAGCGTTCAACATCGGTATCGGCGGAGGGGCGCTCATCGGCGGGTTCCTGCTCGACACCAGGGGCCTGCAATCACTTCCCATTGCCCACGTCATCTTCATCGCCGTCGGCTTCCTTCTGCTCGTGGGAAGTGACGCCATTCGCGCTGCCCGCGCGCGTCGGCCCCTCACCGTCTGAAACCCGGGATTCACGTGACTCACTCGCACTCGCATTCATCCGCCGCGCCCACTTCGGACGCCATCGCGACCCGCCGCCGCGCCAATCGCCTCCTCGCCGCGATCCTGATCCCGCTCACCCTCCTGACCATCCTCGGGATGGCGCTGCTCTGGCCGAACGGCTCGAGCGACGACGTCGAGGTCGGCAACCCATACTCGGTAGCGGGAGGCACCGGTTTTTCAACGGGAACCGTGGAAAGTATGAGTGTCGCGCCCTGCCTGTATCCCTCAGCGAACGCACCGGAGGGGCAGCAATGCATCGTCGTCAGCCTCATACCCGATGATGCGGATGCCGACCAGGGCGCCACAGCAGGCGACGGCACCGTCTCCGTCGAAGTGCCGCCGGAGGTGGGCCGTGAGGTCGACCTGTCCGCCGGTGACCGCATCCGTTACCTGGATCTGGGCGAACGCGTCGACGACCCGGCCGCGCGCTACTCATTCGTCGACTTCGTGCGCAGCGTTCCGATGGCACTTCTCGCGGCGGTCTACGCCCTCGTCGTGATCGTTGTGGCCCGATGGCGCGGGTTCCGGGCGCTGCTCGGGTTGTTCGGCGCCTACCTCGTTGTGGCGAACTTCATCCTGCCCGGACTCGTCGAGGGCAAACCACCGCTCCTGCTCGGCCTCGTCGGGTCGAGCCTCATCATGATCGCCGTGCTGTACTTCGCGCACGGGTTCTCGGCGCGGACATCGACCGCGCTCCTCGGCACGATCTTCGGGCTGGTGATCACGTCGCTCGTCGCGGCCTGGGCAACCGGCGCCGCGAACCTCACCGGGCTCAACGACGAGGCCGACTACACACTGTCGTACGCCACAGACTCGATCTCGCTGTCGGGCATCCTGTTATGCGGGCTCATCATCTCCGGCCTCGGTGTGCTCAACGACGTGACGATCACCCAGTCGTCGGCGGTCTGGGAAATGCACGAGCTGGCGCCCGAGTCGAGTGCCAGGCGCCTCTTCGCCGGTGCGATGCGGGTGGGCCGCGACCACATCGCCTCGACCGTCTACACGATCGTCTTCGCTTATGCGGGTGCTGCGCTCCCGCTGCTCATCCTGTTGTCGCTGCAGGACCGGCCGTTCCTCGAGACGATCTCGAGCGGCGAGCTCGCTGAGGAGATCGTGCGCACCCTCGTCGGCTCCATCGGGCTCGTTCTCGCCATCCCGGTCACGACGGGCATCGCGGTTCTCGTGGTCAAGGCCGTCGGTTCACAGGCGGCTCCACAGGCCGGTTCATCGGCGGCTTCACAGACCCCCTCGCCGATGCCTGTGACGACGGATGCCGCTGGCACCGCGGTATCCGAAGGTCACCAGGCGCAGGCGGCTGGCACCACCGGCAGGTCACATGTGTCGACGACGGTCTCTGTGTCACCGTTCGAATCATCGATTGTCACCGCGCCCGGTGTTGTCAGGTCGACCGGCCTTCTCGACGCGTCGGACGCGCCGCCAGCTGACGACGAACCCCTGACCAGGCGAGAGCGCCGGCTCCGCGACGAGTCGGGCGACGCCGGCGATCCGGCATCCTGAGGTTCGTCCCGCCCGAGCGGTGATGACGTGTCAGAGCGACAGGTCTGGTGGGATGTTGTGGTTTCGCCTGAACAGGTTCTCCGGATCGTACTTCCGCTTGATCGTCACGAGCCGGGCGAGGGTCTCCGGTGGGTACAGCCGAGACGGATGCTCACCCTTGGGCGCGGTCGAGAAGCCACCATACGTGCCCTGGAGGTGAGGTTCCAGCCCGCCCCAGAGCTGATGGGTGCGCTCGATGGCGTCAGCGGGCGCGTCAGGCGGCAGGAACGCCGCGGAGATGATGAGTGCCTCGCTGTCACGGAAGGCAAAGGCGGTGGCGTCGTTCGGGACCCGGTTGAAGGCGCCGGTCAGGCTCCTGACCATGAGCACCGAACCGCCGAGCTCGGTGTACACAGCGGCCAGCGGGCCGATGAACTCGTCGCTCAACTCCCGCGCGAAAGCGTTGTGGGTGACGATCGTCATTCCCTCGGGCGGGTGCGCCTCTTCGAGTACGGCGGCATAGGGCTGCGGCGCGATGTCATCGCCGTTCAGGCCGGGTAGCGCGCGGAGGGGAGCGATCGCCGCCTCGGCCTCTGGTGCGTCGTCGCCTGCGTAGCAAACGAGAATCTGCACGCCGCCGGGCATTCCCGGAAAGTCCGGCATCGCGAGGAAGGTCGAGTTGAGGGCCTCCGGCGCCTCGCGCATAATGTCGCTCCACCGGGCCAGCAGTTCGGCGAGATCTCCTCCGGAGAACCGGAGCGTTCCTGCAAAGACGCGGCTGATCGGCTCGGCTGTGAAGGTAAAGCTCGTGACCACGCCGAAGTTGCCTCCTCCGCCCCGGATGGCCCAGTACAGGTCGGGGTTCTCGTCGGCGCTCGCCCGCACCTGTTCGCTTCCGGCGGTGACGACGGATGCCTCCACCAGGCTGTCCACGGTAAGGCCGACCGTGCGAACCAGCCAGCCGATTCCTCCGCCGACACCGAGGCCGCCGACTCCGACCGACACCGTGTCGCCCGAGCTGAGCGCCAGCCCCTCGGCTCCCAGCGCCGTCGCGACATCCCCCCACACGGCACCGGAACCGATTCGCACGAGCCCCCGAGAGGGGTCGAGCACCTCGACCCGGTTGAGGCGCCGAAGGTCGATGACGAGGCCACCCTCGTTCGAACTGAACCCGCTCGAGCTGTGGCCGCCGCTGCGGATCGAAAGCTCGAGTTGGTGCGACCGCGCGAATGCGACGGTCACAGCGACATCATCCGCGTCAGAGACCTGCACCACGACGGCGGGCGCGCCAACCCGGCCATAAACGTTGCCGTAGGTAGCGCTTGCCGCCTCATAGTCGGGGTCGGCTGGCACAACCACGCGTCCGGCAACGGCCTGGGCGAGGTCGGCGATAGCGTCAGGGTGCAGGGAAGAAGAGTCGACCGTCGTCATGATTGCGCTCCACAGCGTCAGGATTTCGGTCGAGTTTTCTCCTCACGCCGCGAGGCGTCAAGGGCTCAGACGCTGGTTTTCGGCGCGTTTCTGCCAACCTCGATGGAGCGTTCCGAACGGGAAAGCGCTTAGCGCGCTGTTGCGCCAGGCCCTGCCGGAGTCTCTTTCGCGTCCTGCAGCGGGAACACGACCTTCTGCACGATGATGATGGCCGAAGCGGCGACCGGAATCGCCACGAGCGCACCGAGGATGCCGCCGATGGCCCCGCCACCCACCGCCGCGATCACGACGATTGCTCCCGGCACGGCGACGGCGCGGTTCATGATCCGCGGGCTCAGCACGTATGCCTCTATCTGCATGTAGACGAGGTACCAGATTCCGGCGATGAGCGCGGTCAGGGGGGAGACGAAGAGGCAGATGAGCGTGTTGATGATCGACGCGGTCAGGGTTCCGACGAGGGGAATGAGCGAGCCGAGGAACGCGATGACGGCCAGCAGGAACGGCAGCGGCGCACCGATGATGGACAGGAAGATCAGGCTCAGGATGCCGTTGACGAGGGCGAGCGAGACCTGGCCGACGACGTAGCGGCCGACAGCGCCGGTGATCTCCTCGGTGATCTGTGCGAAGTTCACGCGGCGGTACGCGGGCACGAACCGGTAGGTGATGCCCTTCATCGAGCGGAGCGATGCGAGGAAATACAGGGTGAGGATGAGGACGATGGTGGCGCCGGTGACGCCGCTCGCGACGCCGGCACCGACCGCGGCGATTCCGCCACCGATGGCGACGAGGTTCTTGGGGTCACTGATGAAGTCGATCGCGCCCGAGATGCCGCTCTGGATGCTGAACGTGCCGCCAAAAGTGTTCTCGAGGTCCTTGATGAGGGAACTGTTGGTCAGGTCCTTCTCGAGCTTCGGCAGGTCGTTGATCAGGTTCGTGCCCTGGTTGATGAGCACGGGGATCACCGCGAAGAGCAATCCTGCGAACACGCCGAGCACGGCGATAACAACGAGGAGGATAGCCAGGGCACGCGGAATCCGCTTTTCGAGCCAGGTCACAAGCGGGTCAAGTCCGAGCGCGAGGAACAGGGCAACACCGATGTAGATGAGGACGGTGCTGAGCTGGCTGATCACGCCACCGATGAGCAGGGCAGTGAGGACGCCGAGCCCCCCGACGAGGCCGATCCTGAACGCATTGATGCTGAAGCCGGGCGCGCCACCGCCGGTTTGAATGGCGATATCGGGTTTCAGGTCGCTCGAATCCGGGGTCTTCCGAATCGACTGCTGGCGCGTTCTACGCATGGTTCCCTGCCCCCCGCGCCACGGCACCCGGCGAGATACCGGAAAGTGGCGCTTTCTAAGTCAATCGTGCCTCACCGCACGCCAGGAACCTATCGGCTCGCCGAATACCGAGGGTCTGCCGATCTGCTCCTGTGCGTGGGTGGCTCTACGCCTGAGGAACAGCGGCCTCGGCGTGTGCGCTCGCGAGAACCTTCTCGAGGGCGGCGGATGCCTCTTCCGGGGTGAACTTCTGTGCGAGGGCGAGTTCGGACTCGAGGATCTGGCGGGCCTTCATCAGCAGTCGCTTTTCACCGGCCGAGACTCCGTGGTCCTGGTCGCGGCGCCACAGGTCACGGACGACCTCGGCGACGCGGTACACGCTGCC
Source organism: Mycetocola sp. Y442 (assembly GCF_056898615.1). Classification (NCBI taxonomy): domain Bacteria; kingdom Bacillati; phylum Actinomycetota; class Actinomycetes; order Micrococcales; family Microbacteriaceae; genus Mycetocola; species Mycetocola sp. Y442. The sequence continues at coordinate 777,603 of NZ_JBXHBV010000003.1, forward strand.
ACTGGCCATCTTCTCCTGGTTGGCCTTGTAGCGGCGTGACCAGTTGCCCGGTTCTTCGACGAACGGCTCGCGCAGGACGTCAGAAACGGCCTGTACACCGGCGGCGTCGATGACGTCACGGACTCCAACGAGTTCGGTGTTGTCGATGGGCAGCTTGATGACGAGCTCGCTGGTGTGAGCGCTGAGGGTCATGACCTTCTTCTCAACACCCTTGATCAGCCTGGTTGAGATTTCGGTGATGGTGACCGCGCCGTGGTGAGGGTAGACGAGTGTTTCTCCGACGGTGAAATTCATTTCCGGTGTACCTCTTTTTTCAATCGGTCCTTCAACGAAGGACAACGTGGATGCCGGTCGGCGCGGTGAGCGACCGGTCGGGGATTCAGCAAAACTGGGGTTCGACGAGTGTTTCCGGCAGGAGCCGCACGAGCTCATCCACCAGGTCGTCGTCGGAGATCGAGACGCGGCCTTTCATCGTCGAACCGATAAGGGTGAGCGCTCCGCCCGCCACGAATGTCGCGGTGAGCTCCGGTCGTGGTCCGGTAAGGCCCCCGAGCGTGTCGATCGAGTCAAGCCAGAGGCTCGCATAACCGTTCACAACCTCGTCGTACGCCCGACGGGACAACGACAGGTCGAGGACACTCGCGTAGACCGGGTAGTGCTTGACCATGTGTGTGAGGAGCCGACGGTATCCGTCTCGCGCGGCGTCGTGCCGGCTGGTGGCGTCCGTTCGGATCACATCGGTGACGGATGCCCGCACCTCCGCGAGTTGCACGTGCAGGTATTCACGGGCCAGGTCATCGAGGCCGCTGAAGTGGGCGTAGAAGGAACTGCGGCTGATGGCCGCGGCCCTGACGATGTCACTGACGGTGAGTGGTGAGGTTCTGGCGGTGGCGAGTGACTCGACGGCCGAGAAGATCGCCCGCCTGGTTTTCTCGGCGCGGGGGTCGGATTTGCTCATGCGTTCCGATTTGAGAATGCGCTCAGAATTGAGAACGCGCAGGGACTCCATCGGGGTCTCTGCGCGCAACATCAGACCAGTCTACCACTTCTCGGACACGTGTCCGACATTGTGCCACCGCATCCGTGGTAGTGGGGTTTTGCGCTCGGTGTGCGCCGGATGGGGCAGCGCTTGCCGTGTCAGCTGGTCGACGGCGCCTCGTCGACAATGCCGATGAATCCGCTGCCGATCCCGTCGATCTCCGACCTGCTCATGCCATGGCCCGGTTCCGGCAGTTCGTCCGGATCGTGGTGCGAACAGGTGAGGTAGCTGAACGTCGGCCACCACTTCTTCGGCCGTGCCGTCTCGGTGAAGCCACAGACGTCACACCTGAGTTCCACCCAGACCGCCTTCTTGCCGGTGCGGTTGGCGCGGGACTGGGCAAGCCAGGCCGGTGGGGTCGCGTCGAGCTCGTCGAGCTCCTGCTCGCTCATTCGCGAGGGGATGCCGTGGCGCACCGCCATTTCAAGCGGAATGTCCAGTCGCTGTGCGGCTTCTCTGCGTGTAACCATGTCGCTTAATGATAATCGGTGGCCGTTGGCGCCTCTCCACGGTTACCGATTTATCCACAGTTGGGGCGGCGGCAATGAATTTCCCAGCCTTGGCCGTTAGTGTGGGTTGGACCCGTATGACGACTTCGGCCCTATCCGGTCGTCCGATCGAATCAACACTGCCCCGGCGCGCACGTTACCTCTGTGCCCGTTGTGCGGCTGGAGACTACATGAGTGACCAGAACCCCGACCTCGCCCCACAGGGCGGCACGGGTGACCCCGCTGGCTCAGCTGGCTCCTTCCCGACCAGGGCGAGCCTCCGCAAGGCAGCAGGGCTTCAGGCAGCAGCGCCCGTTTCGAGCGAACCCCGACCAGCGATGCGCGAGGTTGGCGGAAAGCCAGCACCTCGCGCAGCGACAACCGCAACGCCGGCCGCGAAGAAGCCGGCTGTGAGCGGATCACGCTGGCGCAACATCAGGTCGACCGTCATCATGGCGCTCGTCGTTCCCGGTATTTTCGGAACGATGGCACTGCCCGCATATGCGTTTGAGACGACACCGGACGCCACTGTCGCTCCGGTCCATGACACCGGCGCTCAGTCGCTCATCGTCAACGACTGGACCGCAGAGACCGTGAGCCGCGACAGCTACTCGGCGACCTCGCCTGAGGAGCTTCAGGCGACCAAGGCCGCGCTCGCCGCCGCGGCTGCCGAGGCGGCTGCAGCAGCAGCCAGGGCCGCGAACAAGACAAGCTCGAACTCGAGTTCGAACTCGATCAGTGTCGAGCCATACACCGGCCCGGCAGGCGCCTGGGTGCGCCCGGTCGGCGGAAAGATCTCATCGTCATACGGCCCCCGCGGACTCATCTGCAACGGTGCCGGATGCTCCAACTCGTTCCACGACGGCGTCGACTTCAGCGGTAGCTGCGGCACCCCGGTGAAGGCCGTGTCTGCGGGACGTGTCACGTTCGTTGGTGCTGCCGGCAGCTACGGTAACCGCGTGATTGTCGACCACGGCGGCGGAGTCGAGTCGGTTTACGGCCACCTGCAGGGCGGGTCATACCGCGTGTCGGTTGGCGACATGGTCGACCCGGGAACGGTTGTTGCCGGGATCGGTGCCACCGGCGTTGTCACCGGATGCCACCTTGACCTCAAGATCCGCGTCAACGGCAGCTTCACGAACCCCGTACCCTTCCTCGCGAACCGGGGCCTTCAGCTCTAGTTGGATGTCGTGAGTGGCTCGATATCGTGAGCTGCTCATGAGCGCGAGCCTCTCGATATCGTGAGCCCGCTGGCCTAGCCTGAGCACATGCCATGGTCAGCCGTAATCGCCGGAGTTCCATCGGGCGTGCGCGCCTGGCGTCTGCCGCTCGCCGTGCTGACCGCCACACTTTCCGCGGCCGTGTTGTTGCCCTCGGATGCTGCGAGTGCAACGGCGGACGTACTGCCGGCGACCAGCGCCACCACGTCCGTTCCGGCCGCTCCCGCGACGGGAACGGTTATCGCCACCCTGCGCATTCCGCGGTTCGGTGCGGACTATGCCGAACCGATCGGCGAAGGCGTCAGTGAGTCCAGGGTGCTCAACTCGATGATCGGCCATTTTCCGGAGACCGCTCTGCCCGGCGAGCCGGGCAACTTTGCTCTCGCCGGGCATCGCGTCACCCACGGCAAGCCGTTTCACCTGATCGGGAGCCTCGTGATCGGGGATCCGATCGTGGTCGAGACCGCGGACGGCCAGTACCTCTACCGATTCCGATCGTCCGAATATGTGCCGCCGTCCGCGATTGACGTGACGTATCCGGTCCCGCGGCAGGAGGCATCCGTCGACCAGGAAAAGGTCATCACCTTTGTCGCGTGCAACCCGTTATTCTCCACGGCGGAGCGCATCATCGCGTATGGCGTTTTCGAATCGTTCACGCCAGTGGGCCAGGGGTCGGCCCCGGCGGGTTAGGTCCGGTGCGCGAGATACCCTGCGGCACCGGTCTCCTCAGAACCCGAGTCTGATCAGCGCTTGAGCGGGGCTGTGCGCGGTCCTGCGTCGTAACGGGCGAGGGCGTCGGCATCCTGGGCGAGGCGGGAGGCCCTGCGCGCGGTGTCGAGCGCTTCGACCGGATCGTCGGCGGCCTCGGCCAGCGCGAGTTGCCGTTGCGCCTCGGCCAGTCGGGTCCGAGCATCCGCCCCGACCCGTCCGCGATTGTCTTCGATGAAGCCGCCCGCCACGTCGAGGTGACTCCTCGCCGAAAAGAGCGCACCGCGCAGGGCTTCCCTGGCGTTCTCGATGCGTTGCTCTCTGCTCCGGGCTGAGGCGAGTGCGGCGTCGAGGCGCGAGACGGCGTCGCGGAGTTCGTCGAGGCGGGCGAGCGGGTCAGGCAACTGCCTGCGGTCGGTGACGAGCGCGATCGTCGCCGTCACGACATCCAGCGCGCGCGAGATCTCGTCGGCGGATTCCGGAAGCGGCGCTTGATCGCGCCTGGCCGTCGCCTCGCTCACCGCCCGGCGGGTCTTCGCAACGGCGGTCGCGAGTTCGGCGCTCGCTGCATCCAGACCTGATGCCGTTCTGGCCACCGATTCGAGGGCGTGCCTCGCCGTGACAAGGTGTCCCGATGCGCGTTCGATGTCAGCCGTGGCCGGCTCGTTTGCCGCGACCCGGGTGCGGGCCGTCTCGAGCGACGTTCGCGCTTCGGCAAGAGATCCGCTGGCGCTCTCGACGGCGCCCTCGACGCCGGCATATGTTCCGGGAGCATAGGTCTCGCTGAGCCTGTCGAGTGTGGCCTCGGCCTCCGGTACCTGTGCTTCTGCGGCGGCAACCGCGACCTCGAGCTCGGCCAACTGCTCAGGAGCGGAACGCTCAAGGGCCCGCATGCCGTCGAGTGTCGCCGTCTGCCCGCCGACGGACTCGGTGATGAGCCCGCACAATTCAATGATGCGCTGGGACCAGCGGCGCCGCTGGGACTCGCTGTCGGGAATAGCGTCGTGAAGTTGCTGGTGGAGCTCGAATGCTTCGCGGAGCTGTGCCCGGCCACTCGTCACCGCTCGCTGAAGCTCGGCGGCGGCACTGTCACCGAACTGGGCGCGTGCAAACTCGGCCTCATCCTCGGCCTCTCGCAGGAGATCATCCGCTCGAACGAGTTCGACCGCCGCCGATTGTTCGATCGCCCGAAGGGTGGAGACCGGATCGATACCGCGCTTGCGTTGCCGCGCACGCATCACCCGAGCCGCGAGAATCACCGCGATCGCGGCGGTGCCGAAGACAATGAGGGACGGGAGCCACCAGAGTCCGTTGAGCATGTCCCGAGTGTAGTTGCGGCCGGTGGGAGCCAGCCGAGAACCGGCGCGCTCCGGTGCTAGCCGATGAGGAGCTTGGCGAGCTGGTCCGTCGAATGTACAACGGCAAGCGCGTGCTCAGCCTCGGCCGGCGAGCCGTAACCCCACTCCACGAGGATCGTGGGGATCCCGTGAGCGGCCGCCCCTTCGACGTCGTGGTGGCGGTCACCGACGAGGACGACCTTCGAGAGGTCGACATCCTTCGCCGTCAGCCTCTTGAGTGCCTCCTCGATGACGTCAGCCTTTGAACTGCGAACCTCGTCTTCGGAAGCACCGCACAGCACGGTGAAGTACCGGCTGAGCGCGAAGTGGTCGAGGACCGCCTGGACCTGCGACTCCGGCTTGCTGCTCGTGATGGCGAGAGGAATGCCCTGGGCAGAGAGAGCCTTGATGATCCCGGCAATCCCCGGGTACACCGCCGAACCGGTCCACGGCCCCTCGACCGCTGAAATCGCGCGGTAGACCATGAGGGCGTTCTGCGCCTCGTCAGGGGTCATGCCCGCGCGTTGTTCGAGTGACTCGAGCATGGGCGGGCCCACCCACCCGAGCAGCTCCGCTTCCGATGGCACCGGCCGGCCAAGCTCTTCGAAGGTCTTGACCAGTCGCGCGACGATTCCGGGGGCGGAATCGGTGATCGTTCCGTCAAGGTCGAAGAGGACGCACGACCAGTTGCGGGTGATGATCGAGCCAGTGCTCGTCAGTTCGGGTGAGGTAATAGACATAGGGACTCCATGATAGGCACTCTGTCGATCATCACAACAATTGCCTGATTCCCAGCTGGAAGAGCTAGAACAGCCGGCCGTCGGCGTTGTCGAGTCCGCGCATCGCGTCGTAGTCGAGGACGAGGCAGCGGATGCCGCGGTCTTCGGCGAGCGTGCGGGCCTGCGGCTTGATCTCCTGCGCGGCAAAGACGCCCGAAACCGGGGCGAGGTGCGGGTCGCGGTTCATCAGTTCGAGGTAGCGGGTGAGTTGTTCAACACCGTCGATGTCACCGCGGCGTTTGAGCTCGACAGCAACCGATGCGCCCTTCTCGTCGCGCGCGAGGATGTCCACGGGGCCGATGGCTGTCATGTACTCGCGGCGGACGAGGGTGTGTCCGTCGCCGAGGAGCTCAATCTGCTCGGCCAGGAGCTTTTGCAGGTGTGCTTCGACGCCGTCCTTCTGCAGGCCGGGGTCGATGCCGAGTTCGTGGGCCGAATCGTGCAGCACCTCGTAAATCGAGACGATGAGCATGTCGCCGGTCTTCGCGTGGGTGACCTTCCATGTCTCCGTCACGCCGGCATCCGCCTGGTCGGAATCGGGCTCGCCGATGGCGAGCGTGCACGGCGGGCTCATCCAGTTGAGCGGCTTGTAGCTGCCGCCGTCCGAGTGGACGAGGAGGCTGCCGTCGCTCTTCACCATGAGCAGGCGGGTGGCGAGCGGAAGGTGCGCCGAGAGTCGTCCGGCATAGTCAACGGAACACTTCGCAATCACCAAACGCACTCGAGAAGTGTAGCCCGGCCCGGAGGCCGGTTTGCGCGCTCGACCGCCGCGAGTGTCGGGGCTGGGCAGAAAACCCGGCGCAGGCGAAGCCGATTCTCAGGCGGAGTGCACCGGTGCCGCCGGCTCCGCGTGGCGCTCGCGGGCTGCGGGCGAGGCAAGGCCGGAGAGCACGACGAGCACAAGCACGACGAAGAGCGCGTTGAGCAGTCCGACCTGATCGCCGAGCAGGCCGATGAGCGGCGGTCCGACGAGGAAGGCGAGGTATCCGATCATGGCGACGGCGCTGACCCGCGCCGCGGCGTTTGCGCCCTCCGCTGCCGCTGACATCCCGAGCGGGAAGCCAAGGGCGCTGCCGAGGCCCCAGAGGATGGTGCCACCGATGACGATCCACAGGTCAGCACCGAGGATGAAGGCGAGCAGGCCGACCACCGCAGAGACCGCGGAGACCTGCAGCACGCGCACGCGACCAAAGCGATCGATGAGCGGGCCTCCCGCCACCCGGCCGACGGTCATCGCCGACACGAAGACGCCGAAGACGAGCGCTCCGGTGGGCTCCGTCAGACCGTGACCCTCCACGCTCGCCAGGGCGAGCCAGTCGTTCGCGCTGCCCTCCGCGAACGCCATGCCCAGCATGATGACGCCGATGAGGATGAGCCGCAGGTCGGCCCAGACCGCGAGGCTCGACCGCAGCCTGGCCTTCCAGTCCTGCTTGTGCGCGTGTGCCTGGGTGGAGTCGCCGAGGTCCTCACGAACGGGCACGTACCTCACAGCGACCACAACGGCCAGAGCGATGATCGCCGCCATGGCGATGGCGTGCCAGACCAGCCCGATTTCCAGGGCGGATGCCGCTGCGCCGATTCCCGCGCCGAGAACGGTTCCGACGCTGAAGAACGCGTGCATGAGCGGCAGCACTGTCTTGCCGAGTTCGGTCTCGGCAGCGGCGCCCTCGACGTTCATCATCACGTCGACGCTGCCGTTGCCGAAGCCGAACAGCGCCAGCCCCACGAAGACCAGCACCGGTGAGAACACCACTCCAGCGCCGACGCCGATGACCGCGAGTCCGACCGCGACGCAGCCGAGCGAGAACACCATTCCCGTGCGGGCGCCGAAACGGGCCATCAGCCACGCTGAGGCCATGAGCCCGAGGATCGATCCGGCACTCATCCCGAGGATCAGGATGCCGATCGACCCGGTTGTGACGTCGAGGTTCTGCTTGATCTCAGGCAGCCGGGCCGCCCAGGTGGCGATACTGAGCCCGGAGAGCGTGAAGATCACGAAGATCGCGTTGCGCCAGGCAACGAGCTCAGAGCGCGGGCGGAGGGCGGGTGCGTGGGGCGACATGCAGATCCAGTGGGGTGTGTGCGGGTGAGAAAGCGGGAGAACCGGTGAATGGAATCGAATCGATTCGACCATCCGCTTCGCCTAAGCTAACCCCAGACAACACCGCCCGGTCAAGGCCGCAGTGCCCACACCGTTCGGCCCGGCGATCGCGAGGACGAATGACCAACCAGCCAGCGGCATCCGCTTCGGTTCCACACGGAGGGCGCCCGACGCTCGCCGCGGTCGCGGCACGTGCCGGCGTGTCGCCCTCGACGGCGTCACTCGCTTTCAGCGGTCAGGGGCCGGTGTCGGATGCCACGCGGGAGAAGGTGCTGACGGCCGCCCGCGAGCTGCACTACGGCGGGCCTGATCCACTCGCCCAGTCGCTGCGCCGCGGCAGGAGCGGCATCGTTGGCGCCCTCATCCCCGCGCGAATCGGTGTCTCCTTCCGTGACCCCGTTCTGATCCAGACGCTTGACGGCCTCGCCGAGGAAATTTCGAGCATCGGTGCCGGTCTCCTCCTGATGCCGGACCTCGGTGATGGGGTTGTCAGCGTCACCACGGCACCGGTCGACGCGGTGGTTCTCGTCGGGTGCAACGCGGATGCCGTCGAAACGCTCGATGTGCTTCGTCGCCGCAATATCCCGATCGTTCAAATCGAGGGCCCCGGTGACAATGGCGTCCTCACGGTGAGCGTCGACAACCGGGGCGGGTCGAGACAGCTGGCACAGCACCTCAAGGACCTCGGTCATTCACGAGTCGCGCTGGTCACCCTCGGGCTTGACCGGGATTCCACGCCGGCGCCGCTGACGCCCGAGCGTGAGGCTCGCGCCACGGTCACGACGACCGTCGACAGGATCGCAGGGGTCCGCGACGTCTATCCGGAGGTCTCGGGGATGACTGCCGGCGGCAGTCGCAGTGACGCCGGGCGTGAAGCGGCTCTCGCCCTGCTGGATGTCGACCCGGGGAAACGGCCAACCGCGATCATCGCCCAGAGCGACGTGCTCGCCGCGGGGGTGATCGCAGCGGCAGAGGAACTCGGCCTTCGCGTGCCAGACGATCTCAGCGTTGTCGGCTTTGACGGCATCCGGGTTGACGGACTCGAACGACGGCTCACAACGATCTGGCAGCCGTCCCAGGACAAGGGCGCGGCCGCGGGGAGGGCAGTCGTCGAGATGCTCGCGGGTCGGCCGGCGGACCCCGTTGCGTTCGACGTGCGATTCCAGCCGGGCGACACGACGGGCCCGGCACCGCACTGACCGCGTGGTCTAGGCCCGCTCGCCGTCCTGCACCATCACCGCGAGGATCCGGTTGAGGTCCATCGCCACAGCGGCAACGGGCGTGAGCGCCGATGGTGCGCTTTCGGTCTGCTGATCGATGCGATCGGTGAGCGCGTCGACCGCCGCGCGCGCCGCCTCGACGGCATCCGCCACATCACGGTCGGAGTTCCGTTTCTTGAGGGGGTCGGCGACGGCGTGGAGCGCCTCGGACAACGGCTCGCGCAGCGGTTCAGGGACCTCGGAGTGGAACGGAGCATCCCAGATCGCGGCGGCGAGCACCTCGGTCAGGTCGCGCACGTGGAAGGTGATGCGCTCGAGGTCGGCGAGGTCGCGGTAGTCGTCGTCGAGGTTCCGTTTGTGGCGGCGTGCGCGGGGATTGCCCTTCCTGCTCTCGTCCGCCTCACCGACGGCCACCCGAACGGCGGTTGCCGTCTCGGCGAGTGTATTGCTGCGGCTCGCCCACCCCTCGTGCTCTGGCGGCCAGTTCTCGACGAGGGCATCACCGACCTCCTCGAGGTGCTTCGCGAGCAGGCTGCGGAACTGGGCGAGCTTGACGACGGCGCCGTTGAAGTTGAGCGGTGGCAGGATGAGGAAGTTGACGAGGAGACCGACGGCAACGCCGACACTCATCTGGACGATATAGCCGATCGAGTATGAATCAGCGTTCGGGCCACCGACGATGAGCACGAACAATGCAGCAACGGGAACGTAATCGCCGCCGGTCGTGAGCCACTTGCTGCCGGCGATGAGCACGCCGATGCCGATCACGAGCGAAATCGTGACGACGTTCGGTGCCGCGACGATGAGCACTATGGCGGCGAGCAGGATGCCGATGGCGAGCGATGCGAGTGTCTCGACGCTCGTTCGCAGGGAGCTCATGAGCGTGGGATACATGCTGATGAGCGCGCCGAGCGGTGCGTAGTACGGGTACTCTTCCGCGACCCCTGGCACCAGGGGAGCGACCAGCCAGGCGATGGCGACAGCGATCGAGGTCTTCACGGCGAGCAGGAACCTGGGGTGTCTGAGCCAGGCTCTCAGGCGCGCACCGGTTGTCTGCACCGCGGTGCGTGTTGCTGACGTCATTGGTTCATCATCACAAACCCCGCTGGGAAGGCGGCGGGCTGCCCTGTCGCCTTAGGGTCGCGCCAGCCAGGACGGCGCCGGTTCACTCGCGCCCCGTCGCGGCTGGCGCGTCAGCGATTCTGGGCTGCCCATTCCCGGTCGAGCACGGCGTAGACGCCCGTGTCGCCCCACTCGCCCTTGACCCAGATGTCCTCCAGGTAGTGCGCCTCCTTGCGCATGCCGAGTCGACGGCACAGGCGCACCGAGGCGTCGTTGGCGGGGTCGAGCTTCGCGATCACCCGGTGGGCGCCCATCCTGCGGAAGGCGAAGTCGACAGCGGCGGTCGCGGCCTCCGTCGCGTAGCCCTGGCCCGAGTAGTCGGGGTGCAGGATCCAGCCGACCTCGACACTCTGGTTCTCGGCGTCGTCGATGTTCAGGTAGATCAGGCCGATGACCTGCTGGTCGTCCCGTCGCTCCATGGTGGGCTGAATCCAGTCGCCCGAATTCTCCAGTCGCAATTTCGTCGACGCTTCGGCGATCTTCTCCTCGATGGTGGCTCGGTCGCGCGGCTCGTAGAGGAGATAGGTGCAGACATCCTCACGGGACTGGAACGCATGGATCGGGTCGACGTCGTCCATGATGGGCAGCCGCAGGGTGAGCCGCTCGGTCTGGATAGGGCGGGTGAACTCGGTCGCGCGCATGCCTCATGCTAACCAGCACCGGTTCGGTCGGCCAGTGCCGGGTTCTCAGCATCCGCGCTCAGAGCAGCCCGAGCTCCAGCGCGAGCGTGACGGCGCGGGTGCGGTCAGAGACCCCCAGCTTCTCGAAGACATGGATGAGGTGCGTTTTCACCGTTGCCTCGCTGATGAACAGCTGATTCGCGATCGACGGGTTGCTGTGCCCAGCCGCAACGAGCCTGAGCACATCGAGCTCTCTCGGGCTGAGCCTGGGTCCGGCGCGTGCGGCGCCCTGTCGCATCCTGTCCACGAGCTTGGCCGCGATGGCGGGCGCGAGCACGGTCTGGCCGCCGACCACCGAGCGCACTCCGGCAATGATCTCGCCCTCCGGCGCCGCCTTGAGCAGGTAACCGCTCGCGCCGGCCTCGATCGCGCCGAGGATGTGGTCGTCCGACTCGTAAGTGGTGAGAATGAGCACCCGAGTGCCCGGCAGCGTCGCCACGATCTGCGCGGTCGCCGCCGCACCGTCCACCTCCGGACCGCTCGCGACCGGCATCCGCAGGTCCATCAATACGAGGTCGGGTTCGAGCTCGAGGGCCAGCGCTACGGCTTCGGCGCCGCTCGCGGCTTCGCCGACGACCTCGATATCGTCGGCGAGAGAGAGCAGCGAAGAGATCCCCGATCGCACGATGGGGTGGTCGTCGGCAACGACGACCCTGATCGGAGCATCGGTCATGCGGTTCTCTCCTTCGCGAGGGGGATGGTGACGGTGAGCTCCGTGCCCGTGCCCGTGCCCGTCGCTGTTCCGGCATCCGTCACGACGAGCGACCCGCCGACGAGCCCGACCCGGTCCCGCATGCCGCTGAGGCCGAAGCCGCGTTCATCGTCCGGCTGGTAACCGTCGAGGCCCCGCCCGTCGTCGCTGACCCGCAGGCTGACGCCGTCGTCATCCTGGATCACGGTGACGGATGCTGTGCGCGCGAAGGCGTGCTTCCGCACGTTGGCGAGGCCTTCCTGTGCGCACCGCAGCAGCACCACCTCGATGTCACGGGGGAGTTCGCCGAGGGTGACGTTCGTGGTGACAGCGACACCGGTCTCGCGCGAGAAGCGCTCGCCGAGGCGGGCGAGGGTGACGGCGAGTGAGGCGTCGCTCGCGGGAAGGCCGGCGTTGGCCGTCACGAGCGCTCGCGCCTCGCTGAGTGCGTCGCGTGCGGTGGACTCGATGAGCTCGAGGGTCGACTCGTGGGCGGGCTGCTCGCGGCGGGCCCGCTGGGCGAGCATGACGATGCTCGTGAGGCTCTGCGCGATGGTGTCGTGGATGTCGCGAGCGATGCGTTCGCGCTCGGCCGTGCCCCCGGCATCCCGGTGGAGCAGTTCGAGTTCGCCCTGTGCCGACTGGAGTTCCGCGAGCAGTCGCTGGCGTTCGTCGCCGTAACTCGCGATGCTCGTGATCCAGAGGCCGAGAGCGAGGCTGAACGCGAGCGAGAGACCGCCGACGAAGAGTGTCTGGATCACTCCATCCGCCCCACCGCCGAGGCCGAGACCGAAGCCGAACGCCATCACGGCGGCGGCACCGACGTTGGCGAGAACGGCCTGCGTCGTGGTCAGCGACACCACCCAGATCAGCGGAAACGCGATGGTTTGCGCGGTGATGACGTTGGGTTCGAATGCGGCACCGACCCCGACGATGACGGCGAGCAGCGCCTGAAAAGCGAGGCTCGGCGCCAGTGTCAGTGTCGGCCGTCCGCGGTGGCCGGCGCCAACGAGCCGACGGCCGAACAGGTAATACGCGGCGCACAGCAGTGCGAGCGAGACCAGGGCGGCCCACCCGTGGAAGCCGTCGGAGGTGTACACGACGGTGATCCCCACGACCACCGCGGTGGCGGCAACCGCGATGTCCCACCACTTCGGATTGTTCACTGGACTACTCTCTCGCATCGCGACCGGGGCCGCTGACAGTGGTTTGGGGAGGAAAAACATGGGGTCCGTTGCCACCAGGGCGACGACCCGCACGATTTTCCTCCCGTCGCGCGACGGTTCGGGTTCAGCTGTCCTTGCGGATCCAGCGGAAGGTGAACCGGCAGAGCAGCAGCCCGACGACGCACCAGATCAGCATGATGATGGCAACCCAGTCGAGTTCCCAGCCGCCGTTCTGTTCGAGGCTGGCGAAGTTCTCGGGCAGGAACACCGAGCGCATGCCCTGGGCCAGCCACTTGAGCGGGAACACGCTCGCGATGTTCTGCAACCACTCGGGCAGCATCGTGAACATGAGGTAGACGCCGGAGATGAACTGAAGGACGAGCACGATGGGGATGACGACGGCCGTCGCACTCTTGCCGGTTCGTGGCACCGCGGAGAGCGCAATGCCGAGGACGGCCGACGTGATGATGCCGAGCAGGTACAGCCACGCGAAGCGGGCCCAGAGTTCCGGCTCCGTGGGCAGCTCGATCGAGAAAACGACGCGAGCGACCACGAGAAGCAGTGCGATCTGTGCGAGTGACGTGACGAAGACCTGGCCGATTTTGCCGATGAAGTAGCTGATCACCGGCAGCGGCGAGCCGCCGAGCCGTTTGAGCGTTCCGTCGCTTTTCTCCGTCGCGATGTCGGTCGCGAGGTTCTGCACTCCCGAGAGCAGGATGCCCGCCGCGATCATGCCCGGCAGGTAATACGCGCCCTGGGTGATGCCGCCGCTACCGTCGGGGTTCGTCCCGATGTTCCCCGACGTGCTGAAGGCTGTTGCGAAGATCGCCAGCATCACCACGGGGAACAGGAAGGTGAAGAACACCTGGTCGCCGACCCGGAAGTAGGTCTTGACCTCGTATCCGATGCGCTTGATGCCCAGGCGGATGCCGCGCCCCGCCGGGAGCGCCGGGACCGGGTTCGCGACCGTCGGCCTCGTGAGGGTTGATTCAGACATGCGCTGCTCCTGTCGGTTCGGCCTGTTCCGTCGCCTCGGCATTGGCCGTTGCGACGAGGCCGAGATAGATGTCTTCGAGGCTCGGCCGGATGACCTCGAGGCCCTGGGGCTCGCCGCCCGTGCGTTGTGTCAGCGCCGTGACAAATGCGGCGGGTTGTGTGGTTCGCTCCTCGTGGAGCCCGGCCCCGTCGCGCCAGCGGACGACCGGTACTCGGGCGTCGGCGCCGCCGATCGAGCCGACCGGGCCGATCTCGACGAGCCGTCCTGCGGCGATCACAGCCACGCGATCGGCGAGCTGGGCTGCCTCGTCCAGGTAGTGGGTGGTGAGGAGGATCGTGGTGCCCTCGGCCTTGAGCGACCGGATCAGGTCCCAGAAGTGGCGGCGCGCTTCGGGGTCGAAACCCGTCGTTGGCTCGTCCAGGAAAAGCAGCTGAGGGCGCCCGATGACGCCGAGCGCGACGTCGACCCGGCGGCGCTGGCCGCCGGAGAGTTTGCCGATGCGGGTCTTCGCCTTGTCGGTGAGACCCACGGCGGCGATGACCTCGTCGACGTCCCGTGGCGACGGGTAGTACGCCGCGAACTGTTCCACCTGTTCACGCACGGTGACGTGTGCGGCCTCAGCACTCGACTGCAGGACGATGCCCAGCTGGGCCTTCCACGCCAGGTCGCCCTTGTGCGGGTCGACGCCGAGCACGCGCACCTCGCCGCTGGTTCGGTCGCGGTATCCCTCGAGGATCTCGATCGTGGTCGACTTGCCCGCGCCGTTCGGTCCGAGCAGGGCAAAGGTCTCTCCGCGCTGAATGTCGAAGCTGACGCCGTTGACGGCGGTGTGTGCGGGGTAGCGCTTGATGAGGTCACGAACCTCGACGACGGGCGGGCCCGACGGTTCTGCGGATGCCGGTGGCGGGCTCGTCGAAAATGTCATGACTACAGGATCGCGCCGTAATCATCCCCGCAACAGAGGTGGTTCGGCTGATTCACAGGTCAACCGACCGGTTGATGCGAGCGAACGTCAGCCGTCGAGTTCGCTGATCAGGATGGCCGTATAGATGAGCGACAGGTGGCTGAGTCCCTGTGGCAGGTTGCCCGCAAAGTCCAGGGTGTCGGCCTCGATCATTTCCGAGTACATTCCGACGTCGTTCGACAGCTCAACGAGCTCGTCCATGAGAGCTTTCGCCTCGTCCATCCTGCCGACGCACGCCAGCGCCCCGGCACGCCAGAAGGCACACGCGACAAAGGTGGCCTCCTCTTCGCGCATGCCCGAGTACCGGTAAACGAGCGGACCGCTGCCCAGCTCGGCCGTGATTGCATCGATGGTCCGTGACATCCGTTCGCCCCGATCGAATCCGCTCGGCGCGTGGAGCAGGATCGACGCGTCCAGCTCGTCCGAGCCGGGATACATCGTGTACGCCTGCCGGTCGTCCGACCAGCAGTTCTCGTTCACCCACTCGGCGATCCTGTCGCGTTCTGCCTCCCAGCGCGCCGGATCGCCCGGGATCTGCCCGAGGCCAGCCAGGTGAACGGCGCTCGAGAGCGCCTGCCAGCAGCCGAGCTTCGAGGTAGTGTAGTGGCGCGCTCCCTCGAGTTCCCAGATGCCGGAATCGGGCTTCTGCCAGTCGTCGCAGGCCTGGTCGGCAACCGCCGCGAGCGACCGCCCGGTCTCTGCGTCGAGGATATTGCCCGCGTCGACGTAGCTGCGCATGACGTCGAAGAGGTCACCGTACGGTCCGAGCTGCAACTGGTGTTTGGCATCGTTGCCGCAGACGACCGGGCCCAGTTCGCGCCAGCCCGGCGCTTGGGTATGGACGATGTCATCGGGAATCCGGCCATCGAGGGTATAGAAGATCTCGAGCTCGGGGCCGTGCCTGCGGATGGTGGTGAGCATCCACGACACGGCCGCCTGGCTCTCCTCGCGCAGGCCGAAGCGGATCATGGCCTGCAGCGTGTAGGCCACGTCGCGAACCCAGGCGAACCGATAGTCCCAGTTCTTGCCGCCGTTGATCGTCTCGGGAAGGCTCGTTGTCGCCGCGGCGGCGATGGCACCGGTCGGGCTGTGAATGAGGAGCTTGAGCGCGAGAGCGCTGCGCTCGACGGCATCCGACCACGGGCCCTCCCAGGAGAATTCGCGGGACCACGCCCGCCAGTTCTCCACAGTGCGGTCGATGCCCCGGTCGACGTTCCTCGGGTTGGGCGGGTGCACCGGTTCGCGTGACGTGCCGGAGACCGCGAAGAGGTGGCGGGAGTCCTGGCTGGTGGTGAACGCTCCGTCGAGGCTGTGGGTGCCGGGCTCGTTCGGCCCGTGCTCGAAGCCCGTGACCGACAGCATCACTCCGTCGATCCTGATCACCGGGCCGTGCACGGTCTGGTCTACCCACGGCATCGCGGTCCGGAGAGCACGACCGGGTTCGACCGACCAGGTCATGGCGACCGTTCCCCGAACGCCGTCGATCCGCCTGGCCAGTTCGGTCCACGGCAGCCGCCCAGCCACACCGGTGACGAGCGCGTCTGTGACGCGGACGACACCGGATGCCGTCTCGAACGTCGTCTGCAGCACGTTGGTTCCCGAGACGTAGGAGCGCGTTGTCGTGAACGGCTCGACCGGCGAGAGCCTGATCCGTCCACCGTCTTCGGCGTCGAGCAGCGCGGCGAACACCGGGACCGAGTCGAGCGCCGGGATGGGCAGCCAGTCGACGTCGCCGTCGCGGGCGATGAGCGCGACGGTGCGGCCGTCACCAATGCCGGCGTAACCGCGGAGGTCGGCGTAGCCGTTCTGGCGATCGAGCGCGCCAGCGCGGTCGGCCAGCGCTCCCCGCCCGGTGGACTGGTGTTCTCGCACTGTCTCTCCGATTCCCCTGCCGCTCCCGAAATCGAACGCCTGCCTCACACAGAGGTGCCGCCCACCGGTTGGTGGGCGGCACGTGGGTTACGGCGTCGGCATCCCGCCATTGACGTGGAGGGTTTCACCAGACACGTAGCTGGACTCGCCCGATGCCAGGAACACGAAGGCCGGTGCGAGTTCGGCCGGCTGGCCTGGGCGACCGAGCGGCGTATCAGTACCGAAGTCGGGCAGTGCCTCTGTCGGCTGGCCGCCGGCGGTCTGGAGCGGGGTCCAGATCGGGCCTGGCGCGACGACATTGACCCGGATGCCCTTGGGCGCGAGCTGCTGGGCGAGCGCCTTCGAGAACGTGTTGATCGCTGCCTTCGTTGTCGCGTAGTCGACGAGGTTCTCCGACGGCTGGTAGGCCTGGATCGACGAGGTGTTGATAATCGTCGAACCCGGGCCCATGTGCTTGAGCGCGGCCTTGGTGACCCAGAACGTCGCGTAGACGTTGGTCTTGAAGGTCTCGTCGAACTGCTCGTCGGTGAGGTCGAGGAGGTCCTCGACGTGCTGCTGCTTCGCCGCGTTGTTCACGAGGATGTCGAGGCCGCCGAGTTCGGTGACCGCGCGCTCGACGAGCTCACGGCAGTAGTTGACGTCCGTCAGGTCGCCGGGGATGGCAACCGCGGTGCGACCGGCCTCCTCGATGAGTGCGACGACACCCTGGGCATCCTCTTCTTCCTCCGGGAGGTAGGCGATGGCGACGTCGGCGCCCTCGCGGGCGAAGGCGATGGCGACCGCTGCACCGATTCCGGAGTCAGCGCCGGTGATGAGCGCCTTCCGGCCCTCGAGTCGGCCCGAACCCTTGTAGCTCTTCTCGCCGCGGTCGGCCTTCTGGACGAGGTCCGCGTCGAGGCCCGGCCCGTCCTGCGACTGTGCCTTGGTGTCGATGTCTGCGTACTTCTTGCTTGGATCTTCGAACGAGTGCTGGTCGGGCGACATGGTGACCTCTCCTGCTTGATCGTGGAACGGCGCGAGAATTCAGCGCCGTCCCTCGATGGTGTCAGGGCTCGCGGGAATGCATCATCCCGTTGACCACGGGAAGCAGTTCGGGTATGGAGAAGCAGCCTAAACGGTCGACGAAGTGACCCGCGCCGGGGACGATGGTGAGCGGTGCGTCGAGCTCGCGGGCCAGTTCGGCGGTGAACTCCGGAGCGACTGTCGTGTCATTGTCCGAGCCGAACACGTGGCGGTGCTCGATGGTTCCGGCGAGGGATGGCACGTCGATGGGAGGGGCGGTGAACCCGTCGAGCTGCGGCAGGTTCGGTAGGGGTGACACGAACCCGGCGACCAGGATGAGGCCGCCGAGCCGCCACGGCCGCGGCATCCGTTCGAGGTAACGCAGCGTCGTGATGCAGCCGAGGCTGTGACCGATGAGGATCGTCTCGTCGTCGACCCCGCCGACCGTCACCGCGAGGGCGTCGAGCCAGGCTTCGGGTTCAGGCTCCGTGGGGTTTGGCAGTGCGGCAACGCTCACAACGCCGGGGTCAAACTGGTCGACCAGCCACGGGAACCAGTGCCGGTCGGGGGCAGCGTTGTATCCATGAGCGACGACGATGCGGGGTGCCATGCGACGATTCTGGCATTCCGGCTGGTGCCGCCGGCTGGGGTGGCGCACTTTGTCGCGCCAGACGTGTACGAGGGACGATTCGTGTCCAGTCTCCGACTGCGGCGAACTCAGACCCCGGTGCGCATCCAGGCCGTCGTTCGTGCCCGCAGCCCCAGGGTGAGTGCGCGCGCCGCGAGGTAACCGAGCGTGAACGCGGCGGTCAGGAATGCCAGGCCAGCGGCATCCGTCGGCGCCGAGAGCTGAACCCAGAGTGCCAGCGGAACGAAACAGGCGAGGTTCAGGATGCCGGTGAGCGCGAGATAGCGCGCGTCGCCGGCGCCGATCAGCACGCCGTCGAGCACGAAGACGAATCCGGCGAGCGGGGCGCTGATGCCGAGCACGATGAGGCTCGGCACGAGCAGGGCCGCGAGGTCGGGGTCGCTCGTGAAGAGCAGGCCGGTGACGCCGGACGTGGCGACGATGACGAGTCCGAGCACGACGCCGGAGCCGACGCCCCAGGTCAGGCAGCGGGTGAGAACGGCGCGCACTCCCGCTGTGTCCGCCGCGCCAAGTCCTTTACCGATGAGGGCCTGGGCGGCGATCGCGAGGGCGTCGAGCACAAACGCGGTGAGGGTGAACATCGTCATGACCACCTGGAACCCCGCGAGCTCCTTCGTGCCGAGCCCCGTCGCGACGAAGGTGGCGAGAAGGATCGCGGCGCGGAGGCTCGCGGTGCGTACGAAGAGCCAGCCCCCCGACATTGCCGAGCCCGAGATGCCCTCGCGGTGGGGCCGGATGCTGGCGCCGGTGCGGCGGGCGTGGCTCAGCACAACGACGAGGTAGACAGCGGCCATGCCCCATTGCGCGACGACGGTGCCGATCGCCGAGCCGGCAATGCCGAGGCCAAGCAGATAGATGAAGACGAAGTTGAGCGCGATGTTCGCGGCGAACCCGATGCCGGCGACGAAGAGCGGGGTCCTCGTGTCCTGCAGGCCGCGGAGCAGCCCGGTCGCGGCGAAGACGAGGAGCATCGCGGGGATGCCGGCCATCGAAATCGAGAGATAGACGGATGCCTGCTGCGTGACATCCGTCGACGCACCGAACCAGGAGAGCAGGGTGGGTGTCGCGGCCACTCCGGCGAGACCGAGCACAGCGCCGAGGCCGAGTGAGAGCCACAGCCCGTCGATGCCGACGGACACCGCGCCGCGCTCGTCGCCCGCGCCGAGACGGCGGGCAACGGCGGGGGTCGTCGCGTAGGCGAGGAAGACCATGAGGCCGATGATGGTCTGCAGTACGGCGCCGGCGAGGCCAAGGCCGGCGAGCGGGGTCACGCCGAGGTGGCCGATCATGGCGGAGTCGGCGAGGAGGAAGAGCGGTTCGGCGACGAGGGCGCCGAGCGCGGGGACGGCGAGGCGCAGGATGTCGCGGTCAACCGTTTTCACTTCTCGAGCCTAAGGGAGGCCGAGCAGGGCAGGGCAACGGGAGGGCTTTCGATGCCGGGCCCCTCGTCGTATCCTCGCCGACATGATCGGAGATTTTCGAAGCGTCGTGCTCGACTGCCCCGACGCACGCTCCCTGGCGTCCTTCTACGAGGAGCTGCTCGGTATGGAGCGCATCATCGACCGTGACGACTGGGTTGCCCTGCAGAAACGCGAGGGCGGCCCGCGGGTGTCGTTCCAGCAGATCGAGGACTACAACCCGCCGAAGTGGCCGGGCCAGCTCGTTCCGCAGCAGTTGCACATCGATGTGACCGTCGACGACATGGACGCCGCCGAGCAGCGCGTGCTCGCGATCGGGGCCACCGACGCCGGCTACCGCGAAGACGACTTCCGCGTCTTCCTCGACCCGGCAGGCCACCCGTTCTGCCTCGTCGTGGACAGCTGACGCCCAGCGCGAATCAGCGTCGATGGACACCCCCCGACCTCGGGTATGCCCACGGTCGGGTCATAACGTTGCTCGAACAACTACCATTGAGTGACGATGGTGAAGGGGTGTTTCATGAGCAATGCGGACGATGCTGCGGGCACGGTTGCCGGGCAGGGCCCGGTGAGCCACGCGATCTTTCGGGTTGCTCGACTGCACAAGACGATGGCGGGGCAATTGCTCCGGGAGACCGGTCTCTATCCCAACCAGGAACTCCTGATGATGCGACTCTGGGACGAGGGGCCGCAGCGGCAGGTGGATCTGGTTCGCCATCTGGAGACAGACGCTCCGACCGTTGCGCGCACCGTTCGACGGTTGGAGCGAGCAGGGTTCGTCCGGATCAGCGTCAGCCCGACGGACAAGAGGGCGACCGTGGTCGAGGCCACGCGCGCGAGTATGCCGCTGAGAAAAGCTGTGCACCGAATCTGGTCGGAGCTGGAGGCGGCGACGGTCGGTTCGCTCTCGGAAGACGAGCGGGCACAGGTCCTTGCCTCGTTGACGTCGCTGGAGCAGAACCTGACCGCCGCCGCGCAATCAGCTCGGGGGTAGGTTCTCGATCGCGTAGCGGGGACCGAGCTCGATAGCCTTGCCGATGGCATCCTGCGCCTCGTCATCGGAGAGTTCGAGCCGGGCAGTCCGCGTCGGGAGCGGCTTTCCCCACAGCGTGAAGTACTCTTCGAGCCCTGGCGGCGAAATCATGCAGAGCATCCGTGCGTCACTGTCAGAGGCGTTATGGAATCGGTGGGGTGCCCCAGCGGGGATATTAACCGTTTCCCCCGCCCGGACCCCTGTCGTTTGTCCGCGGAACGTGATCTCCACTTCGCCCTCGAGCACGTGGAACATCTCCTCGAAATTGTGCCGGTGCGGGGGCGGCCCGCCGCCGGGTGGCACATGCATGTCGATGAGCCCGTACCTGCCGTCGGTGTCCGCGCCCGTGAGCAGGATTGTGTAGTTGTCACCCACGACTCCGTAGTGGGGCAGAGTTTCGTCCGTGTCCGGCCGCCGGATCCTCAGCGACCTGCTGAGGTCATCCGGTGGCACAGCGTTGGCGGTGGATGGATCTGTCATGGTGTCTCCTTGATTATCGGAAGGTGGATCGTGCCTGGCCACGCGTTTCATCGCGGGGTGAAGCGGAATACGGGGAGCAGGCGTGCCGTGCGCTGTTGATAGGCCGCGAACGATGGCGCTCGCTCGGTAAAGCGCGCGAATGCCGCCTGGCGCTCTGGTCCGTCGAGTTCCTCCGCCGTTACGGGGAACGTCCTGACATCGCCTGCAACGGACGCTTCGATCTCGACCTCGGGCTCCGCCCTGAGGTTCACGGCCCAAGCGGGGTCTCGTGCTGCCCCCATCGCGGATGCCACAACGAGCCACGTGCCTGGGTCGCGGAGTGACAGGGCGGGGTTGACCCGGGGCTCCCGTGTCCTGGCGCCGACGCTATGAATCAGGACGAGGCTCGATCCGAACCCCGCAGAGGCGACGACTCCGTTGTTTGTTCTGAATTCGGTGATGATCCGGTCGTTGAATGACATTGTGGTGCACTCCTCTCGGGTGAGCGCCGGCTTGCCGCCTGTGCAGCGGTTGATGGGCAATACTATGCCGAACAACTATTGTGGGTCCAGATATTCCTCACCGGATGTTTCCCGACACCAGGCGAGCAAGGGGAGGGCTTTCGCTGCCCGAACTCTCGTCGTATCCTCACGGACATGATTGGTGAACTTCGAAGCGTTGTGCTCGACTGCCCTGACCCCGACTCCCTTGCCTCGTTCTATGAGCAGCTCCTTGGCATGGAGCGCATCATCAATGAGGACGACTGGGTAGCCCTGCAGAAGCCCGGCGGCGGAATCAGGGTCGCCTTCCAGCAGGTCGACGATTACACGCCCCCGCAGTGGCCGGGCCAGGTGGTCCCGCAGCAGTCACACTTCGACATTCGAGTCGCCGACCTCGACGCAGGGGAGGCAAAAGTACTCGCGATCGGGGCGCGTGACGCCGGGAGCCGGGAGGACGATTTCCGGGTGTACCTCGATCCGGCCGGTCACCCGTTCTGTCTCGTGAGTTAAGCACGGCCCAGCGCTGGGCGGTCCTGGTGCCACTGACCCATCACGCTGTCCGCCACGTCGGGAGGGACCCGACCCGGTCTCAGTCCTTGCTCGTGCGACGCCGTCCGAAGAGAAGGAGCGCGCCACCCACGGCGGCAGCAGTCGCAATGCCGGTGAGTGTCGCTGCGAGGGAAACGTCCCCTCCTGTGCCCGGCAAACGGTCCCGGTCATCTCCCCACGATGTCCCCGTCTGAGAATCCGGTGTCGGATCCGAGCCGGGACCTGGCGCGGGTGCGGTTGGGGTATCCGTCGGAGTGGGAGTCGGGTCCGGCGTAACGGTTGGCGTTGGCGTTGGCGTTGGCGTTGGAGTTGGCGTTGGCGTGTCCGTTGGTGTGGGCGTAGGGGTGTCCGTTGGCGTCGGCGTTGGCGTCGACCCGTCCTCGTAGGTGCACGTGAGTTCGGTATTGAACGGGAAGCTGTGCACTTCCCTCGGTGCCCCGCCCGGAATGGCTGGCGTGCCGTGCGTGAACTGCGCCGCGATCACGTTTCCTTCGATGTTCTGCGTGACTTGCCAGCTCAGGTTGGCGTTTGGGGCGTAAATCGTGCCTTCGAGGCTGTCACCGCCGGCGACGGTCACAGATGTCGCCTCTGGGAAGTTCCACAGGATGTACGGTGCCTGGGCCGAGGTCGCACCCGGCAGATTCGGAATGGAGCCGTTGAACGTTTGCCCGCTGATGTTCACGAGCACGGGAGTATCTTCGGCGGGCTGTGAGTCGACAACGAGTTCGCTCAGCGCTTCGAGGTCGGATGCCGGGATGTTCAGTACGTTCGTCACGCCGGGAGTAAGCGAGAGGTGACCCCGGGTCCCCGGAGCGATGGGCGAGGTGAGAGGCGTGCCCGCGTCGTCGGTCAGTGTGGCGTTCGGGGTGCATTGGGCGAGTTGAGTGGTGAGCCCGCGATATGCGGTGAACGCTCCCGGGATGTCGATCAGGTCGGCGCTAACCGGCGCGGAGACCTGGGCGGGTGTCTCAATAACCGTTCCCTCGATTCGGGGAACGGAACCGTATGCTGCTCCGGGCTCGACAATGTTGTAGTTGACCGTCGCGTTGTTGTTGTCGCGGTCCAGGGCCAGATATGTCGATGCGTCGGCGATCTTCGTGAAGCCGTTGTTGAGCACCCTGAGCACGTTGGCGCCACTCGCTGCGAAGTCGACCCCTCCTCCGACGTAGAGGTACGTCGGTTGAGTGTCACCGGGTGCTGTGAAGGTGTTGGGAAATATCCCGGCACCGGCGATTGAATAGCTAGCGCCGAAGCTCAGATCACCACCCAAGGCGACTGTCCCTTCGGTCTCGTCGGCGTTCAAAGCAACGTCGCCTTCAACAAACACGGTGAAACCGCTATTCGCCGGATGCCCGCTCACCGTCACGGTGACAGGGTTGACGGGTCCGACCGTGATGGTCGCTCCCTCAGCGGGCAGAGACCCCGCAGCAAGAACTGTGGCGGCCGCCAGAACGCCAACCGTTCCGGCCACAATCGCCATTCCTGCCAGTCGCTTCGTCGTGTATCGCCTCATCGGGCTAGGTATAGCAAGGAGGGGAGACCGCCGGTAGAGACTTCCCTTGTCCTTGTCCTCGTCCGCGCTGAGATTGCGCTCCCGTCTGGTCAACGCGCCCCGCGAAGCGTAGCCTCCGCAGTATGAGCACCGTGATTCAGGCTCGTGATCTCCGCAAGCACTTTGGCCAGGTGCACGCACTCGATGGCCTCGACCT
Organism: Mycetocola sp. Y442; assembly: GCF_056898615.1. Lineage (NCBI taxonomy): Bacteria > Bacillati > Actinomycetota > Actinomycetes > Micrococcales > Microbacteriaceae > Mycetocola > Mycetocola sp. Y442. The sequence continues at coordinate 801,306 of NZ_JBXHBV010000003.1, forward strand.
CGACGTCGAAGCCGGCGAGATCCACGGTTTTCTCGGGCCAAATGGGGCGGGAAAGTCGACGACGATCCGCATCCTGCTCGGCCTCGCGCGGCTGACCTCCGGAAGCGCGACCGTGTTCGGGCTGGATCCCCGGGCGGATGCCGTCGCCATCCACAGGCGGCTGGCTTACGTTCCCGGCGACGTGAGCCTGTGGCCCAACCTCACCGGCGGCGAGGCGATCGATCTGCTCAGCCGGCTCCGCGGCATCCGTGACCGCACCGAGTACGAGCGGAGTAGAAAGCGTCTCCTCGATGTTTTCGAGCTGGATCCCACGAAGAAGGGGCGCACCTACTCCAAGGGGAACCGGCAGAAAGTGGCGCTGGTCGCCGCCTTCGCCGTGCCCGCCGAGTTGTACCTGCTCGATGAGCCGACGTCCGGGCTCGATCCCCTCATGGAGGCCGTGTTCCGGGCGGAACTCACCGACCGGGTCGCCGACGGTGCCACAGTGCTGTTGTCGAGTCATATCCTGAGCGAAGTCGAAGAGCTCTGCACCCGCGTCAGCATCATCCGCTCGGGTCGGCGGGTCGAAGAGGGAACGCTCAGCGATCTCCGGCGCCTCACCCGCACCGAGATCAGCTTCGCTGCGTCCGGCCTCAGCGACGCTGATCTCCCGGCCCTTCCCGGCGTCGAAGACCTTCGGATCGAGCACGGCAGGGTCGCGTTCACCGCGGAGACCGCCTCGGTCACGGATCTCCTGCCCGCGTTGGCGGCGCTCGGGGTGACGGGGCTGACGATTACGCCACCCTCCCTCGAAGAGCTCTTCCTCCGGCACTACGGCGATGGGGCAGGCGCCGAGGCAGCGTCGGCGCTTGCGTCACCCCCTCGGCCGGGGCGTGACGCGGCCACCCCTGGACCGCCGCGGAAGGCCGCCGTCGCCCGAGGCGCGGTCCCCGCAGACCCGGCCGTGGTTCACCCGCCGGCCCGCCACGCCCGAGACCGACGATGACCGAGTTTGTCGCGCTGCTCGGGCAGCGGGCGAGGCGGGATCGGGTCCAGACGCTGAGCTGGCTCGCCGCGATCGGTGCACTGGTCTTCTTCACGGCGGCGGCGCTCGGCGACAATTTCGGCGACGAGACGCAGCGGGCCGCGCTGCTGAGGCTGGCGACGGCGAACCCGGCCATCCTTATCCTGCGCGGGCCACCGCAGGGCGCTGCGGTCGACGCCCTCTTCATCTTCACGATCTTCGCCTTCCTCGGCCTGCTCGTCGGCCTCGTCAACACCTTCCTCGCCGTCCGTCACTCCCGCGCCGAGGAGGAGACCGGCCGGGCCGAGCTGGTGGCGGCGACCCCGATTCCGCGCTTGCTTCCGCTCAGCGCCACACTTGCCTGGGGAGTGATCGTCAATCTTCTGCTCGTCATCGTGGTGAGCGGATGCCTGCTGGCCGCAGGCCTGGACGCGGCAGGTTCCTGGCTCACCGGTCTGTCGCTCGCGGCCGTTGGCGTCAGCTTCCTGGCCGTCGGTCTGGTCGCCTCGGAACTCATGCTCACCTCTCGGGCGGCGAACGGCACGGCGGCCGGTCTCGTGCTCCTCGCTTATCTCGCTCGCGGAATCGGCGATGCGTTCGGGGCGGTCTCCGAGGACGGACTCAGGGTCGACAGTGCGTGGCCGAGCTGGCTGTCGCCGATCGGCTGGGGGCTGGCGACACACCCGTTCACGGCGGATGACGCAACCCCGTTGCTGCTGAACGTCGCCCTCGCGGCCGTGCTGACGGCATCCGCCTGCCTGCTGCAGGTGGCGAGGGACAGCGGGGCAAGCGTGTTCGGGGCAGGCGTGGGGCGGCCGCGGGCGCGGGCAACCCTGTCGGGTTCGCTCGGCCTGGCCTGGCGCCTGCACTGGCCGTCGGTGATCGGCTGGGCGGCCGGCGGGGTTCTGCTCGGCGTGTTCGGCGGCGCGCTCGGCAGTATCGCCGGGAACAATGACGTAGCGAGCAACCCGGTCGCCGAGCAGTTGCGCCGACTGTCGGGTGAGGGGGAATCGCTGAGCCAGGCTTTCCTGTCGGTGATCTTCACCGTCGTCGGGATTCTCGCCGCGGGCTGTGCTGTCCAGGCGGTCGTCCGTGCTCGGCAGGAAGAGGCGCTCACGACCGCCGAACTCGTCCTCGCGACCCCGGTGCACCGCGTGAAATGGCTCGCCGACTATCTTCTCGTTGGCACTGTCGCCGTTGTGCTCGTGCTCGCCGCCTCGGTGGTGGCAGCCGCCCTCTCCGCTGCCCTGGTCGGAGCGGAGAATGTCACGACGGCTGACGCGCTCGCCGCTGGTGCTGCCCAGCTTCCCGCCGCACTGCTCTATCTGGGCGTCGTCGCCCTCGTGTTCGTGCTCCTGCCCCGGTTCACCGGCCCGATCGGCTGGGCGCTTCTCGTGGCCGGCGCGTTCCTCGGGCTCTTCGGCAAGCTCGTTGGCCTGCCCGAGTGGGCCGAGAACCTCTCACCGTTTTCTCACACCCCGATCGCCCTCGGGAGCGAGACAGACTGGAGCGGTGGATTCGGGATGCTCGCGCTCGCGATCGCAGCGGGGATCGCGGCATCCGTCGTTCTGAACCGGCGAGACCTGGCAGCGGCGTGACCTGCGGCCACAACCCGGGTCGGATCGCGGCGCCCTCTTCACGTGGCACATCGTGGGGTGGTTCTTCCTGCGGGGTCGGACGACTCTGGTCGGCGCCCGATGCCCGGCTTAACCTCGCCATAATCAACCCGGTGCCAGCCCGCGCACTGGCTATTGGAGGGGTGTCATGATCAGCCAGACTCACAACAGAAGAGGCATCTCTGCGATCGTCGCGGTCTTTGCGCTCGCGCTCGCATTGACGGGGTGCGGAGGGGGCCCGGACAACGGAGCACCGCCGCGCGACGGCGGTGCCGGCGGTGGCACTCGTGATACCGGGAGCCCGAAGGACAGCGGTCGCATACCCACCCTCACCGAAGAGTTTGTTGTCGGTACGTGGGGCGACCCCGACGACGCCGATGACCCGTACCTCGAATTTGCCCAGGACGGAACCGTGACCGGCAGCGACGGATGCAACGACCTCGCGGGGACCTGGACGATCGAAGACGAGGCGATAGTGTTTTCCGAGCTCGCCACGACCCTCGTCGCGTGCGCTGGCGTCAACACCTGGCTGAGCACAGCAGCTACAGCCGTCGTCGAGCCGGATGATGACGACGAACTGGCCTTCCTCAACGGTGAGGGTGTGCCGATCGGCACGCTGGATCGCGACGGTCCCGACTACGACGACCCCGACAGCGACGACTAATCGCGCCGACAAAATCGAGACGACGGCACAGAAAAGCGGGAGGGGCGAACCCCTCCCGCTTTTCTCGTGGCCGTGTCCTGGCCGTGGCCACAGCCACTTAGCCCAGGTGGAGTGCCTTCTCCGCCTTGTCGCCCATCGGCATGAGGTCTTCCTTCGACCCGCGGATGAACGTGGCGGCGATGATCGAGCCGATCACGAGCGCAACCGCTGTGCCGATGAATACCGCGGAGTATCCCGAGACAAAGGCCTCGAAGCCCGTGCCAGTCGCACTGCCCGCCGTGTACAGCGCTGTGTAGATGCCGAGTCCGATCGATCCGCCAATCTGCATCGCGGCAGTGTTGGCCGCGCTCGCCGCACCGGCATCGTGGGGTTCGACGCCGAGCAGGGCAAGGTTCTGCAACGGCACGAAGAGCATGGCCATTCCGATGCCGAGCAGAACAACCCCTGGCACGATCTCGGTCCAGTAGTTACCCGTCACGGAGAGTCGGCTCAGCCAGAGCATTCCCGCGGCGGCGATGAGTGGTCCGACAACCATGAGGGGCTTGGGGCCGATCCTCGGCAGCAGCTTGGTGGCGATCGGGGCGACGATGCTGATCACGATGGTCATCGGCAGCGACGCGAGCCCGGCGAGAAGCGGTGAGAACCCGAGCACGATCTGGAGGTGGAATGTCAGGTAGAGCATCATGCCGATCATGACGCTGCCCGACACCATCTGAAGCAGCAGAGAACCCCCACGGACCCGGTTCGCGATGACGCGGAGCGGGAGCAACGGCTGCGCGACCCTCGACTGAGAGTAGAAGAACAGCGCCATCAGCACGACGCCCGCAGCAAGGCACGCCCAGGCCCCGAGCGAATCCCAGCCCTGTTCGGCGAGCGTGAAGCCGTAGACGAGCGAGCCAAGACCCAGTGCGACGAGGACGGTGCCGAGGAAGTCGTATTTGTTGTCGCCGTCGGCCTTGCTCTCGCGGAGGAGGTAGATCGCCGCGACGATCGCGATGAGAACCACCGGGACGTTGACGAGCAGGCACCAGCGCCAGCTGAAGAACTCGGTGAGCACTCCGCCGAGAACGAGGCCGACGGCAGCTCCCGCGCCACCGATCGAACCGAACACGGCGAACGCCGTGTTGCGCTCGCGGCCGGACGGGAAGGTTGTGGTGAGGATGGCGAGTGCGGCTGGCGCCATGAGTGCCGCGAACGCGCCCTGCAGCCCACGCGCGACGATCAGCTCGATTCCCGTGCCGATCAGCCCGCCGTATGCGCTGGCGATGCCGAACCCGATCATGCCGACGATGAACGAGCGCTTGCGTCCCCAGTAGTCGGCAATGCGGCCGCCCAGGAGGAGCAGGGCGCCGAACGCGAGGGCGTAGGCGGTGACGACCCACTGGCGTTCGACGTCGGTGAGGCCAAGGTCGGCCTGCGCCTCTGGCAGGGCGATGTTGACGATGGTTCCGTCGAGGACGACCACCAGCTGGGTGAGCGCAACGATGGCGAGCACCCACCAGCGGCGTTTGTTGGAGAGCGGAGCTTCGGACGGAAGTGACACAGGGATTACCTTTTCCAAATAAGTATTTGCTTTTAGCTCTAATATGATGGCATGACCGTGGCATCCGTTCGCACCAAAGCTGTCATTCTCGACGCCGCGCGGAGTGAGTTTGCGGCACACGGCCTCGCTGGCGCGCGGGTCGACCGCATTGCGAAACTGGCGGGCGCGAATGTGCAGCGCATCTACGCGTATTTCACGGACAAGCAGGGCCTGTTCGATGCTGTCGTTGAGGATGCCGCAGACGACCTCGTCACTGCGATCGGTTCACCCGCCGACCTGACCGCATTCGCGACAGCGGTGTTTGACTACGTCACGCAGAACCCCGACAGCACCCGCACGATGATCTGGGCGCGGCTCGAACGTGAGGACGAGTTCTTCCGCCTGATGGGAACCCGCGCGAATGGTCGTACTCCGATTTCGGTGGTGGCCGGCCTGCAGGACGCCGGCCGGGTGACGACGCGGTGGGATGCCACGACGATCGTCGAGGCGATCATCGCGCTCTGCGAACGGTGGCACTCGAGCGCACAGGAGAACGATCGCGACCATGAGCTCACCTACCGGGAACTCGTCGTCGGATTCGCCCGCACGTTCGCGGTGGAGACTGCCGCATCCTGAACCGGTGGGAATGCGCAGCGCCGGCCGACGGCATCCGCAGTCGCGAGAGCACCCATTCCTGTCTGAACGGCGGGCAGCGGAACTAGGGTGGAACCATGACTGACGCAGCGCTCCACTCCGGCATCGCACTCGACGAACTCGACCCGGAGGTGCGTCCGCAGGACGACCTCTACCGCCACGTCAACGGCAAGTGGCTCGACCGCACCGAAATTCCTGCAGACAAGGCCCGCTGGGGATCGTTCCACCAGCTCGCCGAAGAGGCCGAGAAAGCGGTGAAGGACATCATCCTCGAGGCGCAGGGCGCCACCGAGACGACGGGCGAGACGGCCGTCGAGCAGCGCAAGGTCGGCGACCTCTACGCGAGCTTCATGGACGACGAACTCATCGAGGCGCTCGGTGCAGCGCCGATCGCCCAGCAGCTCGCCTCGATCGACTCCATCGAGACGATCGAGGAGTTCGTGTCGGCTGTTGCCGCATTTGAACGCGTTGGTGTCAGTGGCTTCTTCCAGCTCTACGTCGACAACGACCCGGGCAACCCCGAGCGTTACCTCGTGCTCATCGAGCAGGGCGGCATCTCGCTGCCAGACGAGAGCTACTACCGCGAGGACTCCTTCGCGTCGGTGCGCGAGGCCTACCTCGCCCACGTCCAGCGCATGTTCCAGCTCGCCGCTGACGGCATCGCCGATGGTGACGAGTTCACCGCAGCCGACGTGCGTGCGCAGCGGGTCTTCGAGCTTGAGACCAGCATCGCGGCCGCGCACTGGGACAACGTGCGCACCCGCGACAGCGAGGCAACCTACAACCTGTATTCGTGGGCGGATGCCGCTGCCCTGTTCGCGGGGACCGCCGTCGACGTCAGCGACGAACGTGACGTCGCACGCTCGGCCGCCGGCATCCTCGAAACCTGGCGCACCGCGCTCGGCGCTCCCGAGCACGCGCTCGACGAGGTCGTGGTTCGCGAACCCAGCTTCTTCGAGGAGCTCGCGCCGCTCCTGGTCCCCTCGCGCCTCGAGGCGTGGAAGGACTGGCTCGCCTGGAAGGTCGTCCATGGCGCGGCGCCGTACCTGTCCGGCGAGTTCGTCGACGAGAACTTCGACTTCTACGGCCGTACCCTCTCCGGCACACCCGAGCTTCGCGAACGCTGGAAGCGCGGCGTCTCGCTCGTCGAGGGCGTCATGGGTGAGGCTGTCGGCAAGATCTACGTCGAGCGATTCTTCCCGCCACAGGCCAAGGAGCAGATGGACGTGCTCGTCGACTACCTCGTCGAAGCGTACCGCGAGTCGATCTCGACCCTCGACTGGATGAGCGAGGCCACCCGTGCCCGTGCACTCGAGAAGCTCGACAAGTTCACTCCGAAGATCGGGTTCCCGGTGAAGTGGCGCGACTACTCCACACTCACCGTCGACAAGCGCGACCTGCTCGGCAACGTACGCAGGGCGAGCGAGTTCGAGTTCAACCGCGAACTCGGCAAGATCGGCAAGCCGCTCGACCGCGACGAGTGGTTCATGACCCCGCAGACGATCAACGCGTACTACAACCCGGGTTTCAACGAGATCGTGTTCCCCGCGGCCATCCTGCAGTACCCGTTCTTCGACGAGAAGCGGGATGCCGCGGCCAACTACGGCGCGATCGGTGCGGTTATCGGGCACGAGATCGGGCACGGCTTCGACGACCAGGGCTCGAAGTACGACGGCGACGGCCGGCTCACCGACTGGTGGACCGAGGAGGATCGATCCGCGTTCGAATCGCGGACGGCATCCCTCATCGAGCAGTTCAATGCGCTCGCGCCCGCGCAGATTCCCGACCACCACGTCAACGGTGCGCTCACCATCGGTGAGAACATCGGCGACCTCGGTGGCCTGTCGATCGCGTGGAAGGCGTACCTGCTCTCGCTCGGCGGCCAGGAGCCCCCGGTGATCGACGGGCTGACCGGTGCTGAGCGGTTCTTCCTCTCCTGGGCGCAGGCCTGGCAGCAGAAGAGCCGCGATGCTGAGGCGATTCGCCTGCTCGCCATCGACCCACACTCGCCGAACGAGTTCCGCTGCAACCAGATCGTGCGCAACATCGACGAGTTCTACGAGACGTTCGGTGTGACGCCGTCTGACGCGCTGTGGCTCGACGAGGGTGACCGCGTCACGATCTGGTAGCCGCGCGCCCGCGCCCAGCGCGCGGCATCCGTCACCGAAACCATCAGTTCCGGTCGAGCACATCAGTTCCGCGCGATGTTCTCGACCGGAAGTGGTGCTCTCGCGGTGGGTTGGCCTGACGGGAGAGGGTCAGTTTTTCCGTCACCGACGATGCAATTGAGGTACCGTTGAAGCGGTCGAGCCGCTCGTCAGGCGGGTTGCATTGCAGTACTCGACCGATATCGACGTCGATGCACTGTCCGCGGCCCAGGGAGAGAGTGGTCACGGATGCGTCGACCCTTGTGATGGAGAACCGTGGTACCGCCGACCCCCCAAGCGCCGAAGTCTCATGACAGGCTGCGCGCGCGGGATCGTCGGCGGGCGAAGCACAGCTCGGCAGAGCCGAGCGACACGTTCACGCGCAGCTTCAAGGCGCTCGGTTACCTCGCCAGGAACGGTGTTCAGGTGTCGGCTCGGGTCACAGACCTCGCGAGCGGTGCTGAGCTCCTGAGCGTCGACGACTATGTCGTCATGCCGACCGCATCGATCGGCAAAGTCCTGCTGCTCATCGATGTCGCGGCCAGGCTCTCCGACGACGATTTCGCAGCGCTGACCATTCTCGACCGTGAATCAGACGACTCGGTCGGAGACTCGGGCCTGTGGCAGCACCTCCAGGCGCCGTCATTCCCGGTCGCCGACCTCGCTGCCCTCGTCGCCGCGACGAGCGACAACCTCGCCACGAACGTGCTCCTTCGCCTCGTCGGCCTGGACGCTGTGCGACACCGAGCCGAGTCGATCGGCCTCAAGCGGCTCGCCCTCCTCGACAAGGTGCGCGACAGCCGCGGACCTGACGACGCGCCCCACCTCTCCGTTGGCTCCATGAAGGAGCTCACCTGGTTGTTCTCCGCGCTTGCCCGCGGCGAGGTCGTCGACCAGGCGACGAGCCAGCGGGTGGCCAGCTGGCTCTCGCTCAACACCGACCTCTCGATGGTCGCGTCGGCGTTCGGCCTCGACCCGCTGGCCCATCGCGGCGGTGATCACGGCATCCACATCTTCAACAAGACGGGCACGGATGTCGGCGTGCGCACCGACGTCGGAGCCGTGCGCGGCCCGCGGGCTGGTGTCGCTTACGCGGTGTCAGCGTCGTTCACCGACTCTGGCCTGCCGCCGCGGCTCGCCGTGCTCGATGCGATGCACACCATCGGGCTCGACCTCGTGGAGTACGTGCACTAGTTCGAGTGCGGATGAATCGAGCGTCATCTACCCTCGACATATGCCTCGACCGTCGCGACCATCACCGAGAGAACTCGCCGAGGGATGGCCCGATTCTCGATCGGCTGATCCGGTCGGCGAGGTCGCACGCCAGCTCGCCCTGAACCTTCGCGCAGCCATCGGCAATCGGAGTCTCCGCGCGGCCGCAGAGGTTGCCGGGGTGGACCACAGCACGATCCAGGCGATCCTGCAGGGGCGGACGTGGCCCGATCTGTACACGGTGGCCAGGCTCGAGCAGGGCCTCGAGGCCGATCTGTGGCCGGGCCGTAGCTCCGACCAGCGGTAGCGACCGGCGGGAAGAGTGCGCCCCACCCCGCGGTTACACCCTGCACGACACCGGAGGAGACACCATGGGCAAAGTCCTGCAGATGAGACTCGTCGTCGAAGCCGAGGACTTCGACGCGGCCGTTGCGTTCTACCGGGACGCACTCGGCCTCCCGGAGGAGGCGGCGTTCGAGGGCGACGGCGACGCGAGGGTGATGATCCTCGACGCCGGTCGCGCCACCCTCGAACTCGCGAATCCCGCCCAGAAGCGCATGATCGACGAGGTTGAAGTCGGCAGGCAGGTCGCGCCGCGGCTGCGTGTTGCCTTCGAGGTGACGGATGCCGACGAGCAGACAGCGCACCTCACCGGGCAAGGCGCTGAGCTGGTGGCGTCGCCGACGGTGACGCCGTGGAACTCCCTCAACTCGCGCCTCGATGCGCCTGCGGGCCTGCAGGTCACGCTCTTCGAGGAACTCGGCGACGCCGCGCGAACCCGGCCCGGCCCGACCAGCTAGTCGAGTCGAGCCGTGCCAAAGGTCCCGCGTACAGGACCTTTGGCACTCATTGCCGTTTCTGTTCCCGGTCTAGCCTCGCGTCACTGATCCAACCTCGCGTCACCAAGCGGGTTGGACATCGTCGTAACGGAGGCAAGTCGTATGTGCACGGGAGCGAACTACACCACGCGGGATCACTACTTCGGTCGCAATCTTGATCTGGAGTTCTCCTATAACGAGACGGTGACCGTCACGCCGAGGAACTTTGCGTTCGAGTTTCGCAAGGAGGACACCCTCCAGACCCACCACGCCATTATCGGGATGGCAACCATCGCCGACGGATATCCCCTGTACTACGACGCGACCAACGAAAAAGGGCTCAGCATGGCCGGGCTCAACTTCCCGGAGAACGCCGACTACAAGCCGGAGGCTGAAGGCAAGACGAACATCACGCCGTTTGAATTCATCCCGTGGGTGCTGGGACAGTTCGAGACCGTCGCCGAGGTGAGGACCGCTCTCGAAACGCTGAACCTCGTGAAGATCAACTTCAGTGAGTCATTCCCGCTGTCGCCGTTGCACTGGATCATCTCGGACAGAGAGACCTCCATCACCGTGGAGAGCGTGCGCGAGGGACTCAAGGTCTACGACAACCCGGTCGGGGTCCTCACCAACAACCCCACTTTCGATATCCAGTCCTTCAACCTCAACAACTTCATGCACCTGTCGAAGAATCCGCCGACACCGCTCTTCTCGGATGAACTCGAGTTCGACGTCTACAGCCGCGGAATGGGCGCCATCGGCCTTCCCGGAGATCTGTCATCCGCTTCACGCTTTGTGAAGGCCGTGTTCACGAAGATGAACTCGGTTTCCGGGGACTCCGAGTCGGAATCGATCAGCCAGTTCTTCCAGATCCTCGGCTCCGTCGCGCAGCAAAGAGGATGTGTCGAGGTGTCCCCTGGGAAGTTCGAGATCACGATCTATTCCTCGTGCTGCAACACCGACAAGGGGATCTACTACTACACGACCTACGAGAACAGCCAGGTCACCGCGGTCGACATGCACAACGAAGACCTCGATTCAGACGAGCTCGCCGATTACCCGCTGGTCAAGGAACAGCAGATTCAGATGGTGAACAACCGCGCCACGGTTGAGAGCCGCTAGTCGATCAGGTCGAGTGCGGCGAGCTGCTTGAGCACTTCGGTGCCGGCCGGCGGGCAGCGGTATGCGTCTGCCGTTGTCACCCAGTGCACCTCGCTGACCTCGGCACTCGGTCGCGGTTCGGCGTCAGGCTCACCCGAAAACACGACCATGCGCACCTGCCTGCCGTCGGGTTCGCCGTGCGCCTGGGTCACAACAGTGAAGAGCTGGTGCACGGTGCCGGGAACCAGGCCGACCGCGACCTCTTCGCGCGCTTCGCGCACCGCAGCATCCATGGCGGTCTCGCCATCGTCGATCTTTCCGCCGGGCATGTACAGCACATCACGGCCGCGTGCGCGCACCATGAGCACGCGGCGGTCGCGCACGAGAGCGACAGCTGACACGAGAATGTCGGGGTGCTCCTGAGCGAGGGGCGGTGCGCCGGCGTGGGCATTGGTCGGTGTCGAGACGGAGGCCGGAGCTGCGTCGGAGGAAGGGCTGTCGTCGATAACGGTTGTGCGGTCATCGAAACCGGACGCGTCATCGGCGCTCGCAACCGGATCATCGCCGTGGCCCGGCGGTCGGCTTGCCAGCAACCCCACGGCATCCGCTGCCGCATCGATGGTGTCCGGCGCGTGCAGGATGCGGAAGTGGCCGCTCACCGGGACCTGAACGTTGGTCGCACCGACGAGCACACTGCCGTCGGGCACGTGCGGGTCGAACGGGCCGAAGATGGAGACGATCTCGGAGTTGACGCTCGAGTCACGGCCGAGCAGCACGATCGTGTCGTCGGTCGGGGAGAACGCGCGCAGGGTCTGGCCGAGCACGTATTTGGCATAACGCGAGCCGGCGAACGGGGTGCAAACGGCGACCAGCCCACGGATACCGAGGCTCTCGCGGTGGGTCAGCATGAGGTGCTTGCCGACGAGTCCGCCCTTGCTGTGCGCGACGATGATGCGTCCCGCCGGGTTTGCCCGTACCCGCGAGAGCGCGGCGGCCAGCCGGTCGGAGGTGTCGATGATCGGCCGGAGGTTGTAGCCGAGTCCGTGCACGATACTGATCGGGTAGCCGTCTTCCCACAGGCGATCGGCGATGGGCTTGAGGAAGTTCCAGCGCTCGTAGACACCGGGGATGAGCACGACGGTCGGTTTGCCCGGCTCACCGTGCGCGTAGTGTTCCGGCACACGCCAGCCCCCTGCAATGGCACGCATGTGCAGTTGAGCGGCGTCGACATAGTCGACAGCCCAGATCCCAGCCTTCTCGAGAAGATTCACACTCGCCCTTCCGCGTGACGGACGATGAGCGCGCCGACGGTTTTGCCGTTCGTCATCATCACCTCGTGTCCTGTTCCCGGCACCTCCACGTAGCGCGAGCGCGGGATGGCCGCCACGATGCGGTCAACCCAGCTGCGGGGGCACAACCTGTCGTCGCTGCCGCGGACAATCAGCGTGTTCGCGCGGATCTGCGGCATGATCTTCTCGACCTCGTGCCGCATCATCATCCGGAGCGTCCTGGTGTACCAGCGCGGCCCGGCCTTGAGGTAATACACCACCCCGAACCCGAGCACCCGCCGCTTTGCACCCCACAGGTCCTGCGCGAGTCGCCTGGCCTGGGTCGAGACCCGACGTTCATCGGGGTTCACCGTCGGGCTGATGAGCACGAGCGATTCGAAGAGATCCGGATGCCGCGCGGCAGCTTCGGCGGCGACCTGCGAACCCATGGAGTGGCCGACGAGCACGACCCGCTCGAGCCGCATGCGTTCGACGAGTTCGGCGATGAGGTCGCCCGATTGCGCCATGGTGAGCGGGGCTTCCGGTTCGGGTGCATCGCCGAATCCCGGGAGGTCGAGTGCGTACACCCGGCCATGGGCGCCGAGCGTGTCGGTGAGGGTGCCCCAGTATCGCCTGCCCATGCCGATCCCGTGCAGCAGGATGAACGACGGTCCGGTGTGGAGGCCGCTCTCGGCGACCACCGTCACTCGCTCGCGCGTTCGAAACTCCTGGGCGCGGGGTGTGGGCATGCGGCAAGTCTACGGACGCCGCCTGTGCGCTCGGGCGGGCTTCCGACTCTGGTCCGTCATCCGTCGCGGATGCCTGGTGTGTGCGACGTTTCTTGGCATTTGCGCCGGGTGAACGGAGGTTCGCAGCCGGTTCGCGCCGTCATCCGTCGCACGTGTCGGGTTTTCGTCGCGTTTGTTGGCATTTGCGCCGGATGAACGGAGGTCCGCACGCGGTTCGCGCCGTCATCCGTCGCGGATGCCTGGTGTGTGCGACGTCTCTCGGCATTTGCGCCGGATGAACGGAGGTCCGCACGCGGTTCGCACCGTCATCCGTCGCACGTGTCGGGTTTCCGTCGCGTTGCTCGGCATTTGCGCCGGATGAACGGAGGTCCGCACGCGGTTCGCGCGGTCATCCGTCGCACGTGTCGGGTTTCCGTCGCGGTTCTCGGCATTTGCGCCGGATGAACGGATGCTGCGCGATCCTGCGACGGGACGTTGCACGGACGTGCGCTCTGGCCGGGCGCCCAGACAGGCGCGGCTAAGCTTGAATGGTCCGTGCAGCCGGCACGGTACCCCTTTCGCATCAGGAGCCACAGTGGCCGCATCCAGCCGTCTCGACTCAGTCATCGCCCTCGCCCGCCACCGCGGATTCGTCTTCCAGGCCGGTGAGATCTACGGAGGATCGCGATCCGCCTGGGACTACGGGCCCCTCGGCGTCGAGCTCAAAGAGAACATCAAGCGCCAGTGGTGGAAGTACATGGTCACCCGTCGAGACGACGTTGTCGGCCTCGACTCCAGCGTCATCCTCCCCAAGAAGATCTGGGAAGCATCCGGCCACGTCGGCGTCTTCACCGACCCGCTCGTCGAGTGCCTGCACTGCCACAAGCGGTTCCGTGAAGACCACCTCCTCGAGGCATTCGAGGAGAAGAAGGGCCGTGCGCCCGAGACCGGCATGCTCGAGATCGCGTGCCCGAACTGCGGCACCCGCGGTGAGTGGACCCCGCCCCGCGACTTCAACATGATGCTCAAGACGTACCTCGGCCCGGTCGAGGATGAGTCAGGCATGCACTACCTGCGCCCCGAGACCGCCCAGGGCATCTTCGTCAACTTTGCCAATGTCCTCCAGGCCGCGCGCGTCAAGCCTCCGTTCGGTGTCGGCCAGATCGGCAAGAGCTTCCGCAACGAGATCACTCCGGGAAACTTCATCTTCCGTACCCGCGAGTTCGAGCAGATGGAACTCGAGTTCTTCGTCGAGCCGGGCACGGACGAAGAGTGGCACCAGTACTGGATCGACTACCGCTTCAACTGGTACACGGACCTCGGCATCAACCCCGACAACCTGCGCCTGTTCGAGCACCCGGCGGAGAAGCTCTCGCACTACTCGAAGCGCACCGTCGACATCGAGTACAAGTTCGGCTTCACCGGCGGCGACTGGGGCGAGCTCGAGGGCGTTGCGAACCGCACCGACTTCGACCTCACCACCCATGCCGAGCACTCGGGCAAGGACCTCTCGTTCTTCGACCAGGGTAAGAACGAGCGCTGGGTGCCGTACGTCATCGAGCCAGCGGCGGGGCTTACCCGCTCGCTCATGGCGTTCCTCGTCGACGCGTACCACGAGGAGGAAGTGCCTAACGCGAAGGGCGGCACCGACAAGCGCACAGTGCTCAAGCTCGACCCGCGCCTCGCGCCGGTGAAGGTGGCCGTGCTTCCGCTCAGCCGCAACGAGGCCCTCTCGCCGCTCGCGCGCAAGGTCGCGGCAGACCTCCGCGAATCGTGGAACATCGACTTCGACGACGCCGGCGCCATTGGCCGCCGCTACCGCCGCCAGGACGAGATCGGAACCCCGTTCTGCATCACCGTCGACTTCGACTCGCTCGAGGACAACGCGGTGACGGTTCGCGATCGCGACACGATGGCCCAGGAGCGCGTGCCGATCGACGAGCTCTACATCTACCTCGCGGAGCGGCTCAAGGGCGCCTGACCCCTGTCGTTCCCGTCGTGACAAACGGCCGCCTCTGCTGCAGGGGCGGCCGTTGTCGTACTCTCCGAAGTGCCGCGAAAGGGGGGACTTCTCCCCATAGCGCGAGCGGCGCGTGTAATTGACTCTCATTCAGCAGGCTGCCAGTCTGTAATCCGGCTTACGAAGGAGCACCATGTCGAACGACAATTACAGCAACACCCCGCCAGTGCCCAACGCTGGCTCCAATCAGCCTTACGGCCAGCAGGCGCCGCAGTACTCAGCCCCGCAGGCCCAGTACGGAGCTCCGCAGGGCCAGTACGGAGCTCCGCAGGGCCAGCCGGCGAAGTGGAATGTTCTGTCGATCATCACCCTGGTGAGCTCGGTTCTCGGGTTCTCGATCATCTCGATCGTTCTCGGATTCATCTCGCTCAACCAGATCAAGAAGACCGGCGAGCAGGGCAAGGTTCTCGCCATCGTCGGAATCGTGATCGGCGCACTCGCCACCATCGGCTACATCATCGCGATCATCACGTTCATCGCGCTGCTGAACAGCGACCCGTACATGTATGGCTAGCACGTCCTGATCCGGCATCCGCCGGAGATGAGAGAAGCCCGCTCCACGAATTCGTGGGGCGGGCTTCTTCGTGCAAGCGGGTTTCTTCGCGCAGGGGATGCCCGCGGCCTGCTGGTCTAGGAGGCTTCTGCGTCCAGCTCGAGGTCGTCGTCGAGGTGGGGTGCAGCCCCGCGCGCCCGGGTAATATCCGCGGTTTCGGCGGTCGGCGCGGGAAGATCCGGGGCGGATACCGCTTCCTCGTCGAGCGTGATGCCGAACAGGGTGTCGAGCGCCTCGACGTAACGGTCGTGGTCGCCGGCCCTGGCGTGGTCCCGCGCTCGTACCGTCGGCGTGTGCAGGAGCCGGCCCATCATGTGGCGGAGCGCGCGTTCCACGCTCCCGTCGGAATCGCGGGGAGCTGCCCGGGCGATCTCCTGCTCGAGCACTTCAGATGCGCGAGACCGGAGAGCAACGACAGCGGGCGCAAGGCTCTGCTCGTCGGTGACCGAGGCGAACTTGCGCGCTGCCTTGTTGACGATCTGACGTGCGTGATCTGTGGCCTGAAGCTCTTCCAGTGGGGCGTGGATGCGGATGGTCTCAAGGTCGAGCAGGTCGACACCGGCGAGGGTGGCGACGTCAGGGTCTACATTGCGCGGCAGACCGAGGTCGATGACGAGCTGGCCGGCAGAGTGGTCGACGGGGCAGCCGGGCGTGCCGTCGAACGGGAAGGCGGGCAGTGCCGCCTCGAGGTCGCGACGCCCTGCCGCAATGACCTCGGCATCGACCACAAAGCCGGATGCCGTTGTGCACGTCACGATGATGGTCGCCTCTGCGGCCTCCCGCGGGAACATATCAGCGTCGACGGCCCGGATGTCATGGCCAGCGGCGAACTTCGCCGCGCGACCTGACGGCGAGTACACGGCGACGTCGGTGACGCCGCGGTCGCGGAGTGCGGCGAGGCTGGCGCCAGCGTATGCGCCGGTTCCGATGAGCAGAACCCTGACCGCTGACCAGTCGGTGATGCGGCTCTCGGCGAGATCGAGGCCGAGCCGCACGATCGAGCGACCTGCGCGGCCGAGCGGTGTGTTGTTCTTGACGCCGCGTGAGGTTTGGGAGGCGCGCTGAAAGAGCCGTTCAAGGTCGCTTGTGGTCGTCCCTGATTCGCGGGCGAGTTGCAGCGACCGGCGCACCTGACCGGCGATCTCACCCTCGCCGACAACGACGGATTCGAGCCCGGCAGAAACGGCGAACAGGTGGCGGGCAGCTTCTTCGTCCGTGTGCGTTTGCCAGGTCTGGTGCAGCGTGTCCGTGGGGATTCCTGTGGCCGCACTGACGGCATCCGTCGCAGCCTGAAGTGCGACCTGGGCACCGGCGGTGACCGGCTCATCGAGATCGATGTACGCCTCGAACCGGTTGCAGGTGGCAATGACAATGGCACCGGCGACGCACTCCGAGTGTTCGGTGATGCGTCGGCCGACGCTCTCGGAACCCGTTGAGAGTCGCTCGAGCAGATCGAAGGAGGCGTTTTTGTGACTCGCCGTCAGACACATGAGCACCGCTTAAGAGTACCGCTGGATTCTGGGTGTTGAATCCGTACGGTTGTTGTGCAAGCCGCTCCAGTGGAACGAGTTCGGGATCACCACGGCGCTGAAGGCCAGGGTCAGAGGACACTATTGGCGATGACAACTGCGGCAACGTAGGCGGCGACGAAAATACCGGTCAGGATTGCGCCGTTGCCGGCGACCATTTTCAGTCGACGGCCGCGTGGAGCCACTTGTTTTCCGCCCGGCAGCATCCTCGCTCGCGCGTCGCCCCGGGGGAGAGGTCCCGCTGACAGCCGGTCGTCGCGCCACTGTGCCCAGCGGTCGATCTTCGCGGTGATGGCGGCCGTCGCGGTGACGACGGTGTGCCACGTCCCGGGATCCAGGGTGACCACGTCGCGGCTCGACTCGAGGAAGAGCCAGTCGTCGATGATCTCAACGTCGAAGCTGTTCACCCGGTCGATCAGTTCGGCCATGACGTCGGGGGTGAACAGGTAGAGGGCGTCCTGCTCATAGCCCTGTGGGCAGTACAGCGTGAAGTGATCGTCGAAATTGCCCTCGAGTGAGAGCACCTGCGCCCGTGCGGGTACCGCGTATGGCAGGACGCGGCGGTCATTCTTCGCCACCAGCAGGATGTGGGGAAGGCTGTTCGGAAGCTTCAGTGAGACGATGCCACCGAAGCCGGAGTTGCGGCTGCCGCTGGTCTCCGTGGTGAGGACGTAGTTCGCGAACTCGACCGCTCGCGGAGAGACCGGTCGCATTACGCGCGTGAGCATGAGCTGCCCCCGCTCTTTCCACGGCGTCAGGTGAGTGCCGGGAAGAGGGCCGGGGAGGTAGGCCATTCCGTTCTCGAACCCGAACTGCGCGAGGCGGTAGTGCCGCTCGGGGCTTCCGCGCTGCGCCCGGTGCCGAAAACTTGCCCAGCAGAGCAGTACCCCGGCATAAAGAAACAACCCGAGGATGGCGAACTGCGCGACGAGCTCACTCACCATGTCGGGATTGGCCTCCTCGATCTCCTCGCTGATCCCGAAGGACAGGGCGAGCAGCCCGATCGGAATGGAGAGGGCGCCGAGCGGCAGCATGATGCGCCGTGCGGCCTCGACGGGGTTGTGGACTGACGGATGCTGTACGGCAAACGCCCGATAGAACGCGCGGATTTCTCGTCGCTTCACTCGAGCCGTGAGTGCATGCGTCCGCAGGCCAGTCCTGCGTTCCTCGACTGTCTCCACCCCGCGGTACCCGTCTCTCTGTCTCGTCTGCTGGAGCTGTGCTGGAGCTGCTCCGTGTCGAGGGTAGTGGTGCGGCCGTGAGCATTTGTGCAAAAGTCTCGAACGAGCGCTTCATTTGAGAGGATTGTCTGGTGCAGCTTTCTCAGAACCACCCGCTTGAAGCAGGACTGACCCCCTCGTCACGGTTGATCACCGCCTACCGGGGTGAGCGCCCCGAGACCACACCCGTCTGGTTCATGCGGCAGGCCGGCCGGTCGCTGCCCGAGTACCGCGACCTGCGCGTCGGGACCGCAATGCTCGACGCGTGCCTCAACCCCGAACTCGCGAGCGAGATCACCCTGCAGCCCGTGCGCCGCCACGGTGTCGACGCCGGCATCTTCTTCAGCGACATCGTCGTCCCGCTCAAGCAGGTCGGTGTCGAGGTCGACATCGTTCCCGGCAAGGGACCTGTGCTCGGCAAGGCCGTCCGCACCGCCGCCGATGTCGACGAACTCATCGCGCACGATCCGTCTGTGCTCGACGAGACACTCGCGCCGGTCCGTGATGCAGTTGCGCTCACCGTCGCCCAGCTCGGAGAAACCCCGCTGATCGGCTTCGCAGGAGCACCGTTCACGCTCGCGGCCTACCTCGTCGAGGGTGGCCCATCGAAGGACCATATCCACGCCCGCACACTGATGCACGCGGAACCCGAAGCATGGGCACGCCTGATGGAGTGGGTTGCCGAGGTTACCGGCCGTTTCCTCCGTGCCCAGGTGCTCGCGGGCGCGTCGGCAGCGCAACTGTTCGATTCGTGGGCCGGTGCGCTCTCGCTCGATGATTACGTGCGCTACGTTGCGCCGGCATCCGCTCGCGCTCTCGAACACGTGCGCGACCTCAGCTATACGGTTGCCGGCGAGGCGGATTCCCGCGACGTTCGCACGGTGCCGATCGTCCACTTCGGTGTTGGGACCGGCGAACTGCTCAAGGCCATGCACGACATCGGCGCTGACGTGGTCGGCGTTGACTACCGCGTCCCGCTCGATGAGGCGTCGCGCCGGCTCGGCGGACTCGTTCCCGTTCAGGGCAACATCGACCCTGCGCTCCTCGCGGCACCGTGGCCGGTGCTCGAGGCGCACGTGCTCGACGTCCTCGATCGCGGCAAGACGGCGCCATCCCACGTCCTGAACCTCGGTCACGGCGTGCCGCCGGAGACCGACCCCGCCGTGCTCACCCGGCTCGTCGAATTCGTGCACGCACAGTGATCGAGCCGCGCCACGTTCTCGTCATCGGCGGTGGCATCGCCGGGCTCGTCGCGGCGCTCGACTGCGCTCGCGTAGGCATCCGGGTCACGCTCGTTGAGGCCGCCGAACGGGCCGGTGGTTCCGTCGCGACCGAAACCGTCGCCGGCATCCGTGTCGACACAGGCGCGGAGAGCTACGCAACACGGCAAGGCACGGTGCGGAAGCTCGTCGACGAGCTCGGCCTCGCTGACGCGGTTGTCACCCCGGCTTCGGCCGGTGCCTGGGTGCGGCTGCCGAACGGCGTCAGTGCGCCGCTCCCGAAGGCCGGCCTTCTCGGCATCCCATCGAACCCGCTCGCGGATGACGTGCGCCGGGTGATCGGGTGGAGCGGAGCGATCCGCGCCTACCTCGACCGGATCCGCCCTGTGCTCACGATCGGCCGCGAGCACAACCTCGGCGACCTGGTCGAGCGGCGCATGGGTAAGGCCGTTCTCGACTCACTCGTCGCTCCGGTGACCCGGGGCGTGTACTCGGCAGATCCGGCTGACCTCGACGTGACGCGTGCCGCGCCCGGCCTCAATAAGGCGCTGACCACGGCCGGCTCGCTCTCGGGCGCTGTCGCACTGCTCAGGGCCGCGGCCCCGGCCGGATCAAACGTCGAAGGCCTCGCCGGCGGCATGTACACGCTGGTTGAGGCGATGCTCGCCGACCTCACGCGCCGCGAGGCGACGGTGCTCCTCGGCAGGACAGTCACCGAGCTGCAGCGACCGGACGCGTCGGTCGACGGCGCCGAGGCAGCGGCCAGCGCGCAGCCGGCAACCTGGCGAGCCATCCTCGATGACGAGACCACCATCGAGGCCGACTACGTCATCGTCGCAACACCGGAAGCCGAAGCGCTCCGGCTGCTCGCACCGCTCTCGGCGGAACTCGCCGCAGAGAAGCCGATCCAGACACCGACCGTCGAACTCGCGACGCTCGTTGTCGATGCCGCATCCCTCGACGTCAAGCCCCGTGGTACCGGCGTGCTCATTGCCGACCGAGAAGAAGGCTCGAAGCCAGCCGGACGTCCGATCACGGCCAAGGCTTTGACGCACTCGACGGCCAAGTGGCAGTGGCTCGCCGACGAGGCAAGTCGTGAGCATCCGCACCGTCACGTCGTCCGGCTTTCCTACGGAAGGCTTGGCCAGGCCAACCCGACGCTGGGGCTCGATGACGATGAGCTTCTCGCACTCGCCGTCGCTGACGCGTCCGAGATTCTCGGCGTGCCCCTCGACGCCTCGCAGGTGGTCGGATTCACCCGAACCGCGTGGGTCGGGACCCTTCCAGGAGCGGCAATCGGACAGCGGGAACGCGCCGAACGGATCCGCGACGCCGCCGTGGCGATCGGGGATCTCGATGTGACGGGCGGCTGGCTCTCGGGAACGGGGCTTGCCTCCGTAATCCCGGATGCGCTTGCGGCCTCAGCGCGGATTCGTCACCTCGTCGCCGCAAGCTATCTCGCGGACGGTGTTGTGGTCGATCCGCATACCAGAACAGGCATAAACGACACCAGCCCGGACGAGAACCCGTCATAGGTACTACGCTTGAGCCACTGACGGCCGATCGAACGGAGTTACCCATGAGGGGCAAGCTGGTTTTTGTGGCAGGAATTGCCACTGGATACGTGCTCGGATCCCGTGCGGGCCGCGAGCGGTACAACCAGATCAAGAAGAACTGGCTGAAGGTCTGGAACACCGACGTGGTTCAGGACAAGGTCGAGGTTGTGCAGGGTTTCGCGAAGGCACGCCTGAGCGAGGTCCCCGGAGCAGTGTTCGCCGGAGTCAAGAAGGTATCCACCGCTGTCGGCGGTGAAGGCACCCCCGGCCAGAAGCTCGACCGCACGATCGCGAAGACCAAGGACGCTGTCGACGATGTCGCTGAGCGGGTCCTCCCGCACGACGAGCCGTCGAACCCGTCAACCGGAACACCCTCGAAGTAGCACCTGGAGCGTCTGACCATGACGGACCGAAATCTCAGCGATAAGAGCCGCGAATCGCTCTTTGAGTTGCTCGCTGACCTCCCCAACCTGATCACTAACCTGATCCAGGCGGAGATCGAGCAGGTCAAGACCAAGGCCAAGCACCTCGGAAGCTATGCGGGTAAGGGCGCCATTTTCATGGTGCTCGCGCTGATCTTCCTGTTCTTCGCCATCGGCACAGCTGTCGCCGTTGCCATTCTGGCGCTCGCGCTGGTTCTTCCGGCATGGCTGAGTGCGCTCATCGTGTTTGTCGTGTTCGTGCTGATCGCCGTGATTCTGGCGTTGATCGGGCTCAAGTACTTCAAGAAGCTCGGCGATGACCCGAACCCGGTCGAGAGCGTCAAGAAAGACATCCGTGCGGTAAAGGGGGAGGGCGAATATGACCGTTACTAACCCAGGAGCGAACCCAGGATCGCCGGCAGCAGCACGGGCTGAGCTCGTAGCGACTCTCAACGCGATCGAAGACAAGCTCAATGTTCCCCGCAAGTTCAATCGCCTCGTTGTGCAGGGGAAGAAGCAGGTCGCGACGCTTCAGCGCGAGAACCCCACGGCGATCTATGCCGGAATCGCTGCAGTGGCATCCGTGGCGGGCCTTGCCGCATGGGCCATCGTCCGCGGCATCGCGAACCGCTAGCGGATTCGATCACGTATATCCCCTGCTGCGCCGGAATCGGTCGCGGAGGGAAGAGCGTTGAGCCAATGCACAGCGGAACTCACGCTCATTTGGCGCGGAGAGATTAAGGGGTGATGATGTTAGGTATGACTCACCCGGCCTCTGCCGAGGCATCCCTGCCCCACAACATTTCCGAACCCGAAGAGAACCCGACAGGATTTGCGCTCTGGGCGGTTCTGCGTCGACCCCAGGCGCCGATCGCACTCAGCGACCACGCTGTCTTCGAGTTGGACTCCGCTGTGAAGCGGGTCGAGAGCGACGGCGTGACCGTCCGCGGCTTCTATGACGTCTCCGGCCTCAAGGCCGACGCTGACATCATGATCTGGCTGCACGGTGACACGGCCGATGCGCTCCAGCGGGCGCTGCGAGAACTGCGCCGCACCAGCATCCTCCGCGGCCTTCTTCCGACGTGGAACGCGATGGGCGTCCACCGTGAGGCTGAGTTCAACAAGCGCCACGTGCCCGGCTTCCTCCGTGGCATCGAGGCGAAGAACTGGCTCACGGTCTACCCATTCGTGCGCAGCTTCGAGTGGTACCTGCTGCCGGACGCCGAGCGCAGCAAAATGCTCGCCGACCACGGACGCAAGGGCGCGGCGTTCCGCGGAGCCATCGCAAACACGGTGTCCGCATTTGCCCTCGGCGACTACGAGTGGATTCTTCCGATCGAATCGGACGACCTCACCGAACTCGTCGACCTCATGCGTGACCTTCGTGCCACTGATGCCCGTCGCCACGTCCGCGAGGAAGTTCCGTTCTACACAGGCCGTCGCATCTCGACGGCAGAAATCCCCGAGGTAATCCAGTGACCGATCTCGTTCTCGGCGCAACGCCGGCTGCAGCATCCGGCGAGCCGCACATCACCGAGCCCGTCGCGTATGACGCGATTCTGCTCGCCGGTTTCGGCGGCCCTGAGGGACAGGACGACGTCATCCCGTTCCTGCGTAATGTCACCCGTGGCAGGGGCATTCCCGAGGAGCGACTCGAGGAGGTCGCGCACCACTACCGTCACTTCGGCGGCGTCAGCCCGATCAATGACCAGAACCGACAGCTGAAGGCAGCACTCGAGGCCGAGCTGGCATCCCGTGGCATCGACCTTCCCGTCCTCTGGGGCAACCGCAACTGGGACCCGTACCTGCGCGACGCGCTGGTTGAGGCGAACGACCGCGGCTATACCAAGCTCATCGCTATCGCGACAAGCGCGTACTCCTCGTACTCGAGCTGCAGGCAGTACCGCGAGGACTTCGCCATCGCGCTCGACGAGACCAGCCTGTTCGGGCACATCGCCATCGACAAGGTGCGCCAGTTCTTCGACCACCCCGGATTTGTTACGCCGTTCATCGACGGAGTGCGCGACGGTCTCCTGCAGATCCAGAACGACAACCCTGGCATCGACCTCGCCACAGAGGTTGAGATCCTCTTCTCCACGCACTCAATTCCTTCGACGGATGCCGCCAGGTCCGGTCCTGCCGAACGCGGCTTCGGCGAGGGCGGCGCCTATGCGGCCCAGCACAACGCGGTCGCCGAGGTGGTTATCGAATCGGTTAAGCGGGAACTCGGCCTCGAGGCCGAACTCGCCTGGCAGCTGGTGTACCAGTCCCGGTCCGGCCCGCCGAGCATGCCGTGGCTCGAGCCCGACATCAACGACACCATCGCTGAACTGCCGGCGAAGGGCATCCGCGCGGTGATCATCGTTCCACTCGGTTTCGTCAGCGACCACATGGAGGTCCTCTGGGACCTCGACAACGAGGCCGCGGAATCCGCGCAGGAAGCGGGGCTGTACTCGGTGCGGGTTCCGACCCCTGGCACCCACAAGGCGTACGTCACCGGCCTCGTTGACCTCGTGCTCGAGCGCCGCGACGGCGTGCCGGTTGCCGAGCGGCCGGCGATGACCGACCTTGGCCCCTGGTACGACGTGTGTCGTCCCGGTTGCTGCGAAAATGCGAGGCTCGGTTTCAAGCCGGCGGTTGCGGGCCTCAAGCCGTGACACTTCGCATTGGGACGCGCGGAAGCGCTCTCGCGCTTGCGCAGGCGGGAGACATCGCGCGGGAAATCACCGAGCGCACGGGAGTCGCGACCGAGCTCGTGCCCGTGACGACGCACGGCGACGTGTCACGGGAGTCTCTCTCGAGCCTCGGCGGCACCGGCGTATTTGCGTCTGCGCTGCGCGAGTTCCTGCTCGCGGGTAAGTGCGACCTGGTCGTGCACTCGATGAAGGACCTGCCCACCCAGAAGTACGACGGGCTCAGGATCGGTGCCGTACCGCCCCGCGCCGATGCCAGGGACACCCTGTGTGCCCGTGACGGACTCACCCTCGACACCCTGCCGGAGGGTGCTCGGGTCGGAACCGGTTCGCCGCGACGTGCCGCGCAGCTCGCCGCCCGCCGTCCAGACCTCGCGATCATCGATATCCGGGGCAACGTCGACACACGACTCGGTTTCGTCGCCTCCGGCGAGCTCGACGCCGTGGTTCTCGCCGCGGCCGGCCTCGGCCGACTTGGCAGGACCGAGAAGGTGACCGAGTACTTCGATCTCGAGTCGTGGCCGACGGCCCCTGCGCAGGGCGCGCTTGCGATCGAAGTTCGCGACGAAGAACACGACGACGACCTTCTCCGGGCGCTCGAGGCCATTCACGACACGTCGGCCCAGGCTGCGGCCGTCGCCGAGCGCAGCATCCTGTTCCGGCTCGAAGCCGGTTGTGCGGCACCGATCGGTGCGCACGCGACGGTGAGCGAGAGCGCCATCACCCTGCTCGGTGCCGTCTATGCACCCGACGGTTCTGGCCAGCTTGTTCTGACCGGTTCGGGAAACCTCGACGCCAGTCACCCCGCGGCTGGCGACGCGGACGATTTCTCCGGTCCCGCCCAATCGAGGATCATAGAGACTGCCGAGTTCGTCGGCAGCACTCTTGCCGACGAGTTGCTGGCAGGGGGAGCAGCTCAACTTGCCCCCCTGACGCAAGACTGAGGACGCGATGAAGCCTGCAGTACAGACACCCAAGCCCCTGAAAGGGTGGCGCATTCTCGTCCCGCGCGGAGGCCCGTGGGGTGACAGTGTTGCAGCCGACCTGCGCGCCCGTGGTGCGACGCCGGTTGTCGCACCGATGATCAATTTCGCCCCGACCGAGGATCCTGAGAACCTCACACGGGCGCTCGCGGCTCTCGCGAACGGCGAATTTGACTGGCTCACCGTGACGAGCGCGACGACAGTTGACGTGATGTACTCGCAGGGCGTGAAGATCCCCGAGCGCACCCGCGTCGCCGCTGTCGGTGAGACAACCGCTGCGGCGCTTCAGGCCGTCGGGTATCGCGTCGACCTCGTTCCGGCCAGGGACAACTCCGCGCGCGGAATGGTCACCGAGCTCATGCAGCTCGAACCGAAACCCAAGCGCTTCCTCACCCTTCGATCGGAGATCGCGAAACCGCTGCTCAGCGAGGGGCTCGCCGCCGCCGGGCACGACGTGCAATCCGTCGTCGCGTACCGCACCATCGGTGAACCGGTCGCCGAGAACGTGATCGCCGACGTCAGGTCCGGCCGCATCAACGCGATCCTCGTCACGAGTGGTTCGGTGGCCGAGCAGGTCGTTCAGCAGTTCGGCGAGCTGCCCGATGCAACGCTCGTCGCCGCGATCGGCCCGCGAACGGCGAAGGATGCCACGAGCTACGGCCTGACCGTCGACATCGTCTCCGGGCACCAGACGGTGTCCGCTCTCCTCGACTCGATTGTCGCCACGGTCGAGGCAGCGCAGCCGCAGGACACCGACTACTAGCAGCGCATTTCTCTGGCGGGAGCGCGCCTGCACCCGGCGAGGTCCCAGCCTCGAAAGCGTAGGCTGAACTGTGTGAATGCTCCCGTAATCCGCCCCCGCAGACTTCGTTCATCCCCGGCAATGCGCCGCCTCGTCTCCGAGACGCGGGTGCATCCAGCCGAACTGATTCTTCCGCTGTTCGTCCGTGAGGGCGCGACAGCGCCAACGCCCATCGGCTCGATGCCCGGCGTCATGCACCACACTCTCGACTCGCTGAAGCGGGCCGCAACCGAGGCCGCCGAGGCTGGCGTCGGCGGGGTCATGCTCTTCGGAGTTCCGCTCAGGCGCGACGCGACGGGCTCACAGGCATCCGCTCCCGACGGCATCCTCAATGTCGCGACCGAGGCGCTCGTCGCTGAGGTGGGTGACGCGCTTGTCGTGCAGACCGACCTCTGCCTCGACGAATTCACCGACCACGGCCACTGCGGCGTGCTCGACTCCCGCGGTGCGGTCGACAACGACGCGACCCTCGAGCGGTACGTCGACATGGCACTGTCGCAGGCGAACGCCGGTTCGGCCATGCTCGGTCTGTCCGGAATGATGGACGGCCAGGTTGACGCCGTCCGCGCCGCCCTCGATGAGGAAGGTTTCACCGAGACCGCGATCCTCGCCTACTCGGCGAAGTACGCCTCCGCGTTCTACGGACCGTTCCGTGAGGCCGTGGACTCGCAGCTTACCGGTGACCGCCGCAGCTACCAGCTTGACCCAGGCAACCGTCGCGAGGGTATGCGCGAAGCGACCCTCGACATGTCTGAGGGTGCAGACGTCGTGATGGTGAAGCCGGCGATGAGCTACCTCGATGTGCTCGCGGACGTCGCCGCGATGAGCGATATCCCGGTCTGGGCGTACCAGGTCTCCGGTGAATACGCGATGATCGAGGCCGCCGCCGCAAACGGATGGATCGACCGCCGTCGGGCGATCGAGGAATCGCTCGTCAGCATCCGCCGTGCCGGTGCCGACGCCGTTCTCACCTACTGGGCAACCGAGGCTGCAGGGTGGCTCAAGTGAACAACGACGAACTCTTCGCCCGCGCGAAAGCGTCCATTCCCGGCGGCGTGAACTCGCCGGTTCGCGCCTTCGGGTCGGTCGGTGGAACACCGCGGTTCCTGGTGAAGGCGTCAGGGGCATACGTGACGGATGCCGATGGCACCGAATACGTGGACCTCGTCGGTTCGTGGGGTCCCGCCATCCTCGGTCACGCCCAGCCTGATGTCGTGCGTGCGGTGCAGGATGCCGCGGCGCTCGGACTCTCCTTCGGTGCGTCGACTCCCGCCGAGACCGAGCTTGCCGAGCTCGTGAAGTCGCGGGTCGTCGCTGGCGGAATCGCCCCGATCGAGAAGCTCCGGCTCGTGTCAACGGGCACCGAGGCCACCATGACGGCCATCCGGCTTGCCCGCGGCTACACCGGTCGTGACCTGCTCGTGAAGTTCGCTGGCCACTACCACGGTCACTCCGACGGCCTGCTTGCCCAGGCAGGGTCCGGCCTCGCAACGCTCGCGCTCCCGGGCTCGGCCGGCGTCACCGAGGCGACCGCCGGGCAGACCCTCGTGCTGCCGTACAACGACCTCGACGCGCTCAGGGTCGTGTTCGAGGAGCGCGGCGACCAGATCGCCGCTGTCATCACAGAATCGGCCGCGGCCAACATGGGAGTTCTCGCACCGCTTCCCGGCTTCAATGCCGCGCTCGTCGAGCTCGCGCACCAGTACGGCGCCCTTGTCATTCTCGACGAGGTCCTGACCGGGTTCCGTGTGAGCGCCGCCGGCTACTGGGGTCTCTCGGTGACCGACGGTCCCGCGTACCAGCCCGACCTCTTCACCTTCGGCAAGGTCATCGGCGGTGGCATGCCGCTCGCAGCGCTCGGCGGCCGTGCCGAGATTATGGACTACCTCGCGCCGGCTGGCCCGGTCTACCAGGCCGGCACGCTGTCGGGGAACCCTGTCGCTGTCGCCGCGGGAATCGCGACCCTCGAACGCGCGACACCCGACGTGTATGCGCGCCTTGACGCGGCATCCGTCACCCTCTCGAACGCTGTCTCCGATGCGTTCGCACGGGAGGGTGTTGCCCACGTTGTGCAGCGCGCCGGCAACCTGTTCAGCTTCGTCTTTGCCGCCGACGCACCGCGCAACTACGTCGATGTTCAGGCGCAGGAGACCTGGCGCTACGCGCCGTTCTTCCACGCCATGCTGGACGGCGGGGTGTCGTTGCCGCCGAGCGTTTTCGAGGCGTGGTTCGTCTCAGCCGTGCACGACGACGCGGTGCTTGGGCGCATCATCGAGGCGCTTCCCGCGGCAGCGCGGGCTGCCGCAGCCGCGAAACCGAACTAACCGGTTACCGCGCCGGCGCGGCAGCATCCGTTCGCCGACCGCTGCACATCCATGCTCGCGCTGCAGAAGTATCTGCAGCGCGAGCATGGATCTGGCGCGCTCGCGGCTCCGCGCCCGCAAAACAACGCCGCTGTTACCTCTTTGTGAGGTTTCACCACCCGAATTCGCCACCCCTACCGGCAGACTGGACACATGGCTCGTCTTCACCTTCACCCTGACCGACTTGAGATCGCACTGTCGACGGCTGAGAAGACGCTCGCGCTACGCAAAGACAACATCGTCATCCCGCGCTCGGCCATTCGCTCGGCGACGCTGACCGACGATCCATGGATCTGGGTCCGCGGCATCCGTGCTCCAGGGGCCGCCATTCCGCTCACTCTTGCCGTCGGGCAGTGGAAGTTCCACGGCGGTAAGGACTTTCTCGTACTCAAGGGCACGAAGCCCTCTGTCGTGATCGACATTGCCGACGAGGAATTCTCACGCGTCATCATCACGACGAAGCACGGGCTCGAGCTCGTGGCCAAGCTCCAGGTCGACGTGAAGCCGGCCAAGAAGCAGCCGAGGGCTCGCAAGACGACGCCGCAGGTGACGCCGAAGCCGAAGCGGGCTGCGAAGCTGGCGACGGATGCTCCGGCGCCGGGGAGTGAGGGCGTCTCACCGGCAGAGACGGCAGCGTCCGCTGTCGACGCGTCGGGTGCCGAGGCATCCGTCACTCCCGCAAAGGCCGCTGCAGCCAGGAAGCCGGCCGCGTCGGCCCGCAAGGCCCCGGCCGCACCCCGGAAAACGACCAGCCGCAGCAAGACCGCGGCGGCAGTGACCCCCGCGAAAGCAGCGGCTGAGGCGACTGAGGCAGCTGAGCTGTCGGAAGCGACCGAACAGCCAGAGTCGTTCGAACCGCCCACCGAAGCGGCCGCAACCAACTGACGCGTGCGGCCCCGCCGAAGGCAGTCGACCCACTCTGGCTGAGCTCGCGGATAAAGCCGTTCGAACCGACTAAGCCCGCACGTTGACGACGGTACGCCCGGACAGCTGGCCGTCGAGGATCGAGGAGGCGGCAGCCTGCGCCTGGGTGAGCGGGATCTCGGTGGTCAGCCCGTCGAGAAGTTCCGTGTCGAGGTCGGTGGCGAGTCGTGACCACGCTTCCTCCCGCAGCGCGAGCGGCGCGTCGACCGAGTTGATGCCGGCGAGCGTTACCCCGCGCAGGATGAACGGCATCACCGTCCCGGGCAGGTCAGTGCCCTGCGCCATGCCGCTCGCCGCCGCGATACCGCCGTAGTTGAGTTGCGCGATCGCGTTGACGAGGGTGGTGCTTCCGACGGGATCGACGACAGCCGCGTACTTCTGCGACTGCAGCGGTTTGCCCGGCTCGCTCAGCTCTGCACGGTCGATCACCGTTGCTGCACCAAGGCGGCGGAGGAAGTCGCCCTTACTGTCGACCCGCCCCGTGGAGGCGACGACGTCGAAGCCGAGCCGTGACAGCAGGGTGACGGCGATCGACCCGACTCCTCCGGCCGCCCCGGTGACGAGCACCGGCCCTTCCGATGGGGTCACCCCGTGCCGTTCGACCGCGAGGACCGAGAGCATCGCCGTGAACCCCGCTGTGCCGATCGCTGCGGCCCGTCGGGCCCCGAGAGAACCGGGAACGCGAACCAGTGACGCGCTGTCGACCCTCGCCCGTTCTGCGAGACCGCCGTGGTGAGTCTCGCCGAGTCCGGCACCGTTGAGCAGCACCTCATCGCCCACCGAGAACCGGTCGGTCTCACTCGCGGTCACCGTTCCCACAGCGTCGATCCCGGCAACGAGCGGCCAGGTCCGAACCACTCCCGGCCTGCCACGCAGCGCGAGGCCGTCCTTGTAGTTGATGCTCGACCACAACACGTCGAGGGTGACGTCGCCCGGCATCAGGTCATCGTCGGTGAGATCTGAAACGGATGCTGTCTGCGAAGCGGAGCCGGAGGCATCCGTGTGCTTCTCGACCAGCCAGGCGCGGAACGTCGTTGTCATGCGACCAAGCCTAGAGTGTGCCCGGTTCAGGTGGTTTTGCGATGACCGGTCGAAGATGCCCGTCGTGCAGAATGGGACGATGACCCGATCGGCGACGCTCAACAGGCCCCTCGCCCTTCTCGTCGCCGCGACGTACTTTATGGAAAACCTCGACGGCACAATCATTCAGACCGCCGCTCCGGCCATGGCCATCGATCTCGGTGTTCGCGCCGTCGACATCAACATCGCCATGACGGCGTACCTGCTGACCCTCGCCGTCGGCATTCCGGTGAGCGGCTGGCTGGCCGATCGATTCGGGACGCGACGCATCTTCCTGCTCGCGATCGTCATTTTTACTCTCGCGTCGGTGCTGTGTGCACTGAGCACGACGCTGCCCATGCTCGTGGCCATGCGGGTGCTGCAGGCCGTCGGCGGCGCGATGATGGTGCCGGTCGGACGCCTCGCCGTGCTGCGCAGTATTGAGAAGCGAGACCTGCTGGATGCCATGGCGTACCTCACCTGGCCGGCGCTGCTTGCGCCGGTGCTCGCGCCCGTCATCGGTGGGGTTCTGTCCGACACGGTCGGGTGGCACTGGATCTTCCTGATCAATGTTCCGATCGGCATTGTCGCGTTTGTGGCGGCGCTGAAGCTCGTGCCCCTCATTGAACCGACCGCACGGAATCCGCTGGACTGGGCCGGGTTTGCCCTCGTCGGAGTGGCGCTTGCCGCGCTCGTTCTCGGTATGGAGCAGCTCGGGGCGAGCCAGACCGAGTGGCTCTGGGCGGCGGGGCTGCTCGTTCTCGCTGTCGTCGCCGGAATCACTGCCCTCGTGCGGCTTCGGCGGGCGGCGCACCCGCTGCTCGACCTGTCGGCGCTTCGGATCTCGACCTTCCGGGTCGGTAACGTCGGCGGAAACCTCTACCGGCTGCTCATCGGCGCCGCGCCGTTCCTCTTCGTGCTGCTCTTTCAGTCGGGGTTTGGCTGGAGCGCCTCCCAGGCCGGTCTCCTGGTGATGGCCGTCTTCGTGGGCAACGTCGTGATCAAGCCGGCGACGAGTCCGCTCATTCGCCGGTTCGGGTTCCGAACGGTGATCATCGGGAGCAACCTGTGCGGCGCCGTCGTCTTCGGACTGTGCGCGTTTGTCCAGCCGTCGACCCCGGTCGTTCTCATTGCCGCACTGCTCTTTGCGAGCGGGGTGTTCCGGTCGATCGGGTTCAGCGGTTACAACTCGGTGCAGTTCGCCGACGTGCCCGCTGCGCTCACCTCGGGGGCGAACACGCTCGCGTCAACGCTGCAGCAGGTGGCCGTCGGGCTCGGGATCGCGGTCGCAGCACTCGTTGTGCGCGCGACGACCGCCGGCGCTGCACTCGTCGATGCTGGTGCTGTCGGGCTGGGGTATCGGTGGGCGTTTGCCGTGCTGGCCGTGCTGCTGCTCGTTCCCGCCGTCGAGGCGTGGCGGATGTCTGCCTCCGCCGGCGCCGAGGTCGCCGCGCGGCGGTAATGCCCGCCGGTGGTCGGATGCGCGGACGCCCGGCCGCTCGAGTGACAGTTGTTGTGGGTGTCCGGGTGCCGCACCCACGTCAGGTGTCACTTGAGCCGCGGAGTGCCCGTGAAGGAGGCGACCGACGCCCGGATGCCCGGATGCTCGGGTGACAGTTCGTGCGGGTGTTCGGGTGCCGCACCCACGTCAGGTGTCACTTGAGCCGCGGAGTGCCCGCTGCGGGACCAGCCGGCGGATGCACCAGCGACAGCAGAACGGCGGTTGTGAGGTTTACCGCTCGCGAGCACAATAGGGGCCCATGTCGGATGCGCGGTTGTTCCGGAGCCGGGACTTCCGGTTGCTTCTGATCGGCCAGACGACGAGTCAGCTGGGCTCCCAGGTCAGCGGCGTCGCCATCCCTCTGCTCGCGGTTCTCACGCTCGACGCTTCGCCGATCGAGCTGGGCTTCGTCACCGCGTCGTCGACGCTTGCCTTCGCGCTCATCGGTCTGCCAGCGGGAGCGTGGCTGGATCGCTGGGTCAAACTCCCCGTGCTCGTGGCGAGCGACATCGCGCGGGCGCTCCTGCTCGCGACCATTCCCCTCGCCGCACTGGCCGGCATCCTGACCATCACCCACCTCGTGGTCGTCTCCGTGCTCACGGGATTTGCCCGGGTGTTTTTCGACGTCGGTTACCAGAGCTACCTTCCGGTCGTGCTCGGCAAAGACCGCATTCTCGCCGGGAACTCGTCGATGGAGGCCATCCGGGCGTCCGGGCAGGTGATCGGTCCCGGCCTGGGGGGTGGGCTTGTCGGACTGATCGGCGCGGCGAACGTCGTGCTCACCCAGGCGGTCACATTCGCGATCTCTGCCGTCTGCCTTCTCGCCATCCGCACCCGGGAGACGCCGATTCCGGTTCGAGGTGACCGCCCCAGGCTCGGCGCGCAAATCCGCGAGGGGCTCGTCTTCGTCGCACGCAACCGCATACTCAGGGCGACGGCGCTCGCGAGTGCCGCGGGGAACTTCTCGTTCGCCATCGCATCGGCGGTGACATTTATCTTCGCGTCCCGGACACTCCAGCTCTCGCCGCTTGCCATCGGGGTGATCGTGTCGGTGGGCTCGGTCCTGGCAATGATCGGCGCAGCGTTCACGCCGCGGCTCTCCCGCCGGGCGGGGAGCGTCCGTATCATCTGGCTCTCGCTCGTGGTCACCGGTCCGTTCGCGCTTCTGACGCCGCTTTCTCAGCCGGGGTGGCTGGTGTTGTTCGCCGTGGTCGGGATGTCGGTGGGAGAACTGGGACAGATCATCTACGCGGTGACGAACGTCAGCCTGAGGCAGCGGCTCTGTCCGGACGCGATGCTGAGTCGGGTCAATGCGACGATGCGAGTGCTCATCATGGGATTGTTCCCTCTCGGCGCTGTGGTCGGGGGAGTGCTCGGGGAGCTCATTGGACTGCGCGGCACGCTCTTTGTCGCCGGCGGACTGATGGTGCTGTCGCCGATTCCCTTGATGACTGCGTTTGGCCGCATCAGGGACATCGAACAACTGGAGAGCTGGCACCGCTCAGGCTAGGCGTGGCCCGTGGCCCGTGGCCCGTGGCCGCCCGGAGTCGGTGCTGCGCTGACCCCTGTCGTACTCGGGCCGTGCTCGCAAGGCCCTTGCTGCGTTATACGGCTCCGGCATACGGTCGATGTAACGCAACACGAAGGAGATACGCATGACTGACGCAGAATCGCCGAAGAACGCCCTTCCCGACGGCCTGGCCGCGACCCCCGAGGTCGTTGACGCTCAGTTCGTCGAACAGGGATACAGCGAGGACATTGTCTCCTCGCCCGAGATCCGTGCGCAGGACTACGAGGGTGACAACCCGGTCCTCAAGGAGCACTACAACAACTCGGATGCCGATCCTGAGGCTGCCGACGAGATCCTCGATGAGCAGATCGACGGACGCACCGACGGCTAGGAAACCCGCTGAGCCGCCCCGATTATTCGGTCAGGTTGCTCACGCCATTCGCCGCCGTGGCATGCCTTTTACAGGGCTGGCCACGGCGGCGTTGTGCGTTACCCGGCGGCTGAACGCGTCGGCCTGATGCGGCCTCCCGAGCACAAATCCCGGCGAACCTACGCGCTGACGCCGCTCGCGGCGGCGTGCTCCTCGCAGAGCGGGGCAGCGGCAGCGTGCTCATCGCACAGCACCATCTGTACGCGGCAGGAGGCATCCGCACAGTTCTGCATTCGCTTGCTCGGCGTGCCGCACACGGCACACTCGCCGACGACGACGGCCGAGTCCGTAAAGTCGATCGACAGCCGGTTGTCGAACACGTAGAGCGAGCCCTCCCAGAGCCCTTCATCGCCGAACGTTTCGCCATAGCGAACGATGCCACCGTCGAGCTGGTAGACCTCACCGAAGCCACGGCTCTTCATCAGGCCGGAGAGAACTTCACAACGGATGCCGCCGGTGCAGTAGGTCACGACCGGTTTGTCCTTGAGGTGGTCGTATTTGCCGCTCTCCAGCTCGGCGACGAATTCGCGGGTGTTTGATACATCAGGAACGACAGCGTTCTTGAAGTGACCGATCTCCGCTTCGAAGGCGTTGCGCCCGTCGAAGAAGACGACGTCATCGCCCCGCTCGGCGACGAGTTCATGGAGCTCGGCCGGCTGCAGCTTCGTCCCGCCGCCAACCACGCCGTTCTCATCCACTTCGAGTTCACCGGGAGCGCCGAACGACACAATCTCCTCGCGCACCTTCACGACGAGGCGCGGGAAGTCGACGCTCGCGCCGGTGTCGTCGAGCCCGGTTCCCTCCGACCACTTGATGTCGAGGTTCTTGAACGCCGGGTACTCGCGCGTCTTCCGCAGGTACTTCTTGACCGCGTTGAGTTCGCCGCCGACCGTTCCGTTGAGGCCGTCCTTCGAGATGAGGATGCGGCCACGCAGGTTCAGCGATTCGCAGAGGTCCCGCTGCCAGAGGCGGATCGCGTCAGGGTCGGCCAGGGGAGTGAAGACGTAGTAGAGGAGGATCTTCGAAATGGCCACTCGCCGATTTTACCCGTGGTTCGCTGGGCGTCGGCCCGTGGGTCAGGTCAGGCCGCAAAGCCCAGCCGGGAAGAGAACTGCGCGGCGCCGGCACGGACGAGGTTGACCCAGTGACTTTCGGGATGCTGCTCCCACCGCGTTGTCGGAACCGAGACGCTGATCGCAGCGACAACGGCTCCTGTGCCATCGCGCACGGGAGCGGCGGCACAGCGAATGTTGGGCGTCGACTCCTGATTCTCGAAGGCCACACCCGTCTGGCGCACCTGTGCCAGTTGATCCTCGAGCTCGGACAACGTGCCGATACTGTGCTCCGTCATCCTGGGGAGGTTCTCCGGGTCTTCGAACCGGCTGGCGAGGGATGCCGGCGACGCGTAGGCGAGGAGCGCTTTGCCCAGCCCGGTCACGTTCGCGGGCAGCCTCTGTCCGATGCTCGACGGCAGCCGGAGGTTGTCGCGGCTCTCGATCTTGGCCAGGTAGAACACGTCGCCGCCCTCGAGGAGTGCAACGCTGACGGTCTCACCGCTTTCGGCAGCCACCTGCCTGGCCACATCGTTGGCGGCGCTCAGCATGTCGAACCGCGCTGAATAGGCGTTGCCGAGCTGAAGCAGTCGAACGCCCAGCCGGAATGTCCCGGTTGCCTCGTCTTTCTGCAGGTATTCGCGCGCCACGAGGGTCGCGAGAAGCTCGTGCACCGACGTGCGGGGAAGGCCCGTCCGCTTCACGACATCCGGCGCGGTGAGCGGCGCGTCATCCTCGAGGAACAGCTCGAGGATATCGAGGGTTCGCAGAACGGCCGGGGTGAGTCGGGGCATGCCTTATGAATACCCGTGAAACCTGAGGGGCGCAAATTGCGAAACCCGGCCGGTTGACAAACTCCCCCTCAGCGTGTTCGATATCTAGAACAAGCGTCGAAGTTTCGAACAGCGAAACGGAGGCGCTCCACAGCGCAGTGAAAGGAGCGGACAATGCCACAGGGCGTTCCCGCAGCCATCATCGGGTCAGGCAACATCGGCACCGACCTCATGATCAAGATCCTCCGGGGAAGCGGCATCCTCTCCGTTTCGGCGATGGTGGGAATCGATCCGGAATCCGACGGGCTCGCGCGCGCCGCCCGCCTCGGGGTCACCGCGATCTCGACAGGGGTGGACGGACTCATCGCGTCGGCCGAGTTCACCGACATCGAGATCGTGTTCGACGCGACCTCAGCCGGTGCCCACCGGCACAACGCCGAAAAGCTGCGTGCCGCCAAGCCGGGTATCCGGCTCATCGACCTCACTCCAGCGGCGATCGGGCCGTATTGTGTCCCCGTCGTGAACCTCGAGCAGCACCTCGATGCACCCAACGTCAACATGGTGACCTGCGGCGGGCAGGCGACCATTCCGATCGTCGCGGCGGTGTCAGCGGTCACGCCGGTGCACTACGCCGAGATCGTCGCCTCTATCTCGAGCCGTTCGGCAGGGCCAGGTACCCGCGCGAACATCGACGAGTTCACCGAGACCACCGCCCAGGCCCTGCAGACCGTCGGCGGCGCCACATCCAGCAAAGCCCTCATCATCCTGAACCCCGCCGAGCCTCCCCTGATGATGCGCGATACCGTGTACGTCCTGACGGATGCCGCCGACCGCGACGCGATCGAAGCATCCGTCATTGAAAT
Organism: Mycetocola sp. Y442; assembly: GCF_056898615.1. NCBI lineage: Bacteria > Bacillati > Actinomycetota > Actinomycetes > Micrococcales > Microbacteriaceae > Mycetocola > Mycetocola sp. Y442. The sequence continues at coordinate 837,512 of NZ_JBXHBV010000003.1, forward strand.
GGTGGAGAAGGTCAACGCCTACGTCCCCGGGTACCGGCTCAAGCAGCGGGTCCAGTTCGATGACATCACCGAGCCAGTGAACGTGCCGGGTGTCGGTGAGTTCACCGGCCTCAAGACAAGCGTGTTCCTCGAGGTGGAGGGCGCAGCGCACTACCTGCCCTCCTACGCGGGCAACCTCGACATCATGACCTCGGCCGCGCTCCGCACCGCCGAGACAATCGCAACGCACGCGCTCGCACTGGAGGTGGCATAAGCCATGACCGATTCACTCGTCCCGGACAAGCTCTTCATCTCAGACGTCACCCTTCGTGACGGCAGCCACGCGGTCCGCCACCAGTACACGGTGCAGAACGTCCGCGATATCGTCTCGGCACTGGATGCCGCTGGCGTCGACAGCGTCGAAGTTGCTCACGGCGACGGCCTCAACGGGTCGAGCGTTGCCTTCGGGTTCTCGCGCCACTCCGATGTCGAACTGATCGAAGCGGCGGCAGAGACGGCATCCAATATCGCCATCGCCACGCTCCTGCTTCCGGGTGTCGGCACCATCTCCGACCTGAAGCGAGCGGCATCCGCTGGCGTCAGCTACGTGCGCGTTGCCACCCACTGCACTGAGGCGGATACTTCGGCGCAGCACATCGGCACGGCTCGCGAGCTTGGTCTGAACACGACGGGCTTTCTCATGATGAGCGCGCTGACAACGCCGTCAGAGCTCGGCGGGCAGGCCAAGCTCATGGAGAGCTACGGTGCCCAGTGCATCTATGTCGTCGATTCTTCCGGCGCCCAGACGATGGACGACGTGACCGACCGTGTGAACGCCCTCCGCGACGTCCTGGAGCCGGACACCGAGATCGGTATCCACGCTCACCACAACCTGTCGCTCGGCGTCGCCAACTCGATTGCCGCGGTCAAGGCCGGGGCAAACCGGGTCGACGCGAGCCTCACCGGAATGGGCGCTGGTGCGGGAAACGCACCGCTCGAGGTCTTCATCGCCGTCGCTGACAAGCTCGGCTGGAACCACGGTACCGATGTCATGGCGCTGATGAACGCCGCAGACGACATCGTCCGGCCCCTCCAGGTCCGCCCGGTGCAGGTGGACCGTGAGACTCTGGGGCTCGGGTACGCGAACGTTTATTCCTCCTTCCTGCTGCACGCCGAGACGGCATCGGCCAAGTACGGCATCCCCACCATCGAAATCCTGCTCGAACTCGGCCGCCGCAAGATGGTCGGCGGGCAGGAAGACATGATCGTCGACGTCGCCCTCGACCTGCTCAAGCAGAAGGCCGCCTAGCCATGTCATACGGCTCGCTGCCTCAGGCATCGGGGGGTGGTTCCGGGACGCTGCGCGCACGACTCAGGGAGACGAGCGTCGTCGGCACCTTTCAGGTCATCGCGAGCGCAACGGTCACCGAGGTCCTCGCGGCGACGGGTGCCGGTGTCATTGTCGCTGACGCCGAGCATGCCGCGCTGAACCCGTCTGGCCTGGAGGAGCTCGTCCGCGCGGGCGATGCGCACGGAACCCCCGTTCTCATCCGCGTACCAGGAGTCGGCGCTGACCACAGCCGCGCGCTCGACACGGGTGCAGCGGGAATTGTCGTTCCCAGGGTCGAGAGCGCGGATGACGCCCGTGCGATCGTTCGTGCCACCCGGTTTCCGCCGCTTGGGGCGCGGGGGCTCGGCCCAGCCCGGGCCACGACGTTCGGTCTCGACCTCGTCACCCACCGCGACCGCGCGAACGACGACCTCCTCGTCGTTGTGATGATCGAAACACGTGCCGGGCTCGCCGCGCTCGACGAGATCGTGTCGGTCGACGGTATCGACGTGATCATGGTCGGCCCGGCCGACCTCGCGTCGAGCCTGGGCGCGCCGATCGGCAGCGAGGAGCACTCGGATGCCGTCTCGCGGATCCTGCAGGCAGCCCTTTCCGCTGGGCGCCAGACCGCCATCCACTGTGCGGATGCCGACGAAGCCGCGCGATTCCGGGACCGCGGAGTGCGCCTGCTGCTCATCGGCACAGATGTTTCCTTCCTCGCCGGCAACGCGTCGGCGACTTTTCACGCAGTACCCTTCAACGATGAAAGGCCAGAACTATGACGACCATTGCGGAGAACCCGGCCCCGCTTGACAGATCCGAGTTGATCGACGGACCGACCAGGAGGCGCGCGCTCTTCGGCAGCGCGGTCGGCAGCGCCGTCGAGTGGTACGACTACTTCCTCTACGGCACCATGTCCGCACTCGTCTTCGGGCCTCTCTTTTTCCCGTCGGATGACCCAGTGGCGAGCCAGATGCTCGCTCTCGCGTCCTTCGCGCTTGCGTTCCTGATCCGCCCGATCGGCGGCATCCTGTTCAGCCACATCGGCGACCGGATCGGCCGGAAGAAGACGCTGGTCATCACGCTGACCATCATGGGTGTTGCCACAGTCGCCATCGGCCTCATGCCGACGTTCGACATGATCGGAATGTGGGCACCGATTCTGCTCACGGTGCTCCGGCTGCTGCAGGGCCTGGCCCTCGGCGGTGAGTGGGGTGGCGGACTCCTCATGGCGGTCGAGTACGCGCCACGAAACAAGCGCGGACTCTACGGTGCAGTGCCGCAGACCGGTGCGTTGTTCGGTCTGGCGCTCGGAAACCTCGCGGCATCCGCAACCAGTTCGATCTTCAGTAACGAAGATTTCCTCGCTTTCGGCTGGCGCATTCCGTTCCTGTTCTCGATTGTTCTCGTCGCCATTGGACTCTGGATCCGTCACAGCGTCGCCGAGACGCCGTCGTTCAAGAACGTGGTCGCGACCAACACAACGGCTAAGGTGCCACTGCTCACGACGCTGCGTCACCACTGGCGGGCCGTGCTCATCACGATCGGTGCGAAGTTCATCGAGACCTCGACGTTCTTCATCTTTGCGACGTTCACCGTGTCGTATGCCGTTGGCCTCGGCTATGAGCGCAGTGAAGCGCTCAACGCCGTTCTGATTGCGGCCGTCGTCGCCATCCCGGTGATGCTCGGCGTCGGCAGCCTGTCAGACCGTCTTGGCCGCAAGAAGATGTTCATCATCGGCTCGGTTCTCGTGATGATCTACATCGTCCCGTACTTCTGGCTGGTCAACCAGGGCTCGTTCCTCCTTCTCACCCTCGCGGTGGTTGTCGGTTTCAGCTTCATCTGGTCGATGTACGGCGCGGTGCTCGGCACCTTCTTCGCCGAGAGCTACACGGCCGATGTGCGCTACACGGGCGTCTCACTGGGCTACCAGATCGGTGCGGCGCTCGTCGGCGGACCTGCGCCCCTCATCGCGACGGCCCTGCTCGCAGGCTTCGGCGGGAGTTACGTCCCGATCGGCATGTTCATCATGGCGTGCGCCGTGGTTTCGATCATCGCCGTCGGAGTGTCGAAGGACCGCTCCGGGCAGCCGCTCGACTGAGTCCGCTTGTGCAGTGAGGTGCCCCTGCCCGCGCATGTGCGGGCAGGGGCCTTTGCATGCGACCGCACCCGCACCCTCACTCGCCGCGCGCCAGAGGTCAGGCAGACCCTATGATCGTGCGATCGGTGTTGAAAGTCAGTGGTGTAGCGAAAAGGACAACCATGTCGAAGTCGAAAAAGTCGGGTGCCATCAAACGCGTCTCCAAGCCACTGTACGAGCAAGAACTTGCGCGATTGCAAGCCGAGCTGGTGAGCATGCAGCAATGGATCATTGAGACCGGCGCTCGTGTTCTGGTTATCTTCGAGGGCCGGGACGCCGCGGGTAAAGGTGGCGCGATCAAACGGATCGTCCAGTACCTCAATCCACGCTCAGCACGGGTCGTCGCGCTTCCAACGCCGAGTGAACGCGAGAAGGGGCAATGGTACTTTCAGCGGTACATCGAACACCTGCCCACCACCGGGGAAATCGTCCTCATGGATCGCTCCTGGTACAACCGTGCCGGGGTTGAACGGGTCATGGGGTATTGCACCGATGAGCAGTACCACCGCTTTCTCGAGCAGGTCCCCCAGGTGGAAAAGATGCTGATTGACGACGGGATCATTCTCGTGAAGTACTGGTTCTCCGTGTCGGACACCATTCAAGAACAACGGTTTCACTCGCGTCTGGAAGACCCGATGCGCCGCTGGAAACTCTCCGACACTGACCTCTTCTCGATCACCCGGTGGGAAGACTACTCGCGAGCCAAAGACGATATGTTCGCGGCGACCGACCACTCCTCCGCGCCGTGGTGGACCATCGAGAGCGACGACAAGCGCGCTGCACGCCTCAACTCCATCAAACATCTCCTGGATCAAATCCCGTACGAACGTCGTGAGCCGGAGAAGGTGACCATCCCCGAACGCCCGGTCGCTGCCTCGTACGAACGACCCTCCCGCGATCAAACCAACTTCGTCGCTGACCACGCGAAAAGCCTGAAGCAGAAGAAAAGCCTCAAATAGAACAGGAAGTTCGCGTTCGGTCAGGCACGGCGGGCAGGCGACACCGCATCTCCAACGACTGGCGCGAACGAGCTCTCACCGCGCTTACTCTCGAGAAGCCGGGCCCTCGTGCGGTGGTCCGGCAGGAGGCATCCGTCGTACGCTCGAAGGGCACGTTCGCCGATCGGAGAAGATCCCCATGTCACGAGCAGTTCTTGTCGATGTTGTTCGCACCGCGTCCGGGCGCGGGAAGCACGGGGGAGGACTCAGAGGAATCCACCCCGTCGATTTGCTTGCCCAGACACTGCAGCGCCTCGTCGAGCGTGTCGACCTCGACCCGGCGCTGGTCGACGACGTCATCGCCGGCTGTGTGACCCAGGCCGGTCGGCAGTCAACGAACATCGCCAGGAACGCCGTGCTCGCGGCCGGATTCCCCGAGACGGTCCCGGGCACCACCGTCGACAGGCAATGTGGCTCGAGCCAGCAGGCCGCCCAGTTCGCGGCGCAGGCGGTTATCGCCGGAACAAGCGACATCGTCATCGCGTGCGGTGTCGAGCAGATGAGCCAGCAGCCGATCGGCTACTCGACCCTGGGCGAGGACTACCTCGGCCCCATGGTCGCCCACCGCTACCCGGAGGGCCTGGTGTCGCAGGGCATCGCCGCCGAACTCATCGCCGCCCGCTGGAACATCAGCCGCGCCGAACTCGACGCGTTCGCCGCGCGGTCACACGCCCGCGCGACGGCCGCCCTCGATCGGGGCCTGTTCAGCTCCGAGGTCGTCCCGATCACCCTCGTGGCGCTCGACGGATCCACAACGACCTTCGGCGTCGACGAAACGGTCCGCCGTAGTACGACGGCGGATGCCCTGGCGCAGCTGCCGCCCGCATTCCACACGGATGCCGTTGCCGAACGATTCCCGGAAATCGGCTGGAGCATCACGGCGGGCAACTCGTCGCCACTTACCGATGGAGCATCCGCGGCACTTATCATGAGCGAGGAGAAGGCCGAACAGCTCGGGCTCACTCCCCGCGCACGGTTCGTCGGGTTCACGGCGGTCGGCAGTGATCCGCTCGAGATGCTCACCGGAATCATCCCAGCGACCCGCCGCATCCTCGACCGCACAGGGATCGCCCTCGATGACATCGACGTGTTCGAGGTCAACGAGGCGTTCGCGTCCGTGCCGATCGCCTGGCAGCGCGAGTTCGACGTCGACGAGTCGAAGCTCAACCCCTGGGGCGGAGCGATCGCACTCGGCCACCCGCTCGGCGCGTCAGGCACCCGGATCCTCGCGACCCTCGTCAACGCGCTGCAGACCGGCGACGGCCGATACGGGCTTCAGGTGATGTGCGAGGGCGGCGGCATGGCGAACGCCACGATCATCGAGCGGTTGTAGCCTCGGCGAGAGTTGTGGACTCAGTACAACGGCGTCGCTCCTGCGCCCGGCGACAGCCACCTGCCACGACAAGCCGGCCACCGCGGTTGGCGGCGCACCCATAGGCTGCACGTGACTCGTTCTCTGGAGGATCAAGCAATGAAGCTCGACGGAATTTCGGCACTCATCACCGGTGGTGCATCAGGTCTCGGCAACGCGACAGCGACCAGGCTCGCGGCGCTCGGCGTTGCCGTCGTCATCGTCGATCTGCCCGGTTCGAACGGTGCGGATGCCGCGTCGCGGCTGGGCGAGAATGCCCGGTTCGTCGCCGCCGACGTGACGAACGAAGACCAGGTGCAGGCGGCCGTCGATGCAGCCACCGCCCTCGCCCCGCTCGGCATCGTCGTGAACTGCGCGGGGGTGGCTACCCCCGGCAAGGTGCTCGGTCGCGACGGGACTCTCCCCCTCGCGACCTTCAACACGGTGATCCAGATCAACCTCGTCGGTACGTTCAACGTCGTGCGGCTCGCCGCTGCTGCGATGTCTCAGAACGCACCGGACGAGAACGGAGGCCGCGGACTCATCGTGAACACGGCATCCGTCGCTGCCTTCGACGGGCAGATCGGCCAGCCGGCCTACGCCGCGTCGAAGGGCGCTGTGCACGCGATGACGCTGCCGCTTGCCAGGGAACTGGCGAGGTACGGCATCCGCGTGAATACGATTGCGCCAGGAATCATGGAGACGCCGATGCTGATGGGCCTGCCGCAGGAAGCCCAGGACTCGCTCGGCACCCAGGTCCCGTTCCCGTCGCGCCTCGGCCGCCCCGACGAGTACTCCGCGCTCGTCCAGCACCTCGCCGAAAACGACTACCTCAACGGTGAGACCATTCGGCTCGACGGAGCGATCCGGATGGCGCCGAAGTAGGCGCACCCCGCCGGACCCCGCCGAGAACACTACTTCCGGTCGAGAACATCCCGCGCAACTGATGTTCTCGACCGCAACGGATGATCTCGCCCAGACACATCTCTCCCAGGCACACCTCGCCCCAGACACCGACAGACCTCACAACGAAAGTGATCGCATGACAGACAGCATCCTTCTCACCGTCGACGACGGGCTCGCCCACGTCACGCTCAACCGTCCGGCCCGGCTCAACGCCGTCAACGAGGACGCTGCGCGCGCCTGGCGTGACATCGCCCAGCAGGTCGCTGACCGCGACGACATCGGCGCCGTGCTCCTCGACGCCGCAGGACCCGCGTTCTGCGCCGGCGGCGACGTCGCCGAGATGAGCGCGCTCGGTGGCGACACCGGCTCAACCATTGGCAGCATCGCCGACATCATCCACGAGGGGCACCGGATCTTCACCACCACCCCGAAGCCGATGGTCGCGGCAGTTCACGGCGCCGTCGCCGGTGGGGGCCTCGGTTTCATGCTCGTCGCCGACTACATTGTCGCCGCGGAGTCGTCGAAGTTCGTCTCGAAATACGCCGATATCGGCCTCACCCCAGATTGCGGCGTCTCCACCCTCCTGCCAGAGGCAATCGGCGTGCGGCGGGCGCTACAGCTCGCCCTCAGCAGCAAACTGCTGACCGCGGCCGAAGCCCTCGACTGGGGACTCGTCGCCGAAGTGGTTGCCGACGGCGAGACGGATGCCCGTGCGCGCGAAGTCGCAAACGTCTGGCTTTCGGGCGCTACCGCGGCGTTCGGGCAGGCAAAGCGCCTTCTCCGCGACGGTGCCTTCCGCGACTTCCAGTCCAACCTCGACGACGAGTCACGCACCATCAACGCTGCGGCAGCCACCGACGAGGCCCGTGCGCGGATCGCCGCGTTCGCTGCCCGCTCGGCCCGCCGATAGCATCCGCTCGCCCGGTCGCCGCGTCGCGCCCGCTCGTGTCACGCCCGGCGAAAGCATCACTTCCGGTCGAGAACATCCCGCGCAACTGATGCTCTCGACCGGAACTGATGCGCTCGGCGCGACAGACCGCCCGACCCCGCCACCCCGCCATCCAGCCAAACGGTATCCACCACGTCTCCCCTCAGAACGAAAGTGACCCCATGACCGCACCACTCGCCGGAAAGACCCTCCTCATGTCGGGCGGAAGCCGCGGCATCGGCCTCGCCATTGCCCTCCGCGCTGCTCGCGACGGCGCCAACATCACGCTGCTTGCCAAGACCGACACTCCAGACCCGCGCCTCGAGGGCACCATCCACACCGCAGCGGATGCCATCCGCCAGGCCGGTGGGCAGGCGCTCGCCGTCGTCGGCGACGTGCGCGACGATGCCTCGATCGCCGACGCCGTCGCACAAACGGTCGACACCTTCGGCGGTGTCGACATCGTCGTCAACAACGCGAGCGTGATCAGCCTCGCCCGCACGCTCGAGCTCGAGCCCAAGCGCTTCGACCTCATGCAGGACGTCAACATGCGCGGCACCTTCATGCTCTCGCGCGCGGCGATCCCGCACCTCAAAGAGGCGCCGAACGCCCACATCCTGTCGCTCAGCCCGCCGATCAACCTCGACCCGAAGTGGCTCGGCGCGCACACCGGATACACCCTCGCGAAGTACGGCATGTCGATGGCGACCCTCGGTTTCGCCGCCGAATTCGCCCGCGATGGCATCGCCGCCAACACGCTCTGGCCGCGCACGACGATCAAGACGGCCGCGGTCGGCAACATCCTCGGCGGTGAGGCGCTGCTCGCGAAGAGCCGCACGCCGGAGATCTACGCGGATGCCGCCTATGAGGTCCTGACGAAGCCGTCACGGGAGTACACCGGCCAGTCCCTGATCGTGGAGGACGTGCTGATTGCCGCTGGGGTCACCGACTTCTCGCAGTACTCACCGGGTGTCGACGAGAAAGACCTGTTCCCCGACATCTTCCTGTAGGGCGCGAGCCGACCCGGCGAGAGCATCACTTCCGGTCGAGAGCATCGCGCGCAACCGATGTACTCGACCGGAACTGATGCGTTCGGGCACCACCGCCCCCGCACCGGGTGTACTCGGGCCCGAGCGCCATACCCTTGATCGACGGAAGGAGTCAGCAGTGGACGACCTCGACACCCGCGTGGCCAACGGCATCGGCCGCATCACTCTCAACCGGCCTCAGGTGCTCAACGCCCTGACCCACGAGATGATTCGCGGTATCGCCGACGCGCTCGAACGCTGGCGGTCCGATCCCGAGGTCGCGATGGTGCTCATCGATGGCGCTGGCGACCGCGGCCTCTGCGCCGGCGGCGACATCCGTGGCCTTCGCCAGCACGCCCTCGACGGACGCAACGACCTCTCCCGCCGGTTCTGGCGCGACGAGTACGAGCTCTGCGCCACGATCGACGAGTATCCCAAGCCATACATCGCTCTCATGACCGGAATCACCATGGGCGGGGGCGTCGGCGTCTCCGCGCACGGCAGCATCCGGATCGTCACCGAATCCAGCCGCGTGGCCATGCCCGAAACGCGCATCGGCTTCAGCCCGGACGTCGGCGGCACCTGGCTGCTCGCGCACGCCCCGGGTGAACTCGGCACCTACCTCGGCCTCAACGGCCAGACGATGAGCGGTGCGGATGCTGTCGCTTGCGGGTTCGCGGACTATTACGTGCCATCCGACCGGCTGCCCCGGCTCATCGAGGCCCTCGGTGACCAGGCGGGCTCCGGCTCGCCCTCCGACGTGGCTCTCCGCTTCTCGGAGGAACCGCCGACGTCGACGCTTGAGGCCGAGCGCGAGTGGATCGACCGGTGTTATTCGGCGGACTCGGTTGCCGAGATCCTCGACCGGTTGCGCGCGGAACCCGGGCCGGAAGCCGCTGACGCGGCCGGTGAACTGGACGCGCTGTCGCCGATGGCACTCACCGTCGCGCTCGCCGCTCTCCGCCGGGCTCGTGAACTCGGCTCCCTTCGGGAGGCTCTCGCGCAGGAATACCGCACCTCGGCGTGGCTCGCTGAGCAGCCGGACCTCGCGGAGGGCATTCGGGCACAGGTGGTCGACAAGGATCGCTCACCGAAGTGGCTGCCATCCAGGCTGGCCGCTGTTCCGCCATCCCTTGCGGCTACGGCGCTCGGGCACCGTCCCCCTCGGCATTGAGCCATTTCCTCATCGGTATACCGAAGAGCGTAAAACAACCGCCAACCGCGCGAAATCTCCGCCTTCTGTATACCCGCAGCGCGGCATCCGCGTATACTGGGCCTGTGCGAGCGAGCGATAAGGCCTACGACGTCCTCAAGGAGGACATCCTGTCGTGGAAGCTCCGCCCTGGCACTGTCCTCGGTGAGACCGAGCAATCCGAGCGATTGGGCATCTCCAGGACTCCGCTGCGCGAGGCGATCACCCGGCTCGCCGCCGAGGGGCTCGTCGACACCCAGCGTGGCCGCGCCGGCGTCGTCACCGATGTCTCAGCAGCCAACCTCGCCGAACTCTTCGAGCTTCGCGAAGCACTCGAAACCCAGGCAGCCCGACTCGCCGCCCGACGCCGCAGTGCGACGGTCTTTGAAGCACTTCGCGTCGATTTCGAGAACGCGCGCGCCACAGTCGCCGAGGACACGGCGGGCTACTACGCCGTCGTGGCGCGGCTCGACGCCGCCATCGACGACGCTATGGCGAACCGGTTTCTCCTCTCATCGCTCAGGGGCCTTCGCGGTCACCTCGCCCGCGCCCGCCGGCTCGCGCAGGACAACCCCGACAGACTCATCGAGAGCATCGGCGAACACCTGCTCATCGTGCAGGCCATCCTCGACCGCGACGAAATCCTTGCCGCGCAGGCCACAGCTGTGCACCTGCGCAAGAGCCTCACCAACCTGCTTGACACCGCCGCGCTGAATGCCGGCGCCCCCGAGTCTTCGATGAAAGGAACACTATGAAGACCCACCACCTGCGCGTCCACACGAGCGAAGAGAACCTCTCCCGCGAGGGCCAGCTCGCCTGGGCTCTCGCCGAGGTTGCCGCCGACCCGGTCGAGGTCACCGAAGAGGTCACCGACATGATCATCAACCGGATGATCGACAACGCCGCTGTCGCCGCGGCGTCGCTCACCCGCGGCCCCGTCGTCGCCGCCAGGTCGCAGGCGCTCGCGCATCCCGTCACCACGGGAGGAAACGGGTCGACGGTGTTCGGTCCGGATGCCGCGCGTCGCGTCAGCCCGGAATGGGCGGCGTGGGCAAACGGCGTCGCCGTGCGCGAACTCGACTACCACGACACGTTCCTCGCTGCCGAGTACTCGCACCCCGGTGACAACATCCCACCGCTCGTCGCCGTCGCCCAGCACGTCGGCGCGACCGGCCACGACCTCGTCCGAGGAATCGCGACCGGCTACGAGATCCAGATCGATCTCGTCAAGGCGATCAGCCTGCACGCCCACAAGATCGACCACGTTGCTCACCTCGGCCCATCCGCGGCCGCCGGAATCGGCACCATGCTCGGACTCGACGTCGAAACCATCTTCCAGGCCATCGGCCAGGCGCTGCACACCACGACGGCGACCCGCCAGTCCCGCAAGGGCCAGATCTCCACCTGGAAGGCGCACGCTCCGGCGTTCGCGGGAAAGATGGCCGTCGAAGCCGTTGACCGTGCGATGCGCGGCCAGACCTCGCCCGAACCCATCTACGAGGGCGAAGACGGTGTCGTCGCGTGGATGCTCGACGGACCGAACGCCTCGTACGACGTGCCGCTCCCCGAGGCCGGCGAGGCCAAGCGCGCCATCCTCGACAGCTACACGAAGGAGCACTCCGCCGAGTACCAGGCCCAGGCCTGGATCGACCTCGCGCGGAAACTGCACAACGAGCACCCTGAACTGCTCGTTCCCGGCGCCATCGACCGCGTCGTCCTCCACACCTCGCACCACACGCACTACGTCATCGGCTCAGGCGCGAACGACCCGCAGAAGTACGACCCGACGGCGTCGCGTGAGACCCTCGACCACTCCATCCCGTATATCTTCACCGTCGCGCTGCAGGACGGCCGCTGGCACCACGTCGACTCCTACTCTCCCGAGCGGGCAGCACGACCGGACACCGTCGAGCTGTGGAATCGGGTGAGCACGGAGGAAGACGCCGAGTGGACGCGCCGCTACCACTCCATCGACCCCGCTGAGAAGGCCTTCGGCGGGCGCGTCGAGATCACCCTCACCGATGGAACCACGATCGTCGACGAGATCGCCGTCGCCGATGCGCACCCGCTCGGCGCCCGGCCGTTCGTGCGCGAGGACTACATCGCCAAGTTCCGCATGCTGGCGGAGCCTGTGCTCGAGCCCGAAGAGATCGAGCGTTTCCTCACCACAGTTCAGCGCCTGCCTGAACTCACCGCTGACGAGCTCGGCGGGCTGACCATCCAGGCGGCATCCGGTGTTCTCGCCGGAGTTGAATCACCGAAGGGACTGTTCTAAATGCTGTACGCCAAGACCACACCGGAGGAGAAGCGCCGGATCTTCCGTGACCGCCTCGCCACCGGTGAACTGCTCCGTTTCCCCGGGGCGTTCAACCCCCTCTCCGCACGGCTGATCGAGCAGAAGGGCTTCGACGGCGTCTACATCTCCGGCGCTGTCCTGAGCGCTGACCTCGGCCTGCCCGACATCGGCCTGACCACCCTCACCGAGGTGGCCGGCCGTGCGAAGCAGATCGCCCGGATGACCGAACTGCCCGCACTCGTCGACGCCGACACCGGCTTCGGCGAGCCGATGAACGTCGCCCGCACCATCCAGGAACTCGAGGATGCAGGCCTGGCCGGCATGCACATCGAGGACCAGGTCAACCCGAAGCGCTGCGGTCACCTCGACGGCAAGCAGGTCGTCGATGAGTCGACAGCGCTCAAGCGGATTCGCTCGGCAGCCGATGCGCGTCGCGACGACAACTTCCTCATCATGGCGCGCACCGACATCCGTGCCGTTGATGGACTGGATGCCGCGATCGACCGGGCAAAGAAACTCGTCGACGCCGGCGCGGACGCCATCTTCCCCGAGGCCATGCGTGACCTCGGCGAGTTTGAGGCCGTTCGCAAGGCCGTCGATGTGCCGATCCTCGCCAACATGACCGAGTTCGGCAAGAGCGAGCTCTTCACGAGCGCGCAGCTCGCCGATGTTGGAATCAACATCGTGATCTGGCCCGTGTCGCTTCTCCGCACCGCCATGGGTGCAGCGGGCCGCGCGCTCGACACGCTCAACGACGAGGGCAGCCTCAGCTCGAAGCTCGGCGAGATGCAGCACCGCGCCGATCTCTACGAACTCGTCGACTACGAGGGCTACAACCAGTTCGACACCTCGGTGTTCAACTTCACCGTTGAACGGTAGGGTTCCTCGGACCAGCGGTGCGGCATCCCCGACCGCTGGTCCGCCCAGACTTTCGCACCACCCCACGCAAAGGAGCACGGCATGACAGACACCGACATCAAGAAGGGCCTCGCCGGAGTCGTTGTCGACTACACGGCTGTGTCCAAGGTCAACCCTGAGACCAACTCGCTGCTGTACCGCGGCTACCCGGTGCAGGAACTCGCCGCGAACTGCAGCTTCGAGCAGGTTGCCTACCTGCTTTGGCACGGTGAGCTGCCGACGGATGCCGAACTCAAGAAATTCGAGGATGTCGAGCGTGGGCAGCGTGCTCTCGACGACAGTGTGAAGGCCGTCGTCGACCTGCTGCCGATGACAGCTCACCCGATGGACGTACTGCGGACCGCGGTTTCGGCCATCGGTGCCACCGACCCGGATGCCGACGTCGCCACCGAGGAATCCAGCCTCAACAAGGCGGCCCGGCTGTACGCGCAGGTCCCGGCCATCGTGGCGTACGACCAGCGTCGCCGTCGCGGCGAAGACCTCATCCCGCCGCGCGACGACCTCGGCTACTCGGCGAACTTCCTCTATATGACGTTCGGTGAGGTGCCGGCGGATGCCGTTGTCGACGCGTTCAACGTGTCGATGATCCTCTACGCCGAGCACTCGTTCAACGCCTCGACGTTCACCGCACGCGTGATCACCTCGACCCTGGGTGACCTGTACTCCGCTGTGGTCGGCGGCATCGGCGCACTCAAGGGTGCGCTGCACGGCGGCGCAAACGAAGCGGTGATGCACACCTTCGACGAGATCGGCACTGCAGATCAGGCCGAGGCCTGGCTCGAGGAGGCGCTCGCCTCCAAGCGCAAGATCATGGGCTTTGGCCACCGCGTGTACAAGAACGGTGACTCGCGGGTGCCGACGATGAAGGCGGCGCTCGACACGCTCGCCGAGTACTACGACCGCCACGACATGGTCGAGTTGTACGACGCGCTCAACGACGCTATGACGAGCCGCAAGAACATCAAGCCGAACCTCGACTATCCGTCCGGGCCCGCCTACCACCTGATGGGCTTCGACACGCTGACCTTCACTCCGCTGTTCGTGGCGGCGCGGGTTGTGGGCTGGACGGCACACATCATGGAGCAGGCGGCGTCCAACGCGTTGATCCGGCCGCTGTCGGAGTACAACGGCCCCGACGAGCGCCACCTGTAGGCGGACCACGCGAGTTGCTGGGTTTGCACGGGTTGAGCGCGCCCTAACCCGTGCAAAACCAGCAACTCGAGGTGCGCGGTCAGGCCTGCGGCACCGGCTCCACCGGCCCAAAGGCGAACAGGCCATCGGGGTCGTAGGTCTTCCGAGCCCGGGCCAGCCGCTCGAACGTCTCGGGCGGCCACGCCTGGGCGAAGTGCTCAGGGGTCTCGACGTACGGCGAGAAGTTGATGTTCGTCTCCGGTGAGATCCACCGCGCCGCACGCTCGAGGAACGCGTTCGCAACCACGGGCATCCGTTCGAAGAGTGGCGGCACGACACCGATCAGTGTCAAGGTAAACGCACTGTTGCGACCACCGACCGCCGAACCGCCCTCAACGTCGTTCTGGGTCGCTGCGCCCAGCTGGCGGATCTCAACCGAGACGAAGGGCGAGTCGGCGTCCGGTCCGAAGCTCGCGAGGAGTTCGGTCACGAAGTCCTGGTCGATGGGCTTCAGCAGGACACCGAGGTCCCACAGGGGACTCGGGTCATCGGGGTCGGCGTGGATGGCGCCCATCGCCGTCGTGGGAATCTCGGCGACGCCGTCGACGTAGACCGGTGCCGCCTGACGGAGTGGCTGCAGGAGCTGGGCCCCGACCTCGGCGTCGCCCGGGTAGGCGAATCGCAAAGCCAGAACGAACCGGCCGCGGAAGGGTTCGGGGATTTCCTCGATCGGCGGCATCGACAACAGTGCGACCGAACTCGTCACGTCATCGGGAGCGGTCGCGGTCCAGTCCACCCACGCCCGGAGAGCAGTCTCGGCGTCGGGCGTGTCAAAGAAGAGGCTGCCGGCGTAGAGACTCACGAGCGGCACGAGTTCGAGCCGCATCTCGGTGACGACGCCGAGGCCGCCCTTGCCGCCGCGTAATGCCCAGAACAGCTCGGGGTTTTCCGCGGTTGTCGCGACCGCCACTGTGCCGTCCGCGACGACCACCCGGAACCCGCGGACCCAGTCCGCACTGAACCCGTGGCTTCGGGCGAGTGGACCGAGTCCTCCGCCGAGGGTGTACCCGACGGCGCCGACGTGTGGTGACGAGCCGGTGACCGGGGCGAGTCCGTACGGCGCGGCCGCGTCGATGACGGCACTCCACCTCGCCCCCGCCCCGATCGTCGCGATGCGTTCGTCCGAGTCGATCGACACCGCGTCGAGGCGGGAGGTGAGGATCAACAGACCCGACGTGATCGGCTTCCACGCGCCGTGACCCGTCGACTGCACGCTGACCGGGAGGTTGTGCTCGGCGGCGAACCGCACGGCGGTGGAAACGTCGGCCTCATCGGCCACGAGTACGGCGAGCTCTGGCTCGTGCACGATAAGGGTGTTCTGGGCGGCTACGTGTTCGGCCATCCCGGCGTCGCCGCGCTCGAAGACCTCACCGGTCACGGCAGCGCGGAGGGCCGAGACGTCGCTTGTCGAAAATGTCATGCGCGAACTCTACGCAGGCGTCCCGGTGTGCCGCCAGCCCGAAATCAGCCACAGTCCGGCCGCCACAGGACAAACCAGAACAAGCACCGGGCCGGGCCAGGCGGGGCTCGGAATGCCGGCGTGTCGGTGCCCGTCACGTATCGTGGTGCGCATGGACACCCTCGCGGCCAGCGACACCGTGCTGCGTTCGCGTTACCGCCCACGGCATCCGCTCTCGATTTCCGCAACGCTCGGCCCGCTCTCGCGTGGCGTCGATGGCCCGTGCTTCCGGCGAACGGCGAACGGCTCGTGGCTGACGCTCCGCACCCCGACCGGTCCAGCAACCCTTCACCTGGTCCAGCGGACGGATGAGATCGACGTCGCTGCGTGGGGAGATGGCGCTGAGTGGGCGATGGATGGTGTGCCTGAGCTGCTCGGCAGCCGCGACGACTGGGACGACCTCGACCTGGGCCGAAGTCCACTACTCACCGAGGTCCGCCGCCGCAATCCCGGCCTGCGGCTCAGTCGCAACCGGCTCGTGTTCGAGATGCTCGTGCCTGCGGTCCTCGAGCAGAAGGTCACCGTTGTCGAGGCGTGGCGCGCGTGGCGCCGGCTCGTGCGACGACACGGCGAGTCGGCACCCGGTCCGGCGCCCGAGGGCATGACCGTCGCGCCAGCGCCTGACACCTGGCGCCTCATCCCCAGCTGGGAGTGGCACGAGGCCGGCGTCGGCCCGCAACGGTCAGACACCGCGGTCCGCGCGAGCCGGGTCGCCGACGCTCTCGAACGCACCCTCTCGACGGGGGAGGATCTCCTTCAGGAGTCCGCGACGGCATCCACTCGACTGCGCAGCCTGCCCGGAATTGGCGTCTGGACGGCCGCGGAGGTCACCGCGAGGGCGCACGGAAACCCGGATGCCGTCAGTGTCGGCGACTACCACCTCGCGTCGACGGTCGGGATGGCGCTCACCGGGGCGCCGGTCGACGACGACGGCATGCTCGAGCTGCTTGCGCCGTGGGAGGGGCAGCGGCAGCGGGTTGTGAGGCTCATTCTCGCGAGCGGGATTGCGAAGCCACGGCGCGGCCCGAGGATCACGATCCAGGATCACCGCCGACACTGAGTGCGGCGTGGCCGGGTTCGCCCCTGCCGGGTACCCCTACTCGGACTCGAGCAGGGCCATCGCGGCGTTGTGTCCGCCGAGACCCGATACCGCTCCGCCCCGGCGCGCTCCCGAACCGCACACCAGAACGCGAGGGTGCTCCGTCGCGACCCCCCAGCGAGCGGCGGGGGTATCGAGCGGAGCGTCATCCTCGGCGAACGGCCAGTCCAGCCCGCCGTGGAAGATGTTGCCGAGCGGCATCCCCACCGCCCGTTCGATGTCGAGCGTTGTCTTGGTCTCGATGCAGGGCCGGCCGACGGCATCCGTCATGATGAGGTCTTCGATCGGCTCGGCGAGCACCGAATTGAGCGAAGCCAGCACCGCGGCCTGCAGCCTGTCGCGCATCTCGTCGTTGTTCTCGCCGGTGACGAGTCGCGCTGGCGTGTGCAACCCGAACACGGTGAGCGTGTGCGCCCCGGCCTCGCGCAGTTCGGGCGAGAGGATCGTCGGATCGGTGAGGGAATGGCAGTAGATCTCGCAGGGCAGCGGGGTCGGGATGCTGCCCTCGGCGGCGGTGAGGTACGCATCGTCGAGTTGCGACCACGACTCGTTAATGTGGAAGGTGCCGCCGAACGCGGCTTCACCGGTTACGGCCGCGTCCCGCAACTTCGGCAGCCGCGTGAGCAGGAGGTTCACCTTCACCTGGGCGCCCTCGCGTGACGTATTTGGGTTTGCACGGGCGGCCGAGCGCACGCCGAATGGGCGTGACTCGAAGACGCCGACCGACGGTTCACCTGCCGCGAGTTGCTCGCGCCCGTAGCTGACACTCGTTCCGGCAACGAGCAGCTTGTCGAGCACGGCGGGGGCGACATTCGAGAGGATCCACTCAGCGTGCACCTCGAGTTCGGCGCCGTCCCGCTGATATCGCACGACGCCGGCCGGGTCGACGGCCGTCACGTCTGCTCCGGTAAGAAGAGTCGCGCCGGCATCCCGCGCGGCCCGCGCGAGCTCAGCGGTGACTGCGCCCATTCCGCCGACGGGAACGTCCCAGTCCCCGGTCCCGCCGCCGATGATGTGGTAGAGGAAGCAGATGTTCTGCTGCAGGTCGGCATCCGTCGCCCGCGAGAAGGTGCCGATGAGGGCGTCGGTGAGGACCACGCCACGCACGACGTCGTTCTGCAGGTGCCGCGCGATGATCTCGCCGATCGGACGCTCGACCATCGCGTCCCACACGGCCGCTCCGCCGGCATCCGTCACCAGGCGCTTCGCCTCGGAGCGGGTGAGCAGTGGCCCGGTCAGAGTCGGCCAGAGCGCCTGGGTGAGGATGCGGCAGTTCCCGTAGAAACGCTCGAAGAGATCGAATTCGCTGTCGGTGGTTCCGATCCGGAGGAACGACGCCGCGGTGGCGGCCGGATCGTCGTTGTCGACGAGCAGGCCGCGGGTGGGATCCTCGGGGTCGGGGGTGTACGACGAGAACCGTCGCCGCACGAGCGTGATGTCGAGGCCGAGGTCGTCGATGATCCGCTGAGGGAAGAGACTCACGAGGTAGGAGTAGCGCGACAGCCAAGCCTCGACGCCGTCGAATGCCTGGGCGGACACCGCGGCACCGCCAACGGCATCGAGCCGCTCGAGTACCAGCACCCGCTTGCCCGCCTTGCCGAGATAGGCCGCCGCGGTGAGGCCGTTGTGGCCCCCTCCGACGATGATCGCGTCGTAGGTCTCTGGAGTCGTCATGCGGCCGATTCTGTCACGGATGCCTCCTGTCGAAGGTCGATCGGCGCGGGACCGGCTGGGGCGGCGGGAGTTCGGGGCCAGGTCCAGGCGGAGCGCAGGATGAAGACCAGGAGCAGGACCTCGATTCCGATGGAGAGGGCGTAGAAGAAGGCCCACTCCCAGGTCGCCCCCGCCGCGTTGAACATCGAGTAGGGGATGTAGAGCGATGCCACGACGAGGTTCGTGCCGCGGTTCATCCGGGCGGGCATGGCCATGGAGAGCATCACCATCAGGGCCGGGATCGCCACGGACGCGAACATCACGGTCAACAACGTGGAACTGACGTCGAACCTCCAGACGAGGCCATTCAGGATGCTGTCGACGACGCCTGGCTTGTAGAGGTTGAAGAAGTCGACGCAGATGTAGAGGAACATGAAGCTGGCCCAGGCGGCGGCGATCTTGGCCTGCACCGGGATGGGCGGGCTATCGAGCGGTTTCGGGGTAGTCGTTCGGATGGTCATCGGTCTTTCCTTTCGAGTGGAGCGGGCCCGTCCGCCGGAGTGGCGGCAGGTGTGGGCGTGCATACGCACGGGTTGAGTCGTTCTCGTCGGTCCGGTCGTCAGACGGTGATCACGACCTTCCCCCGGGTGTGGCCGGCCCCGACGTAGCGGAGGGCGTCCGCTGCTTTATCGAGGGGGTAGGTGCGGTCGATGACGGGTGTGACCTGCCCCGTCGTGAGCAGGTCGGCCAGCGTGAGCAGGTCCTGGCGCTTCTCGACCGAGGTGAAGGGCCTCAACCGCTGACGGGTGAACCCGGACAGCACGCGCGCTGTGACGACCCGACCGAGCGGGCCGAGCCAGCGGCCGCCGTGTCCGCTGTTGGGGATCAGGGTGCCGGTGGGCATCAGCGCTCGGCGGACAGCCGCCAGCGGCTGGGCCTCCACGTTGTCGATGATGATGTCGTAGCGCTCATCGGCGCGGGTGAAATCGGTTTTCGTGTAGTCGACGACGTGGTCGGTGCCGAGCGAGCGGACCAGCTCGACGTTGCGGGTGCTGCACACCCCCGTCACCTCTGCGCCGAAAGCCTTGGCGATTTGTACGGCGAAGGAGCCAACGCCGCCCGACGCGCCCGTGACCAGCACCGTCTGGCCCGGTTGGACGTTCGCGATCGTGCGCAACGCCTGCAACGCCGTCAGGGCCGACGTTGGCACCGCTGCCGCGTCCACGAGCGACACATTGCCTGGCACGGGCACGAGGTTGTCCGCCGGGACCGAGGCATACTCGGCGAGCGTTCCAGCGGTGCTCCACCCGAATACCTCGTCGCCGGGGCGGAGAGCGGTGACATGCTTCCCGACCGCTGTCACCACGCCAGCGAGATCCCTGCCGGGGATGCCGTGGCGCGGCCGGCGGAGCCCGAACACCAGGCGCACCATGTACGGCTCCCCGGTCATGACGAAGTAGTCGCCAGGGTGCACCGAGGCCGCGCGCACCTGGACGAGCACATCGCCTCGACCGGGCAACGGCATCCCGACCTCGGACGACTCGAGTATTGAGGGCGGGCCGTAGCGGTGCTGGACGGCGGCCCGCATCGTCGCCCTCCCGGCTCGGCTCGCGCCCCCCACTCGGCGTATTACGCCATTCGATTGCAGTTCTGTTCTCACGGAAACCTCCTCATATGTGACCTGTGGCTCGTTCGTACGCTGTACTACGGTCGTACACCGTACTATCGTCGTACGCTGGACGATTGTCAAGCCTTTTTCGAACGAGCAAGGAGTCCCGTGTCCGCGAGAGAACAACGCCAGGTCGCGTCAGACGCGGGGCTCAGCAAGCAGCGGGTGGTGGCCGAGGCAGTCCGACTCGCCGACCGCGAGGGGGTCGATGGGCTGAGCATGCGTCGGCTGGCTGGCGCGCTCGGCGCTGGCGCGATGTCGCTCTACCATTACGTGGCGAGCAAGGAGAAGTTGCTGGACGCCATGGTCGACATCGTGTTCGAGGAGATCGAGCTCCCGCGCGAAGACGCCGACTGGCAGTCCGCGATTCGGCAGCGTGCGGTATCCGCCAGACAGGTTCTCGCCCGCCACCCGTGGGCGATCGGTCTGATGGAATCGCGGACGTCGGCGGGGCCCGCGAACCTCCGCCACCACGAAGCGGTCACCGCCTGCCTGCGGAAGGCTGGCTTCACGGTCGTGATGGCGACGCACGCCAACTGGTTGCTCGACAGCTATGTCTACGGTTTTGCCCTGCAGGAAACCAGCCTGCCGTTCGGTACCGCCGATGAGTTCGCGGACATGGCCAAGGGCGTCTACGTGCCCCAGCTACCTCCCGACGAGTTCCCCTACCTCAACGAGTCCGCCGCGGCGCTCGTCGCTGGCGGCTACGACCCGGCGGAGGAGTTCATCTTCGGCCTCGACCTCGTCCTGGCTGCCCTCGAGCCCCTCAGGGCATCTGTGTAGCGACGATGCCGTGCCGCGGACCGTCAGCCCGGCTGCGCCACCAGGAAGCCCGTCGCCCTCGCCAGTGCCCCGCGCACAGCGGTGACGGCAGGGCGCGCTGCACTCACGCGCCGCGCCGAGGTGAACACCGTGCGTGACGGCATCCCCGGCAGGTCGACCAATCGCAACGCGGGCTCCCGGCCCGCCCACACCAGATCGGGCAGCATACCGACGGCGTTGCCCGACTCGATCAGCCGGATGTGCGCGATGAGGTCAGCCGTTTCGAACCGCACGTCCGGTTCGAAACCGGCAGCACGGCACAGCTGCGTCGACCACAGCCGCGCAACAGTTCCTTCCGGTTCCATCACGAACGGGAGGTCCGTGGCATCCGTCAGCGAGGAAACAGCGGATGCCGACGGCACAGCGAGCCGGAGGGCATCCGTCGCGAGGAACTCGCGATCCAGGTCGGGCAGATGCGGCCGGGTGTGACCGGGGTACTGCTCGGCCAGGACCAGGTCGAAGTCACGCGCCGCGAGGTCGAACAGGCCGGCCTCCGGCTCGCGTTCAACGATTTCCACACGGAGATCCGGGTGCTCTGAGCGGAGGATCGACAGCGCCTCAGGGATGACCGCGTGCGCGGCCGACTGGAACACAGCGACGCGAACCGTGCCGATCACCGCGTCGAGCGACGTGACGAGTTCGGCCTCGGCGCGTTCGAGCCCGTCGAGCAGTTCGGCGGCGCGCGTGGCCAGGAGCTCTCCCTGTGGCGTGAGCTGGACCCGGCGGCCGCTCTTCTGCAGCAGTTTGACGCCCGCCTCGCGCTCGAGTTGTGACAGCTGCTGCGACACGGACGACGGACTGAATGCGAGCGCTTCGGCGACGCCGGCGAGCGTGCCCCGCAACTGAACCTCGCGCAGCAGTCGAAGTCTTCTCATGTCGAGCATGGGGCCAGCCTACTCATCGGAGAAACTGATCAATATTGGTAAGAAACATTCGCTTTTCCGAACTCAGGTTCTCCCACACACTGAAGCTGAGAGTTGACGCAACCCGCGTTCCGCTCCCTTCGCACCAGGTACAGAGGGAATAGTCTCGTGATCATGCCTCACACTTCGGCCGGCGCCGAACTCAGCGCCACTCAACTCGCAGCCGACGCCGTCGTTCTCGCCCGCAAATGGGTGGACGAGAGCGCTGACGCTCCGGTGGATCCTGCCGCCCAGCGACTCGCCGATGTGCTGAAGGATCCGAATGGGCTGGCCTTTACCGTCGGCTTCGTCGACGGTGTCATGCGACCGGAAGACCTCTTCGTCGCCGGCTATAACCTGCAGCGCGTCGCGAAGCTCGCCCCGGCGTTCCTGCCGTGGTACCTGCGCGCCGCGATCACCGCTGGTGGTGTGCTTGGCCCGGTCATCCCTGGCGTGGTGATCCCCATCGCTCGCCGCGTGTTGCGCGACATGGTCGGTCACCTCGTGGTTGACGCAACATCGGAGAAGCTCGGACCGGCCATCGCGTCGCTCCGCGAGGGTGGCTCGAAGCTCAACCTGAACCTGCTCGGCGAAGCAGTGCTCGGCGAGAACGAGGCACACAAGCGGCTCGAGGGTACCCGCGATCTCCTCGTCCGCGACGATGTCGACTACGTCTCGATCAAGGTTTCCGCCATCGCCTCACAGCTGTCAATGTGGTCGTTCGACGAGGCTGTCGACCGCATCGTCGAGCGACTGACGCCTCTGTATGAGCTGGCGGCTGAGTCCACGACGCCCAAGTTCATCAACCTCGACATGGAGGAGTACCGCGACCTCGACCTCACCCTCGCGGTCTTTATGCGCGTGCTCGAGCGCCCGCGGCTGCGTAACCTCGAGGCCGGAATCGTTCTGCAGGCGTACCTGCCCGACGCGCTCTCCGCGATGCAAACGCTCCAGGACTGGGCGGCCACGCGCGTGGCATCCGGTGGCGCCCCGATCAAGGTGCGACTCGTCAAGGGCGCCAATCTTGCGATGGAGGGTGTCGAAGCCAAACTCCACGACTGGCCGACAGCGCCGTATGACGTGAAACAAGACACCGACGTCAATTACAAACGAGTCCTGTTGTGGTCGCTCACCCCCGAGCGCGCGAAAAACGTTCACGTTGGCGTCGCCGGTCACAACCTCTTCGACGTCGCCTTCGCCTGGCTCCTCGCCAAGGACCGCGGCGTTACCGACGCCGTCGACTTCGAAATGCTCCTCGGTATGGCCACCGGACAGGCCGCGGCGGTCAAGCGCGACGTCGGCGATCTGCTGCTCTACACACCCGTCGTGAATCCGCGCGAGTTCGATGTGGCGATTTCGTACCTGATCCGCCGCCTCGAAGAGAACGCGTCGCAGGAGAACTTCATGTCGGCGGTCTTCGAGCTCCACGACAACGCCGCACTGTTCGAGAGGGAGAAGGGCCGTTTCCTCGCGAGCGTGACGCAACTGGATGCGACGGCGAGCGAGGCTCCAACGCCTCGCCGCCTGCAGAACCGCGAAACGGAATGGACGCTCGCGCCAGTCGCTGAACTCGTACCGGGCAAGGCGCCGGCCGGCGATCAATCGATCACGAGACCTGTCGCGGTCGATGACGACGAGGTGAGCATGACCCAGCAGGTGCTTGGACTTGCCCGCGGATCGAAGACCGAGTCGCCGTTCGACACCGTTCGGGTGTTCGATACAACGACCCTCAACACGGTGCCGGCGACCGACATCGGCGCGCCGGGTTTCGTCAACACCCGCGACACCGACCCGGCCCTGCCGGCGAACCGCGCGTGGGCGCGCCGCATTCTCGCCAGGGTTCCCGGCAGCGACCTCGGGGCTGCGACGATCGCCGCGTGCACGGTGACGGATGCCGAAACCCTCGAATTCATCGTCGCCGGCGTCCGGGAACGCGGTACGGCCTGGGGTGCAACCCCGGCGGCGGAACGCGCCGCCCTTCTCGACCGTGCCGGTTTTGCGCTCGCGGCAAACCGGGACCGCCTGATCGAGGTGATGGCATCCGAAACCGGCAAGACGATCGCCGAGGCCGACCCCGAGGTCAGCGAGGCCATCGACTTCGCCCACTACTACGCCGCAAAGGCCCGTGAACTCGACGCGATCCGGGGTGCACGGTTCGTGCCCTCCCGGCTCACCGTCGTCACACCACCGTGGAACTTCCCCGTCGCCATCCCGGCCGGTGGAGTGCTCGCAGCGCTCGCCGCGGGCTCAGCGGTCATCCTCAAGCCGGCACCGCAGGCGCGCCGCTCGGCCGCGGTCCTCGCCGAAGCGCTCTGGGAAGCCGGCATCCCGCAGGAGCTTCTCACGCTCATCTCGCTCGACGAAGACGGCCTCGGCCAGCAGCTCGTCTCCCACCCGAGCGTCGACCGGGTGATCCTCACTGGCGCGTGGGAAACCGCGAAGCTCTTCCGGTCCTGGCGGCCGGAGCTGGCACTGCACGCGGAAACCAGCGGCAAAAACGCCATCATCGTCACTCCGAGCGCCGACCTCGACCTTGCGGCCGCCGACGTCGTGAAGAGCGCGTTCGGCCACGCCGGCCAGAAATGCTCGGCGGCAAGCCTCGTCATCCTCGTCGGTTCGGTCGCGAAGAGCGACCGGTTCCGTCGCCAGCTCATTGACGCGGCAACCTCGCTCCGCGTCGGCTACCCCGACGACCCCACCAGCCAGATGGGCCCGATCATCGAGCCGGCCGACGGCAAGCTGCTGCATGCGCTCACCGAACTCGGCGTCGGTGAGAAGTGGCTCGTCAAGCCACGCCAGCTCGACGACACCGGTCGCCTCTGGTCGCCGGGGATCCGCGGCGACGTCGCCCCCGGCTCGTACTTCCACCTGACCGAGTTCTTCGGGCCTGTGCTCGGCGTCATGCACGCCTCGACGCTCGCCGAGGCGATCCGGTACACCAATGCCATCGATTACGGGCTGACGAGCGGACTGCACACCCAGGACGCCGACGACCTCGAGGAATGGCTCGCCACCGTCGAAGCGGGCAACCTGTACGTCAACCGCGGCATCACGGGCGCGATCGTGCAGCGTCAGCCGTTCGGCGGCTGGAAGCGTTCCGCCGTCGGCGCCGGAGCCAAGGCCGGTGGCCCCAACTACCTGCTGACCCTGGGCTCGTGGGTGCCTGACTCCGGTTCAAGCAGCACGACGCTCCACCTGCGCGGCCTCGACTCGCGCGTCACCCGCATCATCGAGTCGGCCCAGCCGTCGCTCGGGTACGAGGAATTCGACGTCCTCCGCCGTTCTGCGCTCTCGGATGCCATCGCCTGGGGAAACGAGTACGGCGAGGTGAAGGATGCCTCGGCGCTCGAGGTCGAGCGCAACCTCTTCCGCTACCGCCCGGTTTCCGTCGCCGTTCGCGGCACCGCAGACGCGGACCTCGGTGAGGTGCTTCGCGTGGTGATAGCCGGTGTGCGTTCGCGGTCCCGTTTCACGCTGAGCGTGGCATCCGGGTTGCCCGCAGCCATCCGTGGTGTGCTTGCCGACCTCGGTGTTCCCGTGTCTGTCGAGACGGATGCCGAGTGGATCGAGCGGGCCGCCGCGCTCGATGCGGATGCTCACCGGGTGCGGCTCGTCGGCAGCACTGAGGCGCGGCGCCGGTTGCACACGGCCCTGGCCGGAGCGGCAGAGGGCAACCCTGACCTCGCGATCTACGCGGGCGCTGTGACGCCGGCTGGCCGGATCGAGTTGCTGCCGTTCCTGCACGAGCAGGCTATTTCGATCACGGCGCACCGGTTCGGCAACCCTGACCCGTGGAGCGAAGCGGTCATTTAGTCGCCGTCGGTGAGCTGAGGATCCACGGGCGTTCGCGTGTATCACGGCGGGCGCACGCGGTCCAGCGGTGCTCACGAATCTCGAGACTGCAGTACGGTCGAATTATGAAGCGCATCACATACTCCGGCGGATCAATCGTGACGGGCAACGCCATCACGGCGGCGCTTCTCAAGTACACAACCACTGTCGCTGACGCAGAGCACAGCGTCACCGTGGACATCCCTGTTCTCGAGGAGAACGGGGAGATCACCGTGCACGAGTTCCTGCTCAGCCCGGCCAGTCAGTTCGACGTCGCCGACGTCGGGGGCGTGAGCAGCGAAGAGGAAGCCAAGCGCTTCCAGGTCCCGGAGATGCCGCAGGTGGGCATCAAGGGCAAGGTCGAAGAAGGAACGGCAGCCGAGAAAACCGCCGAAGATTTCAACGCGGTCATGAACGACATCGACGCCGGGCTGGGGGAGTAGGTCATGGGCAAGTTCATCTATGGAACGCCGTCGATCTCCGTCGACTTCGACGACCGCGTGCTCGCGCACCTCAAGGTCGTCATCCTGTCGAAGGTTCGGCGGGGTGAGAGCTTCTCGTTCTCGTGGGAGTACACGGTCGCCTCGGGCAGCGGACACAGCTCCATCTGGATCCACCCGGCGATTCCGCTCCAGTTCGACTTCGCCGGCAGCAGGGAGCCACGCCTCAACCGCGCCTGGGTCGAGCAGCTGGTCCGGTTGGCGAACTCGCCAGCTGGTCTTCGCGTGATTCCCGAACCCTCCGAACCCGCGCCGTAACCCCTCCCGCGACGGGGTGCCCCGGCGCATACTGGGGTGCATGGCATCCGCCCCCCGCACCGAATCCGCTACCCAGCGAATCGTTTTACTCGTCGCGATCCTCGCGTCATTCGTCGCTTTCCTGGATGGCACGATCATCAACGTCGCCCTGCCGGCGATCTCGCGGGAACTCGGTGGCGGCCTGTCGGTTCAGCAATGGGTGGTCGATGCGTATCTGCTGACGCTCGGTGCATTCATCCTCCTTGCCGGTTCGCTGTCGGATGCCTTCGGTCGCGTTCGCATCCTCGCAATCGGCCTGGCCGGATTCGGAGCGACCTCCCTGCTCTGCGCGGTTGCCCCGAGCGCCGAGTTTCTCATCGTCGTGCGTGCCCTGCAGGGTGGGACGGCGGCGTTGCTCGTTCCGAGCTCGCTCGCGATCATCATCTCGACCTTCTCGGGTCAGGCCCAGGCGAAAGCCATCGGCACGTGGACGGCATGGACAGGTACCGCGATGATCGTCGGTCCACTCGTCGGCGGTCTGCTCGTCGACACGGTGAGCTGGCGGCTCGTCTTCGGCATCAACATCCTGCCGATCACGGTGACCCTCTGGCTGCTCGTGAAGATGGAGAAGCAGCCGGAGCGTTCGCGCCGGCCGCGCGTCGACCTGGTCGGCGCTGTGCTCGGCGCGATCGGACTCGGCGGTCCGGTTTTCGCGCTCATCGAACAGGGGCGGTTCGGCTGGCAGAGCCCGGTGGTGTGGCTCCCGCTGGTACTGGGGATCGCGGCGTTCGGCGCGTTCCTCTGGTGGGAGCGCCGCACAACCGACCCGATGATGCCGCTCTCGCTGTTCCGGTCACGCAACTTCTCAGCGGGCAATATCGCCACAGTGTTCATCTATGGCGCGCTCGGTTTTGGCTTCTTCGTCATCGCCATCTACCTGCAGCAGGTGGCCGGCTGGCCCGCTACCCTGGCCGGCGTTGCGACGCTCCCGCCGACCCTCGTGATGCTGGCGCTCTCGAGCCGGATCGGCGCGCTCGCCGGAAAAATCGGGCCGCGGATGTTCATGACCATCGGTCCGATCGTCGGCGGGATCGGATTCCTCCTCATGCTCACGGTCAGCGCTGACGTCGACTACTGGTCTCAGCTCCTGCCAGGGCTCGTGCTCTTCGGCATCGGTCTTTCGATCACCGTCGCACCGCTGACGAGCGCGATCCTCGGTGCGATCGATGAGTCCCAGGCCGGCATCGGATCGGCCATCAACAACGCGGTCGCCCGGGTTGCCGGGCTCGTCGCCGTTGCGTGTGCCGGTCTCATCCTCGGCTCGGTGCTCGATCTCGGCGGCTTCCACCGTGCAATGGGCGTGACCGCCATCGCGCTCATCCTCGGCGGGATCGTCTCGTTCATCGGCATCCGCAACCCTGTGGTGCGCGATGGGACGTCGGCGCCCGCGTAACCTCGGGCGGGTTCAGGACGAACGGATGCCGAGTGCAGCCGTCACGATCGACAGGGCGTCATCGGGAGAGATACCGAGCGACTTCACGCGGTCTGCGTAGGCAACAGCGGCGAGCTGGGCCTGCTTGTGGGTCGGATCGCCGACCGCCGAAACAAAAGAGCCATTGCGACCGCGGGTCTCGATCACGTCGTCACGCTCGAGCTCACGGTAGGCGCGAGCGACGGTGTTGGCGGCGATACCGAGGTCTGCGGCCAGGGTCCGCACCGTCGGCAGCTTGTCGCCGGGGACGAGGGTGCCGTCGCGCACGGCGTTGATGACTTGTACCCGCAACTGTTCAAACGGCGGAACGGCCGAGCGGGCATCGATGGTGAACTTCTGGGGCACGGTGTCCTCGTCCTGAACGGTCGGCGAAGCAATGGCGGTGCGGCCCAACGTAGCAATACAAAGCTGTCTGAGCAAACGCCGAGAGGGGTGCTGCCAGCGCGACCGGCGCTTAGGCTTGAACAATGACCGAGCGAACGCACCTCACTGAGCACAGGATTTCTGACGCAGAGGCCGCACCCTATGGCGTTGCGCTCACCGACGACGGTGCCGTCTGGGCAACCCTTATCCGGGGGCAGGCGGTCGTGCGCCGCGACGCCGATGGCACACTCGACACGATCGGACTCGGTGAGGGCTCCGAGCCGTCACTCCTCGCTGCGGCAACCGAGGACTCCATTTGGGTGACGGATGCCGCACGCAACCGCATCGTCCGCATCGGCCCCGAGGGAATCCGGGCCGAGATTCCGGTGCCGAGCGTCGGTGGACGCCCGTTCGGTATCGCCGCCGCCGAATCGGGGGAGGTGTGGTTCACCGAGATGACCACCGACCTGATCGGCAAGGTCGACATTCTCGGCAAAGTGACCGAGTTCACCGCCGGTGTCGACCATGGCAACCCCTCGATGATCGCCTGCTCCGGTGAGAGCGTGTGGTTCACGCTCAACGGTGCCAACGCCATCGGTTACATTCGCGGCGGCAACTCTGCGGTCGTCGTCACTGACCTGCCCACCAGCAAGGCCGGCCCGGTCGGAATCACCGTTGCGACGGATGCCGCCGCCTGGTTCACCGAGATCGCCGCCGGACAGATCGGGCGACTCGATCGCGATGGAGTCCTCACCGAGTTCCCGCTGCCCGACCGTTCCAGCAAGCCGCACGCGATCGCCGCCGACCCGTCCGGCGGGTGCTGGTTCACGATGTGGGGCTCAAGCCAGATCGGGTTCATCGCCGCCGACGGCACAATTGCCGTGACAGGCCTGCCGACACCGGACAGCGAGCCGCACGGCATTGCCGTTGCCGCAGACGGCACCGTGTGGGCAGCGCTCGAAACAGGCTTCCTGGCCGAGCTGCGACCCTAGGCGCTTCCGCGCCGGTTACCGCTGTTTCACGCGCGCGGCCGCGAGCATCCGCAGCATCGCGTCAGGAACAGCATCCCTGCCGATATCACGGGTGTCGATAACGCCGTCATCAGCGCCAACCACACCGCGGAGTGCGACCACCTCATCGTGGAGCCGCTCCATCTTCACGTCGAGGCGGTTCGCCGTGAGCGCCGCGTCACGGAGCTCGTCGAGGAGTCGCTCAGGAACCGCGCGGTTGTATTTGTAGTAGATCTTGTGCTCGAGCGCCGCCCAGAAGTCCGTGGCGATGGTGCGGATCTGGATCTCCACTTTGACCTGCTCGACGTGATCGGACATGAAGACGGGCACCTCGATGATCATGTGCAGACTCTTGTAGCCGTTCGCCTTGGGCTGGGCGATGTAGTCGCGTACCTGCAGCACCGTGACATCCCGCTGGGCCGCGATCATGTCGAAGATCTTGTAGGTGTCGGAGATGAAGCTGCAGGTCACTCGGATGCCCGCGATGTCCTGAACGTCGGAACGGATGCCGTCGAGCGTCATTTCCGAGCCCTTGCGATCCGCCTTGGCGAGAATGCTCTCCGCCGACTTGAGCCGTGAGCTCACGTTCTCGATCGGGCTGTAGTCGTGCCGGTGGCTGAACTCTTCGCGAAGGATGTTGATCTTCGTCATGACCTCGTCGATGCCGAACTTGTACGACATCATGAACCGCGTGAAATCGCCGTTCAGGGCACGGAGGCCACTGAGGTCGGGGGCGTCTGGCATGACGGCTTGTTCCTTCCACTGGCGGGGTTCGTCCGCCGTCGTTCAGTCTGCCACCGGGCGCTGGTTGTCACCCGAGAGATCGGCGCGGGGATTCAGCTCGAGATTTCCCTGGTGCGAGCGTAGTGGCGCCTGGACTTCATGCGATTTCCGCACGATTCCATCGAGTGCCACTTACGCGAATTTGCCTTGCTGTGGTCGACGAGGAAGTGCTGGCACTCTGGGTTCGCACACGGTCGGATCCGTGAGCCCGTTGGGGTCTGCAGTGCGTCCCACTCCTCAAGAGCGCGGGCACCAATCGCGAGGTCATCATCGACACTCAGCGACCACACCAGACGGCCATGCTCCAGGGCAGCGGTCTTGTGCATCGCGCTCAACCAGGGCTCAAGCACCGCGACCGACGCTTCTCCGCGCAGAAACGGCACGAAAGCCGACCTCGCCCGCCTCGCGCCCTCCACCTCGGCGGGGCTTCCCGTTCCGCCGTGCTCACGAAGCCACTGCCGCGCCGCGGCCTGGTCACCAAGTTCGTCATAAACGGCGTCGGGAAGCTCGAGTCGTGAGTTCACGAGATCGAGCAGCAGGGGCGTGTTTGAGGTGCCAGTGGTTCCGTTCATCTTCTAACCATATCAAAGCGCTTGACAGGTTGGGTGGCCTGTGGTTTTCTTATCGCTATAACCTGACAAGCGCCGTAAGGCGGTTAGAGAATCGGAGATTGCAATGAGCTTCATCACGGTCGGCACAGAGAACTCCACTGACATCAACCTCTACTACGAAGACCATGGCGCGGGCCAGCCCGTCGTGCTCATCCATGGCTACCCGCTCGACGGTCACTCCTGGGAGAAGCAGTCGGCGGCTCTTCTTGACGCCGGCTATCGTGTCATCACCTATGACCGCCGGGGCTTCGGCCAGTCGAGCCAGCCAGCCGTCGGCCACGACTACGACACCTATGCCGCTGACCTCAATACGCTTCTCGACACACTCGACCTCACCGATGTGATCCTCGTCGGGTTCTCGATGGGCACGGGGGAAGTGGGCCGCTACCTCGGCACCTACGGCTCTGAACGGGTCGCGAAGGCCGCGTTCCTCGCGTCGCTCGAACCTTTCCTGCTGCAGACAGAGGACAACCCGGCCGGTGTGCCGCAGCACGTTTTCGACGGCATCTCCAGGGCCGCCACTGCCGACAGGTTCGCCTGGTACGACGATTTCTTTGCCAACTTCTACAACCTCGACGAGACGCGCGGATCGCGGATCAGTGAGGCCGCTGTTCGTGGCAGCTGGAACGTCGCTGCGGCGGCCTCCTGGCTCGCTGCATCCGCTGCGGTTCCCACCTGGCTGACCGACTTTCGTGCAGACATCCCCAAAATCGATGTGCCGACTCTGATTCTCCAGGGCACGGCCGACCGGATCCTTCCGATCGACTCGACCGGGCGGCCGTTCTCGAAGCTCCTTCCCGACGCCGATTACATCGAGATCGAGGGTGCTCCGCACGGTCTGCTCTGGACGCACGCCGATGAGGTGACCGAGGCGCTGCTGAACTTTGCGAAAAAGTAGCAGCGAAGAAATAGCCGCGAGCGGATGCTGCAGGTGCGACGACATCTCCGTGCCTGCGGCTTCCACTCGTTTCTCCGAGCGATCTATTCGAGATTTTCCTGAATCATCCGTGGTGAAGCGTGAATGCACACCATGCGGAGCGGTCCGGTGCCCGAATTCACGAACTTGTGCGTGGTCTCGGCAGGGACGGTGAGGATGTCGCCCGCAACGGCATCCATTGACTCCGAACCCACCGTAATGCGCACCGATCCGAACCAGACCAGCCACGTTTCGGTGTAGGGATGACGGTGCAGAACCGGCCCCTGGCCCGGGTCGTTGTCGACAAGAAAGAATGAAATCCCGGCGCCGTGCGACGCTCCCTCGAATCGCCCGGTGCGTCCGGTTCCGACGATCAGGTCGGCACTTTTGACAATCGTGACCACGGGATCTCCTCTCGAAGAACACTCACCGCCGACGGTTGAGGAGTAGCGTGTACCAAAGAGTCCACTACTCCCGGAACGGGGTCGGCGGGGTTGTTTGAGGCAGAATCACAAGCAATTCCCACCGCTTTATCAGTAAGCCGGGTCCCGCGTCAAGGCCCTTCCCTCGATGCGGAAGATGGTGACGCCCGCTGTTAGCGTCGTTGCCATGAACATTCTCCTTGTAGTGGTCGCAATCATCGCCATCATTCTTCTTGTCACCGGTGGCTTCGTGCAGTCCCTCAACTTCCTGCTGTGGGTTGGCGTCGTCCTCCTGGTTCTGGCAATCATCGCCTGGCTGCTCCGTGTAGTCACAGGCAAGAAGAACATCTAACCAAAAGCAATACTCTGTCTGATTCGGCTCGCTGAGCCGAATATAACGACACAGCAAGGCCACGCCACCGCAGCAATGCGGACCCGATCACAGCATTTCGGGGGCGTGGCCTTTCTGCTTTAACGCCCGCGGGTTAGCCACCGACGCGTGCCACAGGGCTCGACGCTAGTCGACCTCGCGGGAGATCAACCGGGACAGGACTATCGCGCTCCGCGTGTGGTCGACGTGCGGGGCGTGGCGGACTCGCTCGAGTGCGGCTTCCAGGCTCGGGATGTCCCGTGAGCGCATGTGAACTATCGCATCGGCGCTCCCGGTGACAGTGCCGGCGTCGATGACCTCGGGGACATCGGCCAGGATTCGAAGGAGGTCATCGGGCGCGACGGTCCCGCGGCAGAAAATCTCGACGTATGCCTCGGTGTGCAGGCCGTCGACCGCTGGATCGACCTGGATGGTGAAACTGCGGATGACGCCGTCGGCGACGAGCCTGTCGACGCGGCGTTTGACCGCGGAAGCTGAGAGGCCGACCTCGTTTCCGATGTCGCCATACCCGGCGCGCGCGTTCTGTCTGAGCAGATCGATGATGCCGCGATCGAGGTTGTCCATTGCCGCAGTCTACGGCAGGATTTTGCGTCCAGAGCGAAACTCACGCAGCATTCGTGCGCACAACTGTCGACATCATCACGGGACTGCGTGCGACACTGGTTCTACGGCGTGCCGGTCTGATCGCCTCTCGCGAGCTGCCGGCCTCCCTGGACACCGTCCGCCGCTTCTTCGTGACGGAGATCAGCATGACGAACATCGACACCATGGCAGCAGGACAGACCGGGACCCGGGTGCCGACGACCCGCAGCTACCTCATGTGCAGACCCGAGTTCTTCACCGTCTCGTACAAGATCAACCCGTGGATGGAGCCGACGAAGCCCACCGACACCGCCAGGGCGCTCGCCCAGTGGCAGGTGCTCTACGACACGTATGTCGGTCTCGGCCACGACGTACAGCTCATCGATCCGATCGACGGGTTGCCCGACATGGTCTACTCGGCCAACGGCGGGTTCGTGATCGACAACATCGCGTACGGCGCGAGCTTCACTCACCCCGAGCGGATGCCGGAGGGCCCCGCGTACATGGAGTGGTTCCGCAGCAACGGCTTCGACGTCCGGGTCCCCCGGAACGTCAACGAGGGTGAGGGCGACTTCCTCCTGGTCGGGGAGACGATCCTCGCGGGAACCGGATTCAGAAGCGAATCACAGAGCCACAGCGAGGTTGCCGAGATCTTCGGCCGCGAGGTGGTCACGCTCACACTCGTGAACCCGAACTTTTACCACCTCGACACAGCGATCGCCGTTCTCGACCCGGTCGCCGGGAAGACGCCGGCGAACATCGCCTACCTGCCAAGCGCGTTCGACGCCCGCTCACTCGAGATCCTCCGTGACCGTTACCCGGATGCCATCATCGTGAGCGAAGAGGATGCCTCGATCCTGGGGCTCAACTCGATCTCCGACGGATACAACGTCGTGATCGCACAACGTGCTGTCGGGTTCGAACGCCAGCTGCGCGAACGCGGCTACAACCCCATCGGCGTCGACCTGTCCGAGCTGCTGCTCGGCGGCGGCGGAGTGAAGTGCTGCACACTGGAGCTGCGGAGAGCATGAGCATCGTGAACGAAGAGCTGAACGTGATGACGACCGATGCGCGACGCGCCATTGCGAGCGAAGAAGAGTACGTTGCGCACAACTATCACCCGCTCGAGGTGGTGGTGGCATCCGCCGATGGTGCCTGGGTCACCGACGTCGAGGGCAAGCGCTACCTGGACTGCCTCGCCGCGTACTCGGCAGTGAACTTCGGGCACTCGAATCCGACACTGGTCGAGGCAGCACGTGATCAGTTGCGCCGGGTGACACTGACCAGCCGTGCGTTCTACAACGACCAGCTCGGCTCCTTTGCCCAGGCGCTCGCCGAACTCAGCCGCAAAGAGATGGTGCTGCCGATGAACACGGGCGCCGAGGCCGTGGAGTCGGCGATCAAGGTGGCGCGAGCGTGGGGCTACCGCGTCAAGGGCGTCGCCGATGGTCAGGCGAACATCATCGTGATGTCCGGCAATTTCCACGGACGGACAACGACGATCATCAGTTTCTCCGACGACCCTGATGCTCGGGCCGACTTCGGCCCGTACACGCCTGGGTTCCGTACGGTGCCCTATGGCGATGCTGACGCGCTCGCGGCTGCCATCGATGAGAACACTGTCGCGGTGCTCGTCGAACCGATCCAGGGTGAGTCCGGCGTCGTCGTGCCGCCCGCGGACTACCTGCCGGCGGTGCGCACGATCTGCACCGACAACAACGTGCTCCTGATCGCCGATGAGATCCAGTCGGGGCTCGGCCGCACCGGAACCACATTCGCCTCTGACCTCGTCGGGGTCGTGCCTGACCTCTATCTGCTCGGCAAAGCGCTCGGCGGTGGCATCGTGCCTGTGTCAGCTGTCGTCGGCAATCGCGACGTGCTCGGAGTCCTCCAGCCGGGGCAGCACGGGTCGACCTTCGGCGGTAATCCACTCGCGGCGGCGGTCGGCCGCGCGGTAGTACGGATGCTCGCGAGCGGCGAGTACCAGAAGCGCGCCAGGGTGCTCGGGGCTCGACTCCACAACAGGCTCAACGGACTTGTCGGCCACGGGGTTCTCGAGGTACGCGGGGCAGGGCTCTGGGCCGGGATCGATATCGACCCAGCACTCGCTTCCGGACGTGAGGTGTGTGAACGGCTCATGGAGCGTGGGGTGCTCGCCAAAGACACCCACGGATCGACGATCCGTCTTGCGCCGCCGCTCGTTGTGGAAGAGGCCGACCTCGACTGGGCCGTCGATCAGCTCGAGGCGGTGCTCCAGGAGCTCGGGAGCGTCTAGCGCCTCCCCGCGCGGTGCGAGCGAGGGCGGAGGTTTGCCCGGGAGTTCGCAATGCCCCCGTTCGCGGGGTACCGTCGTAACTATGAGTCAGGTCACAACTCCGGCCTCGGCGCGTGAAGATCGCAGCTTTTTCGGGCAACCACGCTCGCTTGCCAACCTCTTCGGCGTCGAGATGTGGGAACGCTTCTCCTTCTACGGGATGCAGGGCATCCTCCTTATCTACCTGTACTACTCCGCAGCTGACGGTGGTCTTGGCATCCCGCAGGTCACCGCAGCCGGCATCGTCGGAGCATACGGCGGAGGGGTCTACCTCTCCACCATCCTCGGAGCGTGGATCGCTGACCGTCTCCTCGGCAGCGAGCGTGTTCTGTTCTATAGCGCCGTCGTCATCATGGTCGGCCACATCGCTCTCGCGCTTATTCCCGGCATCCCTGGCGTCGCCATCGGTCTCATCCTCGTCGCCGTCGGCTCCGGCGGTCTCAAGGCGAACGCAACGAGCGTCGTCGGAACGCTCTATTCAGAAAAGGATCCGCGCCGTGACGCCGGTTTCTCGCTCTTCTACCTCGGCATCAATCTCGGAGCGTTCTTCGGCCCGATCCTGACCGGGCTGCTCCAGCAGAGCCTCGGCTTCCACTTCGGCTTCGGTCTCGCCGCTGTCGGTATGGCCGCCGGGCTCGTCCAGTACTCGTTCGGCCGCAAGCGGCTTCCGGCAATCGCGCGGCAGGTGCCGGATCCGTTGCCGAAATCACGCTGGCTGGCCTACGGGCTCATCGCTGCGGCCGGTGTGGTCCTCATCGTGGTTCTCGTGATGGTCGGAGTCATCACCGCTCAAAACCTCGTGACGATCGTGATCCTGCTCACCGTGGCATCCGCTATCGCCTATTTTGTCGTGATCCTGACGAGCGCGCAGGTGACGGCGACCGAACGCAAGAGGGTTTACGCGTTCATCCCCCTGTTCATCGCCAGTGCGGCCTTCTGGTCGCTCTACCAGCAGCAGTTCACCGTCGTCACGATCTACTCGGACGAGCGGCTTGACCGGAGCCTCTTCGGCTGGGTGATGCCGGTGTCGTGGGTGCAGTCGATCAACCCGATCTTCATCATCATCCTCTCCGGGGTGTTTGCGGCGATCTGGACCAAGTGGGGTACGAAGCAGCCATCGACGCCGCTCAAGTTCGCCGCCGGCACCGCCATTATGGGTATTGCCTTCCTGTTCTTCCTGCCGTTCGCGGGCGGGGCAGCCAACTCGACGCCGTTGCTCGCCATGATCGGTATCCTGCTCGTCTTCACCATCGCCGAGCTGTTGTTGTCGCCCGTCGGACTCTCGGTCGCGACAAAGCTCGCGCCGGAAGCCTTCCGTACGCAGATGGTCGCGTTGTTCTTCCTGTCGGTGGCGCTCGGATCGGCGGTCTCCGGACTGCTCGCCGAGTGGTACCTCACGGTGAATGAGTCGGTCTACTTCGGGCTGCTCGGCGGCATCGCGATAGTGATCGGCGTGATTCTCGCCGTCATCGCCAGGCCGGTACTCCGGCTGATGAGCGGGGTGCGGTAGGCGGCGTGGGCGCCCGCTCTCTGGTTTAGGCTGGGAAGCCGCGCGGCGCCCGCCGCCCCGGGAGGACGCACGTGGCCGAAACGCTTGTCGTCATTCCGACATACAACGAGCGCGAGAACGTCACCGCCATCGTTGGTCGGGTCCGCACTGCGACGCCAGGGGTTGACGTGCTCGTCGTCGACGACAACTCACCCGACGGCACCGGTGATATTGCCGACGGTCTGGCGGCATCCGATGCGGCGGTGTTTGTCCTCCACCGTGCGGCGAAGAACGGTCTCGGCATGGCATACGGCGAGGCGTTTCGGTGGGCGCTCGCCCGCGGGTACCGCCGCGTCGTGGAAATGGACGCAGACGGTTCGCACGCGCCCGAGCAGCTTCCATCGTTGTTGAGTGCTGCGGATGCCGGCGCTGACGTCGTTTTGGGATCCCGCTGGGTTGCCGGTGGTGGCGTCAAGAACTGGCCGAGGTATCGCGAAGTGCTGTCGCGGGGCGGCAGCGCATACGCCCGGTTCGTGCTCGGCCTGCCGCAGCGCGATGTCACAGGGGGATACCGGGTGTTCACCGCTCGCGCGCTCAGCAGCATCCGTCTGGAGGATGTGCACAGCCAGGGCTATGGGTTCCAGGTCGACATGTTGTTCCATGCCCAGCGGGCGGGACTCGTGATCGTCGAGGTGCCGATCACCTTCGTCGAGCGGGAGTTCGGTGAATCCAAGATGACCGGGGGTATCGTCCTGGAGGCGATGTTCCGGGTCACGCTGTGGGGGATCGGCGCGCTGCCTGGTCGGATGCGGCGACGGTTCGTGCGCTGACGCACCCTGCCGTTGTGGGAGCGTTGAGCTGGTGCGTTCTTGCGGGTGGTGCTTCGGGAGGAAAATCCGGGGCCCGTCCACGCATGGACGATGGGCCGCCGGATCTTCCTCCCGAAGGGTTCGGGTCTACCGCTGGGCAGCCGCGACGGC
Source organism: Mycetocola sp. Y442 (assembly GCF_056898615.1). NCBI lineage: Bacteria > Bacillati > Actinomycetota > Actinomycetes > Micrococcales > Microbacteriaceae > Mycetocola > Mycetocola sp. Y442. The sequence continues at coordinate 875,294 of NZ_JBXHBV010000003.1, forward strand.
GTCAGCAGCGGGTGATGCGTACGGCACCAGTCGGGCCAGCTGGGTCACGTGGCGCGGCTCGAGCTCGTCGAGGCTCGCGACACCGAGCAGCTTCATGGTGCGGGTGATCTCCTCCGAGAGGATCTCGATCGTGCGGTCGACACCCTGGCGCCCACCGGCCATGAGGCCGTAGAGGTACGCGCGTCCGATGAGCGTGAACTGGGCGCCCAGAGCAACGGATGCCACGATGTCGGCACCGTTCATGATGCCGGTGTCGAGGTGAACCTCGACCTCGTTGCCGACCTCGCGAACGACGGAGGGAAGCAGGTGAAACGGGATCGGCGCACGGTCGAGCTGGCGCCCGCCGTGGTTCGACAGCACGATCGCGTCGGCACCGAGTTCGACGGCGAGCCGCGCATCGGCGACGGACTGGATGCCCTTGACGACGAGCTTGCCCTTCCACTGCTCGCGGATGAACCTGACCTCGTCGGGTCCGACCGTCGGGTCGAACATCGTGTCGATGAGCGCGGCGACGGTTCCTGACCATCGGTCGAGGCTCGCGAAGGCGAGGGGCTCCGTGGTGAGGAAGTTGATCCACCAGGCTGGGCGAGGCAGCGCGTTGATTACGGTCTTGGGGGTAAGTGCCGGCGGAATCGAGAAGCCGTTCTTCACATCGCGGAGGCGGGCGCCGCCGACCGGGGTGTCGACGGTGACCATGAGGGTGTCGTACCCGGCAGCCTGGGCCCGGTCGACGAGCGCGAGCGACCGGTCGCGGTCGGTCCACATGTAGAGCTGGAACCAGTTGCGTCCGCCCGGTGCTGCCGCGGCGACGTCCTCGATCGACGTCGTTCCCATGGTGGAGAGAGTGAACGGGATGCCTGCGGCCTCGGCCGCCGTCGCTCCCGCGCGCTCGCCCTCGGTCTGCATCATCCGGGTGAAGCCGGTCGGCGCGATACCGAACGGCATCGCGCTCGTCTTGCCGAGCACCTCGCGGGTAGTGTCGACCTGCGATACGTCGCGGAGGACCGACGGGTGGAACTCGATGTCCTGGAACGCCTGACGCGCACGAGTGAGCGAGATCTCGCCCTCGGCCGCGCCGTCGGTGTAGTCGAACGGTGCCTTCGGGGTGACGCGCTTGGCGATTGTGCGCAGGTCGGCGATGCTCGTCGCCGCGGCGAGCCGGCGGGTGCGCGCGTTGAACTCAGGCTTCTTGAACTGCATGAGCGGCGCGAGGTCGCGCACCTTCGGGATTCGTCTGTCGACCATGGGGTCTCCTTCTGTCGGGGTGGTGTGTTCGAGCTGCCACAAAGGGTTGTCTACGTGCCCCGCGGAGCGGCATCCGGAACCATTTCTGGCAAACCAACCGCTCGATGCGCGGGCAAGTCCGTCTCCGCGTAGTAGTTCGTGATGTGCGCGTGCACCGTCGACCGGGCGCTCGCCGCATCACCGGTCTCGATGGCCGCGACGATGTCGCGGTGTTCGGCCTTGAGGCGCGCCGCCGTCGCGGACCACGACGGCAGGGTCGCCGCTCCGGCCCGCACATAGCTCTCGATCGAGCTGCGCAGGCCGGCCATCGTCGCCGCGATCACCTGGTTGCCGGATGCTTCGGCCAGCGACAGGTGGAACTGGGCATCGAGTGCGAGAAACTCGGCGGCGGTGAGCGTGCGCGACTCCATGACGTCGAGCAGGGCCACGGATGCCTCGAGGCTCGGCCGCGGATCCGCGCCTGCGAGGTCGGCGGCTACGGCGGTCTCGAGCACGAGTCGCGTTGCCACGATGTCGGTCACGGCGAATCCCGTTGCCGCGACCTGCAGTCGCATGAGTGCCGACATCCCGCCGCCGGGGAGGGCGACGATGATCGCGCCCGAGTTCGGACCGGATCCGGTCGCGGTGCGGATCAGCCCGAGTACCTCGAGTACCCGAAGTGCTTCGCGCACGCTCGAGCGGCCGACGCCCAGGTCGGCGGAGAGGGCGCGTTCGCCGGGGAGATGGTCGCCGGGCCGCAAGCGGCCCTCGAGCAGGTCGCGCTCGATGGACTCGAGCACCACTTGCCAGGCGCGAGGTTCGTCCGTCACGCTGCTCCCGTCATTGGTGTGGTCTGACCACAGAGCCTACACCTCACGCGCGAGTGCGACGAAAAAGATTCTCGACTTTCCATGTCGGCAACTGTAGAGTTGCCGACATGGAAAGAGACGATGCCCTCAGTCCCCTGGCCGCCCAGGAGCAGCTCGATGCGTTGACGGCCGACGGTGCAACGGTCAGCGGGCGAACCACTGCTCCGCTCTGGTATGTGATCGCGCAGTCGCTCTGTATTGCCGGATTCGTCTTCTCGTTCAGCCTCGGCCACTGGCAGTCCATGGGTTTCGTGATCGCCGCGGTGGCGATGGTGCTCCTGGGGGTGCTGCGGCCCGCCATCACCGGTACCCGCGCCGAACCGTGGGTGTATCGGCGGTCGATGACGGTTGGCACGGCCCAACTGGTCTTCGTGGTTGCCCTCGTGGTGCTCGGCCCGTTCCTGGCGACCCTCGCCGATTCCGCCGTGCTGTTCGGTGCGATCGTGGTGGTGGCCTTCGGGGGGAGCCTTGCGCTCGGGATCGCGATGGAGCGCGCGCTCGCTCGCTCCATCGCGGAGGGTGAGTAATGGCGGCAGAAGCACGCTTCGATGAAGCGGTGCATGGCGTCGTGCGACTGCGGGTCTGCGGCATCCTTGCTCGCCTGGGCAGCAGCGAGTTCGCGCTGCTTCGGGACACTCTCGGTGTGAGCGATCCGACGCTGAGCAAACACCTCAAGCACCTTGAGCAGGCGGGGTACCTGAAGCTGGTCAAGGGGCCTGGCCTCGGTGGCCGAACCCGCACGTGGGCAGAACTCACCGACGAGGGCCGGGCCGCGTTCGACGGGCACGTCGCCTTCCTCCGCGAGGTGATCGACACCGACCCGGGCGCGATCGACGGCAGGTCAGGCGCGCCAGTCGCAACCGACGCCGGGTCAGGGGCGAGCGGCTCGGGCGCGACCGAAAGCGGAAGCTGACGTGGTTTTTCGGGTACGGCGCAGGGTGGGGTCTGCGATGGGGTTTGACGGGCTGGTTGTTTACGGGCCTCACGGCGACATTCCGGTCCGCTGGTACGAGGCGGCGGCATCCGATGGGTTCTGTCCTGTGCTGGTCTGGCTTCATGGCGGTGGGTTCTTCACGGGTGGGCTTGAGCAGCCCGAGTCGCACGACGTTGCGCTCGCCCTCGCGGGCAGGGGCATCACGGTCGTGACCGTCGATTATCGGCTGGTCCCGCTTCCCGGCCTGGCGCAGCTGGGCGCGCTCGCGGGCCGCGCCGCGGTGCGACACCCGGTGCCGAGTGACGACGTTGCCGCCGTCGTGCGGTGGGCGCGCGGGCGCGCTGGCGGCCCGATCTTCATGGGCGGGGCGAGCGCCGGCGCATGCCTTGCAGCCACGGCCACCCTGCGGATGACGGACGAGGGCTCGCCGGTGCTCGGCACGGTGCTGGCCTACGGTTTCTTCCACGCGGCTCTTCCCGCCCGCACGCCCGAGCTGCAATCCCGGCCGACCGGCCACCGCAGACTGACGCACGCGCCCTTTCTCCTCGACGCCGTCAACCGGAACTACGCCGGCTCAGCCACGGTGCTGTCGGAGCGACTCGCATTCCCCGGCGGGCATGACCTCGGCGGCTTCCCACCAACGCTGATGATCGACGCCGACAGGGACGTCATGCGTTCCTCTGCCGAGCGGTTCGCCGCTGAGCTTCGTGATGCGGGCACGGATGTCACGCGCCGTGTTCTCCCCGAGACCCACCACGCGTTCCTCAACCGTCCGGCGCTCCCGGAGTTCGCGACGGCGATCGACCTCATCGCCGAGTGGTCCGCGCGTCACGCGGATGACGGCCGGCGTTCGCGCCGGGAGAAGGAAGAAGAGGCCGGATAAGGATGAATTCCGGCTGGTGATCCTTATCTCACGGTTGTTTCCTTAGCTCGACGCTGTCGCCCGGCAAGCGGGTCAGATGCTAGGAGCGAAGCACCACGTTCTCGGGTTCTTCGCCCCGCAGCATCCGTTCGATCTGGCGTCGGGCGAGCTTCGCCATCCGCGGCATCATGGCCGTCGATGCGCCACCGACATGGGGGCTGATCAGCACGTTCTCGAGGGCGAAGAGCGGATGCCCGTCCGGCAGCGGCTCCGGATCGGTCACGTCGAGCGCGAACCGCAGGCGGCCCGATTCAGCGTGGCGAAGGATGGCATCCGTGTCGGCCACGGCGCCGCGCGCGATGTTCACCAGCAACGCCCCATCGGGCATGGCCGAGAGGAAGTTCTCGTCGACGAGGCCGGTCGTCTCCTCGGTGAGCGGAACCCCGACAATGACGATGTCGGCGGTGGGCAGCAGCTCGGGCAACTCGTCAATGCCGTGGATCTCGCCGCGCTCATCGCTCCGCGCGTGGGTCGCAACCCGAACGACGTTGACCTCGAAGGGGAGCAGGCGGTCCTCGATCGCCTTGCCGACTCCGCCGTAGCCGAGCAGCAGAACTGTCCGGTCCGCGACGCTCGCGTGCCTGGCGGGCGCCCACTTTCCCTTCTCTGCCGCGCGAACGAAGTCCGGGATGCCGCGCTGCGCCGCGAGCACGAGCGCCAGGGTGAGCTCGGCGGTCGAGGTCTCGTGCACCGAAGAAGCATTGGCGAACACATTCCCCGGTGGCAATACCTCGTCCATACCGTCGTATCCGATCGACTGGCTCTGCACCAGTTTTGTCGTCACGCCCTGAAGCGCCTCCAGCGTCTCCGGCGATCCCATGTAGGGCAGGATGACCATGTCGAAGGAGGACTCCGGCGCCGGGCCGGACATGTCCCACTCGACAAACTTGACGCCATCGATGTCGCCGATGGCCTTACGCAGGGTTTTGCCTGGGACGCTTACGAGCAACGGTTCAGTCATGACCTGAGCCTACCGAAGGCGGTCGTGCGCACCGCGGCATCCGGAGGGAGGTAGACAGCGCGCGGTAGATTCGACTAATGGATTCACCGCTTCTCGTCGCGCTCCTTCTCGCCAACGTCGTGTTCAACCTCATCGTCTGGCCGCCGCTCTACCGGCGCGTGGTGAAGGACCCGAGGGCTCGGGATGCCGCCGGCAAGGCAACGAAGTTCCTCACCGTGCACATCGTGCTGTTCGTTGTCGCCGGAGTGCTGACCCTCGCCAGCGCGATCGTCGCGATCGCGGCCCTCGTCGGCTAGCTCGCGCCCCTCGTCGAGCGCGCCACTTCCATGCCCGCGCTGCAGAAGTATCTGCAGCGCGGGCATGGAAGTGCAGCGGTGGGCGGGGTGCGGCTTCGGCGCCGCCGAGCCTGAGCCCGCGTCAGCCGTGCGGGCGGGCGCGCGGCTCGAACCGAACGGGCTCGAACGACGCCGCCACTCGCGCACGCAGCGACTCGAGGTCGCCCTCAATAAGTCCGACCGCGCGCGCCTGAACGAGCACGTTCCCGATCGCCGTCGCCTCCACCGGGCCGGCGAGCACCGGAAGCCCGGCCCGATCCGCTGTCAGCTGGCACAGCAACGTGTTGAGCGAGCCGCCGCCGACGATGTGGATCACCGAAACGTGCGTGCCCGCGAGACGTGACGCCGTCTGCACCGCGTGCGCGAAGGCATCCGCGAGGCTCTCGAGAATCGAGCGGGTGAACTCAGCCTGTGACTGCGGGACCGGCTGACCGGTCTCGCGCAGCAGCTCGGCGATGCGCGCGGGCATATCACCCGGCGGCATCAGCCGTGCGTCGTTCGCGTCGAATACCGGCACGGGTCCGGACACCGCAGCTGCCTGGCCGAGCAGGGTCGGCAGGTCGATGGGCGCTCCGGACTCCCGCTCCCAGGTGCGCACCGACTCGCTCAGCAGCCACAGCCCCATGACGTTGTGCAGGAACCGCACCCGCCCGTCGACTCCACCCTCGTTCGTGAAGTTGGCCTCCCGGCTCGACTCGGTGAGCACCGGTGAGTCGAGTTCGAGACCGACGAGACCCCAGGTGCCGCACGAAATATAGGCGGCATCGCCCGTCGTCATCGGAACACCCACAACAGCGGATGCCGTGTCGTGCGATCCGACCGCGGTCACGGGCACGCTCGGTGAGAGCCCGGTCCGCTCGGCGATCTGCGGCAGGAGCGTACCGATGCGGTCGCCGGGGAAAACGAGTGGGGCGAACAGCCGGCGCGGCAGGCCGAGCCGGCTCATCAGTGCCTCGTTCCACTCGCCGTCGACGGTGAGGAGCCCGGTCGTCGACGCGTTGGTGGACTCCGAGACGCGGGCGCCGGTGAGCCAGTGCGCGAGCAGGTCGGGGATCAGCAGCGCGGTGTCGGCGTCGTTGAGCCGATCGCCATCGGCGGCGAACTGGTAGAGCGTGTTGAACGCGAGGAACTGCAGGCCGTTCTCGGCGTACAACTCGCTGAACGGAACCTTCGCGTGCACCGCTTCGACGCCACGCTCGGTGCGACCGTCGCGGTAGTGGAACGGCTCGGCGAGCAGGTGCCCGCCCGAGAGCAGGCCATAGTCGACGGCCCATGAGTCGATGCCGATCGACGCCAGATTCGGGGCACGCGTCGCGGCCTCGGTGAGCCCGGTGAGCACCGATTCGTAGAGGCCAGTGATGTTCCAGCGCAGCCCGCCGTCGATCTCGACCGGGCCGTTCGCAAAGCGCGCCACGGGCTCGAGCCTCAGCTCGTTCGGCCCGACGTGGCCGAGCATGACCCGGCCACTCGTCGCGCCGAGGTCGACGGCCGCGACCGTGCCGACGGTGCCGACGGTGCCGACCGCGCCAGCCGGGACCGTGCCAGCCGCCCCGGTGCCGCTCACGCGACCACCTCGGTTGCCGTGCCGCCGAACGCATCAGTTCCGGCCGAGCACATCAGTTGCGCGCGATGTTCTCGACCGGAAGTGATGTTCTCGCCGCGCCCGCGCCCGCGCCCGAGCCCGCTCATCGCAGGAATGCGGCGGCAACACCGGCGTCGACCGGAATGTGCAGGCCCGTGGTGTGCGACAGGTCGCTCGTGCAGAGCACGAACACGGCGTTGGCGACGTTCTCCGGGACAACCTCGCGCTTGAGAATGGTGCGCTGGGCGTAGAACTTGCCGAGGTCCTCCTCTTCGATGCCGTAGGTCTTCGCACGATTGGCACCCCAGCCCGAGGCGAAGATTCCCGAACCGCGCACGACGCCGTCGGGGTTGATGCCGTTCACCTTCACGCCGTACTCACCGAGTTCGGCCGCGAGCAGTCGCACCTGGTGCGCCTGGTCGGCCTTGGTCGCCGAGTACGCGATGTTGTTCGGTCCGGCGAAGACCGAGTTCTTCGACGAGATGTAGATGATGTCTCCACCGAGCTTCTGCTCGATGAGCACGCGGGCAGCGGCCTTCGACACGAGGAACGATCCCTTGGCCATCACGTTGTGCTGCAGGTCCCAGTCCGCCTCGGTGGTCTCGAGCAGCGACTTCGACAGCGACAGTCCGGCGTTGTTCACGACAAGGTCGAGCCCGCCGAACGCGAGAACAGCGGCGTCAATCGCGGCCTGGACCGCCTGCTCGTTCGAGACATCCGCCGCGATGCCGATCGCGACATCCGTGTTTCCGATTTCTGCGGCAGCGGCCTGTGCCTTTTCGAGCGACAGGTCGGCGATCACGACGCAGGCACCCTCGGCGGCGAGGCGGGTGGCGATGGCCTTGCCGATTCCGGATGCCGCGCCCGTGACGAGAGCGATGCGGGTCGCGAGCGGCTTCGGCTTCGGCATGCGCTGGAGCTTGGCCTCCTCGAGCGCCCAGTACTCGATGCGGAACTTCTCGGCTTCGTCGATCGGCGCGTAGGTCGAGAGTCCCTCGGCGCCCCGCATCACGTTGATCGCGTTGAGATAGAACTCGCTCGCAACGCGCGCGGTCTGCTTGTTCGCGCCGTAGCTGAACATGCCGACCCCTGGAACGAGAATGATGAGCGGGTCAACTCCACGGATCGCGGGGGAGTCGGCCGTCGCGTTGCGGTCGTAGTAGGACTGGTAGTCCGCGCGGTACTCCTCGTGGAGGACCTGCAGGCGCTCGATCGTCTCTTCCACCGAAGCGGATGCCGGCAGGTCGACGACAAGCGGCTTCACCTTGGTGCGGAGGAAGTGGTCAGGGCAGCTCGTTCCGAGCGCGGCGAGACGCGGGTGCTCGGCGCTGCCGAGGAAGTCGAGGACGACAGCGTGGTCCGTGAAGTGGCCGACCTGCGGCTTGTCTGTTGAGGCGAGTCCACGGAGGGTCGGCGCGAGCGCTGCAGCCTTGGCGCGACGCTCGGCGAGGGGGAGGGCTTCGTAGCCGTCGAGCTCGGGGCCGAATGGCTCGGGACGCGAGTGGGTCGCGATGTACTCAGCGGCGGTGTTGATGATCCAGAGCGAGTTCTTCTCGGACTCGTCGCTGGTGTCTCCCCACGCGGTGATGCCGTGTCCGCCGAGGATGCAGCCGATGGCATCCGGGTTCTTCGCCTTGATCTCGGCGATGTCGAGGCCGAGCTGGAAGCCGGGACGGCGCCAGGGAACCCAGACGACCTTGTCTCCGAAGATGGTCTTCGTGAGCTCTTCGCCGTCTGCTGCTGTCGCGATCGCGATGCCGGAGTCGGGGTGCAGGTGGTCGACGTGAGCGGCGTCGACGAGGCCGTGCATAGCGGTGTCGATCGACGGGGCAGCGCCGCCCTTACCGTGGAGCGTGTAGTCGAAGGCCGCGACCATTTCGTCTTCGCGCTCGACGCCGGGGTAGACGTGAGTGAGCGCCCGCATGCGGTCGAGGCGGAGCACGGCGAGGCCCGACTCGGTGAGGGTGCCGAGGTCGCCGCCGGATCCCTTGACCCAGAGCAGCTCGACGTCGTCGCCGGTCACGGGGTCGGTGTCGACGCCCTTGGCCGATGTGTTGCCGCCGGCGTAGTTCGTGTTTTTCGGGTCGGCGCCCAGCCGGTTGCTCCGGGCGATCAGTGCCGCTGCGGTCTCGTTCGTCATGCGCGTCTCCCGTTGTTCGTTCATGTTAACTCTTACAGAAAGTAACACCGGCCGTTGCGTCGGTCAAGGAGGCGCCCCCGGTCAGGCGAGTTCGACGAGGTTCCTGTACGGATCGAGCCTGGCGTCGGCGGGATCGAGTTCGGTGACCATGAGGCTCACCCGCTCCCAGTCCAGGGCGCGGGCGAGGGCACGCTGGCCGAGTTTGGTGGAGTCCACGAGGAGGACTGTTTCGTCCGCCGCCGCGACGAACGCGAGCTTGACCTGCGCCTCCGCGAGGGTGACCTCACTCGTTCCGCGTTCGGGGTCGACCGCGCCCGCCGAGGTAAAGAAGTGCGAGTAGTGCAGCGAACCGGCCGCCTGGCATGCGAGCAGGCCCACGAAGCTGTCGGTGCGTTCCTCGGCCTCACCGCCGATGAGCAGCGGCATCCCCCCGAGGCGCCGCGCACTCTGGAAATTCTCGTACGAGTTCGTGGCAACGGTGAGGTCAGCGCCCGATCCCTCCATGCGCGCGAGTACGGTTCCCGCGGTGGACGACGCATCGAATGCGACAGCACCGGTCGCGGGCATCAATGCAAGCGCCTTGTCGGCGATGACGCGCTTCGCCTCGGCGCCCGTCGACATCCGGTCAACAAAGGAGCGCGGTTTGAGGGAGGGCACCGCGCCGCCGCGGACCCGGCGAAGGCGGCCCTCGGTCTCGAGGTCGGCGAGGTCGCGTCGCACGGTCATCGCCGAGACGCCGAGGCTTTCCGCTGCCTCGTCGAGACGGATGATTCCGTCGGCGGTGAGGATGCCGAGCAGGCGCTCCCGGCGGGACTCCGCGTCGACGGTCGATGTTGTTGCCATGTTCCCGCTCCTCGGTCTGGACTGAAATGCTACAGCCAGGCGTTATCGCGGGGCGCGCTCCCCCTGCGAGGGCAGGACCCCAACGCAAGCGTTCCGCAACGTTTTGATTTCGTTTCTTGACGTGAACTGACGATCGGCCTATCTTTCGAGACAAAGCTGAGAGTTCGTCACTTGCCGAACGGAGGAGCGATGAGTCGATACGACTTCGTGCGTGAAGAGGCGATTCTCGATGACCTCCTCGCCAAGGGACGCGTCACGGTCAACGATCTCGCGACGCGGCTCGGAGTCTCAGCGGTCACCGTGCGCAAGGATCTCGACCTGCTCCAACAGCGATCGCTCCTCCGTCGCGTCCGCGGGGGCGCCGTCGCAACGGTCCCACGTGAGGAAGACGCTTTCGAGAGCCGACTGCGTGCCAATGCCGGGGCCAAGCGCGCCATCGCGCGGGCGGCCGCGGCGCTGGTGCAGGATGGCGATGTCATCGCGATCGACTCGTCGTCGACGACGTATTACCTCGCGACCGAACTGACCGGCCGCACCGGCCTGGTCGTCGTGACCAACGGCATCCGCCTCGCCAGTCTCCTGATGGAGCGTACGGATGCCACGGTCATCCTCCCAGGGGGAGTGGTGCGCCGCGCATCGCGATCGGTCGTCGGCGCGTTCTCGGATGTGCTCGAGGGGCGCGGTCGGGTGAAGACGGGCTTTTTTGGAGCATCGAGCGTGTCGCGGAGCCTGGGCCTGCTCGAGCTGTCGACGGAGGAGTGCGAGGCGAAGCGGGGGCTCGCGCGCTCGTGCGATTCGGTGGTCGGTCTGTTCACCGCGGCGAAGGCCTCCGGCTTCGGCCTGCACGCGTTTGTGGACCCGGACCACATCACGGCGCTGTACACCGACGATGCAGTGGGTCCGGAGTTCCGGGAGGCGTGGCAGGGCGCCGGGGTGGACGTCACCGTGGTCGCGATGCCGGCGCCTGGCCCGGCACGCGAAATTCCCGAGGAGGTACCGGCGTGACCGGCGGCTCACACGAACCAGGAGAAACACCTCGCGGCGGCAGTGTCGCGACCGTCTGGGCGATGTCGCCCGGTTCAGAGAAGAAAGAGGCACAACTGTGTTGATGAGAAGGAAGACACTGGCGGTCGGCGCGCTCGCGCTGACCGCGGCGCTCGCCATGACCGCATGCACGAGTCGTGGCGACGCGGGTGGTGGCGACGCGGGCGGAGGCGGCGGCGACGAGCAGGTCACCGTTGCATTCGTGCCGAAGCTGCAGGGCATTCCCTACTTCGAAGCGATGAACGCCGGTGGCGAGGCGGCCGCGGAGGAGCTCGGCATCGAATGGCTCTATCAGGGACCGACAACAGCGGATGCCGCGGCGCAGGCAGACATCGTTCGCTCGTTCATCCAGCAGGGCGTCGACGCGCTCATCGTCGCGCCCAACGATCCTGACTCCATGGCACCGCTGCTGCAGGAGGCCGCTGATGCCGGCATCCAGGTAGCGACGAGCGATACCGACGCCCCGAGCTCGGTGCGCGAGGTGTTCGTGAACCAGGCGTCGGTCGAGGGCATCGGCGAGGGCCTCACCGATGCGCTGCTCGACGCGATGGGCGGATCAGGCAAATACGCCATCGTGTCGTGCGGGGAGACGGCGGCGAACCTGAACGCGTGGATCGAGGTGCAGGAGGAGTACACCGCCGAAGAGTACCCTGACGCCGAAATCGTGGACATCGTCTACGCCGGTGAGGACCAGGCTATGGCGACCTCGATGGCAACCGACCTCATGAATGCTCACCCGGATCTCACCGGGCTGGTCGGCGAATGCACGTCGAGCGCCCCCGGCGTTGCCCAGGCGGTGTCGGATGCCGGCAAGGTCGGCCAGGTGTTCACGGTCGGCCTCGGAACCCCCCAGTCGATGAAACCGTACCTGGAAGACGGTTCATCGAGTGCGTCGATCCTCTGGGACGTCGAGGCACTCGGTTACCTCACCGCGTGGACCGGGTTGCAGCTCGCCGAAGGTAACGAACTCGAGGCGACGAACAACGTGAGCGATGACCTGCCAGAGGTGGAGTACGACTCCGAGTCGAAGGTTCTTCTGCTCGGGCCTCCCCTCACCATCACGACGGAGAACGTCGACGAGTTCGACTACTGACAGCAAGAAGCGGTGGTCGGGACGGCGCGACGAGAGTCGCCCGTCCCGACCGGGAGGGATCTCATGCCCGGCAATATCGATACCCCGGCGGCCGTGCTTCCGCGCCTCGCCCTTTCGGGCGTCTCAAAGAGCTACGGCGGCGTTCGGGCCATCAGGAACGCCGACATCGCGGTGGCACCCGGCACGGTGCACGCCCTCGTCGGCGAGAACGGCGCGGGCAAGTCGACGCTCATCAAGATCGTGGCGGGAGCGGAACGCGCCGATGCGGGTCGACTCGAATTCGATGGTCGTCCCGTCACGATTTCATCAACGACGGATGCCATCGGGCTCGGTGTGCAGACGGTCTACCAGGAGCCGCAGCTCTTTCCGGAACTCAGCGTTGCCGAGAATGTCTTTGTGGGGCGCGAGCTCACGAAGGGGATTCGTGTCGACTGGGCCGGGCAGGCCGACCAGATGGGTCAGCTTCTCGACACAGTGGGACTCAGCGTCGGCATCGCGACCCAGCCCGTCGGCAGTCTGTCCATCGCCCAGCAGCAGCAGGTGTCGATAGCGAAGGCGCTCGCCGGAGACGCGAGGGTGCTCATCCTCGACGAGCCGTCAGCGATCCTCACCGACGCTGAGATCGACGTGCTGTTCGGCGTGATCCGCAGGCTGACCGCGACGGGGGTCGCCGTCATCTACATCTCCCATCGCCTCGACGAGCTGTTTCGCATCGCCGATGTGGTGACCATCATGCGCGACGGTGAGACGATCACAACCCGGCCGATCGCCGACCTCACGGTCCGGCAAATTGCGGAACTCATGGTCGGAGGGGTTCTCGCCGAGCCGCGTGGCGATGGTGAGGCGACTCGCGGTGCCGTCGTGCTCGAACTCGACGCACTGAGCCTCGCGAATGCGTTCGAGAACGTCAGCTTCAGTGTCCCGTCGGGTGAGATCCTCGGCCTGTACGGCCTCATTGGTTCAGGTGCCGGCGAGATCGCCAGCACGATCTACGGAATGCAGCGACCGACAGCGGGGCGGATGCTGGTGAATGGTGAGCCGGTCGTGATCAGTCGTCCGTCCTCAGCGAGGAAGCGTGGCATCCATCTGCTCCCCGCTGATCGCTCTGCTCAGGGGGCGTTCTCTTTTCAGAGCATCGCCTTCAACATCACGATCGGAGAGCTTCACCTGCTGTCGCGGGTGCGGGGGTGGGTCGAGCGACGTGTCGAACGTGACATCGCGCGGGACTTCATCACCAGGCTCGCGGTGAAGACGCCGAGCGAGCGTCAGCCGATCAGCGCCATGTCAGGTGGTAACGCACAGAAGGTGGTTCTCGCGCGACAACTCGTCAGCCGACCGGAGCTCCTCGTACTCGTCGAGCCGACCCAGGGCGTCGACGTCGGTGCCAAGGAAGAGATCCACCGCATCATCGACGACCTGGCCAGCGAGGGGACCGCGGTACTCGTGGTGACGAGCGACCTGGGTGAGGTCCTGCGGATCTCCGACCGCATTCTGGTGATCCGCAGCGGCGAGATCGCGCGGGAGTTCAGCCCGGATGCCACCCAGGTCGAGATCCTGGCGGCTGCGGCCGGCGAAGCGGGCAGGGAGGAGACGTCATGACGGCGCTCGCCACCGGACCAGCGGAGAAGGCGATGGTCCGTCGCATCCTGCCGCCACCGGTCACCGGGCAGGAGTTCGTTCTCGTTGGCGTGATCGCCGTGCTCTGGGCGTTGCTCGGAGTGTTCACTCCGTCGTTCCTGAGCGCGTCGTCGATCCAGCCGCTGTTCGTGTCGGTTGCGCCGATCGCCCTGATCGGTGTCGGGATGACGTTCATCATCATCACCGCCGGCATCGATGTGTCGGTGGGAGGGGCAATTGCGCTCTGCGCCGTCGTCACCGCAAAGCTGCTCGTCGACGTGAACGTTCCGCTCGTCGTCGCTGTGCTCGTGAGCATGGTCCTCGGCACGGTGCTCGGTCTCATCAACGGCACCCTGATTGCGTACGGCCGGGTGCACGCCATCATCATCACCTTCGGAACCGCGAACATTTTCCAGTTCTTCGCGCTGCGGACCTTCGGGTCATCGACGGTCAACAACATCCCGTCCACCCTCGACGTCTTCGGGCGGGGCGAGTCCGGGCGGACGCTCGGGGTGCCGCACAGCTTCGCGATCACGATTCTCATCGTGCTTGTGGCGTGGTGGTATTTGAGGAACACGGCAGGGGGCAGGCACTTCTTCGCGATCGGTGGAAATGCGAACGCGGCTCGCCTCGCCGGGGTGAAGGTGCAGCCGCGCGTCGTGCTCGCGTACGCGATCACCGGTGCCCTGGTCGGCCTCGGAGCCTGCTTCTTCATCGCAGCGGGCACGTCGACGCTCGACCAGGGCGTCGGCACCGGTCGTGAGCTCGCGGTCATCGCCGCCGTCGTGATCGGGGGAACCTCGATTCTCGGTGGCCGCGGCTCGGTGATCGGCACGCTGCTCGGCGCGATTCTTGTGCAGACGGTCAACTCGGGTGTGACCCAGCTGGGCTGGCCCTCACAGCTCGCGAACCTGTTCGTCGGGGTCTTCATCATCGTCGCCGTCGGCACGGACCTGCTGCGCGAGCGGGCACGGAGGAGGAAAGCATGAGTGTCACGACCGAGGCTCCGGTCACCAGGCCCGATGAATCCAGGCGAAGCATTGGTGCGCGTGCGCTCGAAGCGCTCCTCACCCAGCGCATTGTCCTGCTCGCTGTCCTCATCGTTGTCGTGCTCGTCGTGATGACCGTTCTCGACGGTGTCGGCGTGCTGAGCGGGTCATACAACCCGGACTACCTCGCCGCATCGCTCATCAACGCCGTTCCCCTCGCCATGCTGGGTCTCGCGCAGCTCGGGGTCATCCTCTCCGGACGCGGGGGCATCGACCTGTCCGTCGGTTCGATGGTTTCGGTGACGGGTATCGCGTTCGGGATGTCATACGGTCTCTGGGGCTGGAACCTCATCGTCGCGATGGTGTTCGCCGTCGTGCTCGGTGGCATCCTCGGTGGCATCAATGGGGCACTGGTGTCGTATATCGGTTTTCCGCCTTTGATCGCCACGCTTGCGACGTTCTATGCCTACCGTTCGATCGCGCTCGTGTGGAGTGGCCAGAAGCCGGTGAACTCGACCGAAATCCAGACCTTCTATTCCGCAGCGAAGGCTGTCGAGCTGCCGCTCATCGGGGCATACGTGCCGTTGATTCCGCTGGGGATCTTCACCTTCCTCATTCCGGTCGTCATCGTGGTCTGGGTGCTGCTCAACAAGACGACCTTTGGGCGCCGGGTGTACGCCCTCGGCACCAACGACACGGCGGCATCGTGGGCTGGCATCAACGTCCGCCCGAACCGCTTCGCCGTGTATGTGCTCTCGGGGGTGATCTCCGGACTCGTCGGGATCGTCACCGTCGCGCAGTTTGCGTCGGCGCGTCCGGATGCCGGTACCAGCGGCAACGGTATGGCGCTGCCTGCGATCACGATCGCCGTCCTCGGCGGGGTCGCGATCACCGGCGGCATCGGACGGGTGTCCGGAGTCGTTCTCGCAACGGTCCTCATCGTGTGGCTCAACGCCGGAATCCTGCTCGCGTTCCCGGGGAACGACGGTGTGCAGGTGCAACTGCTCGCGCTCGGTCTCGTGCTCGTGTTTGCTTCTCTCCTCAACGGGCTCACCAGGCGCAGGTACGGGGGCATCTGACACTGGCGGCGGTTCGAGCAGGTTGATATCCATGACGGCACGCCAACCGCGTGCGTAACCGGACGAAAGGGATTCTTATGGCCGAGGTTCTGCTGTTCCATCACGCGCAAGGCCTGACCCAGGGCATCCGCGAATTTGCCGAACTGCTCCGGCAGGCTGGTAATGAGGTTCACCTCCCCGATCTGTTCGACGGGCGGACGTTTGAAACCCTCGAGGAGGGCGTGAACCATGCCCGCGAGATTGGCTTCACCCAGATTCTGCGACGGGGGAGCGCGGCGGCCGCTGACCTGCCGAGCGACCTCGTCTACGCCGGTTTCTCCCTCGGGGTGATGCCGGCCCAGCTTCTCGCCCAATCGCGACCGGGCGGGCGCGGTGCACTGTTCTTCTCCGCTTGTCTGCCCGTCACCGAGTTCGGCGATGTCTGGCCGGCTGCGCTCCCCGTGCAGATCCACGCGACGGAGGGGGATCCCGAGTTCGTGGACTCCGGCGACATTGATGCCGCACGCACGCTCATCGAGCAGGCAGACGACGGTGAACTCTTTATCTATCCGGGCGACGCGCACCTCTTCGCGGACTCCAGTCTTCCGTCCTATGAACCCGATTCCGCGGAGCTTCTCAGCGGGCGCGTACTTCAGTTTCTCGATCGGGTCGGGTAGTAAGCCCCCGTACCTGGGCCCGTCGCGAACAGGCGCCGGACGCTTACGCCCCCCAGCCCGCCTGCTGGCCACCGACACGCTCAGCGGCGATCTGCTCCTGGTAACCGGATGCCGCGTATGCGGCCATCGGGTCGGCCGGAAGACCGCGGGACTCGCGCCACGCGGCCAGGTCGCCACGAACATCCGTATAGAAGGCATCCATGAGGATGCCATTCGCGCCGAGTACGTCGCCTGCGTTCTGCGCGGCAAGCAAGGCATCGCGGTCGACGAGCAGCGCACGCGCCGTCATCTCCTGAACGTTGAGTACGCTGCGGATCTGGCCGGGGATCTTGTCCTCGACGTTGTGGCACTGGTCGAGCATGAACGCGACGGGTGAGTCGTCGTCGAGCCCGCCTCCGCGAACGACCTCGTAGAGGATCCGGAACAGCTGGAACGGGTCGGCCGCACCGACGATGAGGTCGTCGTCGGCGTAGAAGCGCGAGTTGAAGTCGAACGAGCCGAGTTTGCCGAGGCGAAGCAGCTGGGCGACGATGAACTCGATGTTGGTGCCTGGAGCGTGGTGACCGGTGTCGAGGCAGACGAGGGCCTTGTCGCCGAGGGCGCTGACCTGGGCATAGCTCGTTCCCCAGTCGGGAACATCGGTGTGGTAGAAAGCCGGCTCGAAGAACTTGTACTCGAGCACGAGGCGCTGGTCATCGCCGAGGCGGTCGTAGATCTTCTGCAGCGATTCGGCGAGCCGGTCCTGACGACCGCGGATGTCACCCTGGCCCGGGTAGTTGGTACCGTCCGCGAGCCAGATTTTGAGATCCTGAGAGCCGGTCTCGCCCATGATGTCGATGCACTCGAAGTGGTGGTCAATGGCTTTCTGGCGGACAGCGCGGTCGGTGTGGGTGAGCGAGCCGAACTTGTAGATGTCGTCCTGGAATGTGTTCGAGTTCACGGTGCCGAGCGACACGTTGAGGTTGGCCGCGTAGTCACGAAGCGCGGCGTAGTCATCGACCTTGTCCCAAGGGATGTGGAGCGCCACCGTGGGAGCGAGTCCCGTGAGCTCGTTCACCTTTGCGGCATCCGAGAGCTTCTCCTGGATCGTGCGCGGGGTGCCGGGGGTGCCGAAGACCTTAAACCGGGTGCCGGAGTTGCCGAACGCCCACGAGGGGAGTTCGATGGCCTGTTTTTCCAGCGTGGCAAGTGCCGTGGAGTCGATCGTCATTGTTCTTCGTCCTTACTGAATTTCATGTGTGGGAACACGTTGCTGAATCGTTTCAGCTCAGAGCACCAAGTTATCAGAGAAGGGCGGTGCCGGCATAGCCCGCTTGCCTTCCGTGTGTAGCTTCTGCGTCCACGGCGAGACGGATGCCCCGGGCTGCGCCCGCGCACTCGCCAGGCGCGATCATGCCAGGTGGAAATACTCCTGCAGTGTTCGCATGGTCCGGTCGGGGGCGGTCTCCTCCGCGAAGTAACCAGCCATGGTTGCCTGCCACCGTTCGTTGACCTCGGTCCTGTCCATTTCGGCTCTGGCGCGATCAAAGTTGTCGGTTTCGAGGTAACCGACGACGAGTCCATCCTCCTTGCGGAGGAACAGGGAATAGTTGCGCCAGCCGCACGCACTCAGCGCCTCGAGCATCTCTGGCCAGACCGTCTCGTGCGCCGCGAGGTAGTCATCCACCCGTTCGGGCTTGAGGTTCATGAGGAAGCAGACGCGTTCGATCTCGGTGGACACTGTGAGCTCCTTTGATCAGTGAGGTCGGTACACGCGCTGGGGGTCCGGCCGGGTCGACGGGGCCTGCAACACGCGAATTGGATGAAATGATTCAACCGGATCTTTTGTATCACGCCAGCCGGACGCGCAGCGATCCACGGGTTCGCCTATACGCTGGCATCACCGGCCATGGAGGATTGCGTTATGGGAATGAGCGTTCGTGACGTAGCGAACCGTGCGGGAGTGTCTGTGGGGACTGTCTCCAACGTGCTCAACCGGCCGGACAAGGTATCGCCCCAGACTGTCGAGCGGGTACGAAAAGCCATCGACGAACTGGGGTTCGTGCGCAACGACGCGGCACGGCAACTCAGGGCTGGACGTAGTCTCAGCATCGGGCTGATTGTGCTCGATGTCTCGAACCCGTTCTTTACCGATGTCGCCCGAGGCGCCGAAGACCGTGCCGCCCAAGACGGGCTCACGGTCCTCCTCGGCAATAGCGACGAAAACGTCGAGCGTGAAGCGGCATACCTCGACCTCTTCGAGAAGCAGCGTGTCCACGGCGTCCTCATCTCGCCGGTCGGCGACAGTGTCGACAGGCTCGACCGCCTGCACACCAGGGGCATCCCGGCTGTTCTGGTCGACAGGCCGACCACCGACGAACGGTTCTCTTCGGTTGCCGTCGACGACGTCGCCGGCGGGTATCTCGCGGTGCGGCACCTCATTGATACGGGACGACGCCGGATCGCCGTCGTCGGTGGTCCTGCTCACCTGCGCCAGGTCGCCGATCGGCTCGCCGGCGCACGCAACGCCGCAGCAGAGACGGAAGGGATCACTCTCGAGTACATCGAAACTGACGCCCTCACTGTCCTCCAGGGCAGAAGAGTCGGAGAAACTGTACGGGAGCGGTCGGTCGCTGAGCGCCCGGACGGCCTGTTTGCCGCAAACGATCTCGTGGCGATGGGCCTCCTTCAGGCGCTCAGCATGCTCGGCACACTGTCGGTACCGGACGACATCGCGATCGTCGGCTACGACGACATCGACTTCGCTGTCGCAGCGGTGGTGCCCCTCACGTCAGTGAGGCAACCGAGCGCCCTCATCGGGTCGACCGCGGTCGACCTTCTCCTGAGGGAGGCGGAGGCACCGGATGATTTCACGCGCGAGCACATCGTGTTCCAGCCCGAATTGATCGTGCGGGAATCGACGATGCCGGGCGCATCCGGCGGGGCGAACACCTCACTAGTTTCGTGATGGTTGCACGAGCACCGGAGGCGACACGCCCGGCGTGCACGTGCAATTTGCCGGAGTGACGAAAGCCAACGTAGAGTAACTACTCGTCACCCCAAAGGTGCGGCTGAGCTTAGCTCGCCGGCCTCATGCGGGACCAAATCCTCACCTCAACTCCGTCACTCTTGAGTGTCGTTGTCTTGAGGTTTAGGATATAAAACCCACCCAGGAAGAACCGAAGAAATTCGGCGACTCTTGTGATGCCCAGCCTGGCTGGATGTCACGGGGAGCGGCCGGTTTTACCGGCTGATTCATGTGGTAGGGTAGAGAAGTTGCCCTGCGGAGCAGCCCGGAAGGGTGAAAAGCGGGAGCATCCGATCCTTGAGAACTCAACAGCGTGCACAATGTCAAATGCCAAATACCCGTTGACTCGACCTTTTCTGG
>NZ_JBXHBV010000004.1:0-5328 GCF_056898615.1 Mycetocola sp. Y442
GCAATTAAACATTTACGGAGAGTTTGATCCTGGCTCAGGACGAACGCTGGCGGCGTGCTTAACACATGCAAGTCGAACGATGATCCAGAGCTTGCTCTGGTGATTAGTGGCGAACGGGTGAGTAACACGTGAGTAACCTGCCCTTGACTCTGGGATAAGCGTTGGAAACGACGTCTAATACCGGATACGAACCGCGAAGGCATCTTCAGTGGTTGGAAAGAATTTTGGTCAAGGATGGACTCGCGGCCTATCAGGTAGTTGGTGAGGTAATGGCTCACCAAGCCTACGACGGGTAGCCGGCCTGAGAGGGTGACCGGCCACACTGGGACTGAGACACGGCCCAGACTCCTACGGGAGGCAGCAGTGGGGAATATTGCACAATGGGCGAAAGCCTGATGCAGCAACGCCGCGTGAGGGACGACGGCCTTCGGGTTGTAAACCTCTTTTAGCAGGGAAGAAGCGAAAGTGACGGTACCTGCAGAAAAAGCACCGGCTAACTACGTGCCAGCAGCCGCGGTAATACGTAGGGTGCAAGCGTTGTCCGGAATTATTGGGCGTAAAGAGCTCGTAGGCGGTTTGTCGCGTCTGCTGTGAAAACTGGAGGCTCAACCTCCAGCCTGCAGTGGGTACGGGCAGACTAGAGTGCGGTAGGGGAGATTGGAATTCCTGGTGTAGCGGTGGAATGCGCAGATATCAGGAGGAACACCAATGGCGAAGGCAGATCTCTGGGCCGTAACTGACGCTGAGGAGCGAAAGGGTGGGGAGCAAACAGGCTTAGATACCCTGGTAGTCCACCCCGTAAACGTTGGGAACTAGATGTGGGGACCATTCCACGGTCTCCGTGTCGCAGCTAACGCATTAAGTTCCCCGCCTGGGGAGTACGGCCGCAAGGCTAAAACTCAAAGGAATTGACGGGGGCCCGCACAAGCGGCGGAGCATGCGGATTAATTCGATGCAACGCGAAGAACCTTACCAAGGCTTGACATATACGAGAACGCGTTAGAGATAACGAACTCTTTGGACACTCGTATACAGGTGGTGCATGGTTGTCGTCAGCTCGTGTCGTGAGATGTTGGGTTAAGTCCCGCAACGAGCGCAACCCTCGTTCTATGTTGCCAGCACGTAATGGTGGGAACTCATGGGATACTGCCGGGGTCAACTCGGAGGAAGGTGGGGACGACGTCAAATCATCATGCCCCTTATGTCTTGGGCTTCACGCATGCTACAATGGCCAGTACAAAGGGCTGCGATACCGTAAGGTGGAGCGAATCCCAAAAAGCTGGTCCCAGTTCGGATTGAGGTCTGCAACTCGACCTCATGAAGTCGGAGTCGCTAGTAATCGCAGATCAGCAACGCTGCGGTGAATACGTTCCCGGGCCTTGTACACACCGCCCGTCAAGTCATGAAAGTCGGTAACACCCGACGCCGGTGGCCTAACCCTTTATTGGGAGGGAGCCGTCTAAGGTGGGATTGGTAATTAGGACTAAGTCGTAACAAGGTAGCCGTACCGGAAGGTGCGGCTGGATCACCTCCTTTCTAAGGAGCACGTGCCAGTCCGTCTGTATACAGCGGAACATACTGGCCAGTCAGTTCAGGGACGAACGTTCCTGCTGGCGCTCATGGGTGGAACATTGACATTGATACGAATCTCAACGATTCGACGTAAGTACGCTCCCACTTGTGGGAGAAGGAACAGGTCGCTTTGACGGGGTTTGTATGTTGCACGCTGTTGGGTCCTGAGGGACCGGAACGGAACGCTTTCGAGTGTTTCGGACTGTACCTCTGGACCTTCTCCTGTTTGGCAGAACCGTAATGGTGGTCGGCAGGGTGGGTACCGCCCGTACTTTGAGAACTACACAGTGGACGCGAGCATCTTTTGACTCGGACTTCGGTTCGAGTCGAAAACAACAATTGACTCAGGCATTTATGTTTGAGTCCATTGGTCAATTTTTTCGAGATAGATTTTCGATTTTCAAAACTCATGTGATTGGCAAGTTTTTAAGAGCAAACGGTGGATGCCTTGGCATCTGGAGCCGAAGAAGGACGTAGTAATCTGCGATAAGCCTCGGGGAGCTGATAAACAAGCTGTGATCCGAGGGTGTCCGAATGGGGAAACCCCGCCAGGGGCTGCAAGGTTACCTGGTGACTCCCGCCTGAATATATAGGGCGGGTAGAGGGAACGTGGGGAAGTGAAACATCTCAGTACCCACAGGAAGAGAAAACAACAGTGATTCCGTTAGTAGTGGCGAGCGAACCCGGAAGAGGCTAAACCGTGCATGTGTGATACCCGGCAGGGGTTGCATGTTCGGGGTTGTGGGACTTTTCAGCATTTGGCTGCCGCCGGTGCGACGTTACAGAGCGTGATAGACGAACAGGATTGAAAGCCTGGTCATAGAGGGTGCGAACCCCGTAGTCGAAATTTCGTGATGGCGTGAAGAGTATCCCAAGTATCACGGGGCCCGAGAAATCCCGTGTGAATCTGTCAGGACCACCTGATAAGCCTAAATACTCCCAGATGACCGATAGTGAACAAGTACCGTGAGGGAAAGGTGAAAAGTACCCCGGGAGGGGAGTGAAATAGTACCTGAAACCGTTTGCTTACAAACCGTTGGAGCAGCCTTGTAGCTGTGACAGCGTGCCTTTTGAAGAATGAGCCTGCGAGTTAGTGATATGTGGCGAGGTTAACCCGTGAGGGGTATCCGTAGCGAAAGCGAGTCTGAATAGGGCGATTCAGTCGCATGTCCTAGACCCGAAGCGAAGTGATCTATCCATGGCCAGGTTGAAGCGTGTGTAAGAGCACGTGGAGGACCGAACCCACTTAGGTTGAAAACTGAGGGGATGAGCTGTGGATAGGGGTGAAAGGCCAATCAAACTTCGTGATAGCTGGTTCTCTCCGAAATGCATTTAGGTGCAGCGTTGCGTGTTTCTTGCCGGAGGTAGAGCTACTGGATGGCTAATGGGCCCTAAAAGGTTACTGACGTCAGCCAAACTCCGAATGCCGGTAAGTGAGAGCGCAGCAGTGAGACGGTGGGGGATAAGCTTCATCGTCGAGAGGGAAACAACCCAGACCACCAACTAAGGTCCCCAAGCGCGTGCTAAGTGGGAAAGGATGTGGAGTTGCACAGACAACCAGGAGGTTGGCTTAGAAGCAGCCACCCTTGAAAGAGTGCGTAATAGCTCACTGGTCAAGTGATTCCGCGCCGACAATTTAACGGGGCTCAAGCACGCCACCGAAGTTGTGGCATTGATATTTATAGGCAGGCCTTCGTGGTCCAGCCGTATTGATGGGTAGGAGAGCGTCGTGTGGCGAGCGAAGCGGCGGTGTAAACCAGCCGTGGATGCCACACGAGTGAGAATGCAGGCATGAGTAGCGAAAGACGGGTGAGAAACCCGTCCTCCGAAAGACCAAGGGTTCCAGGGCCANGAAACCAGCCGTGGATGCCACACGAGTGAGAATGCAGGCATGAGTAGCGAAAGACGGGTGAGAAACCCGTCCTCCGAAAGACCAAGGGTTCCAGGGCCAGGCTAATCCGCCCTGGGTAAGTCGGGACCTAAGGCGAGGCCGACAGGCGTAGTCGATGGACAACGGGTTGATATTCCCGTACTGACGAAGAACCGCCCAAGCTAATCCAGTGATGCTAAGAGTCTGAATCCTGCTGATTGATCCCTTCGGGGTGAGACGGTGGGCCTAGCGCTCGACCCTATGCTGGTGCGGTTAGCGTATTAACAGGTGTGACGCAGGAAGGTAGTCGGTCCTGGGCGATGGTTGTCCCAGGCCAAGGTTGTAGGCCGAGAGATAGGCAAATCCGTCTCTCATATAAGGCTGAGAGCTGAAGGGGAGCCCGTAAGGGCAAGATCCGATGATCCTATGCTGCCAAGAAAAGCATCGGCGCGAGGTTCAAGTCACCCGTACCCCAAACCGACTCAGGTGGTCAGGTAGAGAATACCAAGGAGATCGAGAGAATCGTGGTTAAGGAACTCGGCAAAATGCCCCCGTAACTTCGGGAGAAGGGGGGCCTGACACGTCAACGGACTTGCTCCGGGACGCGTGGTAGGGCCGCAGAGACCAGTGGGAAGCGACTGTTTACTAAAAACACAGGTCCGTGCCAAGTCGCAAGACGATGTATACGGACTGACGCCTGCCCGGTGCTGGAAGGTTAAGAGGAACGGTTAGCCGCAAGGCGAAGCTGAGAATTTAAGCCCCAGTAAACGGCGGTGGTAACTATAACCATCCTAAGGTAGCGAAATTCCTTGTCGGGTAAGTTCCGACCTGCACGAATGGCGTAACGACTTCCCAGCTGTCTCAACCGCGAACTCGGCGAAATTGCACTACGAGTAAAGATGCTCGTTACGCGCAGCAGGACGGAAAGACCCCGTGACCTTTACTACAGCTTGGTATTGGTGTTCGGTGTGGCTTGTGTAGGATAGGTGGGAGACTGTGAAGCTGGCACGCTAGTGTCGGTGGAGTCATTGTTGAAATACCACTCTGGTCATATTGGATATCTAACTTCGAACCGTAATCCGGTTCAGGGACAGTGCCTGGTGGGTAGTTTAACTGGGGCGGTTGCCTCCTAAAAAGTAACGGAGGCGCCCAAAGGTTCCCTCAATCTGGTTGGCAATCAGATGTCGAGTGTAAGTGCACAAGGGAGCTTGACTGTGAGACTGACAAGTCGAGCAGGGACGAAAGTCGGGACTAGTGATCCGGCAGTGGCTTGTGGAAGCGCTGTCGCTCAACGGATAAAAGGTACCTCGGGGATAACAGGCTGATCTTGCCCAAGAGTCCATATCGACGGCATGGTTTGGCACCTCGATGTCGGCTCGTCGCATCCTGGGGCTGGAGTAGGTCCCAAGGGTTGGGCTGTTCGCCCATTAAAGCGGTACGCGAGCTGGGTTTAGAACGTCGTGAGACAGTTCGGTCCCTATCCGCTGCGCGCGCAGGAAATTTGAGAGGATCTGACCCTAGTACGAGAGGACCGGGTTGGACGAACCTCTGGTGTGTCAGTTGTTCCGCCAGGAGCACCGCTGATTAGCTACGTTCGGGATGGATAACCGCTGAAAGCATCTAAGCGGGAAGCCGGCCTCAAGATGAGATTTCCATGCCTTCGGGCGAGAGGCTCCCAGCTAGACTACTGGGTTGATAGGCCGGATGTGGAAGAGAGGACTAAAGACTCTCGGAGCTGACCGGTACTAATAAGCCGATAACTTACCAATCATCCCACCCTTGTGGTGGAGCATGAGTTTTGAGGTAAATCGAATTTCGTGATCGATAAAATTCACGATGCGTAGCGTCCACTATGTGGTTCTCGATGTACGGTCGAGAACCGAACA
>NZ_JBXHBV010000005.1:0-529 GCF_056898615.1 Mycetocola sp. Y442
GTCCTTCTTCGGCTCCAGATGCCAAGGCATCCACCGTTTGCTCTTAAAAACTTGCCAATCACATGAGTTTTGAAAATCGAAAATCTATCTCGAAAAAATTGACCAATGGACTCAAACATAAATGCTTGAGTCAATTGTTGTTTTCGACTCGAACAATTAAGTCCGAGTCAAAAGATGCTCGCGTCCACTGTGTAGTTCTCAAAGTACGGGCGGTACCCACCCTGTCCGACGACCCAAAGGTCCCTGTCGAACAGGAGAAGGTCCAGAGGTACAGTCCGAAACACTCGAAAGCGCTCCGTTCCGGTCCCTCAGGACCCAACAGCGTGCAACATACGAACCGTGCCGGCCCGACTCTTTCCTTCCCCGGCAAAACCAGGGCGTACTCGTGTCGGATCTTTACGATCCGTATCAATGTCAATGTTCCACCCATGAGCGCCAGCAGGAACGTTCGTCCCTGAACTGACTGGCCAGTATGTTCCGCTGTATACAGACGGACTGGCACGTGCTCCTTAGAAAGGAGGTGATCCAG
>NZ_JBXHBV010000006.1:0-524 GCF_056898615.1 Mycetocola sp. Y442
CTGGATCACCTCCTTTCTAAGGAGCACGTGCCAGTCCGTCTGTATACAGCGGAACATACTGGCCAGTCAGTTCAGGGACGAACGTTCCTGCTGGCGCTCATGGGTGGAACATTGACATTGATACGAATCTCAACGATTCGACGTAAGTACGCTCCCACTTGTGGGAGAAGGAACAGGTCGCTTTGACGGGGTTTGTATGTTGCACGCTGTTGGGTCCTGAGGGACCGGAACGGAACATGAAAGTGTTTCGGACTGTACCTCTGGACCTTCTCCTGTTCGACAGGGACCTTTGGGTCGTTGGATGGGGTGGGTACCGCCCGTACTTTGAGAACTACACAGTGGACGCGAGCATCTTTTGACTCGGACTTCGGTTCGAGTCGAAAACAACAATTGACTCAGGCATTTATGTTTGAGTCCATTGGTCAATTTTTTCGAGATAGATTTTCGATTTTCAAAACTCATGTGATTGGCAAGTTTTTAAGAGCAAACGGTGGATGCCTTGGCATCTGGAGCCGAAGAAGGAC